>CAYWSE010000030.1:0-27715 GCA_964461025.1 uncultured Sphaerobacteraceae bacterium | reverse complement strand
CACTTCTTTCATGGTTGCCACGTTGCAGGCAGCTCTTCGATTCGATCGCCAATCTGAATCAAGAATTGCCAACCAAGCGGTGGTTCGTCCAGTCCAGTTGAAATCGGAATATTCTTCGCCACATATCTTGCGATCAAAGGTTTGGATGCTCCAAGTTCCTCACGCGCGACCGACTCAAGTTGGACATAAGTATCACCAAACACTGACCTCATAGCGGTCTCGTAGTTACTATCAAAGACGGCGAACTTCTCATGAACTCCAATGGGACCCGAGACCAATTGTTCCCAATCGACGCCCGCGCCGAGGCCGATGCAACTGATAATTTCCTCCCGATTTGAACGTCGCTCCGCAGCAGTCTTTCCTGTCTTGTCGGAATCGGTATCGAATACCGGGAATACAGGAATCTCGTATGCTTTGAAGAAGCGAATCCACTTTGCTAAATTGCCAACTCCTCCAACTGGTATCACCGCTATCCCGAGTTTCGTCAAATCAAAGCCTAACCGGCCCAACAGAACTGGTAGCCCCAACTGTTCGGAGCTTCCTTCAACCAGAAGACATCCTCGTGCCAACAGACCGCTCTTGATCTCTTCAGTTGCAGAGTTTTCGTAGAACTCGCCGACGTTCGTTACAGTCACTCGTTCCGGCGCGCCCAACTCGACGACCTTATTGACGAGTTGCTGCGACTTCAACTGCAGGACAGTCGTTGCCCGGCCCTCGCCTCGCTTTCGAACAAGCACTTTGGATCCCGGGACCGCAAGATCGATGAATGTTGGACTATGAGTGGTCAGCACCACCTGCACCCCGGATTCAGTGACGGCTACTAGCTTGTTCGCCAGCCACTGTTGTGCTAGTGGATGTAGGTGCGTTTCTGGCTCTTCCACCGCCAGAATCAGGCCGCTTCCTCCGAAAGCCTGCGCATATGCATATGCAAACGAAATAGCGAGAATTTGTCCTTGCCCTGTTCCCATTTCCTCGTATGCTCTGAACTCCCCGTCAAGTTTCGGAAACAGTCGCAGGGAGCGGTAGAAGTTCGAGGCATCGTAGGCGGAAAAATCTATATCCAGGCCGTAGGGAAGATTGCCGCCGAAGTCCTCAGTGGAGGATCGAAGGAGCTCTGCAAATTTGCTGAATTCTTCTACTTCATAAAATGTACCCACTAGCTGGTCAAAGAATTCTTTCAGCTTTTCGACTCTGCTTGCATCTCCAATCAAGCGATCATGGAACTTCCGCATCAACTTGGAAAGTAGGGTCCATTTCGAAGCGTATGACATCTGATAAGCGATATCTCGATCAGGACTGACTGAAATACATGTCAACTGAGACCTTATCTCGTTATTCATATAGTGTGAGTCGTCCCTACACCTGGACCCCTTATAGACAAACTCGCACGGCTGGTCATTCGCTTTCGCGTAAGTCCATCGAATTTCAGTTATCGGGGAATCGATGCATTTAGGGCAATACATTCCGCCCACGCTGAGTCGAATGCCCATTTCGATGTTCTGAGGCGACCTCCCATGAAACTCATGGTCCTCGGGGTCAGCATTGCCTGGCCAGTAGTCTCCGAGCAGGAGCGATAGCGCCCTCAAAATGTTCGACTTTCCAGCATTGTTCTCACCGACTAGGACCAGCGGCGATTTCGGCGGAAAATCTATGTCAATCCAATCTTCCCCGATGGATCGATAGTTCGAAATGCTCAGGCGAGTAAGTCTGGGTATCGGCGAAGTCATCCAAACTAACCTCACGATTCGACATTGCGTGACCGGCGCCAACCAAGCAACCTATCGAGCCATTCGACAGCAGTCACCCGGCGACTTTGCTGAATTCGCGTAGAACTGGCCTTGATCCACTCAAACGAACATACTAACTGGGTTCGGATGAGATCCTCCACGATCAGGATGCTTTCAGTCTGGATCGATTGAGTCCGTCGGATTGCCTCGGTTACATTCGCGAACCCTGCTTGAAGCCCCATAGGCGGAACGGGTATCGGCAATGTCATGACCTTGGGCTTCGAGATGTTCTACATCGAACCGCCAGTCCCGGGCGCTCCCTTGCTCAACTCTGCTCGAATAGCCGGGACTGAAATAGCCACCAAACATACAGTGGCTAAACCAGACACGGCTCCCTCCAGACGAATCTCCACAGTTTATCTGGCAGCACAAGATTGTCCGGAGTGCGAAAAACGTAGCTCGTAGCCCCGACAAGAGCTTCGGTATTGGCACGACTGAACAGGAGGTCGCCGGCCTGAACGAAGTGCGCTTCTGGCGGCATATAGCTCTCTGCCACTGGCTTACTTTCATTGGGCCGAAAATCTCCAGAGGTTACAGCGCTGATTTTCAGCACTCTGTATGGCCCGGCGGCCTCATCAGACCCTGCTGGGTTCACGCTTCGACCGCCATGCAAGTCGGCGACAAACGACGAGACAGGCCTGAACTCCCACCCCTTCTCATTCCGCGCCGGATCCCCAAACATCTCGTAGAACAGTGCCGGCACGACCTCGGCCATCCGCCGGTCCGCCTCCGCCCGCAACTTCCGCAACGCGTCCGCCTCGTACACCAGCGACTCACGCTCCGTTTCTGCTCCCCGCCACAGTCGAGCGCCCATGTATACGCCTTCTTGGCCCCGCCAAAGCCGTCACTTCCCCTTACGATGGACACCTTGTCCCCTATTCTACTTTTCATTGGCTTCACTTCGACATGAATTCCCAGGTGCGCTACCGCTCATCTCCCATTTCCAATTTCCGAAATTCCCCGTCCGTACACACTTGACAGAATAGTACATTTGTTCTAATGTATATCCACACGATCCCCGCGGTCAGGTCGGCGGACGGCGCAGCGATTACTCCTACCCGTGCTGGTCACACGTCATCCAAACTCGGCGCTCTCCAGGATCCCTTAATACTCCCAACGACGAGTCCCAGTCCGAAGCTCTCAGTCCGAAGAATGCCCCGGACTTCGGACTCCGGACCTCGTCCAGGGCGGTCGATCCCGCCGTATCCGCAGGGCCGAAAGCCCCTTGAAACGACATCGCTCGTCGCCTGACTGCGCCGTTTGGCAACATTCCAGTTCCACAGAGACTCCGTTGCCCTAGCGCCGTGGCTTTGGCTCGGCGGTCGTGCTTCAACCCGCCGATGCTGGTTGCAGCTGCGCGGCCAGCTCGTCCCACCAAGCCGCCATCTCGCCGGCCTGACAGACGATCTTTTCATTCCACGGCGCGAGCATCTCGGTGCGCCGTTCGATGCCGATCGTCATCACCACCCATCGTTCGTAGTCGCCGAACCAGCGAATGATGTCGAGGAGCATCGATCCGCACCATTCGTCCCGGAGAGCTTCGGGGCGAAACGCGACAGAAAAGTCGGACGGCAGCCAGACGTCACGCATCGGTTTCGGGCACCGGCAGTAAAGCGGCGCAAGACTGTAGCGCGACAGATAGAGCTTCCCGTGCTCGCAATGACGCAGCAGGCAGCCGAAGCCCCAGAGCGACAGCTCCTGCTCAGCGTCGAGTGTCTTGACGTACATCGACTGCCCAGCGGAACTCTCGGGCGGTCGCCGCTTCTCGAACCCATACCGTTCCAAAAGGTTCGGCGAACCCGACCTTACATCGGCGCCAAGACACCAAAACTGCTGGTGCAGCAGCGCTTCGTATCGTTTTCGTGTTGCCGCCGGAATCGTCAACAGCGTCGACCCTGAGCGGTGCATCGACGACTTGAAGCACGTTTCCCGCCGGCCCCTTGCCAAAACCGGCGAAGCCCTCTCCAGATGAACCATGATGACCGGCCTAAATGAGCCGCACGGCCTCAGCCCGCAGCCCCTTCGGGCTCCGGCCAAGCCGAAATTCCACCCGGTCGCCAGCTCTCAACGGTTCCGGCGACGCGGAGCGGTGAAAAAAGACCTGGTCCTGGTCGTCGTCAGGCTGGATGAACCCAAAGCCCTTCTCCTCGACCAAACGAACGATCGTTCCGTACTTCAAAGGCAGCGACGCCAATTCCGTCTCGGACACTATGCGCGTTCGTACCGGACTCTCCGGAGCACGTCGCGACCCGATGGGATTGCCGCTGCGACTTACGATCTGCACCCCGATAGCGTTCGGGCCACGTTGCCCCTGCTCGACGTCGAACTCCACCTGATCGCCCTCGGCAAGCAACTCGCCATACGGCAACGCCGAGACATGGACGAAAAGATCGGGACTCCCGGCCGACTCGATGAAGCCGAATCCCTTTTGCGGATCAAACCATTTCACACTACCCGAGGACATCGACCTGCTCCCTGCTCCACTGAACCGAACCCGACAGACGACGCGAAACCCAAAACCCGTCGTATTGATACTATATCTCAATACAGACGCCGGATGTCAAGCGCGAACAAATTGCTTCCCCCGGTAAGCAGTCCTCTTTCGGTTATTGTCGAAGTTGCGCGAAGCGCCCCCGGGCCAGACGATCCGGGCGAGGAAGCGTGGTCAGTTGCGAGCGAGGCGCCGGGCGGCGCAGTTCGTCGGCCACTATCTGTAGCCTCCGGCGCTCTGCCGAAGGAATGGCCGCAGGGGCATAACGGACTTCGCCAAGACCATGTCCGGCCCCCGCCGGGCCTTCGACGAGGCGCTTATCGACCTGCGGTCGATCGCTCCGGCAGAGCGCCGGAGCCTACGTTCGGGCTGCCCGTGGCCATCGACCTCCGTGTCGATGGTCACGGTTCTTGTTGGACGTCGGTCAATGAAGACGCGTTGCTTCGGACGCCGGACCCCGGACTTCGGACTCCGCCCTACGCCGTCAAGTCGTGCGCCATCTCTTCGAACATCGCGAGATAGCGATCCGCATCCTCCGGCGAGTGCTGCACGGAGAGCGTCCACTCCTCTTCCCGGCCCGGCGTCATGAAAACGCCCCGATTCATCGCGTAGAGCCACGCCAGGTTGGTCAGGTCGGCGCGCTGGTTGGCCATGAACGACTCGTAATCGACGATCTGCTCTTCTGAAAAGGTCACGCAACCCTTCGAGCTGATGCCAACCGTGTATCCCGGCAGACCGTACTGCTTCAGGACTTCGCTACATCCCGACTGCAGCTGCTGATCGAGCATGTCGAGGTGGGCGTAGGCATCCGGCGTCAGCACATGCTCCAGACTCGCCCGCGCCGCGGCCATCGTCAATGGGTTGCCGTTGTACGTGCCGACCTGATAAACCGCTCCCGAGAGCACCGGCTCCATCGCCTCTTCGGTACCGCCGATCGCGCCCGAGGGCAATCCGCCGCCGAGCGCCTTGGCCATCGTTACCATGTCTGGTTTGACGCCGAATTTCTCCGTCGCGCCGCCCGCCGCCACGCAGAGACCGGTCTTCACCTCATCGAAGATCAACAGAATGCCCCATTTCTTCGTGATCTCCCGGACCTTCTGGAGATACCCGGGCAATGGCAGCACCACACCGAGGTTCATCATCGCCGGTTCCATAATCACGCACGCCGGGAGGCGACCCTCCTCGGCCAACCGCTCTATCCGCCGTTCCATCGCGTCCGCGTCGTTGAACGGCACGGCGATCGTCAGATCGCTGGCGGCCTTCGGGATGCCAGCCCCATATGGCAGCGAGGCCAGATTGTCGCGGTCGCCGATCGCGTCGTACGGCACGGAAATCGAGACCATCACATAGTCGTGATGCCCGTGATACGAACCGAAGATCTTCATGATCGTGTCGCGGCCGGTGGCGCCCCGCGCGATGCGGATGGCGTCCATCGTCGCCTCCGACCCGGAATTGACGTATCGCCACAATGGCAAACCGAATCGCCGCGACAACTCTTCGCTGACGTAGATGTCGTCCTCGACCGGCGCCGCGAAGTGCGTGCCCATCGCCACTCGCTTCTGCACCGCTTCGACGATAGCCGGATGCGCATGACCCTGCACCATCGAACCAAAACCGTTGTGGAAGTCGAGCATTTCGTTGCCGTCGACATCCCACACTTTCGACCCTTCTCCCCGGTCGAGGTAGATCGGCCATGGGTCGCGCAGCTGATACGACGAAGCAACGCCATTCGCCATCGACTTGCGAGCCCGCTCGAACATTTCGCCCGACTTCGGCGTGCGGTCGTTCAGTTTCTTTTCTTCGATCGCCGCCAGCTCGGCAACTTTTCGTTCGTCGATCACTGATGTTCCAGCCGAGGCCATGCTGACTCCTTCGAATTCTGCGGATTCCGCCATTTCAGTTAGTATCCCACGCCACCGGCGGCGATGAAGGCATGGTGTACAGTAGTGACGCGAGCAGCGTACGAATGCAGGTAAACCATGCCGCGATGGTTTCGGATGCAATCGATAGGCACTCTCCACCGCCCGCACGATCCGGGCGGCGAATCGTCAGCTTTCTTCGACCCCGCCGTTCCAGCCAGAATCGAAATTGACGCCCGCTGGGAAGCGGGGCTCGCGGGCATCGAGCAGTACAGTCACCTGGTCGTGCTCTTCTTCCTCGATCGCGCCACCCGTCGCCGCTCGGCCGGAATGCCTCGTGCACCCGAAGGTCAGAGCGACCTCACGCCGGTCGGGTTCTTCAGCACGCGTACGCCAAAACGACCCAATCCCCTTGGCATCGCCTGCCCGCGCCTTCTCTCCTGCCACGGCCGAATGCTTACCGTACAGGGGATCGACGCCTGGGACCAAACACCAATTCTCGACATCAAGGGGTATTCACCGCGCGACGAACTGCGTCCCGACGCGACAGTCCCGGCCTGGCTCGCGAGCCTCTGGGATCGGCACGACATCGAGCGAAAAAGCGGTTTCCGGCCGTGGGAACCGGTATCACCCGAGGCTGAATGACGAGTTGTCACGCAATTGACACGCCCGTATGGCTCACTGCATATCAGCGCAACGCGCAACACGCTTGAATAGTTCCGGTAGGAATTCTATAGAGTCTTCAGCAACACATGGAGCGGAAAGGAGAAGGAGACGATCAGCAGGGGAGATTCGACTCGTTCTTTTCGTCGGGCGCATTCAGGGAAGTGAGGAAAACACCATGCCACCACTCAGTGATCTGCTCAAACCCAAATACATTATCGTCACCGTGCTCAGTCTGGTCGGATTTCTGCTGATGTACATCGCCACTGGCGGCAGCATCGATCTGGTCGTCTGGGACAGGGAATTCGATCTGACAGGCCGGCAGGAGTTGCTCGGCTTCATCGTTGGAACAGTTCTTCTGCTTGGCTCAGCGGTCTACCTCTTCCGCGATCAACTCGCCGGCGGCGCGGACGACGTCACCTTCAGCCAGTCGCCATTCGGGCACTTCCTCTTCAATAGCTCAGCTTCGGCTCCGTTGTGGCTCGGCATTCGCCTCTATCTCGGATTCGAATGGCTGTCTGCCGGCTGGCACAAACTCGATAGCGCAGCCTGGCGCGATGGCTCTGCACTCCAGGGTTACTGGGAGCGTGCGGTAGCGGTCCCGACACCGGAACAGGCCGAATCAGGCGCCCGCGCCGCCATCACCTACGACGGCTGGCGCCAGTTCCTCCAGTTCATGATCGATAACGAGTGGTACAACTGGTTCAACTGGGTCATCATCCTCGGCGAAATCGCGGTCGGGCTCGGCTTGATCCTCGGAGCGTTCACAGGCATCGCCGCCTTCTTCGGCGCGACACTGAATGTCTCCTTCCTTCTCTCAGGATCGACCTCTTCGAACCCGGTGCTCCTCATTCTGGCGATCTTCGTCATCGTCGGTTGGCGGGTGGCTGGATTCATCGGTCTTGACCGGATTCTCCTTCCGCTCCTGGGCACGCCATGGCAGCACAATGTAGGCGGCAGCCTGGCGGCGGTGAAACATGGAGAATTGCCTCAGGTGCCTCCAGTGCCGGTCCGTTAGCATTACCGGCCAGCGACAGCAGCACGAAGAGGGGCGCACAGGCGCCCCTCGTTCGTTTCCGCGTCATTTCTCCAGGTCTACCCTCGGTCGAGAATTTCCAGCACCGGCGCCAGCATTTCTATAGCTTCGACCGTGCAGGGATCGGGATAGAACTGGACATGCCCGATTCCTGCCGCGGCATACGCGCGGAGTTCGCCTGCAATCTCTTCCGCCGATCCCGTCAACGACGGCACCGTTTGCCCTGGCCGCCCGTAAGCGCCATCGAAGTCGACCAGAATCGCCACGCTCCGTTCGAGCGTCGCCGGATCGCGGCCAACCGACTCGCAGATCGCGTCCATCTTCTTCATGAGGGGAACGGTTGTCTCGGCGCGATTGCCGGTCGTCTGCGCCCAGAGATTCCAGTGATCGGCGTGCTTCGCGGTCAAGGTCATCATCCGCTCGCCGCTGAAGGTGCCAATCATGATCGGCATGCCATCAGGCCGCGGGCCGCGCGGGCGGAGCTCGCATTCCTGCACGTCGTAATACTCGCCATGAAAATCGGCCGAACCGGTCCTGATCAGCGACGCGATGATCTGTAGCGCTTCCTCGAACCGGCTGGCCCGGTGATCGTACGGAAAGCCGAAAGCCGCGTACTCCGGTTCCGCCCAACCTGAGCCGATGCCGAGAATGAAGCGGCCGTTACTGATCTCGTCGATCGTTTCCGCCATTTTTGCCACGAGCGCCGGGTTGCGGTAGGCGGTCGCGGTCACGAACGGGCCAAGCTCGATCCGCTCTGTCTGCGAGGCAAGCGCCGCCAGCATCGTCCAGCACTCCCAGGCTCCCTGAGGTTCGTGACCGTCCACTTTCATCAGCAGATGATCGCAAAACCAGACTGAGTCGAAACCGAGTTCTTCGGTCGTCTTCGTCATGGCCAGAAAGTCGGACCAGCCAGCGGTGTCTCCGGCCATCTCCCGTTCGGACTCCGGCAACATGATGCCGACCTTTAGTGCACGCCTGGTCATCAATCTATGGTCCTTTCGTGGATGGTTGATAGTTGATGGTTTACGGCTGATCGTTGATGCTGGAGGGCCGTTTCGGGCCTGCCGACCCGGTGCCGGTAACCGGCAACCGGATCTTTGTCCATCCACCATCTACCATCTACCATCTACCATCTACCATCTACCACCCACTATCTACCATCTACCTTCCCCGTTGTGCTTGTCAACGAGACTGATGACCTCGGCCAGACTGTCCAACCCACCCTTGGTGGCCGGATCGAGTCCGACCACCATGTGCCGAAATCCGAGCTCGCGGAACGATTGAAACGCCTCGGCCACTGCCTGCGGCGAACCAGTGATCGCATTCGCACGCCGGCCGGTGGCTTTTTCGAACGCAACATTGCTGCCGACGGTTTTCACCAGCGTGGCCGGATCACGTCCCGCTTCCTCGAATATCCGGTCGACGATGTCGATCTTCTCTTTCGCTTCGGCCGGATTGAGATGCCAGTTGGTATTCCAGGCATCGCCAAACCGGGCCATCAGTTTCAACATGCGCGGACCGTTCGAACCGAAAAGAACCGGAGCGCCACCTTCGGCGGCGCGCGGTCCACGCGGTGCGTTGACCGCATCGATTGCTTGCCAGAACTCGCCCCGATAGTCGGCGCGTCCTTCGCGCAGTAGAGGTGAGATGATGCTGACGGCATCCTCGAAGCGCGAAACGCGATGGTCCCACGGGAATCCAAACATCTCGTATTCGGGCTCATGCCAGCCGGCGCCTACTCCAAAAATGAACCGCCCGCCACTGATTTCGTCGATCATTTCGACCATCTTGGCCACGATTGCCGGATTGCGCCATCCGAGGCAGGAAACCATCGTACCGATCGCGATCGATTCGGTCACCGCGGCGACGCCGGCCATAAGCGGATACGGCTCCCAGACGCCGCGCACCTCTCCCTCACCGGGCGGAAGTTGCATGATCAGGTGGTCGGCAAACCAGAGCGCGTCGAGACCGAGCGACTCGGCATGACGGGATACGTCAGCGATGTCCTGAAACGAAGGCGTCGGCCCGAAGGCGCTCCCTTCGGACACCGGCATCATCACGCCGAACCCCATCTTGCGGCGCGATTCCGGCCAGCGGCCCAGCGGAGCTGGATTTGCAATTGAGTTCACGAACGATCCCTTTCTCGCGTCTCTTCGACTCAGCGAGAACGATCGTACACGAGATGCGCTACTCGAGGTTCAGCCTGCCAAGTCGCCAGGTCGACAGCAGCAGCGCGATCGCGGAAACAACGATGATGACGATCACTGCGGTCGTCACCGATGCCGGACTATCGAGCTCCGAACCAAATTCGATGATCCTCGGGTAGTTTGTCGAATCGAGCAGGCCAACGAAGATCGATTCGGTGTAGTGCCGGATCGAAATCACTCGCAGTCCAGGCAGATAGCGCCCAAGTACGCTTTCCCAGACAAGTGAATACGCGATGCCAGCCAACAGCGCGCGTGTCACGAGCAGGCTCACCAGCTCGAATATCGCTGAGTAAGCGACGATCCCTGCGAACGAGGAACAGAGAGCCGCTATGAGGTAGGTCATGTGCTCGGACTCGCCAGCGTCGGAACGAAAAACGATCAGATAGGAAATCGCCAGCCCGCCAAAGATCAACGGTGTCGCCGTGACGATCGTCGCCAGAAACTTCTCGGCCACGATGCGCAGACGCCGGATCGGTTTCAGTGTCAGATACGGAAGCGTTTGGTCTTCGACTTCGTTTCCGAGGGCGCCAGTTGCGAGAACCAGAACGGCGACCGGGAGAAGCGTCGCGACGAAGAGACCGCGATAGAGATCTTGCGAAAAGAACTCCTCGGGAATCGATGAACCGTCGCTGACGAGCGCATAGATGGCGGCCATCAGCACCGGGATCAGCGAAATGATCGTGACGACCCGGGTCGCCTTGCCACCGGCGAATTGCCGCATCGTCAGCATGAACACGGGGAGCGGTGTCCACAGGAAAGTCAGCATACGATTCTCACTCCCTGCTCACCGTTGCACCAGATACGAGAAGACCGACTCGAGTGACTCGTCCGACGCTTCGACTTCCAGCAGCCGGACATCGTGCTCCTGGGCCACACGCGGCACGATGCGATAGAACGCCGATGCGTCCTTGGTTTCCGCGGTGATCCGGCCATCATCGCCGATCGAAATCGAGCGAATCGCAGGCGCACCGAGCAATGCGGCGCCGAGCTTGCGGGGGTCGTCAGCCTTGAGGCGGATAACGTGCGGCCGGTTATCGATGCGATCGCGAATGGTCCGGTAATTGCCGGCAGCGGCGAGCTTGCCATTGATGATAACGAGGATATTCTCGGCAAATCGCTCGACTTCCACCAGGACATGGGAGGAGACAAGCACGGTCTTCCCCTGCCTGCCAAACTCGCGAATCAGCTCGATCATATGCGCGCGCTGTGCCGGGTCGGTGCCGTTCAGCGGTTCATCCATAAGGATCACATCCGGATCGTGCACAAGTGCCGCGGCGAGCTTGATCCGTTGGCGCATACCTTTCGAATAGCCACCCAGCTTGCGGTCTTTTGCCGGTCCCATTTCGACGATGCTGATTGCCCGGCGGGTCGCTTCGTCCGGGTTGTCCAACCGCTGCAAACGGGCATTCATCCAGACAAATTCCCACCCGGTCAGGTAGGGATAGACATTATCGATATCTGACACGAGTCCGAAACCGCGATAGGTTTCCGTATTGCCTCTGGGTGGCAGACCCTTGACTTCGATGCGTCCGGTCGACTGACCGATAAGACCGCTGATCATCTTCAACGAGGTCGTTTTTCCCGAACCGTTCGGCCCCAGCAATGCCGTGACTCCCGGACCGATCGCGAACGAGAGATCAGATACTGCAACCAGATCGCCATACCATTTCGAAACATGCTCGAACAGGATGGTGGGATCGCTGGAGAGAATCGCAGCTGGGCTCGACTGCGTCGAAATCAGATGAGTGGGCGGCTCCGCCCGTTTTCTAGTCAGACGGGACATAGCGCCAATACATCACTCCGCAACAAACGAGCACATAACCGAGCATTGCCAGCGCGTACACCCCCACCGAGAAGGTGGTCACATGCTCCATTCCCTCGACCGACTGATCGAAGACACCGTTGGTCAGGCTCTCCACGAGAGACGTCGTATTCGCCAGCAATACGTAGGCTGCGGCGTCCGCGCTGATATCCGCTTCCGTCACGCCATACAGAATCCCGGATAGGACGAGCAGTACAACGATGATTCCCGTGGCTGCGATCGATCGGCGGCCAGTGAGCGAGGAAATGGCGAGGCTGATCGCCGCGAGAAAAACCGAGGTCATCACGCAGACAATAACAATCTTGATCAGATCGCCGAAATTGTCCTTAAGCGCCGAAAGAGGCGAGTCTTCGAGCAATTGCCGGCCGAGCCAGTAAATCGCCATCGGCGCCAGGGTGATCGTCAGTGTCAACAACGTCGTGGCAAGGAGTTTGGCCAGGATATAGTCGAGTCTGGTCAACGCTCTGGCGAAATAAAGCGGCAGCACATTTTCGTGCCGGTCGTTGCAGAGCATTTCCGGCGCGACCGATGCCAAAAAAACGACGAGGATCACATAGACGATGGTGAAATAGTCCCAGTATTCGAGGACGCTTGCATCATCGAAAAATGCCCGGATCCCCAGAGGTATCACAACCATAAACCCAGCGGCGATGTACATCAGCGTCGGAATGACCTTGGCCGTCCAGCTCTTCTTTGAACCGAGCGCCCGCTTCATGGAGTACACCGTCAACGCCCAGAATGCGTGTCCACGACCAAGACGGGGACCGTCATAGTGGTGATATCCGCGGTCGTAGACTTCGCCGAATGAGGTGTCTCGCATCTGAGTGGCGGTGAGTTCAGTCGCCATGGGAAGCACCATCGACTGCAGGGATAGTCGCCTGATCCTCCACCGCGTTCAGATAGAGCTCTTCCAGCGAATGGACCCGGCTACGCATCGTGCGCAGCGGCATATCGAGCGCCACCGCAGTGTCGCGAATCGCGTCGTACACGTCGTCTGACGTGTGCAGAACGATCAATTCAGGAAATGGAGAGACCTGCGAGCGAGACGACATGCGAATGTTGCTGATTCCGAGGGTTTCGAGCTTCTCTTTGAACAGTTCGCTATTGCCATCGACTCGAACGATGATTTCCCCTTCGTCCTGCCGCGATTTGCCAATGGGCCCTGACATGACGAGCCGTCCGCCGTTGATGATGATCACGTAATCGCAAACGCGCTCGATGTCTTCGAGGATGTGTGACGACAGAACGACGCTCATCCCCATCATCGTATGGATGCGTGCGATCAGCTCGAGCATCGATTCTCGTCCCGGCGGATCCATACCGGCGGTTGGCTCATCGAGAAAAACCAGCTTTGGGTCATGGACGATCGCCTGGGCGAGCTTGACGCGCTGCTTCATGCCCATCGAAAACCCCTTGATCAGGCGATAGCGCTCTTCATCCAACCCCACCTGAAACAGAACATCGGCGGCACGCTGTCTCGCCGAAACCTGCGGCAATCCGCTCATCTCGGCCATGTGACCGACGAAGTCGGCGGCGGTGGCGTTGCTTGGCAGCACGCTCGATTCCGGCATGTAGCCGACCTCTTCCCGGATCTTCACGCCTTCCTCAACCGTGTCGTACCCCAGGACACTGGCCGAGCCGCTTGATGGCTTTGACAGACCGAGCAGGATACGAATCAGCGTGGTCTTTCCGGCGCCATTCGGGCCAAGCAGGCCGATTGCTGCCGGCGGCACCTCGACCGTCAGGTTATCGAGCGCGACGTGCTTTTTGAATTGCTTGGTCAGATTGCGTGTTTCGATCACCGGTTCACCGGACAATCCATCACCAACGCTGGGCACTTCGGTCGAACCGTCAATTGCTGGGGAAAGGTTTACCGGCAACGTGGTGCTCCACCATCACTCACTTGGCCTACGAACTGCTCTCGCCGCTGATCGATCGAAGGTAGGTCGCTGTGCGCCGCAGTCCTTCCGCAAAAACATCGGGGCGTTGCCCGATACCGATGCGGAGGTGGCCCTCGTAACCGAACGCCGAACCGGGTGCAAGCATAACCGAGTAGTCCTTTGCCAGATGATCCGCGACTTCCGACGACGGGTTGGCCGCCGCATATCTGACCAGGGCAAGCAGTCCGCCTCGCGGACGATCCCATGCCGCCAGATCGGCATGCTCTGCAAACCAAACGTCGGCGACGGCCAGATTGCTCCGCATGATTTCCCCGTTCCTGACGATCAGGGCGTCGCGGTTGCGGAGCGCCACAGTCGCCAGATAGTCGCTCAGACCGGCAGGCGACAGCGAAGTGTAGTCTCTCGTCGACCAGCACTTCTGGGCGATTTCGTCGGTTGCGGCAATCCAGCCGATGCGCAATCCGGGCAGACCGAATGGCTTGGACACCGTGCCCACACTGATCGCCCGAGGACCGAGATTGCGCATTGGCGCCGCAAGCGGCCGGCCATCGGGAATATCCAGCCACCGGTACGCCTCGTCGCAAAGCACCAAAGCGCCGTTCGACTCCGCGATATCGTAAATCCGCGCCAGATCGGCATCGGTGAGCGTCGCGCCAGTCGGGTTATGCGGCGTGTTGACAACGATCAGTCTGGTTCCAGGGCGAACCAGTCGCTCCAGCTCATCGATGTCGTACGCGAACCGTCCCGCTCGCTGACTGACATTCCACGGCGTCACGTCACAGCCAATTGCTTTCGCTACACTGTAGAGTTGCTGATAGGCGGGATAGACGGCGACGACATGGTCTCCCACATCGAGCAGTGACGTGAACAGGAGGAAGTTCGCCTCGATCGCTCCGGTCGTAACCAGAATGTCGTCCGGCGATACGTCCTCATATGTCGATGCCAGTTCGCCGCGCAATCGGGCCGTCCCGCGAGCTTCGGTGTACCCCAGCCGAAGCGAAAGCAGCTCGTCGAGCACCGATTGGCGTTGGTCCGCCGGCAAGAGCTCGATAAGCTCGGCCGTGTTCAATGGGTAGATGCCACTCTCGGCGATATCGTAAGAAACGACTGTTTCCCAGGTCGTCATCCATCGTTCGAGCGCGAACGTTTCCAGCTTCACCGTTGCTTTCCCTTCCCGTGCGTTTCCTCGCCAGACCGAATCATAGAGCGTACCGGCAGGTAACCTGACCTGCACCGATGGGCAGGCTCTTCACTCCACACGCTGCCGATGCCGTAACGACTCGCGATTACCCAGAATTCACCCAGTTCGCCTGACGTGCGACGATTCATCTTGAGTATGGAGAAACTCATGACAACACAAAACCACGGGGCGCTTGCCTCATTTTCCAACGCACTTGCTGACGCGGTTGAACGCGCCGCGTCGAGCGTTGTCACCGTCAACGCGCGGAGAAGGATGCCGGCGTCCGGCATAATCTGGTCGCCTGACGGTCTCATCGCTACGGCCAGCCACGTGGTCGAGCGAGACGAGGATATTTCGGTCACCCTGCCAGACGGTGAAACCTCACAAGCCACTCTCCTCGGCCGCGACCAGGGAAGCGACATCGCGTTGCTGCGCATCGACCACTCCGGTCTCACACCAGCCAGTCGTGCCGCCAGCGAACCACGTCCCGGTCATGTTGTGCTGGCAGTCGGCCGCCCCGGTCGTGGCGGGGCAATGGCCTCACTCGGGGTCGTCAGTCTCGTCGGAGGACCCTGGCGCAACGGCGAAGGCGTCAACATCGAGCGATTCGTGCGCTCCGATGCGGCCATGCTGCCCGGTTTCTCAGGCGGACCGTTGATCGATAGCAGTGGCGATATCCTGGGCATGAATTCCTCGACGCTCGGCCGGCGGGGCGGGCTCACAATCCCTTTCGATGCCGTTTCAACGGTCGTCGAAGCGCTGCAGTCGCACGGCAAGGTGCGACGAGGCTTTCTCGGCATCGGCGCTCAGGCAGTCGAGCTGAACACTGGACTGCGGGAATCACTCGGTCTCGATCAGGAGAAAGCTCTCCTTGTCGTCAACGTGCAACCCGAGGGGCCGGCCGAACAGAGTGGTCTGATCATTGGCGATGTGATTCTCTCGATCGGCGACAAAGCGGTGGCATCGGTCGAGGAATTGCAGGATCATCTCAGCGGTGACATCGTTGGGCAACCGGTCGATGTCCGGCTGATTCGCGGTGGTGAGCTGACTGAGCGTCAGGTCACCGCCGGTGAGCGTGCTTCATGACAACCGCGACCGAAACAATGCGTGGGCCGACTTTGCTGGCCCAGCTCGATGCCGAGCTCGAAGCGGTCTACCAGCGCGTCCGGAAATCGGTCGTGCTTCTCTACCGCAACGGCGGCAACGGTGCAGGGGTGATCTGGACGGCCGACGGCACGATCGTCACCAACAACCATGTCGTCAGCGGCGACGGGCAGATGAACGTCGTACTCGCCGATGGCCGTACTTTTCTGGGAATCGTTGCGCAGCGGCACCCGACCCGCGACATCGCGGTCATCAAAATCGCCGAAACCGGATTGCCAGCTATCGATGTCGCTGATTCGAATTCGGTCCGGGCCGGGGAAATTGCGCTGGCGATCGGTCATCCGCTCGGCTACCGCGACGCTGTTACCGCGGGAATCGTCGTCGCTTCCGGCAATTCGCGACTCGCCGAAGGAACTTCGCGCGGCGATGTGATTCAAACCGACGCCCGATTCGCTCCGGGAGTTTCCGGAGGTCCACTCGTCAATCACCGTGGACAGGTCATCGGCATCGCCACCCGGGTTACCGGGGAACTGGGGATCGCAGTGCCAAGCTCGGCTGTTAGCGCCTTCGTCGGCAGTGATTCCCGACCAGGAAAAGGGTCGATCGGCGTCTCCGCGCAACTGGTTCCGCTCCGCAATCAGCCATGGCCTCAGGGACTGCTGCTGGTCGACGTTCCATCCGATTCGCCGGCCGACAGGGCAGGAATCATTCTGGGCGACATCATTGTTGAAGCCGGAGACTCGCCGATCGAAGACCGGGAAACGCTTCCCGCCGCACTCGTCCGGGCCGGTGCAGGTCATTCGGTTGCGTTGACCATTCTGCGAGGTGGCGTCCCAGTTCAGATCTCCGTGGAGGCCGACATCCTGCCACTGGAAAGCGATCCACAGGAATGAACTGTGTGGTGATCGCATGAGTGACGCCATCGAACCGCAGCTTGCGGCGATCGATGTGCTTGTCGTGGCTCCCTTTCCATCCGTGCGGCGGGGACTGTCGGCATTGCTCAGCGAGTTCCCTAACCTGGCTCCACGTGACGCGGAGAGTGGAACTGGTGATGCCGATCCTGGCGTCGTCGTGCGCTATGTCTCCAACGGCAGCCTGAGCTCGGACGCCGACGAGCGTTGGAGTGCGGAGGCGCCGGTCGTATTCGTGATCGAGGGCATGCTGGCGGAACTGCCCGATCTGGCCGACCGAGCCGTGGCGCTTGTTCCCGCTGAAGCCGACGCCGCCGCATTGCACGCTGCGGTGATCGCGGTTTCGAACGGTCTGTCAGTTGTCGACACAACATTTGCCGCCAGTGCCGGAATTATCTGGCGGCAACCACTGCCGCCATCGAGCGAAACAGGCGACCTGCTCACGGCGCGCGAAGTCGAGGTGCTCAACCTGGTAGCCCAGGGATGGCCGAACAAGACGATCGCCAACGCACTGGGGATCAGCGAGCACACCGTGAAGTTCCATGTTGGTTCGATTCTCGGCAAACTCGGCGCGGAGAGCCGCACTGAGGCAGTAACCATCGCCACGCGCCGGGGATTGGTCGTTATCTGAGCAGGCACCTCACCATGCGCACAACGGAGAGCGCCATAAATGGCGAGGCTACGCATGGTTTTCGTATTTCGCCAACGAATGAACTGTAGCTGCGAGGCCTGCCTCGCAAAAAATGCGTTCGGGTACCTTGGTTGATCCTTGTTTGCGCCGCATCCCCGAGAAAAGCAACGCAGGCGTTGCCGCTACATCGGTCACGTCTATCCCCGTGTGGCGGCGAGGCCGGCCTCGCTCACGCGCGCACTAACGGGACTTGCGCGGATCGAGGGCGTCGCGCATTCCGTCGCCAACGTAGTTGATCGACAACACTGTCAGGAAGATCACCGACCCGACGATCAGCGACTGATAGGGCGCCAGCTGCAGATAGTTCTTGTAGTCGAAGAGCATCTGGCCCCAGGTAGGGACATCGGAAGGGAAACCGAGTCCGAGGAATGAAAGCGATGACTCTGTGATGATTGCCGCGCCAACCGCGAGTGTCGCGGCGACGATGATCGGACTCATCACATTCGGCAGGATGTGCTTGAACATCAGCGTCCACTGACGGGCGCCGATCGATCGCGCTGCTTCCACGAATTCCTTTTCCTTCAGGGAGAGGAACTGGGCACGGACCAAGCGGGCCGTGGACATCCAGTTCAGTATGGCGATGACCAGCACGATCAGTACGAAGATGCCGAAGTTGCCAGGATCCATATCCGCCTTTTCCGCCATCCAGCCGGCGACGCCGTCATCGAGATGCTGATCGAAAAGCTGATACATCCTGTCTCGATAAAGGAAACTGATGACGAGAAGCAATGGCAGCTGCGGAATACTGATGAACATGTCAGTGAGGCGCATCAGCAGGCTGTCCATGAATCCGCCGGCGAATCCGGCGATGGCGCCGACCAATGTGCCGACGGTGATGGCCACAAACGCCGCCAGCAGACCGACCATCAGCGAGATACGCCCGCCCCATAGCACCCGGGCCAGAATGTCGTATCCCATTGAGTCGGTGCCGAACGGATATTCCATCGACGGCGGCGCGTTAGTGTTCGCGAAGTTCAGCTCGTCGATCTCCCGCGGATAGATCGCATTGCCGACGAAGGTCGCCAGGAAGATGAAGATGAGCATACAGAGTCCGGCCATGGCAAGCCGGTGACGCCGAAACTGCCGCCACGCGTTGCTCCAGAGTGAACGCGCCTTCTTTGCTGTTGTCGCATCGCGCAGCGGGGTTGTGGGGGCGGTGGGAGACGCGAGTTCCGGACCGGCCAGGTCGGTGAGCACCGGTGTAGCAGGCGCCACTGCAGTCAATGGTGGACTGATGTTCGCCGGTTTGTACCGCATTCATTCGCCCCCGAGAAATGCCAGAGCCGGCGTAACGCTAACTGAACTTGATGCGAGGATCGAGCATTGCATAAAGAATATCCGCGATGATGTTGAACATCACAACCAGAATCGCTATACCGAACGTCACCGCCATGACCACGGGAACGTCCTTTTCACCGATCCCCTGAACCAGAAGAGATCCAATTCCGGGAATCCGGAAAATCTGCTCGGTAATCACCGCGCCGCCGAGCACAGCCGGAATCTCCAGCGCGATGATCGTGATCACTGGAATCAGCGCATTGCGAACGGCATGAAAGACGATAACGGCATAACTCTTGAGACCCTTCGCCCGCGCCGTGCGCACATAGTCTTGGGAAATGACTTCCAGCATCGAGGCGCGCACGAACCGGGTCAGCGATCCGGCCCCAGCCATGGCCAGAACCATGATCGGCATGATCGATTGCTTCAGATTCGGCCAGAAACCGGAAACCGTGCTGTCATAGACAAATGGCAGCCAGTCGAGCTTCACGCTGAAGATGTAGATCAGGACAAGACCCGTGAAAAATGTCGGCAGGCTGAATCCGAGAAACGCGAAGGTGGTCGCGATATTGTCGAACCAGGAGTATTGCCGAATCGCCGAAATCACGCCGACAGGGATTGCGATGAGCAGACTGATCAGATAGGCGCCGCCGACGATCTGCAGCGTCACCGGCAAGCGGCCCATGATGTAGTCCCGCGCGTCGGTCTTGGTCGTATAGGAAACGCCCCAGTTGCCCTGGGCATACTGGCGCGCCCACTTCGAATATTGGGTCAGCATCGGATCTTCGAGGCCCATTTCTTCACGCAGGCGCTGGCGCAGCTCGGCCGGCACATTCGGATTGGTGGCGAATCCAGAGAGCGGATCGCCTGGAGCCATGTAGAGAATGCCGAAAATGACCATACTGATCGCCACGAGCGTGATCAGTGAAATGATGATTCGCCTGATCAGATACCTGCCCATGTGATTCTTCCCGAGCGCGGTGCGTGATTACTTCTGAAACACGCCACATTCACTAGCCAGAACGTTCGCCAATCGAAGCCAGTCTCAGGAATCCGTACAAACGCGTAGTGCACGGTTGAATGATTCCAAATTAGGGTAGGCGAATGCTACGCACCGGTTTACGCCTGTGTCAAGAAATCGCCGCCTGAACCGGCAGATTGTCCAATCCCCTGATTGGAGTTGGTCTTTCCTTTCAACCTCGCTGCAAGAACCCTACACTCATATACGACGAAATTCGGGTTTTGGACATTCAGGGAGCAACCATGGCTGGCGCACTCGACGGTATTCGCGTTCTCGATCTCAGCAGAGCGCTGGCTGGCCCATTTGCCGCCATGACCCTCGGCGACATGGGCGCCGACGTGGTCAAGATCGAGGAGCCGACCGCGGGTGACACCTCACGCGGCTATCCACCATTCTGGAATGGCATCAGCACCTACTATCTCAGCATCAACCGCAACAAACGCGCCATCACCGTCGATCTCTCCCGACCGGAAGGACAGGCGATCATGCGCGACCTCGTCGCTCAGGCGGACATTCTCATCGAGAGCTTCAAGACTGGCGCGATGGAGCGCTGGGGTCTCGGCTACGAGGAACTTGCCGCCATCAATCCACGCCTGATTTATTGCGCGATTTCGGCATTCGGCCGGGAAGGTCCGGATAAGCACCGCGGCGGGGTCGATGTGCTGATGCAAGCCTACGCCGGGTTGATGAGCATCACTGGTGAAGCCGGCGGTCCGCCCGTGCGTACCGGCACATCGGTCGTCGACCTCAGTGCCGGCGCCCATGCCACGCAGGGAATCATCGCGGCACTCTACGTGCGGGAAAGAACCGGTCGGGGCCAGAGAATCGATGCGTCGCTGCTGGGCACAACCGTAGCCTGGATGACCTATCACGCCGTCGCCTATTTCGCGTCCGGCGAGGTCCCTGGAAAAATGGGATCGATGCACCCGTCGGTTGCGCCCTATGGGGCATACCCGACGCAGGATGGCTTCATCGTCATGGCCATCGCCTTTGATTCCCACTGGCGGAAGTTCTGCGAGGTGACTGGCCGGCCAGAACTGGCGAATCACCCCGAGTTCGCGACGAACCCGAGTCGCATCGCCAATCGGTCGTTGCTCGATATCACGATGACCGAGATTCTGGCCGCGAAGACTTCCGCGGAGTGGCAAACATTGTTCGACACAGCCTCCATTCCATGCAGCCCGGTCAATTCACTCGACACGGTTTTGCAGTTGCCACAGGTCGAGTATCTCGAGTACGTCACCGATGTCGAACACCCGGCGATCGATGGGTTGAGGATGCCAGGCATTCATCTCGGCATGTCGGAAACGCCGCACACGATCCGGCGCTACCCACCGGCCCTGGGCGAGCAGACTTCTGAAGTGTTACGGGAGTTCGGCTATTCAGAAAAGCAAATCGCCGAGTTACTGGCGGCCGGTGTGGTCACTCAGGGTTCTCAGCAAACTCGCTAGAGCCCGCCCGCTTTGATGATTCGCTCGTGATGGGGCTCGTCTTTCAGATCGCCCAGCCACTCGATCGGCTGCAGGATCATGCCGAATGCGCTGCGAGGCGAAATCAGCGCTTCCTTTCGGATGCCGTCGAGCGTGCGAATCGCGGAAACCTTCGCACCCAGCTCTTCGGCATTGGCGATGAAGGCGTCGAAATCGTCGACCTCGACGCCGACGTGCTGGATCCCCTCGCCGCGCTTCTCGATGTGCTGCGTGACGAAACTCTCTGGAGACGTTCCCTCCAGCATCGTGATCAGGTTTTCACCCATCAGGAAGTAGGCCACGATGTACTGCTGCTCGACATTCTCGCGTTGACCGAGATACCTGGCGCCATAGATCGACTCGAACGCCGGTCGCGATTCTTCGATGCTTCGCACGGCCAGTGCGATATGGTCGACCTTTTTGACACCCGCCACCGATGAGCTCCTTCTCTTGCGTCCATGCAATTCAAACGGCCATCATTGTAGTGGTCCACGGTTTGGCAGGGAATGAGGAAGCAACGATTGGACAACTGGATTGGCATCGCTCTCGCCATCACGACCGGCGTCGTCTTCATCGTGATTGGCGTGCCGCTGATGCAGCGAAAAATCGCTCCCAACCGGATCTACGGGTACCGGACCAAAACGACACTCTGTGACCCTGACATCTGGTATGAAGTCAACGCTGTCACCGGCAAGCAGCTGGTGATCCTCGGCGTCGTGCTGGTGGCAATGGGCGTCGTCGGGCTGGCTGCGCGAAACGATCCACGTCAGCAGGAAATGCTCGTCTGGGCATCGCTCGCAGCTATGGCGATTGGGCTGGTCTATTCGGTCTACTCCGGTCACATGCTGAGCAAAGAACTCTCGAAAGAACCTTGACCAACCTGGGCTCGAACCTGCGGTCAGGAGCGCCCATTCTGCTATTATCGAGCCGAAGAATGACGCGCTCGCTGGCTGGTGATAGCGACAATCGCAGACACGCCTGAAGCGCGACGAACACTGCTGATGGGCGTCAGGTGAAAATCGCGCAGGTTACTCCATACGACATCGCCCATCCGGGCGGCGTCGGTCAGCACATCTTTCATCTGCAGCAGGAATTCGAGAAGCTGGGCCACGAGGTGGTGGTCATGGCGCCGCGATCGGCGCAGGGCGGTTTGGAGGTGAAGCCGGGCTTCTATGGCATTGGCCGTCCGATCCCGATTCCGGCCAACGGCTCCAAAGCGAGGCTGATGTTCGATGTGACGCTCTATAACGCCGTCAAGGAAATCATGAACCGGGAGCAGTTCGACGTCGTGCACATGCATGAGCCGCTGACTCCCCTTCTTCCATATATCGTCTTGCTCAACTCGCAGAGTCTCAATGTCGCCACCTTTCATGCCGCGCGTGAAACGAACCCGTGGTACACAATGCTGAAACCGTATTTCGGATTCCTGATGAGCCGCCTCGACGAACGCATCTGCGTTTCGGAACCAGCTCGGCGCAACATCGATCAGCACTTCCCCGACAGCTACCGAATCATTCCGAATGGCATCGATATCGACCGGTACAACGAATCCGTTTCACCGTTTCCCTGGGCCGAACGCGGACCGCGCATACTCTTCGTCGGCCGCTTCAACGAAGCGCGCAAAGGCTTCAAGTATCTCTTGCGAGCGATGCCACTCATTCAGCAGCAGTTCCCCGATGTTCGCCTCACCGTCGTCGGTCCCGGCGATCGCACCAAGTTCCACGACATGCTGCAGCGATATCAGATACGTGGCGTCGAATTCGTCGGAGAAGTCCCCTGGGATGACCTGCCACGCTACTATGCCAGCTGCGACGTTTTTTGCGCCCCATCAATCCATGGCGAGAGTTTCGGCATCGTGCTCCTCGAAGCGATGGCGTCGATCAAACCTGTTGTGGCCAGCGACATTCCAGGGTATGCCGGAGTAGTCACCAACAATCTGGATGGGCTCCTGGTGCAACCGAACGATTCGGCCTCGATCGCATTGGCCATCGTTCATTTGCTTTCGGATGAATCGCTGCGTGAGAGACTGGCCTCTGCAGGAAGGCAAACCGCCGAGAAGTACACGTGGCCAAGCGTCGCTTCGCAGATTCTCAATGTCTATCAGGCCGGATTAGGCGCCAATCAACCAGCGCTCGCACAGGGGACCAGATGATCTCGGAACGTATCGGCACATGGGCCAGGCAGAGACTGTTGGTCGTCGGAGAATTTCTCGGCAGAATGGGGCTGACCCCCAATATGCTGACGATCATCGGGTTTGTGCTGAACTGCGTAGTCGCGGCAATCATCGCCACGGGCCACATTCAGATCGCCGGCGTTCTCCTCCTCTTTTCGAGCGGATTCGACATGCTCGATGGCTCCGTGGCCCGCGCAACTGGCAAGGCAAGCTCATTCGGTGGGTTTCTCGATTCGACGGTCGATCGCTACTCAGAAATCATCGTCTACTTTGGCATCCTCTATTACCTGCTCGATGATACCGATGACTGGAAAACCGGTTCGATGCTGACATTGGCGGCGGCGACTGGCGCCCTGATGATCAGCTATGCCCGGGCCAGAGCGGAAGCGGCTGGCTGGAAAGCATCGGTCGGGATACTGGCGCGAACCGAACGAGTGGTGGTTCTGTCGCTGGGCCTGATCATCGGCAAACCAATCTGGGCGCTTTGGATTCTGGCCATAGGCACACACCTCACCGCAGCGACGCGGATGGTGCATGTCTGGCGCCTCTCGCTCAAACAAGAGAGCGACACCACCACATCGTGAGCTTTTTCGACGAAGACGCGCCTGAAGACAGCAGCATCTCGCCTGAGGACGTTGCTTCCGCCGCGCGCGGCTGCCAGGCCATCCTAATCATGCTGGCGATCATCGCGTTGCTGCTGTGCGTGGCGGCGGTGGTGGCGTATGCGGTTTAGCCTTGAGTCAGTGGCCGTCAATCGTAAGCCGTAGGCCGATTCGCACTATTCGACTTCCCGTCTCCCCTGTTCCCTTTCTCAGTCCCGCAGATCGAACAGCACTTTCAGGGCGGCGTGCTTGCCGCGGGAGAGGCTGACCTGCATGGCCGTTTGCCAGTCCTCGAGTTTGTAGACGTGCGTGACGATCGCCGACAGATCGATTTCCGGGTGGTTCTGGATGAGGTCGATCGCGACCTGAAAGGTGTGCGGCGCTCCGGGCATCGCGTGCTCCTGCCCGTAGACATAGCAACCTGAAACGGTCAGCTCGCGCGACCATACCGGCGTCAGATCGATCTTGTGCATCTCGGCCGCGCAGCCGACCAGCACGAGCCGGCCTCGTGGCCCGGCGACGCGCAGCGCTTCGTCGACGCTCTTCGACGAGCCAACGCAGTCGTAGACAACGTCGAATCCGCCTGCGTAGACCTTCGGTCCGCGCAAGGGTTGGAACGCCCGGGCTCCGGCGATCTGCACCGCGGCATCGCCCGCCTGGCCTCCCTTGAGGACGTTTGTGGCGCCGAACCGCTGGGCGAGCTCGACCTGCAGCGGGTGCCGGGCCAGCACGGTGACCGAGCTGGCATGCCCCAGCATCCGCATCGCGGCAAGTACAAGCAGTCCGATGGTGCCGCTGCCGATGATCAGCACCTTGTCGTTTGGACCTGGCGGATTGTTCAGAACGGCGTGGACGGCAACGCTGAATGGCTCGATGACGGCGGCGGTGCGGTCGTCGACCGAGTCGGGCACCACGACGACCTGCGACCGGTGGGCAATGATTTCGTGCGACCACCCTCCCGGCAGATCGCGACAAAAACCCGTGAGCATACCAGGAGCGACGCCACCTTCGGCCGTGCGAACGCAGAGTCCCGGCATACCGGCGGCGCAGGAGCGGCAGGGTTCAAGTCCGCGCATCTGGCAGGAAATGACCGGATTGAGCGCGACGCGCTGGCCGATTCCGAGACCGGTGACCGATTCGCCTGTTTCGGTGACCTCCGCGACGACCTCGTGGCCGGGGACCAGGGGAAAGGAGACGAATGGCATCAGCGATGGCCCGGAACGGTTGGTCAGCATAGAAATGTCGCTGCCGCAGATGCCGGTGAAACGGGGACGCAGGCGGAGCCAGTCTGGTCCTGGCAAGGGGCGCGACGTTGTTTCGATCAACTCGAGCCCCGGAATTCTCCCTGATGACAGCGTCCGCAACGGCAAGGTGTCAGCTGCTCGCACTTTCAGGTAGTTCGGGATCGAGAAGGAGTATTGCAGAGCCGAATTGTTCATCAATGCCTCCTCGTCACGGCATCCTGAACGTAGGCTCCGGCGCTCTGCCGGAGCAATCGACCACAGGTCGATAGCGGTCGCCACCGGCTCGGTCGGTGGTTCTCCAAAAACAGCCCGTCCCTTGGAAGATTATGGCACTGCGGGCCATCCCTCCGGAAGAGCGCCGGGGGCTACGGTCTTCGGTTCACAATCCACGGACTACGGACTACGAATGTCGTCAGACCATCGGCACCTGACGGATGACCTTGTCCTCGATGCGGGCAAAGATCTCGTCGAGGCTCGGGCCGGTGATGGTCAGGCCGTGATTCCGGAGACCAATGACGGCATGCCCTGGGTCAGGAGCCTGGCGAACAAGGTCGGCGACATTCGTCGCCAGCTCGATCGTGCCGCACGGATAGTTGATGTGCGTGGAGGCAATGTCGGGCATCCAGGCGTGAATGTGCAGAATTGCGCCAACCGAAGGGTGCTCGCGATAGATCATGAAATGCTCGATCGCATCGACTGAGACGCGGCGCGGATTGACATGCGGCGGCACACTGAGCCGCATCGCTTTCCGTTCGGGGATGAAGTCGGTGACCATCAGAATCTCGGTGCCGACCTCTTCCAGGCTGCTCTTGTCGACACCGCTGGCGCTCATCCAGAAGCGGAGATCGTCCTTGCGAGCGCTGACGTTCCCGTAGCTCAAACCACCGATATTGAACATCTGCTTGAGATGCCGCAGATCGCCTTCCGGAAGGTAATCGTCGATCGGGAAAGGCGATGGGAGAAGATCGAGCTCATCGAGCTTCTTGCCGGCGCGGGTGATCGAGGCGGTGATTTCGTCGCCATCCCATAGCTCTGGCTCGAGATCGGCCACAAACTCGTTTTCGATGATCAGATTCGAGGTGGCCAGCGGGGCCAATCGCTCAACCACCCGCTCGAAGTATTCGTCGTCATCGCCGGTGTGCCGAAACGAATAGGAACCCTGTTCGAGCGTCGAAACGAACGCCTCCGGCTGACCGCCGTGGCCGTTGGGAACGACGAGCACAAAGATATTGCCGAGCGAGCGCAGCTGGAGAGGATAGAGGGTTGCCAGCGGAATCTCCGGAACCTCCGTACCTTCGCCGATGCCGACCACAAAGACGGCGCGGTTGCGGCGGCGAAAGCTCTTCGGGGCCTTGACATCGATCGGGTGCAATGCGATGCCGCCTCGCTCGGCGGGTTGCTCCCCTTCGACGACCGGATACCCCTTCTCCAGCAACTTCGCGCGCAGTCCGTTGGTAAACCAATCACGCAAGGGGTACGAAGTCTCGATCGTTTCAGTTGCGTTCAGTGTTTCTGTCATGGTTCCTCCCGGGAACAGTGTCCGCCTCGCATCATTGCGAATCGCGGCAAGCACGTGGCTATTATCGTTGTTCGAGCGGTAAACGTGTTCATAGACCGTAAGTCGTATGCCGTAGCGCGTGGGTCGCCTTTCACCATACCACTCTCTATCAACAATCTACTAGCCGGCATCGATCTTCCGCGCCTTGCACCGGTGCCCGGTGCCTGGTGCGATGGTAAGATGCCAACTTGCATCGTTCTATCATCAGAACCACCACTCAGGGATATGTGACATGAGCGAATTCACCGGAATTGGACCGCAAACGCTGCACGTTGCCGTTGCCCAGCTCAACTCCCGCGACGACAAAGCGGCCAACATCACAACGGCGCTGGCACTGGTCGATCGCGCCGCTGCTGAGGGCGCGCGGTTCGTCGTCCTGCCGGAAGTCTGGGCCTATTTGGGTCCCGACGATGGGAATCGCCCCAATGCCGAACCGATTCCAGGACCGTTGACCGAGCTCCTGTCCGAACGTGCGGCGCGGCACGGCATCTATATTCACACCGGAACCTGGCACGAATCGCGGGATGGCGACCCTCGTCTCTACAACACAGCGACAGTCATTTCGCCGTCGGGTGACATCATCGGCAGATACAGCAAGATTCACATGTTCGATGTCGAGATCGACGGTGTTGCTTCCTATCGCGAGTCTGCGACCATCGCACCCGGCGACGAGATCGTCACGGTGGATATCGACGGCATCACCGTCGGTCTGGCGATC
>CAYWSE010000029.1:0-44960 GCA_964461025.1 uncultured Sphaerobacteraceae bacterium | reverse complement strand
CATGGGAGTCGAACCCACCAGCGCTGGGGTCGCCAACGCCCGCACGGTTTTGAAGACCGGGGAGGCCACCGGGCCCCATCCGCCCCCAAGGGGAAGGCCGGCGAGTGTAGCATAGACATGACAATGCCAGACCTATGCGCCCACCGGGCGTCTTAGGGAAGGCAGTGACTAAGAAACATCGAGGTTATCTACGGATGTATTACAAGGACTCCGGAGACACGTCCGGATGGTCGAAGCCCTACATCTTCGTCGCTGGACTGGTTGTCGGCATCGCGCTCGGCTGGATTTTTCAGGACATTATCGGAACGCTACTGCGTTTCGCCATGGTCGCCCTGGTCGTCGTAGCGATTCTGTACTTTCTCAACGTCTGGCGCCGAAACAATGACTCCAGCAAGAAGCCCGATGACATTGCTGAAGCCGACTGGCGAGATCTGAACTCCCGTCGTCGTTGATGAGCATCGCGCCAGCCACGCTGGCACTCATCATCGCGACGACATTCTTCATCGGCATCATTCTTGGCTTTATCGGCGCTGGCGGAGCGGGAGTGTTGCTCGGTCTTCTGGCCGGCGTGTTCGATCTTCCGGTCAGCACAGCGATTGGCACAGCGCTGGCCGCCATGTGTGTGGTCACGATCTCGGGAGCGATCTCGCACTACCGGGAAGGCAATGTGGCTCTTCGCATTGGACTGGTCGCCGGCTGTGCCGGTGTCACGGGCGCAATCGTTGGCGCCACAGCCAGTCAGGATGTCAGCGACAACACCCTCCGCTGGGCGTCAGGACTCGCACTCTGGGGGCTGGCCATACTGGTATGGCTGCGAACCCGCATGGTCCGCACGCAGGTGATCGGCCATGATGACTCGCCGCCGCAGATGTCCGTCCGTAGAGAAATCTCGGCCTCACTGGGTCTCGGTTCGACCGGCGGGGTGGCTGCAGGTTTCCTCGGTGTCGGCATGGCGCCCTACTTGCAGCTCGGTTTTCTCTCATTGCACGGACTTTCGATCCGGCAAACGGTGGGCACCACCATGTGGGCACTCGTCTTCATCAGTGCCGCTGCGGCCACCGTTCTGGCCGGTCACGGCGACGTTTCAGGACCGCATCTGATCGGTTCGGTCATTGGTCTCTCGGCGGGGACATTTCTCGGTGCGAAACTGACCAGGCGT
Organism: uncultured Sphaerobacteraceae bacterium; assembly: GCA_964461025.1. Classification (GTDB taxonomy): domain Bacteria; phylum Chloroflexota; class Chloroflexia; order Thermomicrobiales; family UBA6265; genus JAHBVL01. The sequence continues at coordinate 43,801 of CAYWSE010000029.1, read as the reverse complement.
CTGCCGCTCAGAGTCCTTCGCATGGCGATCGTCGCGGTACCGGTTGTAGCAGGAGCGATGGTCATGTTTCTTTAGCGCTGCGACCCGGAGTCATGCTGTGCGCCGCATCGCTGCCGGGTACACTTTGGGAGCAATGCTGCAACGCTGGCTGCAGGCGTCGGCATTCGGCCAATGAGCCTCGCAGCCGTGGGAGAACAATTCGATGTCAGTGACATTTACGCGAGATGACGTGCGAGAAGGCCTCAAGCACGTCTACGATCCAGAAATCGGCATCAATATTGTCGATCTCGGCCTGGTCTACGATGCGGATATTTCAGACAGCGGCGATGTGCTGGTGACGATGACCCTGACATCGCTCGGCTGCCCCCTTGGGCCGGTCATTGTCCAGGAAGTGCAGACAGCGCTTCGCGATTTCCCTGGCATCGGCGATGTCGATGTCAAGTTGGTCTGGAGTCCGCCATGGACTCCCGATTTGATGAGTGAGGATGCCAAGGACGAGCTCGGCATGTGGTGACCGGTACGTGCTGCGGTCGCTGGCGCAAAGGACTAAAATGCGCCTGGTGCAAGGGCGATTGCTGAAATCGGTCCGGAGTTGTTAAACGTTGAGGACGATTGTGCAGGGAGAGGGCATCCCGGAAGGAAGGATTGGGTCAATGGGTAAGCGGTTTCTATCGATGGCGAGCACGGTGCTCCTGCTCGGAGTTGTGCTTGCCGCCTGCGGAAGCGGCGGAGAGAACGAAGCCCATCCCACGGTCACGCGTATTCCCAATCCACCAAATGCCCCAGTTCTCTCGCCCACGCCTGGCGGCGAGGAAGAAGGCACTCCGGTCGCCGGTTCACCCGTTCCGGCTGATGGCACCACGGTAGCGGGATCGCCAACGGCGGAAGAACCAGTCGCGGCCGCCGGAGAAAATGGCGACAGTTTCGAAATTGTGTCGCACGACATTCGCTTCGAGCCGACAGAACTGACGATTCCCGCTGACACTGACGTAATCGTCGTCCTTCCGAACGAAGGCGCCGCACCGCATAACTTCTCGATCGATGACCTGGACATCAGCGTCGATCAGGCTCCCGGTGAAACGCATGAAGTGATAATCAACGCGCCAGCTGGGGTCTATGAGTTCTACTGCAACGTACCTGGCCACCGAGAAGCCGGCATGGTTGGCACGCTTACCATCGAATAGCACTTTCGGGGAAAAAACGGCGTAAGTACGTAGAGCATCGATCAATTTGCAGGCATCATGAAGTACACTGGATGAGGAAATTGGCGCGGCAACGCCGCACGCCGATCCCCAGACAACGAGTCAGCATGGGAGGAGAGGTATGGCAGATCGTTCTGGTACTGGATGGGTCAGGGGAACTGGCCGACGGGAATGCCCTCCGGGTTATCCCATCAAAGGGAATGAACCGGGGAACGTCTTTTACCTTCCAGATGACACGGGTTATCCTCAGGTCATTCCGGAAATGTGCTTCGAGAACGAAGCTGTTGCCGAGCGCCAGGGATTCGTCCGGGTTCGGACTGGGCAGCGCGCCGAGGCAGCATCAGCTGGGCCCGCCGCGGCTGCGGCAGCAGGCGCAGCAGCTGCCGGCTTTGTCAAAGGACCAGGTGGTCGTGATTGCCCAGCTGGCTACCCCATCAAGGGCACCGAACCGGCGAACGTAATCTATGAACCATCGGATGCCGGCTACGCTCAGGTGATCCCGGCAGTGTGCTTTGCCACTCTGGATGAAGCGACGAAGGCCGGCTTCAAGAAAGCGACAGTTGCCGCGACCGTTCGGGATGAAGCAGTGGCTGCCACAACTGCGGCTCCTCGTCAGGAAAACCGGGCGACCGAGCCAGTTCGCACCTCCACCACCTTTGCTCCACCACCGCCTCCACCACCGCCTCCACCACCACCTCCAGCTGCTTCCGCGGCTGCGTCAGGCGGATCTGGTCCGTGGAAGTGGCTGTTGCCATTGCTGCTCCTGGGGGCACTGGCGATTGGCGCCTGGTACTTCCTGCGCGATGATGACGACGAACCTGAAGCGACTGCGACACCGGCCGCAACGGCAACAGTCGAGGCGGCGTCTGGTGATGCCGCGACCCCGGATGCAGAGGCCGGCGCCGCCACCCCTGATGGTGCAGTTTCTGGCGCAGCCGCTGGATCACCTGATGATGCTGTGGTTGCGGCCGCTGCTTCTCCTGATGACACAACCGCTGCCGGTGCTACGCCGGTAGCGTCGCCGGACGACACGACCGCTGCTGCCGCTGGTACACCGGAAGAAGCCGCAGCTGCAGCTTCTCCTGTCGCGTCGCCGGCAGCTTCACCAGCGGCATCACCTGAGGCGTCGCCGGTCGCTGCGGACTTCACGATTGAGCTCAAGGACATTTTGTTCGATCCGGATGCGCTGACAATTCCGGCCGACACCGATGTGACGATCCTGCTCGACAACACTGGCGCTGCTCAGCACAGCTTCGTCAATGCCGATCTCGGCATCGACGAGACGCTCGACGCCGGCACGTCGCGAGTGATCACAGTCAACATCCCCGCAGGCGAGTATGAGATCGACTGCGACATTCCGGGCCACAAGGAAGCCGGAATGGTTCTGACGCTGACGGTCGAATAGGCGCAGCGCAAGCAGCATCCAAGCGTCGGGCGGCCCGGTTTACGGGCCGCCCGATGGCATTTCCCCGAGTGCGAGGTGGCGATTCCTTTTGGGGCTACGACCGGCGGGCCTCGAAAACGATCGACGATCCCTCAATCAAGCGACTCATTGCGCTTTTCCTCAATGGCGTCTCATCTGCGGCATGCGGGGATCGTCCTCGACCGTCCAGCCAGCGTTCGACCACATTGACAGACCGCGAAGCCTCACCGGCCAGCATCCCCATGGTCGCAACGGAAACGACATCGAAGCCGGCTCCCTGGAGGAGATCGATAACCTCGTTCGTGGAGTAATGCTTCCGCCATCCCGATTCCAGCAGTTCGGGCAACCTGGGACCCTTCTTCACGACATCTGCGACATACCGCGCCAGATTGGTCGCATCAATGTGTCCGAAACCCTTTTTATTTGGAACCATCCCGGTCACTTTGCCACCGGGCCGAATGACCCGAAAACACTCGTCGAGCAGTCTGGCTTCGTCGATCGTAAAAGCGAGGATCGAGTGGGTGTCGACGTCCTCGAACGATTCATCGCGAAACGGCAGGAACTCCGACCCACAGATCACTGCATGGTCATCCACTGTCGCCCAGAATGGAATCCGGTAGAGTGGTACTGTCTGAGACGCATCTCGACGCTGTTCCACAGCTCCAACGCCAGAGGCGTACTCAAGCTGTAGGCTGAAGCTGAAGGCGTCCGGGTGATTCTTCATACGCTCCACTCTGTCACAATGAGACCTGAATCGTCATCCTCGGGGTGAGTGTCTCACGTGGAACCCTGTTCACTTCATCTGGTCTCAGAGCAGGATGCCGCCGACTATGTTCGGGAATTGCGGCTTGGCGACTCTCTGAGTGATCGCGACCTGCTTCACCTCGGTGCCGGATTTGCAAGGTATCTTGCAGAGCGAGGAACGTCCTTTGCCGCAGAAGGCCTCTCACTGACCGGCTGGGAGGCACGCGTGGATCGCGGGCTTTCGATGCTGCTCAGACCTCCCTCCAGGCTCTTTCTCGAAGCTGGTATGCCGCCGCTCATCGCCCGTCGCCTGCCAATTCGTCTGGAACTGCAGGAAGGCGCGATGGGGGGCTGCTATCTCCCGGCGCGGCTGATCGCAGACGCGGGGGAACTGATCGATCGCAACCTGGAACGAAGCGTTCGCCGCATGGTCGAGGCCGAGATGGACGCCTCAACGTTACAGGGTCTAATGTCCGAAGCGGTTCGAACCGCGCGAGACCGACACCAGGGACTCTACGAGGCAATCGGCGTTGTCGTCGCCGGTGAACCACGCTCGTGGCCCCAATCACAGAATGTCGTTGTTCAACCCCGTGACAAGGAACTTCAGCAGCGCATCGCCCTGGCGATCAAGCCGGAGCAGGAACCAGGTGTCCTCAAGCGACTGCTTGGCCGCTTCTCCAGCTGACGATGAGGTGCATGGCACCGTCTTGCGCGGTCGGGAAAGGGCAGGGTGAGTTAGCGCCGCGCCGGCTCCTTTTGCGGTCTCTCTGATCCTGCTCAACCTTGACACGCCCCCCTCAAAAACACTATCATTCCACGCGTTAGCACTCTCGTTGGAAGAGTGCTAATTCGTGAGCAGGGTATGAGCGAAGAACCAACTGACACCCACACACATGACATCGCTGACGGTTCTCAGCTGACGGAACGTCAGCAGGGGGTCCTCAGACTCATCATCCACGAGTACGTCTCGGATGGTCGGCCTGTGGGCTCAAAGCACCTCACTCAGCAGTACCAGATCGGCGTTTCCTCGGCGACGATCCGCAATGAAATGGCGGAGCTCGAGCAAAAGGGATACGTCGAGCACTTGCACACCTCTGGTGGACGGGTGCCGACCGATGCTGGTTACCGGTATTTCGTGCGCAATCTCATGAACGATGTCGAAGTCCCACCGGGCGATCAGATCATGATCCGGCATCAGTTCAAGCAAATGGAAACACAACTGGAAGACTGGCCCGAACTCGCCGCATCGATCCTTGCCGGTATTGCCGGAAATGTTTCTGTCGTCACAGCGCCGCGCGCCGCGATCACCCGATTGCGGCACCTCGAGCTGATTTCACTGCAGCCCCGCCTGGCTCTGTTGATCCTGGTCACGCTGGAGAGCACCGTCCGGCAACTGATGGTGCATCTGCCGGAAGAAGCAGCGCAGGAGGATCTCAGCGCGCTCGCCGATGATCTGAATCAATCGCTGCGCGGTCTCTCTGCCCATGAGATCAAACCGATTTGCGAACAGAGCCAGGGGCTGATCGCGACCATCATGACGCAAATCGAATCAACCTTGCGGATGGCCGATGCGGCTCGTCAGACTCCTGTCAGAGCCTCGGGGCTGGAGAACATCGTCGGCCAGCCCGGCGTCGAGAATCCCGACATCCAGGCCGTTCTCGATCTTGCGTATGGCGGCGGCATTCTTCATGCGCTTCTTCCTCAGATGGAGGCTGGATCGAGTTTGCGGGTTTTCATTGGCGACGAACAGCTTCCCGGCGACCTGAAGCGCCTCGGCGTGATCGTGTCCACCTATGGCGTGGAAGGTCACGTTTCCGGATTGCTTGGCGTTGTCGGTCCGACTCGAATGTCTTATTGGAGAACAATTTCAACCGTGCGCTACATGTCCCGGCTGATCAGTGATCTGGTTGCGGATTTGTATCCAGGTGCGAACGAAAAGGCGGTGCAATGATCAATCTGGAGCGACAACCCCCCAATTCGTTTCCGGAAAATCCGGACGACGCTGGGGTGGCGGAGGATGCGGCCCCGGAGGCCGACCTCGCAACCGTACTGGCGGAGCGTGATCAGTATCTCGATCAGCTCCAGCGCAGCATGGCGGAGTTCGCCAACTACCGGCGGCGCGTCGATCAGGAACGGATCATCGCTCGTCAGGTGGCGACGCGTGACCTCCTGTTGCGCCTCGTGCCGATTGCCGACGACTTTCGTCGCGCGTTCGATGCGATCCCAGAAGCGAATAGAGAAGAACCCTGGGTGGCGGGTATGGCGTTGATCGAGCGAAATCTCGCGTCGTTTCTCGAACGGGAAGGCGTGCGACCAATCGACGCGCTCGGTCAGCCATTCGACCCGGCGGTTCACGAAGCTGTGGCCGTCGTGCCCGGATCGACTGGTTCGAGCGTCGTCAATGTCTTTCAGAATGGCTACTGGCAGGGCGATCAGGTCCTCAGACCAGCAATGGTCCAGGTTGGCGATCCAGTGCCCGCGGAAGAGACGGAATCAACTGAAACAACGATCAATGCGTAATCAGCAGTCAACATCGAATGGCATTTTCTTCGAAGGGAGCAACAACACATGGCAAGAATGATTGGAATCGACCTCGGAACCACGAACTCGGTGATGGCCACCATCGAAGGCGGCGAGCCCGTTGTGATTCCCAATGCCGAGGGCGAGCGCCTGACGCCATCCGTCGTCGCGATGACGAACACCGGCGAACGGCTCGTGGGCCGCTTTGCCCGCCGGCAGGCAGTCACCAACCCGGAAAACACCGTCTCCTCGATCAAGCGGTTCATGGGCCGCAAGTTCACCGACCCGCATGTCCAGGACGACATCAAGATCGTTCCTTATGAAGTCCGCGAAGCGAAGAATGGCGGCGTCGAGGTGAAAATGGGTGAGCGCTGGTACAGCCCGCCCGAGATCTCGGCGATGATCCTGCAAAAACTGAAGGCGGATGCCGAAGCATACCTTGGCGAGTCGGTCGACCGGGCAGTCGTTACCGTGCCCGCCTACTTCGACGACTCGCAGCGGCAAGCTACGAAGGACGCCGGCAAGATCGCTGGTCTCAATGTCGAGCGGATCATCAACGAGCCTACTGCGTCTGCTCTGGCCTACGGTCTGGAGAAAAAGGGCGACGAAAAACTCGCTGTCTACGACCTCGGCGGTGGCACCTACGACATCTCGATTCTCGATCTTTCGGAAGGGGTATTCCAGGTCCTTTCGACCAATGGAGACACCCATCTCGGTGGTGACGACTTCGACCAGAAACTGATCGATTTCCTCGCCGACGAGTTCAAGAAGAAGGAAGGCATCGACCTTCGCAACGATCGCATGGCCCTGCAGCGACTCAAGGAAGCCGCGGAGAAGGCCAAGATCGAGCTTTCCAGCACCCAGCAGACCGACGTCAATCTGCCGTTCATTACCGCCGATGCCAGCGGGCCCAAGCATCTGCAGGAGTCTCTGACCCGCAGCAAACTCGAGCAGCTGACAGGATCGCTCGTCGATCGCACCGTGCCGCCGATGGACGCGGCGCTCAAGGATGCTGATCTCAAGAAGTCTTCCATCGATGAGGCGATACTCGTTGGTGGGCAAACACGCATGCCGGCGGTTCAAAAGAAGGTGCAGGAGTACTTCGGCAAGGAACCGCACAAGGGCATCAATCCCGATGAAGTGGTCGCGATCGGCGCCGCGATTCAGGGTGGTGTGCTTGGCGGCGAGGTCAAGGATATTCTCCTGCTCGATGTGACGCCGCTGACCCTCTCCATCGAAACGCTGGGTGGCGTGGCAACGCCGTTGATCGAGCGCAACACGACGATCCCGACACGCAAGAGCCAGGTCTTCACCACCGCGGCAGACAATCAGCCGCAGGTCGAGATCAACGTCCTGCAGGGCGAGCGCCCAATGGCCAACGACAACAAGAGTCTTGGCAAGTTCATTCTCGATGGCATCCTGCCGGCGCCGCGCGGATTGCCGAAGGTCGAAGTGACCTTTGATATCGATGCCAACGGCATTTTGAATGTCACGGCGCGCGACCAGGCGACCAACAAAGAGCAGAAGATCACCATCACCGGTTCGTCCGGACTGTCGGACGCCGAGGTCCAGCAGATGGTCAAGGATGCCGAAGCGCATGCCGAGGAAGACCGCGCTCGCCGCGACGCCATCCAGCTCCGCAACGATGCTGAGTCGATGACCTATCAGGCCGATAGCGTCCTGAACGAGTACGGCGACAAGATTCCGGCCGAGGTCAAAGCCGACCTCGAAACCAAGGTCCAGGCGGTTCGCGACCTGTTGAAGCAGGAAGGCGACAATACCGACGAGCTGAAGTCAGCGCATGAGGCGATGGTCGCCGCACTGACGGCGGTCGGCACCTCGGTCTACGAATCGGCCGCCGGAGCTGCCGACTCGAACGGCGCCTACGAGGGCGAAATGCCTGAGGCAGAAGAGTCTGGCGACGAGGCAACTGTCGAGGGTGAATTCCGCGAAGTCGGCAACTAAACGCTCACTCTGTGATGCTGAGACGAAGGAGCGGTCGCAAGACCGCTCCTTCGTCATTCCGACCGCGGCGGAGGAATCTCTCGTTGTGGGACGCGAACGTGTCCTGTCCCTACCATGTTGGCGCCCAACGAGAGATTTCTCGACAAGCTCGAAATGACGGTGCGGGCGTGGCGTCAGAAGTAGAACAGTGCGATGACTGCGAGGATGACGACCAGCGCGCCACCCGCCAACAGCGCGAACCGCGTCTCCGTCAGATCACTTTCGGGCCGCGTGGTCGAAGTTGTGTCGATTGTGTCTTCAATCCCGGTCGGCCCCTGCGCGACGACAACTTCAACTTCCTCTACAACGTCTAGCTTCGAATCGGCGAGTGGAATCTCTGCGGAGTCGTCAGTGGTGCGCAGAGGTGCGGGCATCGACCGGATCCAGGCGGGCAAATCGTCAGGGGCGATCAGTGTGGCCGGATCGAATGTCGCGACGGGCGGAGGCGGCGCTTGCCAGGTGGCGCGAGCGGGTGTGATTGCCTGGGCAGCATTCACATCTGATGTCACGGCGGCGGCGGGCTCGGCGATCATCGCCGGCCCTGGCGCCGGAGGCTCTTCGGCGGGTTCGTCCCGCAGCCACTCGGGGAGCAGAAGGCGGGGATCATGCTCCGGCGGGCGATTGGATTGTGGGTCCGATTGACTCATGAAGCGCCCTGCAAATGCGTGTCACGATTCGTCGACACATTGTCACACACCGCGGCGCAAATCGTCTGAATCAAGCCAGATCGTCACCGGTCCGTCGTTGACCAACTCGACTGCCATCTCAGCGCCAAACCGGCCCGATTCGGCGGGGATACCGAGAGTATCAACTGCCTCCACGAAATGCCCGAACAGCGGCTGGGCAACTTCCGGCCGGGCGGCGTTGACATAGCTCGGCCGTCGACCCTTGCGACTGTCGGCATAGAGTGTGAACTGCGAAACCGCGAGCATCGACGCCGGCTGCCCCGCCTCAATGCGATCCAGCAGGGAGCGATTCATCACGCCTTCGTCGTCATCGAATACGCGGAGATTCGCGCACTTGGTGGCAAGCTGATCGGCAATCTCCGGCGTGTCGGTGCCCGTGATGCCAACCAGAGCGAGCAAACCCGCGTCGATCGATGCGATCCGCTCGCCCTCGACGGTCACGCTGGCTCGCGACACCCGCTGCAAGAGCACCCTCATCGCTTCGGCGCCATGACAGTGGCGATCGCCAGCGCGGCGATGCCCTCTTCGCGGCCGACGAAGCCCATTCCCTCGTTGGTCGTCGCCTTCACACTGACCGCATCGATGTCAATTCCCAATGCCCGGGCAATCGATTCGCGAATGGGGGTGGCAAAAGACATGATCTTCGGCGTCTCGGCGATGACCGTCGCGTCGATATTGACGACCGATCCGCCCGTATTGCGAATCAGTTCCGATGCGGCACGAAGAAAGATCAGACTGCTGGCGTTTTGCCACTTCGGGTCGGAAGGTGGGAAGTGAACGCCAATATCTCCCTGCGCCGCCGCGCCGAGAATGGCGTCGGTGACGGCATGCAGGAGGACATCGGCGTCGGAGTGCCCATCCAGACCACGATCGGACGGAATCTCCACGCCGCCCAGCATGAGTGGCCGCCCGGACGCAAAGCGGTGGACGTCGTAGCCGATGCCAGTGCGGGTCACAACCTTTCCACTCCCGCCTCGCTCAGCGAGGAGCAACTCCGCCATCCTGGCGTCCTCCTGCGTCGTGATCTTGAAATTCGGACTGGCATTCGGAACCAGCGCCACTGATTCACCTGCCAGCTCGACCATCGATGCGTCATCGGTGACGCTCCAGCCCTCCCGTTCGCAGTCGACAAATGCCCCTTCGAGGAGAAAACGGCCGAAGGCCTGAGGCGTTTGCGCGGCCCAGAGACCATCGCGTGAAACGGTGCGATCGACGGTTGTGCCGTCTTCAACATGTTTGAGTGTGTCGACGACCGGCGCCGCTAATAATGCACCTCCAACCGAACGCGCGGCCACGATGCAGCGATCGATCGCCACCGGATCGATCAACGGGCGGGCGGCGTCGTGGACGGCGATGATCTCGCTGCGCTTGCTGGCCAGAGAGAGACCTCGTTGCACGGAGTCCTGGCGCCGGATGCCACCAATGACCACATGGCGGAGACGCGGCCAGCGGCCGCTGGATAGAAGCGACTGAGCGACTTCCAATGTGTGCTCGCCGGCAACGAGGACGATCTCATCGATGCTGTCCGCGGCGCTGAAAGCATCGAGCGACCAGACGACCATCGGCCGGCCGGCCAGCTCGGTGAAGACCTTCTCCGCCGTGCCGAAACGCTCGCCCTTGCCTGCTGCAACGATGATGGCTGTCGTCGTTCCTATCATGACCGGATGGTACACGGCAGACGCCACTTCGGCGTGTCTGCATCAGTGCAGCAGAAAAGGGCAGCCGTCATCCGGAGTAGTCCGTCCAACGTGAATTGCCCTTTCAGTGGTCCTCCCACAGTGTCATTCTGAACACCAGCGAAGAATCTCCCACCGCTGCGGAATGTTGCTGGAAGCGTCGTCTCCACCCCGAACGAGGGATTCTTCACTTCGTTCAGAATGACAAGGCATTGAATGCGCCGGTTTCAATGCAGGGGGAGGTCACGTGCGAACGGATTGCGATGCCGCTTCCCGCAGTTGGGCGATTGCCTCGTAGGGGACGTCGACCGTGCCGAGACCGCGACCTTCCTTGAAGCCGTCGCCGTGATAGTCGCTTCCGCCGGTGGCGATCAATCCGTGCTGACTGGCGATTGCGGCGAGATGCTGACGGCTCGAAGGGTCGTATTCGCCATACCACGCTTCGAGACCGGCCAGACCGGCGGCGATCAGCTCGGGAAGAAGCTGCAGGCAAGCGGGCGTCGCGTAGGGGTGCGCGAGTACCGCGGCGCCGCCGGCGTTGAGGATCACCTCGATCGCGGCGGCAGGCGGAATGTTCTCCCGCCTCACGTAGCCCGGCTTGCCCATGCCGATGTATCGGTGAAACGCATCGCCGATGGAGCTGACATATCCCCTGGCAATCATCGCCTGCGCCACATGAGGCCGACCGACAGAACCGGCCCCGGCGAACGCCATCACGTCGTCCAGCGTCAGGGGAAGCCCGGCCCAGGTGAGCTTCTCGCAGATTTGAACGATGCGGTCGATCCGCTTTTCCTGGCACCAGACGAGGTGAGCGGCGAGCGACGTCGATGCCGGATCGACGAAATAGCCAAGCAAGTGGATTTCGGCGTTGCCGGAGTTCGAGCTGAGCTCGATGCCGGGTACGAACTCGATGCCGGCTTCGAGTGCCGCACTGACAGCGGCGTCGATTCCACTGACGGTGTCGTGATCGGTGAGCGCAAGCGCCCGCAACTTCAGCGACGCCGCTTTGGCAATCAGTGCTTCCGGTGTGAGGAATCCGTCCGACGCGATGGAGTGGCAGTGCAGGTCAACCGCACCAATGATCGCTGTGTTGGTCGTTGGATCAGTCAAGGGTTACCGGGTTTCGACGACCAGCCGGATCGCTGTCCGCTCTTCGTTATCGATCGTCACGTCGATAAAGGCTGGAACGCAAACGGCATCGATACCCGATTCGAGCAGGTAGTCGCGAGCGATGGCGACCGCTTTGACGGCCTGATTGGTGGCTCCGGCGCCGATCGCCTGAACTTCGGCGCGGCCGGCATCGCGAACGACGCCGGCAATAGCCCCGGCGACGGCGCTTGGCCGCGACTTGGCGGAGACTTTGAGGACCTCGCCGTTCTCGTACAGTGGTTCAGATGCATCAATCGGGTGGCTGTGTACCGCGCCGTTTGTGTGGAGGTCGGTCGCAGCGACAGGCTCGGCGATTTCCTCGGGCGCTGCCTCGTAAACCGTTTCGGTCTCCCACGTACGCGCGGTCACCGCAGTAGCGGAAAGGGGGGAATCGGCAACATAGCCCCGGTCGAAATCGCTTTCCGCGAGCTGCTCTTCTGGCTCTGGGTCGTCATCCGGCAGAAAGCGCGTCCCCTCCGGCTTGATTTTGATGTCGCGAAGGTCGAGCTTGCTAAAAAACCGATCCATTTGAGGATTCTCCGTCCGCGTCCTGATGCGCGTGGCTGATGCAATGGAGCGGCGCTGAAGGCGCCTGCGTCGAGTCGGTTGTGCTGGACAGCCCCAACACGGTTGGTCACACGCTCTGTTCACATGGGCGCAAAAAAACCGCCTGGTTCGCGCTTCGCAGTACCACAGTGCAACCATGGATGCTGATTGGCGCGCAAGGCGGCCCCTTTCCGAACCTGCGACCGGCGCAAGCATACCGCATTCCGGCTGGAGTTGTCTGTTCGGCGTGACATTTTCCAGAGAAAGCAGAAAGGAGCCACGCGGTGGCGTGACTCCTTTGCTGTGATTCCCTGAACGCGTTCGGATCGCGGTGACATCGTTGTCGGTTACCGCAATCGCTGCGGCGAGAGATTCTTCGCTCTGCTCAGAATGACATCGCCTTGGGGCGCTGCGATTCCCGACTGGCCGCGGCGAGAGATTCTTCGCTCCGCTTAGATTGACGACGCCTTAGCGAGCGTATTCGACCGAGCGGGTCTCCCGAATCACCGTGACCTTGATCTGCCCCGGATATTCGAGCGTTTCCTCGATCTTCTTGACCACGTCCTGCGCGAGTTTGCTGGCAGCCAAATCGTCGATGCGATTCGGCGCCACCAGAACGCGGACTTCGCGCCCGGCCTGGATCGCAAATGACTTCTCGACGCCGTCGAACGAGTTGGCGACGCCTTCCAGCGCTTCCAGCCGTTTCACGTACGTTTCGACCATTTCGCGACGCGCGCCCGGACGGGCTCCGCTGATCGCATCGGCCGTCGCGACGATGAACGCCTCGACGGTCACCGGTTCTTCTTCGCCGTGATGTGCGGCAATCGCATGCACGATCTTGGCGGAACGTCCCAGTCGCTTGGCGATATCGGCGCCGATCAGCGCGTGAGGTCCCTCGACCTCGTGATCGACCGCCTTGCCGATATCATGCAGCAGACCAGCCGTCTTGCTGACGTTGATGTCGGCGCCGATTTCGGCGGCCAGCGCCCCGGCGATCACCGAAACCTCCAGCGAGTGGGCGAGTACGTTTTGCCCGTAGCTCGTCCGGTACTTGAGGCGACCGAGCAGCTTGATCAGATCGGGATGCAGACCAACGACGTTCGCTTCGAATGCGACGCGCTCGCCCTCTTCCCGGATCGTTTGATCGAGCTCGACCTGCGCCTTGTTGACCACCTCCTCGATGCGGGTCGGATGGATGCGACCATCCTGCAGCAAGCGGGAAAGCACCCTTCTGGCCAGTTCGCGCCGCAGCGGATCGTAGGCCGAGATCATGATCACTTCGGGCGTATCGTCGACGATCAGATCGACTCCCGTGGCCTGCTCCAGCGCGCGGATATTGCGCCCTTCGCGGCCGATGATCCGTCCCTTCATGTCATCGCTGGGGAGCGGAACGACCGAAACAGTCGATTCGGCGATGTAATCAGTAGCGATTCGCTGAATCGTCGTCGCCAGAATCTTACGGGAGCGGCGATCAGCCTCCTCGTGGATCTCCTGCTCGATGGCGTGGAGCCGGCGAGCGGCCTGGGCGCGCGCTTCTGATTCGACCTCGGCGACGAGCTCCTGGCGCGCTTCCTCAGCGGTGAGCCCAGCTACGCGCTCCAGCTCTTGAATGTGCCGGTTGCGTTCGGCTTCGAGCTGCGATTGTTGCTTGGCCTTCTCCGTTTCCCATTGTTCTCTGTTGCGTTCGAGATTCTGTTCGCTCTTGCGGACATTTTGATCTCGTTGTTCGACCGACTGTGCTTTGCGGTCGATATTCTCTTCCTTTTGTTCGACTCTGCGTTCGATCCGATCGACTTCCTTACGCCGGTTGGCGAGTTCGCGATCGAGCTCGGCGCGGAGTCGCATTGCTTCATCCTTCGCCTCGATGGCGGCTGCCCGTTTGCGCTCTTCGGCATCGGCGATGATCTGGGCTGCCTCGTTCTGGGAGAGTTTGACGCGCGATTGGGCGCGGCGCTCCAAATAGAGGTAGGTGATCAACGCAGTCAGGCCGATGAGCAGGACCGCTTCGAGGATGAAGGGCAGTGCACCCTCCATCGTTTTGCTCCTTTGGTATGGCTCCCCGGAGGGAACCGGTCAGTTGTTAAAGTGGGCGAGGAGCGATGAGGCAGGCGCACGCGGCGACCTGGCGCACAAAAACCCCCCGACCTGTCCCCGCAGGCGATGATACCAAATGGGAGGCGGAAAGGCGGAGCGGCGGAGGCGGGGGGAGGGGAAGAGATGTGTAGAGGCTGAGCGCCGGCACCGGGCCGGGTTCTGCGCCGGTCAGGGCATCGACACGGAGGTCGATGCGTACGGTGGATTTGAGGATGCCTCGCCACCTTGCTCTCCCGGCACGAAACCTGCGGAGGTTCCTTCAGGCTCGGACCAGATGGACAGCCGGGCCGGCATGTCAAGGAGGACCCCATGGCTACTATTGAGAAGTCGATTGACGTCAACGTCCCGGTGCGTACGGCGTACAACCAGTGGACGCAATTCGAAGAATTCCCCCGTTTTATGGAAGGGGTGGAGGAAGTCCGCCAGCTCGATGATAAGCGCCTGCACTGGCGTGCCGAAATCGGCGGCCGAACGGAGGAGTGGAACGCGGAAATTGTCGAGCAGACGCCGGACAAGGTCGTGGCCTGGCGAAGCACCAGCGGCTCCGACAATGCGGGGCGCGTTACTTTTGGTCCCGCCGGCACTGACGGCGCCCGCGTCACGCTCGAAATCGACTACAACCCCGAAGGCCTGATCGAATCCGTGGGAGACAAGATGGGCGTTGTTTCGTATCAAGTCGAAGGCGATCTCGAGCGCTTCAAGGAGTTCATCGAAGCGCGCGGCACGGAAACCGGCGCCTGGCGCGGAGAGATTCACGCCGGCCAGGTCGAACATGGCGCCAGTTCGGCCAGCTAACCCTCCTACTGTCCTGGTTTTCGGTACTCAATGGTCGAGGCTTTTTGCAGGGCCTCGATCGTTTCATCGACCGACATCAACACCGTGGTGCTGAACGAGCTGGCTGCCCCGCCGCCGCCGATCGCGATGGCGATGTCCGCCATCGAGACATTGTCGGGGGCTTCCCAGAGGTTGTAGCCGTCGTGATCGCCAAACGCATACCAGAATCCGTGCAATTTCCCGCCCACGGATTCGATGTATTCGGAGGCAGCGGCCCGGCGGTCTTCAGGATTCTGGACCAGCTTTTGCCAGGTTTCCGGTGTATAGCTGAATTTGGTCAGGTAAAGGGGCATCGATCGTCCTCCTGTCGTATGGCGGTTTGACGCAACATTCCGTAGCGCCGAACCGCGAGCAACCATGCAAAACTCACGACAGATCGATCATACACCCGCTGAATGGACGAAGTTCATTTCCGAATGGACTTCGTAGACGTAGCGTCAGGTTTGAGTCTGTGCGATCTTGGCGCGGGGAATCGACACCCGTTCGACTCCGCTCAGGGCAGCGAGACGGAGGTCGATGCCTGCGGTGATGGGGTAGGTGCCTTGCCGACCTGCCGCGCAGAACATCGACGCGGGGATCGATGTCAGAACTCGGTTCCAACGCGGGGCGATGCCATGCGGCGCCAATAGCGAGTTCTGTTGAAAAACGCGCCAAATGGTGTGATGCAGGCAAAGGTCAACCAGACCGCGCCGAGACCGGCATCGAAAAAGTGCACCAGCAGGAAAGCGACGAACACCGAAGACCAAACGGTGACCACGATGGAGATCATCGGGGTAATCGTGTCGCCCAGACCGCGCAAGGAGCCGCCGTAGACACTCCAGATCGCCCAGAGCGGCAGGACAACCGCAAGGGCCCGAATCGCGCGGGCGCCAGGGTCGACCACATCAGGATCGTCGGAAAAGATGCCCAGAATCTGCGGCGCGAAAGCAAAATACACGATGCCGCCGACGCCCATCCAGACAATGGCCCAACGCTCGGCGATACGCGACGCTTGCGCGGCTGATGCGAGGTCGCCGGAACCAACGCTTTGACCGACGAGGGACGTCGCGGCAAGACCAAAGCCAAAACCGGGCAAGAACGAGATTGCCAATGCGGTGAAAACAACCTGCTGGGCAGCCAGTGCGGACGTGCCGATCGAAGCCACAACCGCCATCATCGTCACAAACCCAGCTGAATCGAGAATACGCTCGATCGAAGCAGGAAGCCCCAGCCGGAAGAGCGACCGAGCGGCGTCGATTTCGGGCAGCCATCTTCTGCCGGACAGCCGGATGCCTCTGCGGCCGGACGTGAGAAGCCAGAGGAGTATCGCCGCTGAAGTCGCCCTGGCGAGCGCCGCTCCCCAGGCGCTTCCCGCCACGCCCAGTTCCGGCAGACCGAGCTCGCCGAAAATCAGCAGGTACGAAGCGATGACGTTCACGATATTGGCCGCAACCGCAGCCAGCAGCGGAGTGCGGCCGTCGCCCCGACCGCGGAAAATGGCGCCACAGACGAAGGTGAGCAGCAGGAAGATCGACGTTGCCGCGGTGATCTGCAGGTAGGTCGTGGCGTACTCGGCCACCTGGGGCTCGAGCCCGAATATGCCGATGATGTGAGGTGCGGCGAAGTATCCCGCGATCGATACCGGAACCGACAGCACTACCGCCCAGATCAGCGACTGGTGACTCAGCCAGGCGACTCGATCGTGGAGACCGGCGCCAAACGCCTGCGAGACGAGCACCGTTGTGCCGATTTCCAGAGCAACCAGAATCGCGATGATGAAGTAGATGAACTCGACCGCCGTGCCGACGCCGGCGATCGCTTCTTCGCCAAGCCGGGCAACCAGAAGCGTGTCGACGGCGACGACGAGCGTATGCAGAATCTGCTCGCCGATGATCGGCAAAGCGAGCCCAAAGACGCGCTGCCGGTTCATCTCGGGCAGCGCGGTTGCGTCAGATTCGGGAATGTGGTGTTCTATCGTGTCGGCGTCGGTCATTGATGGCTACGGCTTCGTCCCCGGGCCGCTTCATCGCGGTCTCGATCGCTGATCGTACCATCGCACAGAAAGTGCACGGCGTCAGAGATTGTGATAAAATGCGCAATCGAGTCGGAGGAGGCTCGCAGGAGTGCCGTTGCCCCCTTCAACCGTCGATCATGACGATGCACGAGCAGCCGGAGTCGCAGCGGGCCTTGGCTGCTCTATTGTGGTGAGCATCATCTTTTGCATCGTCGGCGGTATCGCACTGGATGAATGGCTCAATACGAGTCCCTGGCTCACGCTGACCGGTGTTGCATTGGGATTGGTCGTTGCGGCCTATCAGCTCTACGAGCTGGCAATGCTCGGCCAGAAGAATGGTGAGCCGAAGGTGGTCACTCGACAGATCACCAGAATCACGAAGCGAACGGGGTCGCGCTCGACCCCGGACAGGTAACGAGGACAACGGGGAGCGTCTGCATTCATGGAAGTTCATATCGAGCTAGCGGCCGAAGAACTCTTCAAGATTGGACCGTTTTCGGTTACGAACTCCTTCCTGACGATGATCATGGTCATGGCCCTGATCCTCCTTGTCGGCGCGTATGTTGCCCGTCGAGCGATGATGGTTCCCGGTCGCCTCCAGGCGGCCGTCGAGATCATCATGGAGTTCCTGCTCGGTATGACCGAAAGCGCCGGCGGCAAGTCGCTGGGTCGCCGGGTTCTGCCCCTGGTTTCCGGACTATTCGTCTTCATCCTCTTCGCCAATTACTCCGGTTTGCTCCCCGGCGTCGGCACCGTTGGCCTCTATAAGGAAGATCCGCACGCCGAAGAAGAAGAGGAACATTCAGAGGAAGCCGGCCTTTACACGCTGGCGTCGGCCGGCTCGGACACCACCACACCGCTCGTTTCGGTGCAGGAGGAGGCTGCGGCGGAGGAGCATCACGAAGTGCTCGTGCCCTTCCTGCGCCCGCCGACTGCCGATCTGAACATGACGCTGGCGATGGCCCTGGTGACGTTCACCGCGGTGCAGATCTATGGTATTCGGGCACACGGCTTTGTCGGCCGGATCAAGCACATGGCCGATCCGCCTTTCCTCCTGCCTATCGAGATCATTTCGGAGTTGTCTCGCATCATTTCACTTTCCGCCCGACTCTTCGGCAACGTGTTTGCCGGTGAAGCGCTGCTCGCGGTGATGTATGCCATCAGCGCCAAGGCGTTCTTCGTCGTGCTGCCGGTTCTGGTGCCAGTGATCTTCATTTTCCTCGAGCTCATGTTCGGGACGATTCAGGCGCTGGTGTTCGCCATGCTTACCCTGATCTACATCGCGGTCGCCGCGGCCCATGGTCACGATGAGGAGCATGAGGAGGAACATGCGCCGGTCTCAGCAACTGGATCGGCGGGAGACTAATAACAGGGGATTCCGATCGGGAGCCAATGCGCTTTCGATTGATCAATGAGTGGACTGAAGTCCGGCAAGGGCCGGCTTCTGGCAAGCAAAGAGCGCTGAACAGGTTGGCGCTCGGGTTACAGAGGAGGACGCTCGTGTTCGGAAGTATTACAGATCCAGATGCCGTTCGATACATTGGTGGCGCGCTGGCCATCGGACTTGGCGCCATCGGACCTGGCATCGGTCTTGGTTGGGCGGTCAACGGGGCGATGCAGGCATTGGGGCGAAACCCGGAAGCGTCCGGCGACATTCGTTCGACGATGATCATCGGCGCCGCGCTTGCAGAAGCCGTCGCGATTTACGCATTCGTTATCGCGATCATCATTCTGTTCGTCTAGCAGGGTCGATCCCCGGATGAGCGAGGTGTTCTCACGCACAACCGGGGTGATCTGCTCTAGCCGACAGTAGGCCGGATATTGGAGTTCGGATCGCCATTGAGCGCTGTCCACTTTTCTGGCCGGGAGCGCATGTCACATGGATTCACTCGGAATTGAAGCGTCCAAGCTCATCGCGCAGATTCTCGCGTTTCTGCTGTTCCTGTTCCTGCTCTGGAAATATGCCTCTGGACCAATCGTCAAGATTCTCGACGAGAGGAAGGAGCATATCCGGGAAGGGATGGAGGCTGCGTCGAAGATGCAGCTGCAGCTGGAAACAACTGCCGCCCGGAACGAGGAAGTGCTTGCGGAAGCGCGCCGTGAAGCCCAGTCGATTCTGGCCCAGTCCCGCGAGTCAGGCGATGCGCTGATCGAGCGGGCGCGGGAAGAAGCAGGGAAACAGTCGGACGAGTACATGGCGCGCGCGCAGGCGACCTTGCGAGCCGAAACCGAGCAGGCCCGGCAGGAACTCCGCAAGGAAGTCGCCGACCTGGCCGTGCTGGCCGCCACGAAGATCGTCCGCAAGGAACTCGACCCCGCCAGTCAGTCGGCGCTGATCGAGTCGACATTGAATGAAGCGATGTCTGGGCAGAGTGGTTCGTCCAGCAATTAGTCACACGCGTTTGATACCAAACCGGTAAGAGAGGAATAATCTGTGGCCAGGGGCGCAGCAAAACGATATGCACAGGCAGTGTTCGAGCTCGCGAATGAGCGCGGGACGATCGAGCGCTGGAACAATGATTTGGCAATACTTGGCGCTCTGGCGGCAGACGATGAGGTTTCCGCATTTCTGGCCAGTCCCAGCACCAGCGAAGCCGACAAAATCGCGCTGATCGACAAGGCGCTCGAAAACGCGCAGCCGGAAGCGCGCCGGCTCGGTCAGATGCTCGTGCGGCGACGACGCCTGCCGATCATCCCCGAGATGGTCGCTGCCTACAACGAAGCAGTGCTTGCGCAGAGCGGTGTGCTCGTCGCCAAGGTGACCACGGCGGTGGAGCTCGGTACTGATGGCGAGCAGCAGGTGCGCGATCAGCTCAGCCAGCTTTTTGGCAAAGAGGTCGTCCTGAACACCGACGTCGATCCGTCGCTGATCGGTGGGCTGGTTGTGCGGGTTGGCGACAACCTGATCGATGGAAGTGTTTCGAATAGTCTGCGCCGGCTGCACGAGCGGCTGGTGGCGGCGAACTAGCGCAGGTTTTGCAGGTGAGTTCAGATCGATGTTCGGTCCCAGCCGCGGAGGAAGCATCTCTTGCACCCGGCCGAACAGCCCGGGAGGACGGTGATTGAATGGTCGTTCGAGCAACAGAGATCGTTGACATTCTCAAGAAGCAAATCGCTTCCGATCAGGATCAGGTCACGGTTTCCAATGTTGGCACAGTGGTTGAAGTCGGAGACGGTATCGCCCGTGTCTATGGCTTGACCAGCGTCATGCTCAGTGAGCTCGTCGAGTTCACCGAGACAGGCGTTATTGGGCTGGTGCTCAACCTGGAAGAGGATTCCGTCGGCGTCGTGATCATGGGCGACTACACCGGCATCGAAGAGGGGGCTGAAGTCCGCTCGACCGGCCGCCTCGCCTCGGTGCCGGTCGGCGATGCGCTCGTCGGTCGTGTGGTCAATGCCCTCGGGCAGCCGATCGATGGCAAGGGCGCAATCGTCACCGACAAGACACGTCCGATCGAGCGGATCGCGCCGGGCGTCATTCTCCGCCAGGACGTCGATCAGGCGCTGCAAACGGGCGTCAAGGCGATCGACTCGATGATCCCGATTGGTCGCGGACAGCGCGAGTTGATCATTGGCGACCGTCAGACCGGTAAAACGGCTGTGGCGCTCGACACGATCATCAACCAGAAGGGCTCTGGCGTCATCTGCATCTACGTGGCCATTGGCCAGAAGCAGGCGCAGGTCGCCCAGGCAGTGGCGACGCTCGAGGAATTCGGGGCGATGGAGCACACCATCGTCGTGGTCGCATCGGCCGCCGATCCCGCTGCGCTGCAGTACATCGCGCCATTTGCCGGGTGCGCCATGGGCGAAGAGTTCATGGAGGAAGGCCGGGCGTCGCTCATCATTTACGACGATCTCTCCAAGCACGCCTGGGCGTACCGCCAGGTGTCGCTGCTGCTTCGCCGCCCACCGGGACGCGAAGCTTATCCTGGCGACGTCTTCTACCTGCACTCGCGTTTGCTCGAGCGAGCGGCGCGGCTGGATGACAAGCTGGGCGGCGGTTCGCTGACGGCGTTGCCGATCATTGAAACGCAGGCTGGCGACGTCTCCGCCTACATTCCGACGAACGTGATTTCGATCACCGACGGCCAGATCTACCTCGAGTCCGACCTCTTCTACGCCGGTGTTCGCCCGGCCGTGAACTCGGGTCTCTCGGTTTCCCGCGTCGGTGGCGCAGCCCAGATCAAGGCGATGCGCCAGGTCGCCGGACGGCTCCGGCTCGATCTCGCGGCCTACCGGTCGCTGGCGGCGTTTGCGCAGTTCGGCTCCGATCTCGATGCCAACACGCAGCAGCAGCTGAATCGCGGCGCCCGGCTGACCGAAATTCTCAAGCAGGGTCAGTATCAGCCGGTGCCGGTCGAAGAGCAGGTGGCGATTCTCTGGGCGGGCACCAACGGCCATCTCGATGATGTGCCGGTCGGCGATATCCAGGAGTTCGAGCGCGAATTCCTCGAATACCTGCGATCTGCGAACAGCGAGCTGCTCGGCACGATTCGTTCCGAACAGCAGCTGAGTGATGCCACGCTCGAAGCGCTTGGCCAGGCGCTGAACGCCTTCAAGGGCGGTTCGAAGTGGGCTCCGGCACGTCAGGCAGTGGCGGCCGCCAGCTAACCACAGGCCATCCCGCGCCGGTTCGCGGCCACGCGGACTGGCGTCGTTGAGGAGGGAAAGGTGGCAAGTACACGAGAAATCCGCCGCCGCATTCGTTCGGTGCGGAACATCTCGCAAATCACGCGGGCGATGGAAATGGTCGCCGCTTCGAAGATGCGCCGCTCGCAGCAGCGAGTTACGGCGAGCCGCCCCTATGCGGAGCGGATCGAGGCGATGATCGGCGATTTGTCGGCGTTGCAGCTCGATGCAGAAACGCTTGCGGCATTTCCGCTGCTCGACAAGCGGGAAGTCCGCAACGTTTCGGTGTTGCTGATCACTCCCGATAAGGGTCTGACCGGCCCGCTCAACTCGAACATTCTGCGCCGGGCCAGCCGTTACATTCTGGAGGAAGCTGGCGCCCCCGTGCAGATCGTCGCAGTCGGTCGCAAGGGGCTCGACTTCATGGTCCGGACGGGACAGAACGTGGTTGCGCAGTTCACAGGATTGTCCGATTCGCTGACGCCCGCCGATATCACCGGCATTACGCAGGTTGTTATCGACGACTACATCACCGGACGCGTCGATTCGGTACAGCTGATCTACTCCAAATTCAATAGCACGCTGTCGCAGACGCCGGTCGTTCAGCAACTGCTGCCGGTCGTTCCGCAGGCGGGATCAGGCGAGTACAACGATTACATCTTCGAGCCGACCGGCGAGGAAGTGCTCACGGAGCTCCTGCCCCGGCTGGTCGAGGTGGAGATTTACCAGGCGATTCTGGAAAGTTTCGCATCCGAGTATTCCGCCCGCATGGTGGCTATGCGCAATGCGTCGGACAACGCGCGTGATCTCGTGTCCGATTTGACCCTGTCGTACAACAAGGCACGGCAGACCCAGATTACGAACGAAGTGTCAGAGATTGCCGCCGGCGCGAATGCCATGCGGCAGCAGGGCTAACGCCGAGCGCGAGCTGAGGAGAGAGCGATGTCCGCCACATTGACCCGGGAAGCAACCGGAAGCATCGTTCAGGTGATGGGAGCCGTCGTCGACGTGCAATTCCCGCCTGACGGGCTTCCCGAAATCTACAACGCCCTCGAAGTCGAATTCGACGATGGGCACGTGCTTGTGCTGGAAGTGCAGCAGCATCTCGGCAACGACTGGGTGCGCACCGTGGCCATGAGCTCCTCAGAGGGTCTGCGCCGCGGTTTGGCCGTGCGGAACACCGGAGCGGCGATCACCGTTCCGGTCGGTCCCGAAACGCTCGGCCGCATCCTGAATGTGACTGGCGAGCCGATCGACGAGCAGGGTCCGGTCGAAGCGACGACGCACTATCCGATTCACCGGCCGGCTCCTTCCTTCGAGGATCAGTCGACACAGGTGGAAGTTTTCGAAACCGGCATCAAGGTCATCGACCTGATCGCGCCGTTCACCAAGGGCGGCAAAACCGGCGTCTTCGGAGGCGCCGGGGTCGGCAAGACCGTCATCATCACCGAGCTGATCCGCAACATCGCGGCGGAGCACTCGGGTGTGTCGGTGTTCACCGGTGTGGGCGAGCGGACCCGTGAGGGCACCGCGCTCTGGGGCGAAATGCAGGGATCAGGCGTTTCGGCGCAGACGACCCTCGTTTTCGGTCAGATGAACGAGCCACCGGGAGCTCGATTGCGGGTCGGACTGACTGGTCTGACGATGGCCGAGTACTTCCGCGACGAAGGGAAGGACGTTCTCCTCTTCATCGACAACATCTTTCGCTTTGTGCAGGCAGGTTCGGAAGTGTCCGCGTTGCTCGGCCGTATGCCGAGCGCCGTCGGTTACCAGCCGACGCTGGCCACGGAGATGGGTCAACTGCAGGAGCGGATTACTTCGACGAAGCGCGGCTCGGTCACGTCCGTGCAGGCCGTGTATGTGCCCGCCGACGACTATACCGACCCGGCGCCGGCGACAACCTTCGCTCACCTCGACGCGACGATCTCGCTCGAGCGCGCGATCGCCGAGCGTGGCATCTATCCGGCCGTCGACCCGCTCGCTTCGACGTCGCGCATTCTCGATCCGCGCGTCGTCGGTGACGAGCACTATCAGGTGGCACGTGAAGTGCAGCGCGTGTTGCAGCGTTATCGCGACTTGCAGGACATCATCGCCATTCTCGGTGTCGAAGAACTGAGCGAGGACGACAAGCAGCTTGTGGCGCGAGCGCGCCGCATCGAACGCTTCTTCTCGCAGCCATTCTTTACCGCCGCCCAGTTCACTGGCCGGGCTGGACAGTACGTCAGTCGTCAGGAGACGGTGCGCGGTTTCAAGGAGATTCTCGACGGCAAGCACGACACGCTGCCCGAACAGGCATTCATGTATGCCGGTGGCATCGACATGGTGGTCGAAGAGGCAGCGGGCATTAGCTAGAACGTTTCCGTGGGCGTGCGTCACGAGAAAAGCGGTGCGCGCCCACATCTCAGAAATCCGCGGACAGATCGGTCCGCGCAAGGGGCAACAGGATGGCAAAGCTGAGCGTCGAAGTCGTAACAGGCGAGCGAATCGTCTTTTCGGAAGACGACGTCGATATGGTTGTTGCGCCGGGCGCCTCCGGAACGCTCGGAATCCTGCCAAGCCACGCTCCATTGATCACAACGCTCGCCGGTGGCGAGTTGCGGGTCAAGAAAGCGGGCCAGGAACACTCGATGGTCGTCTTTGGTGGCTTCATGGAAGTGACTCCGACCAAGGTCATCATTCTGGCCGACGCCGCGGAGCGCATCGACGAGATCGACGCCTCTCGGGCTGAATCTGCTCGCAAGCGCGCAGAAGATGATCTCTCCAAGCGCGCCAGCAACGAAGATCTGGCGGCTGCTCAGGCGTCGCTGCGCCGCGCGAACATCCGCCTGCGCACGGTCGAGCGGAGGCGCTCGTCGCGCCGCCCGAGTGAGCTTCCCGGCAGCTAGGAGACGTCGACGCTTCCGGTCATTGAGGGGTGGAACGCGCAGAAGTAGCTGACTGCGCCCGCCGCGTCGAAGGTATGACTGGCGCTCCTGCCCGGATCGATGACTCCGGTGTCGAATGACTGGTCGGACGCTGTCGCGGTATGCGGCGCGGCGCCGTCATTCGTCCATTCCACCGTGTCGCCCGCCGCGACATTGAGTTCCGATGGTTCGAAGCTGAAGTCGACAACGCTCACCTGGTGCGTGATTCCGGATGCCATGGGGGTTGCCGCCTGAGGCGACGCCACTGGTGAGGCGACAGCTCCACTGGGATCTCGGACCTCGACGACTCCGGTCATCACGGGATGGAGCTGGCACGCGTACGGGAACGTTCCCGGTTCATCGTAGGAGACGGTCACCTGCTCTCCTGGCTGCATGACTCCGGTATTGAAACCGATGCCGGTGGCGGTGTGGGGGTCGTCGTCCAGATTGACGAACGTTACTCGTTGGCCGATGTCGATCGCGATCGTGCCCGGCCGGAACGCATCGGCATCGTCGTCGACGATACGAACCTCAGCTGAATCCGGCGGTACTGTGCCCAGTGGGCCGACTTTTCCGTCGTCATCAGAGCTGCTTCCGCTGTTGTCGTCGTGGCCGTCGTCGTGATCCGTGTCGGTATCTGTGTCGTCGTCATGGGCAAGGCCGATCATCTGGGTGATGATTGCTGCCGCGCCCACGCCTGACGCAGCGCCGAGCAAAAGCCGGCGATTGAGCGTGGGTTTTTCATGGGAATCTGTGGGTGCCACTGTGAAACCTTCCTCATTCGGGCGGCGCAGGCGATCGCCCTAGTCTGGCAAAGGGAAATCCGCAATTTTTGTGCCGGATTTCGGATATAGTCTTCACAATGTGACGCTGGGCGTCGCTGTTTGGGAGGTCGGGCGATCATGTTATCGCCGCAACGGAGTTTCCATGACCGCTTCTGATGTGATGACCGCCACCGAGCCGGCAGCCGTTCGCGACTGGCGGAGCGATCGCGTCCTGTCGATCGCCGGTGGGACGCCGTTACGCGGCAGTGTGACGATCAGCGGGTCGAAGAACGCCGCACTGCCGATTCTCGCGGCGACGCTGTTGACCCGGGAAGACGTGTTGCTGTCGAACGTGCCCGATTTGAGTGACATTCGAACCATGATCGAGCTGCTGAGGTCGCTGGGAGCGGAGGCTGAGTTCGACCGAGAACGGGGCCAGGTGCGGGTTCGCGCCGCGACGATCACCAGCACCAGCGCACCGCCGAATCTCGTCGAGAAGATGCGGGCGTCATTCCTCGTTGCTGGACCGTTGCTGGCGCGTATGGGACGCATGCAGGCGTCGACGCCGGGTGGGTGCCAGCTTGGGGTTCGACCCGTCGATGTCGATGTCCGAGGGTTCCGGCAGATGCGAGCCCGAGTTGAGGCGTCCGATTCACACATTGTGGCGGAGGCAGAGAATTCGCGGCTACGGGGAACCGGAATCTTCATGGACTATCCGAGCCACACCGGCACCGAGAATCTGCTCATGGCCGCTACGCTGGCCGAAGGCAGGACGACGATCGTCAATGCCTCCTGCGAACCGGAAATCGTCGCGCTCGGCAACATGCTGGTCAGGATGGGCGCTCGCATTCGGGGACTGGGGTCGCCGACGATTACCGTCGATGGCGTCGATCGGTTGACCGGCGTCTCGGAAACGATCCTGCCGGACCGTCTGGAAGCGGGAACGTACGCGATCGCTGCGGTGATCACTGGTGGCGAGGTGACGCTCGATCGTGTGATCGAAGCGGACATGTTGCCGATTCGCGCCAAGCTGGAGGAAGCGGGAGCGGAGATCTGGGCGCGTGGTGATTCGATGCTCGTGCGTCCCGGAAATGGTTTGCGCGCGGTTGAGGTGCAGACGCTGCCCTATCCCGGTTTTCCAACGGATCTGCAGGCGGCTTTCGCGGTGTTGATGACGCAGGCAACGGGAACGTCCCGGATCAAGGAGCGGGTCTTCGAGGACCGTCTTCGCTATGTGGAGCAACTGCGATTACTCGGCGCCGACGTGTGGGTGGAGAAACTCAACGAGACACGGATCGGCAACGAAGCGTTGATCACCGGACCGACGCCGCTACGAGGAACCGATGTGAAGGCGATCGATATCCGGGCCGGAGCCGGTATGGTGCTTGCCGGGCTGATCGCTGAGGGCGAAACACGCGTCCACCAAATCCACCATCTGGCGCGCGGTTATGAGGACCTTGTCGGCAAATTACAGACGCTTGGCGCGCAAATCGAAGAACGAAACGCTGCGTGAACGTCGTTGGTGGATCGCAGAGGAGCTTGACCTGACATGCCGCCGAGAATTCTCGTGGTCGATGACGAACCGAGTGTGGCTGACCTGATCGATGCCGTATTGTCGGGTGAGGGCTACACGGTGGCCATCGCCCGCGACGGAGCGCAGGGATTGATGCTGGCCCGCGACTGGAGTCCCGATCTGATCCTGATGGACATCATGCTGCCGGCGGTCGATGGTTCGACGGCCATCCGGCGCCTGAAAGCCGATCCGGAGACCGCGGAAATCCCAATCGTCGCGATGTCGGCAGGCCGGACGATTCGCAGTCAGTCAGAGGCGCTGGCGCATGCCGACGCCGCGCTGGCCAAGCCTTTCGATATCGATGCCTTGCTGGCACAGGTTGCGTTTCATCTCTCCCGCCGACCGCCCGAAGAACAGGCCTGAGACATTTCCCGCAGGATGTCGATGACCGCGGCGACGGCAGAGGAGCCCACTACACCTCGTGTGCTGGTGATCGTTCCTACCTACAACGAACGAGCGAATATTGAAGCGCTGATCGAGCGGGTGCTCGCCAAAGGGCATCACTACTCGATCCTGGTGGTCGATGATGGTTCTCCCGACGGTACGGGAGAGCTGG
Source organism: uncultured Sphaerobacteraceae bacterium (assembly GCA_964461025.1). Taxonomy (GTDB): domain Bacteria; phylum Chloroflexota; class Chloroflexia; order Thermomicrobiales; family UBA6265; genus JAHBVL01. The sequence continues at coordinate 16,505 of CAYWSE010000029.1, read as the reverse complement.
CAGACGCGGCGGCTGTGCTGCACCCAGGGCGGGTGACGGTACTGCACCGTGACGCGAAGCAGGGCATCGGTAGAGCGTATCTGGCCGGGTTCGCGTGGGCGTTGCCGCAGGAATTCACGCACTTCGTGCAGATGGACGCTGACTTTTCGCACGATCCGGACGATCTGCCACGCTTGCTTCAAGCGGCGAACAATGCCGATCTGGTGATCGGGTCGCGCTATGTCGAAGGCGGGTCGACGGAAGGGTGGCCACGCGGACGGCGGGCGCTGAGCTGGCTCGGCGGTCATTACGCGAAACTGGTGCTTGGCGTGCCCATCGACGACCTGACCGGCGGCTTCAAGCTGTACACGCGACGCGGTCTGGAAGCACTGCCGATGGACGACATTCGTTCCGACGGCTATGTCTTTCAGATCGAGACAACCTACCGGCTGCTCGAGCAGGGACTGCGGGTTGTCGAGATACCGATCCGCTTCGTCGACCGCATTGCCGGCAAGTCAAAGCTCTCGAGGAAAATCGTCTTCGAAGCTGTCGTCGTCGTCTGGCGATTGCGCTTCCAGCGGCTGACCAGATAACCGGTCACCCGGCAACCCAGCGTTTCGAGCCCCCCAGCGCAGCATGAATACCCATCGTCATCCGGGCAGTTTCGAAGTCGCGCTGAGTGCGACGCGCTTCTTCGCAATCTCTCGTCTCTCCGGCCCGACCCGCAGCATCCGTCGTAGAGAGACGGCTCGTCCGTCTCCATCTCACCCGTAACGCCCTTCCGTTGTCCATAACCTGGTGGCCGTTAAGAAGGAGGCGCACGAGGCGCCTCCCTACGACAAACGACGCCGGATTCGCCGAGAACCGTGACGGCGTGGGTGCCGCGCGTGTCAGGTGTTCGTACCTGCTTGCCAGGAAAATGCGCTCGTCCCGTATGCTTGCGCCGTGAACGTTGCTCGTCTTACTGTCACTCTGGAGAGCCAGTCGCCACGATGATCGATCTGCTTCTGCTGGGCACCGGCGGCATGATGCCGATGCCCAATCGCTGGCTTTCATCGCTGCTGATGCGGATCGAGGGAGATTTGACGCTCTTCGACTGCGGTGAAGGAACGCAGATACCATGGCAACTCTATGGCTGGGGATTCCGGCGTCTCGGCACAATTTGTTTGACCCATTTGCACGCCGATCACGTCGCGGGAATCCCCGGTTTGCTCCATGCGGTCGCCAACTCCGGCCGGGAGGAGCCGGTGACGGTGTTCGGTCCACCGGGAACGGTGCATGTCGTGCAGTCGCTTCGGGAAATCGCTCCCTTTCTTGGCTTCGAGCTGCGGATCCGGGAGATCGATGACGGAGTGCGGTTCGCGCTCGGGGCAAGCGCGACCGCCACGGTCTTGCGGGGCGATCATGCCCTGCCCGTTCTTTGCTATCGCGTCGACATTCCGCGGTCGCGGCGCTTTCTCGTCGAGAAGGCACGCGACGACGGTGTTCCTCAGGCGTATTGGACGCAATTGCAGCGAGGCGAGGACGTGCGGCGTGGGGACTCGATCATCGAGTCGGCGTCGTATCTCGGACCGGAGCGCAGCGGTGTGTCGGTGGGATTTGTCACCGACACCCGGCCGGTGCCCAACCTGCCTGGTTTCCTGAAAAGCGTCGATCTGCTGGTCTGCGAGGGAACGTATGGCGACAGTGCCGATCGGGAGAAAGCGATCGAGCGCAAGCACATGACCTTCGCCGAAGCCGCGACGCTGGCACGGGATGCAGACGCCGGCGCCCTGTGGCTGACGCATTTCAGTCCCGCGGTGACCGATCCGCACGAGTGGCTGCGCAACGCCACCGATATCTTCCCCCGCACGACGATCGGTTACTCGGGACTGGAAGGGACGATCGCGTTTCCCATCGACGACGTGTGAACCGGGCTATTCGACAGGCAGTAGCGCATCCTGTACGAAGGCCAGGACGGCAGCGGGATCGGCGGTGTAGACCCAGGAGCCATCCTCGGTCCAGCCCGAAGTCAGCAGCGGTTCTTCCAGGGTGACGATCGAGACCTGATCGGGCGACATCTGCATGGCCACGCGGGCGAGCGTCAACTGCTCTTCAAGCTCGAAGCTCGTTTGCAGCGCCTCTGAGGCAGAGACAATCAATTCATCGGCTCGAGCGATGGAGGAAAGAGATCGTCCTTGCTGGAGAATGGCCACAATCACATCGATCTGCCGCTGGCGGCGGGCATCGTCGCTGTCGGCGTGGCGAGTCCGCACGTATTTCAACGCCTGATCGCCATCCATGTGCTGCTCGCCGGCCGCAAATCGAATCGTCTCGACGCCGTAGTCTTCGGTCGGGTACTCGGTGTCGATGATTTCGTACGGAACCGCGACCTCGATGCCGCCAAGTGCGTCGACGATGCTTTCGAATCCCGAGAAGTCGATCAAGACATAACCATCGATGTGCAACCCCAGCATCGTTTCGAGCGTATCGCGCATCAGGGCGACCCCGGCGGCGGGATCGTCCGGATCGGCGAGGACTCCGGCGTTGTAGGCGCCGTTAATCTTTCCCTCACCAGCTCCGGGGATATCGACGAGCAGATCGCGAGGAAAGCTGACGCCGGCCAGCGTCTTGTTCACCAGATCGAGCCGAGCGAGGATGATGACGTCGGCATTCTGGTCACCGCCGTCTGCCCGGCGGTCGACGCCGAGGACCATGATGAGCAGCGAATCGCGTCCCTCCCAGACGGAGGAGAGCCCCGGATCCCCGCCGGCAATACCGGCCTCGACCAGCTGTTGCGCCACTTCGAGCCGGGAGAGAGACTCAGGTTCGTCAACGAGTGGCTCAGCGATCGACGCTTGATCGGTGGCCATGTCAGCATCGCCATTGACACCCGCATCTACTGGCGGGACGCCGAAATCTGGTTGCGAATCCCCGACAAGCCCTGCCGACGACTGAGCTCCGGCTATCAGCCCGTCCGACGTCGTGGTTTCGATGTCAGAAGGGGGCAACGGCACCACCGACGCCTGCTCGAGGTGCATGACCGCGGAGAGAAGGTGCCATCCGTAGACGCCGCCAACAATCGCGATGACGGTCAGCGCAGTCAGCATCACCGACGCGGCACGCCGTTTCCGGGTTGAGAACGCCCGGTGACGTGATGGGCTCATATTGGGTGAATCTGGCCGCGGTGTGGGTTCCATTATGGGGGAATGACGCTCCTGGTCGACACGATGCAGGGTGCAGCTTCGCGACACCGGAATAGCGAGCCAATTCTACCGACTGCCCCCGCGTTTGACTACGCACGACGTGAATTTCCGGTTTGCGGGAGCGTTGACCGCGTCTGAAGGCGACCGTATGCTGGCGCGAGTCGTCACTTCGACTGAGAGGGAGGGAACGGACAACATGGGCGGGATCGAGACACTGGCGGGAAGCGGGGGAGTGACCGTCGAACGGGAAGTGCCGTTGACGATGGCGGACGGCGTTACGCTCTACGCCGACATCTACCGCCCAGCCAAGCCTGGACCGCATCCGGTGTTGCTGATTCGGTTGCCGTATGACAAACGGCAGGCGCTCAACATTAGCTACGCCCATCCCTCATGGTATGCCAGACAAGGGTATGTGGTCGTCTGCCAGGATGTGCGGGGCCGTTACGCTTCGGAAGGGGAGTGGTACCCGTTTCTGAACGAAGCGAGCGATGGTGTGGCGACGATCGAGTGGGCGGCGTCGTTGCCCGACACGACCGGCCAGGTGGGTATGTATGGCTTCTCCTATGGCGGCGCCACGCAGCTCCTCCCGGCGGTCGAACGGCCAAAGGGTCTGGCCTCGCTCTCACCCTGTATGACCGCATCACAGTATTACGACGGTTGGACCTACAACCGGGGAGCGTTTGCCCTGGGCTTCGTGGCGTCCTGGGCGATGAGCCTCGGTATCGGCAGTGCGGCCCGGCGAGGCGACAACGCCGCCGCCGGAGCGTACGGCGCGGCGTTTTCCAAAGCGCTGGATTGGGACTGGGTGATGCCGGTCAATGTCTATCCGCCGTTGCAGGGTGAAGATACGCGCTATTTTTTCGACTGGCTCGAGCATGACACCTACGACGAGTACTGGAAGCGGTGGAGCATCGATGAGGACTACAGCCGCATCGACGTGCCCGCGTTGCATATCGCCGGGTGGTACGACGTCTTCCTGACTGGTACGGTTCACAACTTCACCGGATTGCGGGCGGGCGCCGGCTCGGACAAGGCTCGTGCCACGCAGAAACTGATCATCGGTCCCTGGTACCACATCCCGTGGCAGCCGCTGGTGAACGAAGACCCGATCGAGGCATCGGCGGCGGTCGTCGATGACTTTCAGGTCGCGTGGTTCGATGCGACGCTGAAAGGGAAGGCGTCATCGCTGCTCGACTCGCCGGTCACGATCTGGCTGCTCGGCGAAGAGCGCTGGGTCGATCTTGCCGACTGGCCGCCTCCTGGTATGACGGAAACGAACATCTACCTGCACTCTGAAGGGCGAGCGAACTCACGGTTCGGCGATGGCTGGCTTTCTGAGGATCCGCCGGAGGACGAGTTCGCCGATGTCTTCACCTTCGATCCCGGTCAGCCGAACGAGATCGACGGCGGGCACTCCTGTTGCTTCCCGCACGTCGCGCCGATGGGACCTGCCGATCAGGAGGAGAGTGAGGTCTGGACGAAGGTGCTGGTCTACACCACCGGACCGGTCGAAGAGGATCTGACGCTGATCGGCGAACCGTATGTGGTGCTCTTTGCCTCGACGTCTGCCGTTGACACCGATTGGACCGCGCGGCTCTGCGTGGTCGATGAGGACGACGTCTCGGTCAATATCCAGGAGGGCATCGTGCGGGCGCGATTCCGCGACTCGCTGGAAGCGCCGACGCTGCTGGAGCCGGGCAAAGTCTACGAATATCGCATCGAGCTCGGCCCGGTCGGCGTGGTGATTCCGGCAGGACATCGCATCCGGCTGAACATCTCCAGCAGCGATTTCCCGCAATGGGACCGCAACTCCAATACAGGCGCCCCCACAGGGACGCAGGGACCGGCTGAGGCGTTCGTGGCCACGCAGTCGGTGCTGCATGATGCGGAGCACCCATCCAGGCTGGTGCTGCCGGTCGTCGACGGTGTGTGATGCTGGCGCCACGTTCAATCCTATCCGTACCCGGTTCCAGTCTGTCGATGATCGCCAAGGGACTGGCGGCACCGGGGGATGAGGTCTTCCTCGATCTGGAGGACTCGGTCGCGACTGGCGCGAAAACCGCGGCCAGAGCGCTGGTGGTCGATGCCGTGGCGACCGGTGACTGGCGGAGGAAGCGTCGCGTTGTTCGCGTCAACGCGCTTGACACTCGGTGGACGTATCGCGACCTGATCGACCTCATGGAACGGGGTGAGGGACGTCTCGACGCGATCGTGCTGTCCAAAGTACACAGCTCGGATGATGTGATTGCGGTCTCCCGGCTGCTCGATCAGATTGAAATGGCGGTGAGCCATCCGGTGACCGTCCGGATCGGCGTGCAGATCGAATCAGCGTCAGGCCTCGTGAATTGTGAAGCGATTGCAGCGGCCAGCTCGCGAGTCGAGTCGCTGATTTTCGGGCCGGGTGATTTCGCCAGTTCGGTGGGTATGCCGGCGGCGGGGATTGGCGTGCAGGATCAGTGGGATGAGGACTACGGATCGCATAGGTGGCACTATGCGATGAGCAGGATTCTGGTGGCTGCCCGGGCGGCGGGTGTCTGGGCAATCGACGGGCCATTCGCCGATTTCCGCGACGACGAGGGATTGCGTCGCTCGGCATTCATGGCGCGGGCACTCGGGTATGACGGCAAGTGGGCGATTCACCCGGCGCAGATTGCAGCGATCGAGGATGTATTCAGTCCAACGCCGCTGGAGATCGATCGCGCCAACGCCGTCGTCGAGGCGATGGAGCGCGCAGAACGCGAGGGCGCCGGAGCGGTTGGTCTCGATGGACAAATGCTGGATGCGGCAAGTGTCGCGATGGCAAAGGCCACGTTGGCACGAGCTCGGTCAGCGAATTCTGGAAGTACTGAGTCATTCTGAACGAGGTAAAGAAGATTTCCATTGATGTCCTGCGTACGTTCGCGAGTTTCCCGCTGCGGCGGGAGATTCCTCGGCTGCACTCCGCTGCGCTACGTTTCGCTCGGAATGACAGTGCATTTTTGGCGCTGTATGCATAGCCGGTGACTCGCGGACTTGCTGACTCAATAGGAGAGCTTGTGTATGACAGTCGATTCAGAACGACGAAATCCCGGACAGATCAACTGCCCGGGATTTCATGAGTCCTGAATTCGATGTGAGCGACCGCTATTCGGCTTCGGTAGCCGCTTCTTCTGTCGCTTCGGCGACGACTTCTTCCTGCGCCTCGGCAACGGCCTCGGTGTTCGTCTCCGCGGCGGCTTCTTCCTCGGCCGCGGCGGCTCGTGCGGCAGCCCGGGCTGCCTCTTCCTCCGCTGCGGCCTGTGCGGCAAGTGCGGCCTGGCGTTCCCGCTCGGCGGCAATCTCTGCACTCTTCTTCGCGAGGCGCATCTGTCGCTTCGAACCGCGTGGCTCACCGCCAGCAGCTTCGACCTTCTTCATGAAGCGCTCGACCTGTCCGGCGGTGTCGATAATGCGCTGCTCACCGGTATAGAACGGGTGGCAGACGTTGCAGAGATCGGTGCGCAACGATGGCTTGGTCGATCGCGTCGTGAAGGTGTTGCCGCACGCACAGACAACCTGCGCTTCGACGTAGTTGGGATGGATTCCCGCTTTCATTCGTACCTTTTACTCCTGTGTGACCGGCTATTTCACCGATCGATGGCCGCGATTAGTCCGCGGCAGTTGCAACGAGCGCTGGCGGATTCTCGCTCTTCGACCGACCGCCAACCGGGTAGACACTCTCGGGATAGACGGAAATGCGCTTCTTGTGGCGGCTGATCTGCTCGAAGCAGACAACGCCATCGATCTTGGCGTAGATCGTGTGATCCTTGCCGATGCCGACATTGTTGCCAACCCAGAACTCAGTGCCGCGCTGGCGGACAACGATCGTTCCGGACCGGACCAGCTGGCCATCATATCGCTTTACGCCAAGCCGCTGAGACTGACTATCGCGACCGTTGCGCGAGCTGCCAACACCTTTCTTATGAGCCATGACGGATGTCCTTCCTCTGGTTGATCGATAAGAATCAGGCGTTGATGCCGGTGATGCTCAGCCGCGTCAGCGACTGCCGATGACCGGTGCGGCGGCGATAGCGCTTCTTTGGCTTGTACTTGAAGACCACGATCTTCTCGCCTCGATAGGTCTCTACGACGTCCGCGGTAACCGAGGCGCCCTCGACAAGCGGCTGACCGACAACGGTCGACCCGTCGCCGCCAACGAGCAGCACGCTATCCAGCGTGATAGTGGAACCGGCTTCGGCATCCAGCTTTTCAACGGAAATCACATCACCAACGCCGACCCGGTATTGTTTGCCGCCGGTGGCGATGATGGCGTAACGGGCACTGGCTGCGTCGGCAGCGTCCACATCCTGCTTCTTGGCGCTCATCTTTGCGACTCTACTTACTTTTTGGCAGTAACGCACATGAAAACCCGGGCACGAACACCCGCAAGGGGAGACTATACCACAGGCGGAGAGGCGGAGAGGCGGCAAGTCGGCGAGTAAGGCGGAAGGGCGGAAAGGCGGAGAGGAAGGCGGAGAAGCGGAGAGGCGACCGGGCACGGACTACGCTCTACGTCCCACGGTCTACGACCTACGTCATTGGCGTGAATCGGTGATACTCAATATCGTCGTGTTCGAGGGTGGGTGACCGCCAGACCGAAGTACGCCGCCATGTCGAGTTCCACTGCCGCCGACCGGGCGGACGAACCACTGATTCTAGTCGTGGACGACGAGCCTTCGCTCGTGGACGCGATCTCCTACAGCTTGCGCCGGGAGGGATGGCGGGTCATTTCTGCCAGCGACGGTCTCGCCGCAGTCGAAATGCACAGAATGCACCATGCCGATCTCCTGGTGCTCGACGTCATGCTGCCAGGCATAGACGGATTGCAGGTTTGCCGTGCGATCCGCCAGGAATCGAATGTGCCGATCCTGTTTCTTTCAGCACGTGGTGAGGATGTCGACCGCATTCTCGGTCTGGAAATCGGTGGCGATGACTACCTGACCAAGCCATTCGTGATGCGGGAGCTTGTCGCGAGAGTCCGGGCAAACCTGCGGCGTGTTGCACCGGGAAGGCGACCTGAGGCAGCGACAGGCCAGTCGGCCGCAACGGTCTCCGACATACCCGGTCCGCAAGTGCTCACCTTTGACAATGGGCGAGTGGTGCTCGACCTGGCGGCACGCAAAGTGATCGTGGGCGGCCGGGATGTGGCGGTCAAGAACCGCGAATTCGAATTGCTCAGCTATCTCGCGCGCCGGCCAAACGTCGCTGTTTCGCGTGAGCAGCTCTTGCGAGAAGTCTGGCAACACGAGGTCGTGATCGACACAAGAACGGTGGATGTGCACATTCGGGGACTGCGTCAGAAGCTGGAGGCCTATCCTGCCACACCTGCGCTCATCGAAACGGTTCGGGGCCACGGCTACCGTTTGAACGCGATCTGACGCCGGTTCGCCGGGCGCCGGTCCAAGCGAGAGGCGTTCGCAGTCATGTTCAACAGGTTCCTGCCAGACACGATTCGCGGTCAGGTTCTGACCGGGTTCATGCTGCTGTACCTGCTGACGACGATTCCGCTCTTCCTGGCAGTCGTCACCATGGCCGAGCGGAACATCGAGCGTGACCGCGCGGACGATTTCATCGTGCGTGTCGAGCTCGTTGCGGCGCTGGCGCCAGTCGGTTCCGACGCGTCCTCTGTGAGGCTCCTGCAGAATCTGTCTAGGACGTCCGGTATGGCATTGGCGGTCTATGTGAACGGATGGCTCATCAGTTCAGCGACTGCGCCGAACGATGTTCCGCCAGCTGATTTCCCTCCGAGCCAGATAACGCTGCCGATCGAGGTGATTCTCAAGGATGGGGAGAGCGCGCTCTACGTCACCACGCTTCCGGAGGCGAACGAAGCAGTCCTGCTCGCGGTAGCGGACATCGCGGCCGTGAATGTATCCACCAGGGAACTCTGGGCGATCGCCATCGCCGGGCTGGCACTGTCTGCAGGCGTATTCGGACTCGCCGGCTGGTGGTTGGCGAGACGCTCGACGGATTCTCTTGCCACGTTGCGAGATCACGCGATCGCTGTGGTCTCCGGCGATAGTGAATCGACTGGCTCAGTGACGGGAACTCGAGCGGTCCGTGATCTGACTTCGGCAATCAACACGCTGGGTGATCGCATCAATGCCCTGAGCGCCGAAAGCGAAGATTCACGGCGGCGTCTGGAGATGATTTTCGAGCATTTGCGGGAAGGTGTGCTCGTCGTTGATGGAGCGGAGACAGTCATTGCCGAGAATCCTCGGGCCAGGGAGATTCTTGGTAATCAGGGAAGATCAGGGATCGGACTGTTGTTTGCCGTGGTCGTCCGCGATCACGATCTGCTCGAGCAGATGCGGGTGGCGCTGACGTCCATGACGCCGACGACGCTCCCTGTCGAATATGCGCGGTCAGGGCGCTCGATCGAGGCGACGGCCATACCGATGGAAGGCGAACATCGTGACTTCTGCGTGGTCGTTCTGCGCGATGTCACGGATTTCAGAAGACTCGAGCTCGTCAGAAGAGAATTCGTCGCGAATGTCTCGCATGAGCTGCGAACGCCTCTCGCATCGATTCGGGCACTGGCGGACACGCTCGAGTCGGGAGCGATTGACGATCGTGAGGTGGCAATCGACTTCCTGCACCGGATTGTGGACGAAGTTGATCGGCTCACGGCGCTTGTAGAAGAACTCCTCGATCTGGCGCGGCTCGAATCGGGCAGAGTCAATCTCGTCCAGAAGCCTGCTCCTGCCGGTGAGGTGATTCGGGCCGGCGTGGAACGGCTGCGACCGCAGATCGATCGCGCCGGATTGACAATCGACCTGCGATTCGAAGGCGTCTTGCCCGTCGTGAATGTCGACCAACAACGCATCGAGCAAGTGCTGATCAATCTTCTGCACAACGCGGTCAAGTTCACGCCCTCAGGCGGATCGATCATGGTCGTTGCGCGAGAAGACGGCGGCGGACTGCGGGTCGATGTGCACGATACCGGCACCGGCATTCCCGAAGAGGAACTCAGCCGGGTCTTTGAGCGATTCTACAAAGCCGACCGATCCCGGCGTTCCGAAGGGACTGGCCTGGGCCTGGCGATTTCGAAGCACATCATCCGGGCTCACCATGGCGAGCTCTGGGCGACGAGTGTCGTCAACGAGGGATCGACGTTTTCGTTCTGGCTACCGGGAACTTTGCAAACACCGGGCGAACTGCCCCAACACATCGCTATCGAGAGCCGGAGCGGGGATTAAGCGCGTCCTGCAACCCGTCCCCGAGGACGTTGAAGGCGAAAACTGTCAATGTCAGGGCAATGCCCGGAAACGTCATGTACCACCAGGCGTCGCGGAAGTAGTTCCGGGCCGAGGCGAGCATCGTGCCCCATTCGGGCGATGGCGGTTGCGCTCCCAGCCCGAGGAAGCTCAGCGAGCTCGTGGCCAGTACGGCGTAGCCGACGTCGATGGTCATCTGGATGATGATCACGGCCAGCGTATTCGGCAGAATGTGCCTGACGATCAGGCGCTGGTGGCTCATGCCGAGACTGCGCGCCGCCTCGACGAATTCTCGTTCTTTGATCGACAGCACCTGGGCACGGACCAGGCGTGCATACCAGGGCCAGAACACGGTCGCCAGCGCGATCATCGTGTTTCGCAGATTGCGACCGAGCGACGCTGAAATCGCGACGGCGAGCACCAACGCCGGGAAAGCAAGGAACATATCGGTAAGGCGCATCATGGCTTCATCGACGAAGCCGCCGGCATACCCGGAGATCAAACCGACAATGGTGCCGAAGACAACGGCGAAGCCGAGCACAACCACGGCAACCTGCAGGGATACGCGCGTGCCGGCGATGATCCGGCTGAAGACGTCGCGTCCGAGCTCATCGGTGCCCATCAGATGCTGACTGGAGGGGGGCAGGAGTTTCGAGTTCACAATGTCCACAGCGTACGGGTCTTGCGGCGCAATCCACGTCCCGAAGACGGCGAGAACGAAGAAGAGCAGCACGATGATCGCGCCAATCAGATTGAGCCGGTTGTCGACGAGAAAGCGCCGCAGGTTCCGCCGGAGCGGACTCGATTTGCCTCGAGTCGAGGAAAGGCGTGTGATGGGGGCTGGGTTTGAAAGCTCTCCGGCGCTCATCAGTAGGTTATCCGCGGATCGAGGAAGAGATAGAGAATGTCAGTGACGAGATTGAGCAACACGAAGATCACGGCGATCACCAGGGTGGTGGCCATGATCGCGTTGTAATCGATCTGCAGGATGGCGTTCACGGCGTACCGCCCGACACCCGGCCAGGAAAAGACGATCTCGACCAGAAACGCACCAGACAACAGCAGGCCAATCTGCAAACCGATCGACGTCACCGCGGGCAGCAGGGCATTCTTCAAGGCGTGCGTTCGGATCACGGCCGGCTGGGCGACGCCCTTGGCCCGCGCAGTGCGAATGTAGTCCTGATCGAGAACTTCCAGCATACCGGCCCGGACCATCCGCGTCGTCACCGCCAGCGACCCGAACGCCAGCACGGCCACCGGCATCACCAGGTGTTCGAGTGCTGTGGTGAAGGTGTGCCACTGTCCGGCGATCAGCGCATCGATCGTATAGAGCCCTGTGACGCCCGGTGGAGGCGCGACCGAATCGGGAAGCCTGCGGCCGTCCGGCAGGATCCCCAACTTGCTGAAGAAGAGAAACTGCGTCATCAGGGCCAGCCAGAAAACCGGCAATGCCAGCCCCGAGATGGATACGATGCGGCTGATGTGATCGATCCAGGAATCGCGGCGTACCGCGGATGCGACGCCAAGCGGAATGCCAATGATGGTGGAGACCAGGAACGCATAGAGACCGAGCTCGATCGTGGCGGGAAGGTAGCGTGCCAGATCCTCACTGACTGGTTTGCGCGTTGAAAAGGACTGCCCGAAGTCGAGTGTGATCACACCGGTGATGTAGTCGACATACTGGGTCGTGAGTGGCTGATCGAGACCATACTCCTTTTCGATCTTGGCCACTGTCTCCTGACTGGCGCGCGGCCCAGCTATCAGCCGGGCCGGATTCGCCGGGACTAGATGCGAAAGAGTGAACGTGATGAGCGACAGTCCAAAGAGGACGAAAATCATGAAGAGGAGACGTCGCACGACCAACCTGGCGATCATCCAGTCCTCGCGTCACTAGCCGATTGGACGCCCGCCATCGCAGAGCCGATCAGACTTTCCGGTACATATCGTAGAAAAAGTATGATTCGAGATAGAGCGGATTCGCCACAAATCCCCGAATGTCGTTCTGCATGATCGTGTAATAGAGCGATTCGCCGTAGTAGATGGCGGGCGGATCGTGTTCCGTGAGGATTTGCTGGGCCTCGATCATCAATGTTTGCAGCTGCTCCAGGTCTTCGAACTGTTCAGCTTCGGCCATGATCTCTTCGAAACGGTCGTTGACCCAGCCACCGGCGTTGCTGCCGCCCCCTCCTTGTGCGGAAGCGAGAAAGTTCGGCGCCAGGTGGTTGTGTGGATCGTTGTAATCCGGCCACCACGCCCAGGCTCCCAGAATCATCTCCTTCTCGTCGGGCGGCGAATCGCCAAAGATAATATCGTCAAAGGTCGCAAAATCGATCTGGGTGATTTGCAGGTTGATGCCGATCTCGGCCAGAGAAGCCTGGAAAAGTTGGGCGGAAATGTTGTCCTCGACGATTTCGGCGATGACGAGCATGTCCAGTGTCGAGCCCTCGGGAAAGCCGCTCGCCGCGAGCAGTTCCCGGGCCTTGTTGAGATCGGTGGGGTACAGGAAGACATCAGGATCGACGCCCTGCACGGTCGATGGAAGCGGCCCGGATCGCGTCAGCAACCCCTGAAATGCGCCGGTGATCACTTCATCATAGGGGAACGCGTACGAGAGCCCTCTTCTCGCCTCGACTGTGCCCAGCCGCGGCACATTGAGAATGGCCCAATTGACTCGCGTCGACGGGTAGGTGAGGACAGTGAGGTTGTCGTTTTCCTGCAGCGCAACAACGTCTTCGCCGGTGAGGATATTCGTCAGTATGTCGCCGCTGCCGTCTTCGAGCAGCTGGCGGCGGGTCGAATTCTCGGGAACGATCCGCATGATGACCTCTGAAAAGTGCGGACCTTCCCAGCCTCGGTGGTAGTCCTCGAATCGTTCGAAGCGAATCCGTTCGACTGTGCTGTTTTCGACGAGCCGGTACGGTCCGGTGCCCACGGCCTCGAAGCTGAGAAATTGATGAGCCCAGGGATCGTCGTCGGTGGCGTTTTCGGTGAACGCAGCCGGGCTGACGACGTATGGGCCATACGACGACGCCATGGCGGGAAGGAAGAGCGGTTGCGGACGTTCCATTGTGAAGCGCACGGTCCGGGAGTCGATGACTTCGATCTGTGATTCGGGGTCATCGACAAAGCGCTGCAGAACGATATAGGGGCCCATTTCCAGACGCCGGAAGCGGACCATCGAGTCCTTGACGGCTTGAGCATCGCACACCGTGCCGTCGTGAAAGAGCGCGTTTTCGGGCAGCGTAAACGTGAAGATGGTGAGATCGTCGTTCGCCTGCCACGATTCCGCCAGCAGCGGCTCGATCTCCTCGAGCGAATCGCCCCTGTACCGTACGAGCATTTCATACGCGGTCAGCGCGATGACGCCGCCCATCGTCGAATAGGAAGAATGCGGATCGATGTCATTGGTGCCGTTGGCCACAATGACGTTCAGCGTACCGGAATCTTCGAATTGCAGTCCGGACCGCCATGAGCGTTCTCGTTGAGCTGGCGCCGCGCTGGCGGATGGCCCGCGCAGAACCAATGTGCTGAGCAGGGGAGTGGAAATGCCCAATGCGAGACCGCGCTCCAGCGCTTGTCGCCGGGTCAGCCGGCCACTGAGTACATCCCGAACGTACGTGCGCGATGCGATGCTCATGGCGCTTTCTTTCATGTGAATCATCCCGCTACTCCAGTTCCAGTCGCTTGCGGACCAGGTGGAATTTACGACTCGGACCCTATTTTCTTCAATGTCGATCAGTTTCGACGATCGATTTCGCGCTTCTCTGGAGTGGCTTCACTGCTGTACAGCGCCGACTGGCCGCGTTCGCCCTGGTGCAGCCTCAGATGGTAATCTGTATGCCGTGCGATGCCTGGTGGCTGGTTCGTCGCACCTGTTGCGGACTCAGGTCGTTCGATATACCCGTGTTCAGCGGATCGTTGCGCCGAGGCAGTCACCTCCAGCAAGTCCTCGAACCGCTTGAAGACATCCGGAAACTGCATGAAGCACCATCGTCGCTGGCTAGCCCTATGCATTGCGGCACTCCTCTTTTTTGGGGTGTCTGGGTTGAGCTATGCCGCGCCGGCTGCGCCGCAGCCAGCTCCGTCGGCTTCCGCCCAGATTCCAGATTGGATGTCGAGCGCCTCCGCGTCACGGCTTTCGATCGGCATCAATGTTTACGCGCCTTCGTGGTTGCCTTCTCCATTCAGCGGCGAGCCAGAGATTCTTGCGTACGAAGGTTTTTACAGTTTTTACTGGCTGATCCCCGGTACACCGGTGACCTACCTGCGGGTAACAGGCGAAGCAGGGGGCACGATTCCAGCGTACTCGGCGGCAGACCGCAATAACCAGCTGCTGCAAAACGCCAACGTCATGGGCTACCCCGCCTACCACGATCTGACACCGGTCTATGACCTGGTCTACTGGAAGATTGGGAACGTCGTCTACTCCGTTGACAGCTTCAGCGTTGGGTCCGATTCGGTGACGATCGCGAACAACCTGATGCTCGTGACGCCGACCCAGCCAGATGTCGTTGGCGGTCAGGAAGAAACAACGGCGTCGTCGATTGGCATCGGCGTTCCGGCGTCAGTGCAATCGGGACAGACCGCAGCGATCGGCATTTCTGGAGAAGGGCAAATCCTGCTTTCGGCGCAGGATGGATATTTCCCCGCGACAGGCGAGAACACGGTAATTGTCGAAGCGGGTGGGTCTGTCGATTGGGTTGCTCCTCAGTACGAGTCTGACTCGACGCTCTATTTCTACGCCTATGATCCCGAAACTGGAGCCGAACTGGCCAGCGCCAGCACTTATCTGGAGGGTTTCCTGTCCACAGGCGAAACCGTTGCCGCGGAAGTGCAATGTCCCACCTCGGTCTCGATTGGCAAGCAGGCGCAGGTGATGGTAACGGGCAGTGGCTCGATCGGCGTCGTCGCTTCCGGCGGGTCGTTCCCGGCAGAAGCGTCGAACAGTGCGTTCGATGGATCGGCGGATGGAGATGCATCGCTGATCGGCACGCTCGCGGCCAATTCCGCGGTGGTGCTTGCGTGGGTTGCACCCGACGACGAAGGCACGTACTACGTGACTGTCTACGACATGAACGACGACTCCTTCCTCAATGAATGCGGCGTCGAGGTAGTGACGGAGGATGTCGACGGGAGCCTCGATGCCACATCTGCCAGCACGGGCGATGGGGTGATGGGCGACGGCACTGGCGTTGTGGCTGGCGATCCCGGCATTGTCCTGCGAGCGATCGCGAATCCGAGTGGATTTGCTGGAGATGCGAGCGGTGGCCCGGAGGCAAACGCGCCGGACTATGGTTACACCCTGAACGGATCGGCTTCGTCCGGTGAAGCGACTGGCGTGGAAGGCGAGGAGGGCGACGGCGAGGCAGTTGAAGAGGAAGAGGATACCGAGGCGAGTCTTGGTCCCTCCACAGGCGCCAATGGAATGGTGGCGCTCTCGATGGGCAAGACCGGCGGCACACTGGAGAATCCAGCGGGCGCCCGAATCATCGTTCCTCGTGATGCACTGACCGATCAGACCACGGTCATGCTTCAGCCCGTTTCCGATCACGATCTGCCAACCATTGCCGGTATTACCCTGATTTCCGGAACGGCATTCGATGTCGCATTCAGTGCCGCCGACGGTATGGCCGCTGAACCTCTGGCGTCGCCGGCGCAGCTGACGATTGCGCTCGATTCGGCAGGATCGGACGCAGGCGCCCGCATCTACCGGATTGATGGCTCCGTTGCCCAGCCTATGCCGGTCGTCGACTCCGACCAGGGAAGCGTGACCACCGAGGTCAGCGAGATTTCGCGGTATGTTGTCGGCGTTCCGAGTGCCGCCGTCGTGGGGTCGACGCGATCGTTCAATCCATTCATTGTTGGTGGGCTTTCGCTGATTGCGCTGGTTTCGGCAGGGCTTCTCATCTCGCAAGGGCTTTCACGTCGCAAGACGCGCATCATTCCTGTTCGGCGCCCAATGCCCAGCCGCGTCCGCTATCGCTAGACGGGCGATGCGGGCCTCGCCGCCACTGCATGGTATGTGGTCGGGCCGCGCTGTAGCGGCAACGCCCAGGGCAATCGCATCTTATTGAGCGAGCAACTGGAGCAGGAAGTCATCATCCCA
>CAYWSE010000028.1:15731-45431 GCA_964461025.1 uncultured Sphaerobacteraceae bacterium | reverse complement strand
GCGGCAGAGCTCGCCAGCGCCAGCACCAGAAATGTCGTCGCCAGCATGATCGACATGCTGTTGCCGGCTTGCCGCCAGAACGAATCACTCCGCAACACATCGGTGTAGTTCGTCCAGATTGGCGAACGCGGCAGCGCAAACGGATTGGCCCGCACCTGTCCGGTTGTCTTGAATCCGCTGATCGCCGCGACCGCGATCGGGACCAGAATAATCACCGCCATCATGCTGAGGACGGCATATCTGGCGATCAGCCCGGGAAATGAGCTCCGGCCCGGTCCACTCACGCCCATCTGCTCCTCGCTGCTCGCTCAGGCAAGCGCATTGTCATAGTCCCGGCTCAAGACGAATCGCTGATAGAGCAACGCAAAGCCAAAGCAGATGCCGAAAATCACCAGAGACACCGCCGCCCCATAGCCGATCTCGAAACGCTGGAAGCTGTACTTGTACATATACGTGGCCATCGTCTCAGTGGCATTGACAGGCCCACCCTGTGTCATCACCCAGATCAGATCGAAGAACTGCAGCGAACCGATCACCGAAAGAAAGACCGATATCCGGATCGTCGGCCCCAGCAACGGCAACACGACATCGAGGACAACACGCAGCGACGAAGCGCCATCGAGTTTGGCTGCATCCGTCAGCTCAGCGGGAATCCCCTGCAAGCCGGCCAGATAGAGAACGATGTGAAATCCAATGAATCGCCAGGTGATTACGACAAAAACCACGTACAGCACGATGTCCGGATCACCCAGCCAGGGCACGGCCTCGAAACCGGGTATCACGCGCTCCAGCAAGTCGTTGATTCCCGAATTTGGTTGAAGCAGAAACGACCAGATAACCGCTGTCACAACCTCGGACAACACATACGGGAGAAAGAAGACCGTCCGGAAGAATGCCCGACCGCGAACATTGCCGCTCGCCAGAATCGCCAGCACGATCGCCAGTGGCAGCTGTATCAGCAGTGAGAGGAGCAGGATGGTCACGTTGTGCCGAAGCGCTTTTCGAAAGAGCCCATCGCTCAGCACATTGCGGAAGTTTTCGATACCGACGTTATCGGTGAGTGGGCCGAGTCCGTTCCAATCGAACATTCCATAGTAGGCAGCCCGAAAGAGCGGATAGAAGACAAGGAGTGAGTAGAGCAGAATTGACGGCAGCAAAAACGCCGCCACCGTCAGCATCCGGCCCGTATTGAATTGCCGTTCCGTTCGGTTTGGCGGAGCCGCGGACATCTCCATGGCGGAAGCACGAAACTGCATCATGAGTACTCCCGCGGCACGGTGCTCGCGTTATTGCAAGCACCGCGCCGGACGGGGAGTGGCTCGCCTATCCGGCAAGCTCCTCAGCCGCCACATCCTCGATTTGCTGAGCGACCTCTTCCGCCGACAGGGTCCCCGCGAAGATCCCCTGCACGGCGTCATTGACCGTCTGGCCAACCGCTGGCGGCAGGAACTGGTCGTAGTAGAGCTGCAGGTAGTTGGCGGTTCTTGCCAGCTCGGC
The DNA here is from genome assembly GCA_964461025.1 of uncultured Sphaerobacteraceae bacterium. Taxonomy (GTDB): domain Bacteria; phylum Chloroflexota; class Chloroflexia; order Thermomicrobiales; family UBA6265; genus JAHBVL01. The sequence continues at coordinate 43,934 of CAYWSE010000028.1, read as the reverse complement.
CAGCTCCTTGGCAATGGGATCGGTGATCGCGTCTTCCGCCGCGGTCACCGTCGGCAGGATGGCGATGCCCTCGCCGGCCAGGAAGCTCTGATTCTCCGCGCTGGTGAGGAAGCGAACGAAGTCGATCGCTTCGGGCGATGCGTTGGCGCCGATGGCGAAACCGTCCGCGCCACCCAGAATGTCGGTCGGGTCGCCTGCGCCACCTTCGAGTGATGGGAAGAGGAAGTTGCCAAGGTCGTCGCCGAGGCCGACGCCATTCTCGGCGTTGTCGGCATAGACACCCGGCGCCCATGGTCCCATCAGCTCCATCGCGGCCTGGCCATTGCCCATTACCGTGGCGGCATCGGGATAGGACGCGCCAAGGAAACCGTCCTGGAATGGCTCCAGCGCGACGAGCTCCTCCAATAATCTGCCAGCCTCCACAAACGACTCATCAGCGAAACTGCCGCTCCGCGTGTAGGCATTCATGAAGGCCCCTTCGCCGCCGGTCCGCGTCGCCAGATAGACCCAGTAGAAGTGTCCCGGCCAGCGGTCCCCTTCGCCCACCGAGATCGGCGTGATTCCGGCCTCCTTGAGCGTGGATACCGTCGTCAGGAATTCCTCCCAGGTGGCCGGAGGCGCTTCGATGCCGGCCTGCGCGAAGAGCGCTTTGTTGTACCAGAAGGCAACGACAGCGAGTCTCCAGGGCACACCATAGTACGCGCCATCTGTACCGTACAGCCCCAACCCGGCTTGAACGAAGGAGTCCCCCCAACCGTCGACCTGCAGATCGGCAGTAATGTTCTTGACTAATCCCGCACTGGCGTACTCATAAAGCACACCGCCACCCCAGCTCTGGAAAATGTCGGGCGGGTCGCCCGATTGCATCGCGGTCGTCAACCGCTGCTTGAAAGCCTCGTTCTCCAGCACGGTGATCTCGATGGTCACATTCGGATGATCGGCGACATACTCGTCGGCGAGCTGCTGAAAGAGCGCCTGATCGATTTCATTGGTCGAAATGTGCCACCAGGTAATCGTCGCAGCGTCCTGCGCCGATGCGCTCTGTGCCACAGGCAACGCTGTGGCGGCTGCCAGCGAGGCGCCCCCGATCATCAGATTGCGGCGGGTCGTTTTCATCGATTTCCTCCTTCTCTTCGTCCGAAAGAACTCCAATCGACATACGCTCGGCCACGAGTTCGCCTGGTACAGCAGACATCCCCGGGTGGCCGGACGGTCCTGACTCAGGGGCCGGCGATCATCCGGCAAGATTCGCGAACCACCAGTTCGGTGGGCAGATCGATGCGCTCGGCTGGGGTGTCCGGCGCCGCGATCCGTTCCAGAAGCATGCGCGTCGCCGCCCGCCCCATCTCATTCAGCGGTTGGCGCACTGTCGTCAGTGGTGGATGCACCATCGACGCGGCGGGGATATTGTCGAAACCGATAATCGAGATGTCATGACCGATGCGCAGGCCGGCATCGCGCACCGCTTCCATCACGCCAAAACCCATCGCGTCGTTCGACGCGAAAATGGCCGTTGGCCGGTCGGCAAGCGCCAGCAGACGGCAGGCCTGTTGATAACCGAGTGGCTGGTGGAAGTCCCCTTCGAGCACGAGCTCCGGGTCATACGGGATGCCGGCGGATTCGAGCGACAGACGATATCCCGCGAGACGATCGACCGCACACCCCATGTGCATCTTGCCGGTGATGAAGCCGATCCGCCGGTGCCCGAGCTGGATCAGGTAGTCTGTGCCATCGAGCGCTCCCTGCACGTTCGTGGCGCCAACCGAGGGCCCCGTTTCATCAATTCCACCGTGGTCGATCAGGACGTAGGGAAAGCGACGGCGGCGGAACGACTCGAGATAAGCCCCCGGATCCTGCGGCAGGACCAGCAGCAACCCGTCGGCCAGCCCGGCGGTAAGCGTCGCCACATGCGCCGATTCCCGTTGCTTGCGATGATGCGTGGTGTAAAGCATCAGGTCGTAGGCGACCGCCGCGAGTTCTTCGTCGATGCCTCGAATGATCTCGCCGAAATAGCTCGTTTCCAACTCGGGAACAACCAGTCCAATGACCTGTGATTTGCCGCTGGCCAATCCTCGCGCCTGCCGGTTGATGACATAGCCGGTGCGCACCAATGCCGCCATCACCCGGTTGCGCACATCCTCGCTGACATACCCCTTGTTGTTGACGACACGAGAGACACTGGCAGTCGAGACATTCGCCTCGCGGGCGACGTCTTCGAGGGTGATGCGTCGTTCATCGTGACTGATGGCCACTCGTCTGCTCCACGCGCGGCGCCAAAAATCTCCGCCTGTAAGCGCAATCACAAGTGTCCGAGATTTCTCCCGTTAGGACAGGGCAAATCCCCTTCACATCTGCAAGCGCTTACAGAGTGGATGATAGGTTGATTGGTTGACCAATGTCAAGAAGACCCAAATGCTCGGCAGGAAGTGTGGGCAAGATGCACGACTCTGGAACGGTTGGGCTTACCCGGTACAGCACAGCGTCCCATGCGGCCGCCAAACGTAGCTGCGCACCGCGTGCGCCAGACCTCAACGGCTACGGCACTGGGGCTGCACAACTCCGCCAGAGGAGGGAACCAGGGCGCGACCATGACTGTCGCGAGAGGCGGGCGCACGCGGTGCGCAGCTACAAGTGCTCGGTCCAGGCGGACGACGTCACCACCGGCAACTGAATCGCCCGCTCGCGCTCCAGATCGAGATTGCCGATGTGCAGGGAGAGCGGCGACTGCACCCACTTGAAGATCGAACGCAGGAAAAGGCGCACGAATTTCGCCACGTATCCCTCGACCGTTGTGGTGTCGTATTCGGGGAACATCTGCCCGATCACCAGCTCGACTTCTTCCGGCAACAGCTTCTCACCGACAAAGAGATAGAAGCAGGCATCGAGCACCGGGAAGGGCATCAGTTCCTCTTCGCCACTCTGGTTCGGCGCCAGCTCCGGACCGGCAGGTTTGGCCAGCACCGCGGCGATGCCTTCATATTCCGTTTGCTCATACAGATAGTCGAGGAGGTACATGACGACCGTCTTCGGCACGTTGGCCAGCACGGCCAGAGCGCCCATCAGATCGCCCCCGACTGTCGTGTAGCCAACCGCTTTCTCGGTCATGTTCCCGGTCTGCAAGAAAAGCCCGTGGGCCGAGTTCGACCAGTTCCACATCCGTTGCGCCCGCAACCGGGCCTGGATGTTCTGCTCGGTGATCGGCGTGATCGACTCGCCCGGCTGCAACATCGCCGCGACCGCTTCCCGCTCACGCTCGAAGGCATCGTCGATCGAGACGATCTCCAGCGGCACGCCGAGATCGCGGCAAATCGTCACCGCACCAAGTCGTGTCTGATCGGATGAATAGCGGGACGGCTGATAGAAGGCGCGGATCAGCGAGCCAGGATCGTCCGGTCGCACTTTGCTGGCGTACCGGTGCGCGATCAGAAGCGTCAGCAACGAATCGCGCCCGCCGGAAAGCGAAACGCCGATGACCTGGAATGCGCCGATCTTTTCGAAGTAGTCGCCAATGCCGAGTGCCAACGCATCGAGAATCTCTTCGCACAATGCCTCTCGCGGCGAAGGAGGAGTCTGTTCGGCCGGAAGGAAGAAACTGCGCTGAGCGGGAATCGGATAGGTCAGCTGGTGTCGCGGTCCCGACGTGTCGAGCAGCTCTGGCGATACTTCTATGACGGCAGTAGGCTCGTGGTCGAGTAAGTACGCTTCGCGATCCACCCGCCAGGTCGTCGCTTCCGAGCGCAAACGCAACGTACGCTCGAGATCGACCGTCGTCTCGGCAAATCCCTTTCGGAAGCGCTCCCCTTCCAGCATCGGTTTGCCATTCTGATTGACATACGACCCACCATCAAAGATCAATCCATCGTTCGTGCCGATCAGATTCGTGTAGGCGATGGTGCACTGGTTGTCCGCTGCGCGCGTCGAGATCAGTTCACGCCTGGTCTGGACGATACCGACGCGAAATGGCGAGGCGGAAATGTTCGCGACGATTTCGGAGCCACCGTAGGCTCGCCGCCGCATCGGACCATCGGCGCTCCACAGGTCTTCACAGACCTCGACGCCCAACAGGCCGAAATCGAAATCGAAAAGGAGATCGCCAAATGGCACATCGCGATGCAGCTCGAGCATCCCGGCAGCGCCCCGCGCCAGGGTGCGCCCTTCATAGAAGACGTTATAGGTCGGCAGTTTTTCTTTCGGCACGACTCCGATGATCTCTCCGCCGCCAACGACCGCCGCGCAGTTGTAGCGCAGTCCCTGATGATTGATGACGACACCGATTACCCACGCCGCCGGCAGCGACGACGTCTCCGCGGCGAAGCGTTCCAATTCTGGCCATTGCCGATCGACAAAACCCTGCCACTGAACCAGATCTTCCGGTGAATAGCCGCCGATCGCCTGTTCCGGAAAGAGTCCTAGTGTGACGCCTGACTCCGCCATCTCCCGAGCCATCTCGATCGCGGCGGACGTATTCGCGGAAAACGCCCCAACTGTCGTGTTGATGTTTGCCAGACCGATGCGAATGAGCCGCACTGACTGAATCTCCGATCGCGCCGTGCACCTGGTGAAAGCTTACGACGCTGCGACCGGTTTGGCGCGCACAACGACGACGGGCGTGTTGGCATGCTTGATCATCTTCTCGGCCACACTACCCAGCAACCACCGGCCAATGCCGCCTCGGCCATGGCTCGTCAGCACCAGCACATCACCGGGAAGCAGCGCGTCGTGCAGCGCCGATGCCGGATCACCTTCCAGCACATCGGTTTTCACATCAAGGCTCCGCATGCGCATCTGTTCGGCCTGTGATTCCAGATAGGCGCCCGCCGCGCCTCGAATTGTCTCGGGGTCTGCTGCGTAACGTGCCACCGGCGACGCATTGAGCTGGGCAATCATGCCCCATTGCATGAGATCGACTGCCCGGACCAGCAATACTGGCACACCAATCGCCAACGCCAGATTGCCCGCAAGACCGATCGCCTGTTCCGCCAGGTCGGACCCATCCAGCGCGACGACGATGCGAACGATCGGTTGCGCAGTGACGGGATCCTCCCCACCCCGAATCAGCAGCAATGGTGTTTCAGATGTCCGGGCCAGGCGATCGGCCACACTGCCAAAGACCAACCGCCGCCCGGCGCCGTAACCATGCGTCGTCATCACCACAAGATCGGCATCAACCGATTCGGCCAGAATGACCTCGGCTGGATCGCCGAATGCGACGATGATCTCGACGTTGCGTCCCTGGTCGTGCAGGAGAACGGCGTCCGCTTCGAGCTTCTGCTCGCACGCCGCTTGCCACTGCTCCCGCCAGTCGGCCTCGATGGTCGAATCGGTCACCGCACCAGGCGGCAATACCGTGAGCAATCGCACCGACTCGCTGGGGATCGCCAGGGCGTAGAGCAACGCCATCTGCGCGACATCTGATCCATCCAGCGGAACCAGCACTCGCGAAAACATGTCGATGCTCATCTAGTGAGGCCTCATCTCGCAGACTCTCCACGACCCGCGGCCGGCACGAGAACGACCGGCGCGATGCCAGACCGAATCAGTTTCTCTGAAACGCTTCCCAACAACCAGCGAGTGAAGCCGCCGCGACCATGAGTGGTCATCACCACCAAATCACCAGCTTCGACGATCGATTGAACCGCCTCAACGGTCGGTCCCTCCACGATTCTCGTTTCCACCTGAAGTCCGGGGAGCAGCGCTTCAGCGCTGCCGAGGGTCTCCTTGGCTGCATCGCCCAGGTCTGAGGCGATCTCTTCGTAGAGCTCAGCAGGATAGTACGATCCGCCGACCGGTGTTGGCAGCATCACCGCGGAGGGATTGACGGCCGAAACGAGCAAAAGCGCAGCTCCAGTATCCTCAGCGATCTGCCCGGCGACTGGCAGCGCTTCCATGGCGATTTCCGATCCGTCGAGCGGCACAACGATCCGGCGAATATCAGCCGCCGCAGGATCGCTCAATTCATCGGATGGATGCACAATCAGCGCCGGCACCGGCGAGGAACGGGAAAGCCGGTCCGCCACGCTGCCGAACGCAATGCGCCCGACCATGCCCCGGCCATGGCTGGACAGCGCAATCATCGTTGCCTTTTCCGAATCGATCGTGTCGAGCGTGGCCTGCGCCGGATCGCCCGCTACCACACGAATCCCAGGCTGGACAGGAAGCAACGCCCGCCAGCGTGAGCTCGTTTCTTCCATCAATGCAGCGCCTGTTTGCTCGGCCATCGACTCGACATCTTCGACCGAAGCGATTTCCCCGCCAAACAGCCCACGCAACGGTTCCGCCGCGGGCACCACATGCAGGAATGTGACCGAACCGGACATTCCCGCCAGCGCTGCGGCATACGGAATCGCCTGCTCCGCCATTGCTGACCCGTCGAGTGGAACAATGATTCGCTGACTTGCCATCGTGTGCTCCCCGCTTTCAGTTCACTACCGTGAGGTTGCAGAATCGATGCAGACTCCAACTCGCTAGCTTCATCCTACTGGTTTGACGGCGACAGCGCACCGAATTCCTTCGGTCCGTTGCGTCAGTTCTGCAACAATGGCGCGATTCGACCCTCTGCTACCATGGTCGAGTTGACTCTTTCACTCCTCGTGCGAGGTTCCTGATGGGCGTTCCGACAACCGATTCCTTCATGTATCAAACAATGGCCAGCCAGCCTGAGATGCTCGACCGACTCCTCACGTCCGGCTGGTCGCAGGCCGAACAGGCCGCCGCCCTGATTCGGCCTGCATCCAGCGTCACGCTGACCGGTATTGGCACCAGCTATCACGCTGCGCTGGTCGGGTCGTGGTTGCTTCGCGCCGCCGGATTCAATGCCCGGGCGGTCAGTTCCTTTGACTTTTCCACCTATCCTGAGCACTTCCCGATCGGCCAGGGTGACGCCGTCATCGTGATGGCACATACCGGCGTCAAGTCGTACTCAAAAGTCGCGCTCGACCGCTCAGTAGCGGCGGGTGCAACCGTCCTCTCCGTCGGCAGCCAAAGCGCCGAGCATCCTGGATCGCAACTGGTGTTGCGCACGGTCGATCGGGAGAAATCGGCGGCGTACACGGCTTCGCATCTCGCCGCGATGACCGTCATCGCCCAGATCGCCACGGTCGCCGGTGGTCCCCAAACCAAAGGATTCCGGGAGACCCTGCACACATTACCCTCAGCTGTGAGCACAATCCTCTTCAGGGCTGATGTGCTTGCCGAGACTGCTGCCTACGCGATCAGTCATCGGGTCTATGCGACCGGCGCCGGTCCGAACGAAGCGACCGCGCTCGAATTCGTGATCAAGGCGCGAGAAGCCGCGTATGGCGACGTCGATGCCCTGGCCGCTGAGCAATTCCTGCACGGCCCGATGGTCGCCGTAAATGCCGGAGATCTCGCGGTGGTCGTTGACGTGCCAGGCGCTGCCGGGGAACGGGTCGCCGCCATCACCAGCGTGCTCGACGGCATGGGCGCACGGATACTCGTCGTCGGTCAACCGATGACCGCCGTGGCCAGCGCTACAACCTTCGCCGTCCCGGTCGTCCCGGAAATGCTCTCGCCGCTCCTCACCGTCGTGCCGATGCAAATGCTCGCCTATCAGATGGCAGTGTTGAAAGGCATCAACCCTGACACCTTCCGGCGTGACAACGACGTCTACAAGGCCGCGTTTGGCCGCCTGACCCTGTAGTTGTCCTCATCCCGTTGACTGACCGACCGGGGCCGGGGGTAGAACTGAGGCCAGCAGCGCCATATGCAGCGCGAGATGACTCTGTGGCCGGGTCGGGTCGGCGCCCGTCATTTCGGCGATCTGCCGGAGCCGGTAGGCGAGGGTGTTGCGGTGAACGTTGAGCCTGCCCGCCGCTTCGACCTGCGATCCACCTGCTTCGAGATAGGCGAGGAGTGTCCGCCGCAGATTGCCCCGGCGGTCCCTGGTGAGCAGCTGGCCCAGCGTGTCTCGCGAAAACGCCTCGAGCTCCGGTGAACCCCAGAGCGGAAAGAGCAAGCGGTAGACGCCAACATCAGCCGGCCGATCGAAGTGAATCTGACCTCCCTGCACCATCCCAGCTGATACGAGCGCGGCCAGATAGCGCGCCTGGCGAGCTGCGGCAGGTATCCGGGAAACACCGGTAACCTGCTCAGACACCACCATCCATCCTTCATCCTCAGTCGCAACTCTCGCTCCACGTCCGGTCAACCCCGGCGACAACGTTGTCGACATACGAGGCGTACGGTTCGACAACTCGATCAATGTTGCGTTGAAGCCATCGACCTCCGCCGCGTCGTGCGCTGCGCCGAGCAGGGCGATTTCGCGCGCTCTTGCTCCGCGGCTGGAGCCGTCATGCGACAGCACAACAGCATAGGCGCCATTCGACGGCAACCCGAGCGCTGCCGACATCTTCGATGCGTCGCTTCCAGCGTCTGTGAGCAGACCGGCGATCGCATGCGCTCGCGCGTTTCCGCGGGGCCGGACATCGACCGCGTGGGCCATCGCCGCTTCGACTGCCATGCCGACTCGCTCGCTCACCAACCGTGCCATCGCTCGTTTTCCAGCCGGGACGGCGCCAAGCCAGAGCGTGCTGCCATGCGCAAGCGGCAAACCGAAGAGATCTCCCTGCCAACCCGTCACGTCCCCTGCTGACGGGAGTGTCTCTATCGACGATTCCCCAGCCGACGCGACGACACCGTCTCTGGCCGACACCACCGCCACACCAAATCCGAGATAGTCGCTGGCCGTCTTCAGCACATCCTCAACATCCGCGCCTAACGCGGTGACCTGCGTCAAACTGCGGCCGAGCTCGGTGCCAGCCCGGTAGATCTCGCCACGCTGTTCGGTCAGCATCCGGTTGATGTCGCTTTCGAGATCCGCGGGAATTGTTTCCGCCCAGAGTGAAATGAGCGAAGAAGGCGCCGGAATGAATCGCTCGACGATCAAACCCGTAGCGCCGCGGTTCGCCACCTCCCGCACGATCTCCTCGGCGGACACTCCCGTGTCCATCAGAATGCGATCGGGCAGGATCACCAGCTCTCCACCTCTGATCGGTGGCAGAATGGGCATCGAGGCTCGCAGCGTCACGGCCCAGCTGACCTCGCGTTCCAGCAACCGGTCGCCCGTTGTCCAGACGCCGTCGTTGGGGAGCGATTCCGGGAGCATGATGCGCTGCTCCCAGGACAGGAGATCATGCACAGTTATTTCCGCCATCGAGGATCCTCTCTGCAGGGTTCGACAATGCTCTTTGGTCGAAATGAACAATTCACTGGCAGTTTCATTGGATTCCGCAGCCAGAACATCGCGCGCTGGCAGCGCAATCACTGAGGATTAGCAGTTTTGCACAATCTGGGTCATCCGACAACGTCTGAACGTGGCTGGAACATGACTCCAGTCGTGGCGGTGTCTATCGCATCAATTGCCGGTATCGCCGCCTTCGCCTACCCCTTCCTGATGCCGGCGATCGAGCCGGTCGCTGAGGAGCGGGCCAGAGCCGGAGATGCGCCCATTTTCTTCGCTGCGATCACCCTGCTTTCATTGGTGGCGATCCTTAGCGCTCTTCGGCAGGGGCAGCGTGAGGGCCAGCTGCAGCAAGCCGCGAAATCGACAGCCTTGTTGGGCGTGCTCGTCGCGCTCGACGCGACGCTCCGTCTCGTACCGACCTTTCTTGGCGCCTCGCCGATTTTTCCCCTCATCATGTTGACCGGCGCCGTGTTTGGAAGCGCGATGGGCTTTCAAATGGGAGCGCTGACATTACTGGTTTCCGCCTTTCTGACCGGCGGCATTGGACCCTGGTTGCCTTTCCAGATGCTGGTCGCCGGGTGGGTTGGACTGACATCAGGCTGGCTGGCGCGTTCTTCCAATACGAAGGTGCGGTTCTGGGGACTGATCGCCATGGGCGCGTTTTGGGGATTCGCGTACGGGGCGATCATGAATCTCTGGACGTGGCCCTTCGCCGCTCCCGGCTTACAGGAAGACACCGGGCTCTACTGGAACCCCTCCCTCAATACCAGGGAGTCGCTCGAACACTATGCCCAGTACTATCTCGTCACCTCGGCCGGATACGATCTCTTTCGCGCGATCGCCAACGTGGCGATTCTGCTCGTTGTCGGTCCGGCCGTCCTCACAACGCTCGATCGCTTCCGGGGCCGGTTCACCTGGCAGCCGTGGACCGAGTTCGATCGAGGCTGATTCTTCCTCCCGGACGAGCACCGCGGAAACCGAATCTACGCGAAACTTTCATTTCGATTTTTTGACCCGCAACTGGTTGTCACCGATCTGTGACCAATGGACACATCCGTATACTGTGCGCTATCTGAACGGACACTTCCGCCGGCCTTCGGTGGTTCCAAGATTCTCCCAGATTTTTGGCCGTTTCGATGACAGAGTGGCACATCTTGTGTCTCAATCACGAATCGCTATACTACTGGTAGCCATCGCGCTGCTGTTCGACGTTCCAGGTTGTCATATCCTCTGGCAGCGCGTCCCCCAAATGGCTCCGAATTACGGGTCAGTCAACCCGGAGGCGTATGTACGCGGTGATCACTTCCCGCGTTGGGTATCGTCTCCCCAAACTGTCCCCATCGGAAGGCCGCACTGAAGGCAGTGCAGCCATGAACGAGAGATGTCAGGCCGTTGGCGGGCGGTGTGACGCATAGATATCCCCTCCAGTCAAGGCGGGGGAAGAAGGAACAGCTATGGCGGCCCCGAATCGCTCCCGGACCAGGAAGCAGGCGACCACATCCGGATTGCCAGTGCAGCGGTATTTCACGAAGCAGGGAGAGAGCCCGTTTGCCTCGGTGGAATGGGCGCGACGAACTTCCCGGATCACCAATCAGGATGGCACCACGGTCTTCGAGATGAAGGACGCCGAAGTTCCGTCTTCCTGGTCTCAGGTCGCCACCGATATTATGGTCTCCAAGTACTTTCGTAAAGCAGGTGTTCCCCAAGTTGCGGACGATGGCGCTCCCCTGTTCGACGATGACGGCAACCCGGTGCTCGGTCCGGAGCGCTCCGCCCGGCAGGTGATTCACCGTCTGGCTGGCTGCTGGCGCCACTGGGGCGAAACCCATGGCTACTTCGCCTCCGAGGAAGATGCTCAAGCGTTCTACGATGAAATCGCCTACATGCTTGTCAACCAGATGTCGGCCCCGAATTCGCCGCAGTGGTTCAACACCGGTCTGAACTGGGCGTACGGCATTACTGGTCCCGCGCAGGGCCACTACTACACTGACCCCGTCACTGGCGAAGTCCACGAATCGACAGATGCGTATACCCACCCACAGCCTCACGCGTGCTTTATCCAGTCGATTTCTGATGATTTAGTGGCGGAAGGCGGCATTATGGACCTCTGGGTCCGTGAGGCGCGGCTCTTTAAGTACGGCTCGGGGACCGGCACCAATTTCTCGACGTTGCGTGGCGAGGGCGAGCCGCTGTCCGGCGGTGGGACATCCTCCGGTCTGATGAGCTTCCTGCGCGTGGGCGACCGTGCCGCCGGCGCCATCAAGAGCGGCGGCACCACCCGTCGCGCCGCCAAGATGGTCTGCCTCGATGTCGATCACCCCGATATCGAAGCCTTCATTACATGGAAGGCCGACGAGGAGAAAAAGGTCCAGGCGTTGATCGCCGCCGGATATCCGGCCGATTTCAACGGCGAGGCCTATCAGACCGTTTCCGGCCAGAACGCCAACAACTCGGTGCGCATCACCAACGACTTTCTGCAGGCCGTCGCCGACGATGCCGACTGGAATCTGATCCGTCGCACCGACGGATCGGTCCACCGGACCGTTCGCGCTCGCGACCTGTGGGATCTCGTCGCCGAATCGGCCTGGAAGAGCGCCGATCCCGGTGTGCAATACGACACCACGATCAATGAGTGGCACACCAGCCCCGAGTCTGGACGCATCAATGCATCCAACCCATGCTCGGAGTACATGTTCCTCGACAACACCGCCTGCAACCTGGCTAGCCTCAACCTGCTCAAGTTCGTCAACATCGAAACGGGTCAGGTCGATGTGGAAGCCTATCGCCACGCGGTACGGCTGTGGACGATCGTGCTGGAGATCAGCGTCCTCATGGCGCAGTTCCCCAGTCGCGAAATCGCCCGGCTTTCCTACGACTTCCGCACCCTCGGTCTGGGCTACGCCAACATCGGCACGGTGCTGATGCTGCGCGGACTTCCCTATGACTCCGATGAAGCCCGCGCCTTCACCAGCGCGATGACCGCGATCATGACCGGTCAGTCGTATGCGACATCCGCCGAGCTGGCCTCGGTGCTCGGACCATTCCGCGAGTACGAGCGCAATGCCGAGCATATGCTGCGGGTCATACGCAATCACCGTCGGGCCGCCTACAACGCTCCCGTTGCGGAATACGAGCAGCTTTCGGTGCCGCCGATGGGTCTGCGGGCAGAATTCGCGCCCGCCGATCTGGTCAGCGCCGCTCAATCTGTCTGGGACGATGCGCTCCAACTCGGCGAAACCTACGGCTATCGCAACGCCCAGACCACGCTGCTGGCGCCGACCGGCACCATCGGTCTCCTGATGGACTGCGACACCACCGGTGTGGAGCCAGACTTCGCCCTGGTGAAATTCAAGAAGCTGGCCGGCGGTGGCTATTTCAAGATCGCCAACCAGAGTATCGAACCGGCGCTGAAGAACCTTGGGTACACCAAAGGTGAGCGCAAGGCGATTCTCGATTACGTCCTCGGCACGCTGACGCTCGATGATGCCCCCGGCATCAATCGCGAAACGCTGAAAGCGAAGGGCCTTACCGACGCCGATGTCGACAAGGTCAACCGCGCGCTGCCCGGCGTGTTCGAGCTGCCGTTTGCCTTCAATGTCTGGACCCTTGGCGAGGATGCGATCGCTCGCATCGGCATTTCGATGGCCGAAGCGTCGAGTCCCGGATTCAACCTGCTCGAGAAACTCGGATTCAGCCGGGCTGAGATCGAAACCGCCAACGAGCACATCTGCGGCACGATGACCGTCGAGGGCGCTCCCTATCTGAAGGACGAACACCTGCCGGTCTTCGACACCGCCAACAAGTGCGGCAAGAAGGGCACCCGCTTCATCCACTACATGGGTCACGTGCTGATGATGGCAGCCGCCCAGTCGTTCCTCTCCGGCGCCATCTCCAAAACGATCAACATGCCGAACGAGGCCACGATCGAGGACATCCTCGATGCCTACGATCAGAGCTGGCACAACGGTCTCAAGGCGATGGCGATCTATCGCGACGGCTCCAAGCTGAGCCAGCCTCTTTCGACGAAATCAGAAAGCACCGCCGGCGCCGCGAAGAGCGAGAAAGAGATCGAGACCGAGATCGAGAAGCGCGTTGCCGACGCGGTTATTCACGAGCGCGAGCTGGCGGCGATCGAGCGGGATCGAGCTGTCGATGAAGCAGTCACCAGACTCCGCGCCGAGCTCGGCGTTCAACAACCACTGCGTCGCCGACTTCCAGCCCGCCGCAACGGCTTCACGCAGGAAGCCCGGGTGGCGGGACACAAAGTCTTCCTGCGCACCGGCGAGTACGAGGACGGGTCGCTCGGCGAAATCTTCATCGATATGCATAAGGAGGGTGCCGCCTTCCGCTCGATGATCAACTGCTTTGCGATAGCCGTGTCCAAGGGCTTGCAGTACGGCGTGCCGCTCGACGAATTCGTCGACACTTTCACGTTCACGCGTTTCGAACCGCAGGGGATGGTCTCCGGGCATCCAAACATCAAAATGTCGACCTCGATCATCGATTACGTTTTCCGGGTCGTTGGTCTCGAGTACCTTGGCCGCACCGATCTTGCCCAGGTGCCGCCCGAAATGCTCGACTTCGATGGGGATGAGGGCGAATTGCTCGAAGACGTCATCGAGAGTCACGAAGCGCCTGCCGCATCGGCTGACACGCCAATCAGCGACGAAGGCATGCAGACCGCGCAGGCCACAGCCACATCGGTCGCCACTGCGCCGACGCCTCCAGCGGCGGGCAGCACGTACGCAAATGGCACAAACGGCCACACGAACGGTTCCCTCAAAGAGAAGCTGCAAACGGCGACGACCGCGGTCTACGAACCAGTCGGCTCGCTCGACGCCCAGCTCTCCGAAATGATGGGCGACGCCCCCTTCTGCGATCAGTGCGGCCACATCACCGTCCGCAACGGCAGCTGCTACCGTTGCCTCAACTGCGGGAATAGTCTGGGCTGCTCTTGATTCCAGGCCAGCGAACAGCATAAACGCAGAACGAAGCAAACAGACATCCCGGCAATTGATGCCGGGATGTCACTATGATTGCCGTGAGACTCCATCGATCAGCGTCGCGTTCCCAGTCTTGGGATTGTGCAAAAATTCTTTCGGCAGTAGGAGGCTTTCCGCTGAGGCGACAGATCTCTCAACTGCGCTCCGCCGCCGCTCCGTTCCACTTCGGATGACAGTTCCTTGTTCATGCCGCGCCGGTTCCGGCATGCCGGAATGCGGACTGCTATGCACAAATGAAAACCGGGCGGCTCTTTGCCGCCCGGTTTCTCGTCATGTGCCAGATCAGCGTCTACGCCGATGTGTCATCAGTTTGACGCTTCTCTTTGCGGAGCAACAGCGCCGCCGCCGCGGCGGCGCCACCGGCCGCTACCGCACCGGCCCAATTGCCCGAGCCGGCATCTGGCCCAGCTCCAGTCGAAGGCAGCGTGTCGACATCATCTTCGCCGCCTGCTGCTGCCTCGACACAGGCGCCGTCCACACAGGTCAACGTATCGTCACAGCACGGGTACTCGGCGTCGCATTCATCTTCGACCTCCCAGCACCCTCGCGCGTTGTCGCAGATCGTTTCAGAGCATGTGTACGAGCCGCAGCAAGGCGTCGCGCCGTCGACCATTTCGCAATCGCCGCCTGGCTCGATGCAAACATCATCCTGCGCGCCGGCAACCTGTGGTACGACAGTAATCCCGGCGCCCGCTGCAACACCGCCGAGCATGCCCTTCAATACCGAGCGCCGGCTCGCCCCCGTGGCCAGCGCTTTGGTCAGTTCGTCGAATCGTCTTCGCTCCATGATTCCCTCCTGCATGGATTCCGGGCACGCCACCTGCGCCCCTCTCACACTAAACGTCTCGCCGGCCAGATGGTTTCATCCGCCCTACAGACGAGCAGGCGAACGCACAATGCGGGCCGGGAAGCTGGCAAAGGGCAAAAAGTGCGTGATGCACGGCACATAGTGGATAGGGAAAAGTCGATAGTAGATAGTAGATGGTAACGAGTAGATGGTAGATGGCAACTTGTGGCTCGTACCCTGAACTTGAGGATCAGTTCCGGCGACTACCGAACCGTCGTCGCAAGCGCAACAGTCATCCGCCATCGACCATCCACTGTCGACCATTCACTATCGACCATCTACCATCAACTATCCACCGTCCACGATCTTCGGACTCCCGGCCCCAGACCCCACCCCTCCGCCTGTGCTACTATGTACGTACACAGTGTGCGAACACCCCGAAATCGTTCCTCCTGTGTCCCCGTGAACGTGTATGCCCATCATCGCACGGTCCCGTTCACGCCACCGACCCCTTCTCTCTCGTCGTGACGTGCCGCGCTCAGGGCTCTGAAGTCGACCCGACCGGGTGGCTGGCGGTTGACGAGGGACGATCAGTACATGAGTGCACAACTTCCAGATGTCGGCAGACCAAAGGGCAGCGCCTGGCGAAGACTCCAGGATGAGGGAATTGTCTGGGAAGGACAAGTCCTCATCACCGGCGACGACACCGATCTCGCCGCGCTCCTCATCGTTACCAACGAACGCCTCGCCTTCGTTCGCGGCGGCACAATCGCGCTCGATATCGAGCGCGATTGGCTCGACCCGGCCCCCGTTCTGCGCCGGACCGGTACAGTCCAGCTCTGGGTGTCGCCGCCAGGCGATCCGGTCGCCGAATCACTGACTTTCATCGCCCGCGACGGCCGGGACGAAGCGGCCGTCCTGCTCTCGCTCATCAACGACGGCACCGCTTTCGGCGCCGCATTCCAGATGCCGACCTACGTGCCGGACAGCCTTCCCCCGAGACCGAACTATCCTGCCGCACCATCACGCCGCAACGACTCCTGGGACTACGCAGGCTACGAATCACCCCCCGCCGCGCTGCCAGTCTATTCGCTGCTCGACGACGACGATTTCCCGCCCGTCTCGACCGAGCAGGAAGACATGCCGGCCTGGGAAGAAGCGATCGCCGAAGCGCTCGTGCCGGGGCAATCGATCCCGCTCGCCGGTTCGATTCGCAATCCCAATGACCCCATCAAACCGATCGACGGCTTCGATTCGAAATACGCCAGAGATCGTCGGTCCTGGGTCATTCGCCTGGTTGGACTCTTTCTACTGGTCGGATTCGGTTCAATCATCGCCAGTGGCATCCTGCCGGATGTCGATGACATTCGTGGACTCATCGATAACGGCACATCCACGCCGCTCGCCGTTGCTGAAACGAGCAACCCAACACCGATTACGGTCGCCCAGTCGGTTGATCCATCACCCACTCCCACCATCGAGACGGAAACCAGCCTCCCGACCGCTACCTCGACACTGCCAGGACCCTCCAGCTCCGATCCGCGCTACCCGACGGTCGTTCCGATCGAGACGGCAGTCGTGCTCGGCGTCGGCGGCGACAATTCCCATACGCCGCCTCCGCCAACAGCAACAACGGATCCCACCCCGACATCGACCGTCGCCCAACAAGACGCGACCAGCGCCCAATCGAGCGAAGAGCCGGCCCCGACGGAAGAAACCACGTCGTCCAGCGGCGACCTGGTCATTCCCGATCCTGACGAAAACTTCACTCCTTCGCCGTCGCCGACGGCGACAGCAGCGCCACAACCCACCGAAACAGCGGTAGTTGAAACTCCAACCGAAGAACCCTCCGAAACGCCTGCACAAACCGTTGCGAGCGATGGTCTTCAACTCACAATTAATGACGTGCAGCGCGGTGAACGCCTGCCGGATCTCACATTGGGCCGCAATTCCGTTGGCGAATGGGTTGTCGTTCTTGCCGAGGTATCGAACACGTCCGCGGAACCGATCGAGCTACCGATGAGCGCTCTGCAACTGGCGCCGACCTCCGACCTTTCGGCGACCGTCGCTCTTGACTCCGCTTCGAGCGCCGTGGCCTCCTACCTGGGCATGAACCCAACGGTGCGCGCCGATGCCGCAGCGACCATACCCGCCGGCGGCGTTCAACCGCTCGCACTGGTCTTCAGCATTCCAGCCGGCGCCGGCGATCTCACATTGCTGTTCGGCGATCAGCCATTCGATCTTTCTGTCAACACCGCGTCCGACTCGTCGATGCAGATCGAAGCGACAGGCTTCGAATTCAGCTCGGGTCGGCGCGCATCCTCGGACGGTGTTCTCGTGGCTGCGAGCACGACACCGCTCCAGACTGCATCCGGTTCTCGCTTCGCTGGTTGGCTTGCCAGCGAAGCGACAGCCGATGCCAGTCCAACATCGTATTGAGCGAGGATTGATGGACGGCGCTTCTCCAACACTCATGACGTTTCGGCTGCCGGGCGAGATTCGTTTTGGCTGGGGGGCCAGCGAAACCGCTGCCGATGTCGTCTCCGCAATTGGCGCAAAGCGCGTAACGATTGTTACGGACAATGGGGTGATCGCCGCCGGATTGGTCGCGCCTGTCGCCGATCGGCTGAAACAAGAGTCGATTGCTATCGACATCTTCTCTGGAGTCAGTCCGAACCCTCGCGATATCGAGGTATTGACCGCAGTCGAAGCGATTCGAGGCCACGGCAGCAGCGCGATCATCGCGCTCGGCGGCGGCAGTCCGATCGATCTCGCCAAAGCAGCCGCCGGCATCGCCACAAATGGCGGGCGGCCACAGGACTGGGTGGCGCCACGAAGCTTCCCAACCCCACCCTTGCCACTCATCGCGATCCCCACCACCGCCGGCACGGGCAGCGAAGTAACGCGAAGTTCCGTCATCAACGACACCGAGCGGGCGATCAAGATATCGCTCCGGGACGCCCGCATCGCACCGGTGGTTGGGTTGGTCGATCCGGGGCTCACGCTTGGACTGCCGGCGGCGTTGACCGCCTCCACCGGTATGGACGCACTGACCCACGCAGTCGAGGCCTATACCTGCCGGCAGGCAATGCCCGTGACCGACGCCCTGGCCCTTCATGCGATGTCGCTCATTTCCGCAAATCTGGAGCGCGCTGTTCGGGATGGTTCGGACCAGGAAGCCCGGGAAGGCATGATGATGGGAAGCGTCATCGCCGGCATGGCCTTCAGCAACAGTGATGTCGCGGCAGTCCACTGCATTTCGGAGGCGATCGGCGGTCGCTATGACACGCCGCACGGCGTCGCCAATTCGCTCTTTCTTCCCTTCCTCTTCGCCTACAACGCACCGGTCGCCATCGACCGCCATGCCCGGGCAGCACTGGCGATGGGCGCCACGTCCACCGATCGGGTGCCCGAGCAGATGGCCAGCGACGGCGCTGCCTATCTGCAGCGCCTTGGCCAGGCCATCGGCATCCCGGCATTGCGATCGATTCCCGGAATCCGGCCCGAAGATTTCCCATGGATCGCTGCCGCCTCCATGCAGAATCTGTCCAACGACAGCAATGCGCGGAAGATGGATGAGGCAAGTTATCAGGCGATTCTCGACCAGGCCTGGAACGCCTGAGGGCTCCAATTCGCCCTTCGAATTCCCAGAATCCGCCCATCCTCCCGCAAAAACCAGTAGACTGGGCGCTTGCACCGCGTTATTCCGCTTTGCCTGCTTTCCGGGCATTGTGCGATGCGATGGATTCCGGCCAGATCGCCGGATGTTGATCAGTTGCGGCAGCGATCGAGCTGCTGTCAGAAGCGAGAGATATCGATGAATGGCGAACGGCCCGACCAGGCGACGGCAGAGACAGACGCTCAGGACGCGATCACGGCATTCGACAGTCCAACCGCAGACGAAGCGGAGGCGATGGTAGCGGAAACGCTCGGCTCCGACGCGCAGGAGGTCGTTGTCGCGGCCGCTGACGATGAGCCAGATTCAGACTCCTCGTCTTCAAGTTCCAGTGAAGAAGAGGATGATGCGCCCGAAGCGTCTGGCGAACCGGCCAACGAATCAGCAGACGAGAACACAGCGTCCATCGAAGCAGAACTTCCGGAGGCTCCGGTGACCGACGAGCTACCTGCGGTCGCCGAAGCTATCGAACAACCCGCCGATGAGATGCCAGGACCGTCAGCCGACTCCGAGAGCGAACCTGTCGCCGCGGAACTTTCTGAAGATCTGGCGACCGACGAAGCACCGGCCGGCCCTGATGCGGCGGAACAACCCGCCAACGAGATTTCCGCTCCAGTGAGCGAACCTGCTGTCGCGGAGACTACCGAGACAGCACCCGTTCTGGCCGCTGATGCCATCGTCGCGGCGACGGCGCCTGCCAAAGAGGAAATCGAACAACCATCTCCCGACACCCCGATCGAAGTCGCCACCGAGCTGACCTGGGGGTTCATCGACACCGAGGGCCGGGTTCATCAGAAAACCACCGAGCAGTTCCGTGGTCGCGTCATCGGCCGCATTCATGGCGGCAGCGGTGAACCGCAGGTCGCCGAATACGAGTCGAACTTCGGTCCGCTGGCCAAGGAAGTCGAGCTGCTGGAAACCGACGTCGCGGGGGCCAAGAACAAGGTCTCGGTCCTCGGTCGTGTCCGCAAAATGAAAACAACCGCCGGTCGCGCCGAAGCGCTGGGCGACTTCGACGATCTCTTCCGCCGTCTGCACGAGCTGGAATCGACGATCCAGACCGAGATCGACGAACGCCGCGCCGCCAAGGAATCGCTCATCACCCGGGCTGAAGAGATGAAGGATTCGACCGACTGGAAAGTGACCGGCGAGGCGTACAAGGAGCTTTTCCAGAAATGGAAGCTGATCGGCGCCAGCGGACGGGAAGCCGACGATTCACTCTGGGCCCGATTCATCGCCGCTCGCGAGTCGTTCAACACTCGCCGTTCCGAGCACTTCAATCAGCGCCAGGAACAATGGGAGGGCAACCGCCTTCTCAAGCAGGACCTTATCGTCCGGGCCCACGAGCTGAGCACCTCCGATCAATGGCGACCGACCAGCGATGCGTTGCGGGGACTCTTCGATGAATGGAAGAAGATCGGCAGCGCCGGACGTCAGTCCGACGAAGAGCTCTGGCAACAATTCCGTGCCGCCCAGCAGCATTTCTACGATCGACGCACCGCGGCATGGGAGGAACACCGCCAGCGGAAGGAAGCACTCTGCCAGCGAGCTGAGGACTTGCGCGAATCGACCGACTGGGAGGCGACGGTCGAGGAAATGAAAGCGATGATGGCCGATTGGAAAACGATCGGCACCTCCGGCAAGCGCGATGTCGATGACGCGCTCTGGAATCGCTTCCGTGCCGCCCAGAATGCCTTCTTCGATAAGCGCTACGCCGAGGCATCGGCGCGCGAACAGGAAGAGCGCTCCAAGACGCAGCGCAAGGATGAGATCGCCACATCGATCGAAGCCCTCGCCTACTCCTCGGATGCCGTGGCAGCGGCCGAACAGGCGACCGCATTGCGGACCGAATTCGACGCGTTGCCACCGCTTCGCAAAGACCGCGAGGAAGGCTTGCAACGTCGTATACGCAAGGCGATGGGCGACATTCGCGTCAACGCCGCCGCCGAGGGAGCTCGCCGCGCTGTTTCATGGCAGGGCAAGCTGCGCGAAGCGCTGGAGCGGTCGCAGGACCAGATCGACAGCCTCGAGCAGAGCATCAAATCTCAGCAGGAACAGGTCACTGAACTGGCTGGCAAACTCAGTTCGGCCACAGGCGATGAGAAAGACGACCTCGATCGCCAGATTCAGGAGCTGAACGAAAGCATTGCTTCCAGTCAGGCCGAGATCGATCGCCTCAGCGGGTCGATGTCCGATATCGCGGCCAGCGTTTCGTAAACAGCAATCGTCAGACCATTACCGGACCGCGGATCGAACGATTCGCGGTCCGGTCTAGTTCTCGACCTGATACCGCCGCCAGGGCATTGCCAGGCGTTCCAGCAGAACCACGAATCCGAATAACGCGATCGCCATCACCGACAGCACGAGAACGCACGCAAAGACAAGATCGGTGCGCAAACTGGCATTCGCCAGAATGATGGCATGCCCGAGCCCCGAGTCCGACCCCACAAACTCTCCGATCACCGCGCCGATCACCGCGACGGATACGGCCACCTTCAATCCCGAGAAGAACGACGGCAGTGCGCCCGGCGCCTGCACCATGAGAAATCGCTGTGTCCGGCTGGCGCCCATCGACCGCATCAGCGCGAGCGTTTCGCGGTCGGCCGAGCGGAGTCCGTCGGTCGTCGCCACGGTAATCGGAAAGAAGGAGATCAGCGCGGTCATGATCACCTTTGGCGCGAGTCCGTGTCCGAACCAGATCAGCAGTAGAGGCGCCAGTGCGACGACCGGTATCGCCTGACTGGCAATCACCAGCGGCCACGCCGTCCGCTCGACCAGCGACGAGCTGTGGATGGCCACCGCCGTCACCAGGCCGGCCACGATCGCCACGGCCAGACCAAGCAGCACTTCTTCGAGGGTCACCAGCGCGTTGTCGAAGAGCGAGGCGCGATCCTCCCAGAGTGTTTCGACGATTCGCGACGGCGCCGGCAGATACCAGGCAGGCGTATCGCGAAGTCGAACCCACACCTCCCAGATCAGCGCCAGTAACGCGAGCAGACACAGTGGCGGCGCCCAGCGCTGCACCATGCCCCAACTCACGAGAGATCCCATGCCGGCCCGCCGGAAGCAGCGTGGCATGAGAACATGCTGTCACTCTGAGCGCATCGAAGAATCTCCCGCCGCGGCGGGAAGCCACCGACATAGTCGTTCGACTCACTGTAGCCATTCTCAGGAGATGGCATCCGTCCAGGCTTTTTCACGACGCTGCAAGGCCATGCACAAGACCCAGCTGCTCGAGCAGTTCGACTCTTGTTTCGGCGAACTCGGATGTCGCCTGCAGATCGCGCGAGCGTGGTCGTACAAACTCGATTGCCTGCGAATGCACGACTCGGCCCGGTCGCTCCGAAAAGACAACTACCCGGTCGGCCAGAAAAATCGCCTCGTCGACATCGTGCGTGACGAGCAGCACCGAGCGGCGATCGTGTTCGAGCGCCTCGGCCAGCCATTTCTGCGCCGCCGCTCGGGTCAATGCGTCGAGCGATCCGAATGGTTCGTCGAGCAGCACCAGATGCTGTCCGGTCAGCATGGTCCGCAAAAACGCGACGCGTTGCCGCATCCCACCCGAAAGCTGTCCTGGGTACCGGTCCTCGAATCCCGCCAGCCCGAACTCGGGAAATCGCTCCGCCGCCCGAACACGCGCATCGCGCCCACTCATACCCTGCACTTCAAGTCCAAGCGCGGCATTCGCAACCGACGACCTCCATGGGAGGAGCAGGTCGCGCTGCCGCATGTAGGCAGTTCGGCCAAGTCGCTCCTCAGTGCGCAGGGCGACCCCATCCAGACTCACCGTACCGGCATCAGGCATCAGCAGCCCGGCCACGATGTCGAGCAACGTGCTCTTCCCCGAACCGGATGGACCGATCAGCGCGACGAACTCGCCGGCGCCGATCGTCAGCGACACATCATCCAGCACAGGCAGAATCTGGCCATCTTCTTCGTACGTCGCCGAAAGATGCTCGATCTTCAGCCCGGCATTCAGTTGCACAGCATGCCCCACAGGTGACAGATGTCACCCTGGTGGTGACATCTGTCACCGATTGTAGAGCGACGCCTCCTCCTTCGGCTCATACCTTCACCACATCCGGGATGTTGCTGATATGGCGTAGCGGCCGACCTCCGTGTCGGCCGGTGGCGCAGCGGTACGGAGCGAACGAAGTGAAGCGACGTGACGCGGAGCCACATCCGTCCCCCACCGGCATGATTCGCCCATGGTTTAGACTCCGAAACAACGCGCCAACCCGCGCGGAATGCCGTTCCACCATCACGCCTTTGGACCGTTTCGCCGTGTCGACAGCACCCCACCAATCACCGCTGTTGAAATCGCTGATCCCTGCCGATCATCTGGCGGTCGTCGAGCGCCTCGGCGAGACCTTTCACGCCGCCGGCAAAGAGCTCGTCCTGGTCGGCGGCATCGTCCGCGACATGCTCCTCGGGCTCGACCTCCCATCCGATCTCGATTTCGCCACCAACGCCCGCCCAAATGAAACCGAAGAACTCGGTGTGGCGGCGGGAGCGGACTCGGTCTATCTGATCGGCGCCCACTTCGGCACTGTGGGACTCGTCTTCAAAGGAGACAACGACGCGCCGATCAACGTCGAAATCACGACCTATCGCGCCGAACACTATCCAGACGATTCCCGCAAACCCGCCGTCGAATGGGGCGACACTCTGGAAGGCGACCTCAGCCGCCGCGACTTCACCGTCAACGCCATGGCCGCCGATCCGCTCAGCGGCGAGCTGATCGATCCATTCGGCGGGCAAGCCGATCTGGCGATGGGCATCATTCGGGCGGTTGGTGATCCGGGCGCCCGCTTTCAGGAGGACCCCCTCCGTCTGCTGCGTGGCGCTCGTTTCGTGTCTCAGCTTGGGTTCGCGGTCGAACCCGCCACATTCGCCGCGATGGTCGAACAAGCGCCGAGTCTGGTCCGGATCAGCAAGGAGCGCATCTACGCTGAGCTGACGCGCCTGCTTGTTGGGCAGTGGGCGTCGCACGGCCTGGAGACGCTTGCCAAGACCGGCCAGTTTGCTCTGGTGTTGCCGGACATCAGCTTTCTTCCCGATCAGACCGCGCTGCCCGGTCAACCTCATCTGGAAAAGGACCTCTGGGCGCACACGGGACAGGTCATCGAGCGAGCGCCAGGACGCCCTGTCGTCAGGTGGGCGGCGCTCCTGCACGACGCCGGAAAACCGCTGGTGCGTGGCTATTCACCGAGCGGTGAAATTCACTTCATCGGGCACGAACGAGAAGGTGGGATTCTCGCGGCGAAGGTCCTTTCACGCCTCAATGCGGATCGCGCCACCCAGTCGGCGGTCCGGCGGATCGTCGAGCTGCATGGCCGACCCGAAACCTACGACCAGACGTGGACTGACAGCGCCGTGCGCCGTCTGATGCTCGATGCCGGAGATCAGTTGGCGGACCTGCTCGATCTCGCCGCCGCCGACGTCACCTCTGCCCGCGCCGAGCGTCAACACTACGCACGCAACCGCATCGACGCGCTGCGGCGTCACATCGCCCGGCTCGAAACCGAACGGGCGCTCGATGAATACCGAAGCCCACTCGATGGCCAGGAATTGATGGTTCTGTTCGACCGCCCTCCGGGCAAGTGGATCAGCATCGTCAAGGACGCTCTCCGCGAGCTGGTGATCGACGGCGAGCTCGACCCGGATGACAAAGTGACTGCGCGGTCCGTCGCGGCGGCAATCATCGCGCGCAATGACGAGCAGGCTGCTGACTGAATTCGGACCGGTGGGGTATGCTGCCTGCGAAAGAAACTGCTCGACCTGAAGAACACGCGGAGACATGCCTTATGGAAACATCGGACCACACACACAAGACAATGGATGAACTCTTTGCCACTGAGGAACTCACGCCCGAAGAGCTCTCCGAGCTCATCAGCGTTCCCATCGATGTCATCTGCTCGGCCGCGTTCGCTGGCGACTTGAAGGCGAAGATTGTCAATCACGACATCATCAGCATTCGTCGCGACGACGCCCTCGCCTGGATGGCTAACCGGTAGCGGAGCTCTGCTCCATTGCCCACGAGACCCGCGTCGTCCTCGAAGTGACAGCGTCTCTACTGCCGGGCAGTTCACATTGCGTCAGGAGCTTCAGACATCGTGAGAATCGCCAGCATTCGCATTCGGGAATTGACGGGAACCCTCAAGCATCCGGATGGGCCATTCTGGGAAGAGCGCCTCATTCGGCCGGTCGATATCTATCCTGAGTTTCACGCGCAGGGCGCCCAAAACACGAACTGGCAGCCAGTCGTGCCCGGTGAAACCGAATCGACGATCGTGACCCAGTTCCTCGAAATCGAAACCGACGATGGACTGGTCGGCCTGGCGGGACCAGTCAGCCGCGATGTCGCTGTCCTTCTGCATACCGAGTACCGCGACTTCCTCGTCGGGCACGATGCGCTGGCCACCGAGCGACTGTGGGACATCATGTACCGCCACGGAGTGCACAGCCGCAAGGGCATTCCGATGTTCGCCATCTCCGCCATCGACGCGGCGCTCTGGGACCTGAAAGGCAAATACCTCGGCCAACCAGTCCACCGCCTCCTCGGCGGACCGACCCGCGACAAGTTACCCGCATACGCCAGCATGCTGGGTTACTCGCTCGAACCGGACAGGCTCGAAGCGCGCGCCAGGGATTTCGCCGCGAAGGGCTACACGGCGCAGAAGTGGTTCCCGCGCTGGGGACCAACCGATGGCCGGGAAGGCGTCCGCAAGAACATCGAGTTCGCCGAGATTCTACGGTCGTCAGTCGGCCCGGACAACGAATTCATGATCGACGCATGGATGTCGTGGAACGTCCCGTACACGCTGTCGATGGCCCAGAAGCTCAAACAGTTCGATCCGCTCTGGCTGGAAGAACCGGTGTTGCCAGACAAGATCAGCCAATACGCGGAAATTCGCGCTGCGTCGGTCATCCCGATCAGTGGCGGCGAGCACGAATACACTCGCTATGGCATCAAGGAGCTACTCGATGCCCGCGCCGTCGACCTGATGCAGGCCGATACCTATTGGGCTGGCGGCATCAGCGAAATGGTCAAGATTTGCGTATTGTGCAATGCCTACGATATCCCGATTGTTCCGCACGGTCACTCCGTGCCGGCCAATGTCCAGCTGAGCGCTGCGCTGTCGCCTGTCGATGTCCCGTATGTCGAGTTCCTGGTGAAGTGGAACGAAATCTTGCAGTTCTTCTTCAAGAACCCGGTGAAACCGGTCGACGGCTGGATCACCGTGCCCGATGGCCCGGGCATGAACGTGGAAATCGACGAATCGAAAATCGACTCCGAACGGGAATTCACCGTCGATTAAGGATGCCCGCACATTAGGGAAGATACGTGTTGCCGGCGGCGATGGCCCCGAGCCGCTGAATGATCTCGGTGGCGTGGTCGTCGTCCGGCACGTTGATGCTAAATGCCGCCACGGCGCGAGGGCCACTCGGCAGATAGAGCACCGCCGTGTCGTTGACCACTCCCGCCAGATTGCCTGGTTTGCTCATCACCAGAACGCCCTGGTTATAGACGTTCAACCGGTCCCGGATCTTCTGCTGCGAGAGTACTTCGAAGATTTGCTGACTCACCCAGGGCGAAACGACCGTGTCGTTCACAATACCGAGCTGATAGACGGCCATGTCGTATGGCGTCGTCAGATTGACCGGCCCAAGCTCCATCTCGACGGCAATGTAGTCGAGCGCCAAATTCATGTCTTCCCACGACGAGTCAATACCCGGCGCCGGCGGCCAGAACGGCAGCGACGTCGGATCGCAGAGAATGCAGGTCCGCAACATGCCAATCGACTTCGCGGTGGCGTTCAGGGCATCCGGATTCGTCAGCGTCAGGAGATGATGCGCCGCAACATTGCTCGAATACGCTCCAACGGCGTAGAGGAGATCCTGGATCGTGGTGTAGCCGCCCGCCGACTCCCAGTTGAAGTAGTTGTCGCCACTGTTGGCATCGAACAAATCCGGGTCGAGGTATATCTGGTCCCACTGCCCGTACTCGCCTTGCTCGATGCGACGATAGATGTCCGCCATCAGGATCAGCTTGTAGGTGCTAGCCGTGACGAACGGGGTAAAGCTGTTGTACGAAACGATCAGATTGCCATAGGAATCGAGTACGACAAAACCGTAAACGCCGCCCTCGTTGTTCAGCAGCGTTCTGGCCGCTTCCTGTTCTGCTGTCTGCGGAATCCCGGTAATCGGATCCGGTGTCGGCGTGATTGTGGGAATCGGCGTCAGCAGCGGCGTCACCTGAACAGCAGGGTTTTGCATCTGCGCGACCGTGATCGGCGTGATCTGCACTGCCGCTCCCGGCGGCTGCTCGCTCATCACCTGCGTCGGCGCGGAAATCGGCGCGGACAGAGGCTGCGACTTGTTGCCGGCGCATCCGGAAACGATCACCACAATTGCGACCAGACTCAAGGCGGTCGCAAGCGTATGAAACGCGGGAAATCGGTTCTTCCGGCGCGAGGTTCCGGTCATAGAGTTGAATCCGTTAATTTCTGGTGCTTCAGACTCGCTACACTGGGAGATCGTACCAACTCCCTCTCCCTGCGACAAGATTTGACGCGGAGACAGGGCAAACATCGAACATAATCGGAAAACCTGCGTACGTATTAGGCTACACCCTGAACGCCCCATGCCTGAATTGGCAAAACGATCGATCCATCGGACCCGGTCGGCAAGGTGCTTCTCAATCGTTCGCGCAATGCGATTTGCATCTCGTGTGGCAGTGACAGAAGATAGGCGCTGGCGATGCCGAAGCCGGCCAGATGGGGTTGCCAGAATTCGTCGAATGAGGCGAACCGCCCCTCGGCCTCGAAACGATGGGATTCGACCGCCTCAAGTCCTGCCCGGCTGAATAGTCGCTCCAGCGCATCTGGCTGGCAGAGTGGAAAGCGCGTCCGCTCGTCACTGTCCGCCGCCTGCGGATCGAGCGCCGTCGCCGCTTCCCAGAACGCCACCCGCGGTCCCATCCCCGTCGCATAATTCCAGACGTACGCGCCAACAACGCCGCCCGGACGGGCCGCTCGCCGCATCTCGTTCATCGCCTTTGGCAACGACGGTGGATCGATATGGTTCAGCACCAGTCCGGCGACAACACCATGAAACTGGTTCGAAGGCACCGGCAGCTCGCGCGCGTCTCCCACTTCGTACCTGACCCGCTCGTCGCTGATCTGCCGCCGCGCGTAGGCGATGAACGATGAATGCGGGTCGACCCCGATGATCTCCGACGGGCGCTGCGACTCGAGAATCGCCTGGATCAGCGCGCCCGTGCCGCATCCGACATCGAGCCAACGCGCTCCCGCCGGCACATCGAGCCAGTCGATGAACTGCGGCGCGATCAGCCGGCTCCAGCGCCCGGTGCGAGGTTCATATGATTCGCCATCGGACTGAGAGTCATCCTCGATATCACCAGTCAATGTCTGCGCGCTCACCGCAACCCCATTTTCAGCGGACAGATCAAACGTCATCGTCAAGATAGCAGGGAGCGCCAACGAATGTGGCACGTTTGGACCGTTGCTCC
>CAYWSE010000028.1:0-15721 GCA_964461025.1 uncultured Sphaerobacteraceae bacterium | reverse complement strand
GTTGCTCCACCTGTAAGGGGGTCAGGTCACCGGAATCGTCGCGGTGAAGACAGCCCCGCCTTCGGGTTCGTTTCCGGCTGAAAGTGAGCCGCCGTGCGCCACAAAAACGTTTCGGGCAATCGTCAATCCCAGCCCGGCGCCGCCGGTGCGCCGGTTGCGTGACGCCTCACCGCGGAAGAGTGGATCGAAAATACGCGGCAGATCCTCCGGAGAAATGCCCGGACCGCTGTCGGCAATCGTCACGGTGATCGTCTGGCCATCGAGCATGCCTTCGACGCGCACCCAACCCCCTGGTGGCGTGAAGCGAATCGCATTGTCGATCAAATTCTCGAACGCCCGGATCAGCAAGTGAGCATCGCCCAAGGTCGCCAGCTGATCGGCCGAATCGCGGTATGTCAACCCGATTCCCCTCTCTCTGGCGCGAGGTTGCAGCGATTCGACGCTCTGCTGGACGATCTCCGCCACTCGCACGACCTCATGATTCGGCGCTTGCTCCAGAAACTCGAGGCGCGTGTAGTCGAAAAGATCGGAAATCAGCCTGTCGAGTGTGTCGGCCTTCTCCTGGGCAGTATTCAGGTACCGCTCCTTCTTTTCATCGGTATCGGCAACGCCTGTCCGTATCGCCTCGAGCGAACCCCTCAGCGCGAAGAGGGGTGTTCGCAAGTCGTGCGCAACCGCGCCGATCAGGAACCGCCGGTCCTGCTCCAATTGCGCTTCGTGCGCCAGTGACTCCGCCAGCGCGGACGCCATCCCCTCGACCGCCGCGTTCAGCTCCGCAACCTCGCGGACTCGCGATGCCGGCAACGAAATGGCGAGATCGCCGCCGGCGATATCCTCGGCCGCGGAACTGGTCGCGGCCAGCGGCATGACCACCGTTCGGCCAAAAAAGATGCCCATGCCGATGAAGGTCAGAATCAGTGTGCCGATCGCTACAACCGGCACCGGCCAATCATCTTCATCGTCATCGAACGGTCCCCAAATCCCGCCGTAGACGATCGCCATCTGACCGTTGCCGAATTCGACCTGCTGCACCCCGCCGGGGTAATCCCGCCCCACAAGCGGATCCTCGGTCGACCGGTAAATCTCCGTACCGTCCTGATAGAGCACGTAATCGACGCCCCGTTTGCTCAGCTCAGCGTTCGCTGCCGCACGCCAGGTCGCGTCATCCCACCGCTCCAGCCCTTCCCCAAGCACTGTCTCAGCATTGCGGCTGGTGTCAGTCTTGTTTAGATCGAGAATCACGGCGGTGATCCCGCCAGTGACAATCGGCAGGAAGATCAGCAGGACGAGACTGAGCACCAGCCATCGCCTCAACGGCACCGACTGCATCCGCAACCGCGAAACCGACCGCTTCCACCACTGCAGCTCAGTCAATGGCCGGCAAAGTGCCCGCACAGGCGTCAGGCACCACCAACAGAAGCGCGCGGTCACCCGCAACAACCACCAGCAAGCTGAGAAGCACCAGGACAGCGGTCCCCAGAACAGCGATCGCCCGTTCGAGCCGCGCTCCATATCGCCATCGACCGAGGCGCTCATCGCCGCCGGTCTCCCTCGAATCGATACCCAACACCCCAGACCGTGGCGATCAGGACCGGTTTGGCGGGGTTCTCCTCGAGCTTTTCGCGCAGCCGCGCGATGTGCACGGTCACCGTATGGCGGTCGCCATAGGCTCCCCATAACCGGTCGAACAACTGATCCCGGCTGAAGACCTGACGCGGGTGCTCCGCCAGCAGTTGCAGCAAGTCGAATTCCCGCGCCGTCAACGACACCGGGCGCCCATCGATCAGCACTTCGCGCGCCGCGATATCGATCCGCAGTCTGCCAAAATCGAGCGGCTGCGGAACAGCAGGCGCCGAACGATGCGATCGCCGCAGAACGGCCCTCACACGCGCCACGACCTCCGCCGGGGTCGCTGTTTTCACGATGTAATCGTCCGCCCCCAGACCAAGTCCGCGAATCTTGTTCGAATCCTCATGCCGGGCGCTGAGAAAGAGCACCGGCACCTCGCTGAACTCACGGAGCTGCCGCAACACGTCGAATCCGGAGAGCCCGGGCATCATCACATCGAGCAGAACACAGTCGACCGCCTGGTCTCGCAACGTCTTCAGGGCCGCTTCACCGTCTGCGACCGCGAGCACCGCGTACCCATCCGCTTCCAGGAAATCGCGCATCAGACTGCGAATGTCGTCTTCATCGTCGACGATCAGAACCGTGAAGTGGGATGTGGAGGTCATGATGCGTTGGCGACTCCTGCTCGCGTGTTTCGTGACCATTATGGCCACCAGTCAGCCGTCTTGCAGCCCGAATCCCTCCATGTGAACGAAGTGCAACAGGATGTTGAGAAAGCGTTGAGGATTGCGAACGTCATCCGTTGAGAAGCGCTCCCTAGCATCGAATCACCAGCTGCGAATGGCGGAAGCTGGCCGAGATCCACATGGAAGGATGGGACAGTGATCTTTCGACGAAACAGGCAAACGAATGGAGCGCCTCCCGGCTCTATCATCCACGCATCATCGGTGGTCAAGACTTACGACACCGGCACCGACCGCATCACCGCGCTCCGCTCGATCGATTTTTCAGTGGCTCCCGGCGAAATGGTGGCGGTGATGGGACCTTCCGGTTGCGGCAAAACGACCTTGCTCAATTGCCTCTCCGGACTCGACGACGTCGACAGCGGCCAAATCTGGCTCGACGGCAAAGACCTTTCGACGATGTCCGACAAGCAGCGAACCACCTACCGGGCCGAGCGCATGGGCTTCGTTTTTCAGGTCTTCAATCTCCTCCCGGTGCTCTCCGCGGTCGAAAATGTCGAATTGCCGCTCCTCCTTTCCGGCATCAAGCCGTCCGAGGCCCGCGAGCGAAGCCATCAGTCGCTCGAACAGGTTGGACTCGGCCAATGGGCGAGTCACCGGCCGGCCGAGCTCTCTGGTGGACAACGCCAGCGCGTCACGATCGCCCGGTCGCTCGTCAACAAACCGGCGATCGTCTGGGCCGATGAACCAACCGGCGCTCTCGACTCGCACACCGCCGACGAGATCGTCGAGCTCCTTCGTTCGCTCAACCAGCGCAATGGTCTGACGCTCGTCGTCGTCACCCACGACCACCTCGTCGGTCAGCGATGCGACCGCATTGTCACCATGCTCGATGGCGAGGTCGTCGCGCCCTCCGAACGCATCGCATCGATACCGGTTCATGAAAGGCCCGTGACGCACTTGCGTGAAGCCGTCGCTGTATAGAGCCACTTCTGGAACTCGTGTCATTTCGAGCCCGCCAGCGCGGCATGAGAAAGCGCCGTCATGCTGAGCGGAACGGAGCGCAGCGGAGTGCAGTCGAAGCATCTCCCGCCGCAGCGGGAAGCATCCGACGTTCGGTTCCATGACGTCCGGTCGAACAGGAACGAGAGATTCTTCGCTACGCTCAGAATGACAGGGTCTTTGGTTACGATCGTACAGGGTCTTCACTCTGGGAGAAACACGAAAAAATGAATGAACTATTTGGCATCGATATGACGACCCTGACCATCGCGCTGGTCGCCCTGCTGACACTCTGTCTGCTCAGCGTCGGCTGGATCGCCTGGCGACGGCGCGTGGTCTTCAACCTCGGCGTGCGCAACCTGCCCCGCCGCAAGGCGCAAACGCTGCTGATCGTGGCCGGGCTGATGCTCAGCACATTGATCATCACCAGCGCTCTGGGAGTCGGCGATACGGTCGACCATTCGATCACGTCACAGGCATACACCCATACAGGTCACGTCGATCTACTCGTCGTCCCCGAAGAAAAAGCCGACGACTTCTGGAATCTGCTCGACGGCGACGTTCCAGCCGGCACACTCGACACCGTCGACCAAACCCTCGCCGGCAACACCGACATCGATGGCGTCATGCCGATCCTGGCGGAACAGGTTTCGGCAATCAACGAGTCGAGCCGCCTCAGTGAACCACGAGTGCTCGCGATGGGGCTCGACCCCGCCAGCCTCGTGTCATTTGGCGGTCTCCAAACCACCGCCGGCGACCAACTCGACCTGGCATCCCTGCCGCCGGGCTCCGTCGCGCTGAACGAGACACTCGCCGAAGACCTCGGCGCATCGACTGGCGACGTCATCACGGTTTACGTGAACAACCAGCCCGTGCAGGCAATGGTCGCCGCCATAGTCGAGGACTCGCTGCTCACCGGATCGGAGCTCGATGGTTCGGCCGGCGTGGTCATGCCACTCGCCGAACTGCAGAAACTGACCGGGAACCAGGAATCGTTCAGCGCAATCGCCATTTCCGCCAGCGGCGGCATCCGAAATTCTGTCGATCCTGCCGACGGCATCGTGGAGTCGCTCGATCCGGCCCTGGACGCATCCGGACTCGCCGTCAACCCCATCAAGCGGGAGATGCTCGAAGATGCCTCGGCTTCCGGCCAGATCTTCGCCGGACTCTTCCTCGTCGTTGGACTCTTCTCCGTCGCGGCCGGCATTCTGTTGATTCTCCTCATCTTCACTATGCTCGCGGCTGAGCGACGTCCCGAAATGGGCATGGCCCGCGCGGTGGGCGCGCAACGCCGCCAGCTCATTCAGCAGTTCATCAGCGAAGGGGCCGCCTATTCGCTGCTGGCCGGCATCGCCGGTGCGGCGCTCGGTGTGGGAGCGGCTCTGGCGATTGGTCTCGGTTTGAATTGGGTGTTTGGCGAGTTCATTGAAGTCGAGCCATACGTGTCGGCTCGCAGCGTCATTGCGTCGTACGCGCTCGGTGTCGTCATCACATTCATCGCTGTGGTCGGCTCCTCGTGGAAGGTCAGCCGATTGAACGTTGTAGCGGCCGTGCGCGATCTTCCGGACGTCGCATCGCGCAAACGCAGCTGGCGAGGTCTTCTGCGTCCGGTCGCGCTGATGCTGATTGGCGCCCTGATGACAACCTCGGGGGTGTCGACTGGTTCCTCCTTTCCCTTCATGGCCGGCGTCAGCCTGCTCATTCTGAGTGGCGCTGAGCTTCTCAGAGCGGTTGGCGTTTCGGGCAGGCTGATCTACTCGCTGGCGAGCGTGCTTCTTCTCGCGTTCTGGCTGATGCCAGAGAAGCAGTTCACGCGCATCTTCGGCGAATATGAAGGCGACTTCGAGATGTTCTTCGTTTCCGGCATCTTCCTGGTCATCGCCGCCACCATCCTGATGATGCAAAACGACCAGTGGCTCCTGGCCGGCATGAGCAAACTCGGTTCGCTCTTTCGGTCGAAGCTCTCGGCCTTCAAACTGGCCGTGGCCTATCCGGGCGCGGCGCGCGGTCGCACCGGCATGACAGTTGCCATGTTCAGCCTGATCGTGTTCTCCCTGGTCACCATCGCCACCCTCAGCCTGAACTTCTCGAACGCCTTTCTCGGCGACGCCGCCACCGCCGGTTGGGACGTGCGAGGCACCACGCTGAGCGCCCAGCTGCCCAGCGACATCGAAAGCGAACTAGCGGCAAACGGCGTTGACACCGGCGAAGTCACGTCAATCGGCACGGTCGCATTGCCGGCCCTCGAAAGCGTGCCGGCCAGAACTGCCGGGACGACTGAATGGCTGAAAACAACGATCGCCGGCGCGGATGCGGGATTCCTCGAATCGACGGAGTGGACTTTTCCCAACCGGGCCGAGGGATATGACTCGGATGCAGCGATCGTTGACGCGTTGCTCAACGAGCCGGGTGTTGCCGTTGTGCCGACCTGGTACATCGAAGGGGAAGAGGACATGGGCGGCGAGGAGGACATTTTGAGGGTCGACATCGACCTCAAAACAGCAACGTTTCCGCCCGTGACCGTGGAACTGCTGGGCAGCGACGGCCAACCCCACGAAGTCACAGTGATCGGCGTCATCGATCCCAAGATTTCCGGTCTGGAGGATATCTACGGCAGCCAGCAGACACTGGATGGCATCTACGACGACTTCGCGGCGACGACCTACTACTTCCGCGCCGCAAATCCGGACGAATCTGGAGTCCTCGCTCGCGAGATCGAATCGGCGCTCTTGCCGTACGGCGTGCAGACAGTTTCGATCCGCGAAGAGCTGGAAGACAGCCAACGCGAGAACAATGGCTTCTTCCTGATCCTGCAGGCCTTTATGGGACTGGGCATGCTCGTTGGTGTTGCGGCGATCGGCGTGATCGCGTCGCGGAATGTCGTCGACCGTCGCCAGCAGATCGGCGTCTTGCGAGCGCTCGGATTCCAGCGCGGACACGTCGCGTTGTCGTTCCTGCTCGAAGCGGCGTTTGTGGTTGGACTCGGTGTCATTTCGGGAACGCTGCTCGGTCTGATGCTCGCCCGCAATCTGCTGACCGGCGGCGAGATCGCCACGACCGGCGCGATCGACTTCGTCGTCCCCTGGAGCACCATCACCATCGTCCTCGCCCTGGCGGTCAGCGCGGCGCTCCTGATGACCTGGCTCCCGGCCCGCCAAGCCTCCCGCATCGCCCCGGCTGAGGCGCTGCGGTACGAGTAGCGCGACCAAGGCACTAGGCACTAGGCACTAGGCACTAGGCACTAGCAAGATACTCTCCCCTCGCCCGTGGTCGGGCGAGGGGATCCGTCCCACTCACGGCCACGCGCCGATCATCCACCATCCACCCTTTGCCTATTGCCTATTGCCCAGTGCCCAGTGCCCAGTGCCCAGTGCCCAGTGCCCAGTGCCACTCACGCTACACTTCCCCCATGACCGACCTACGCTTCGCCTACACCATCATCTACGTTCCGTCTCCCGACGCCGCGCTGACGTTCTATGAAACCGCGTTCGGATTTGAGCGGCGGTTCCTGGCCGAAGGCGGAGACTACGGCGAGCTCGATACCGGAGCAACCACCCTCTCCTTCGCCAGTGAAGGAATGGCCGACCATGTCTTCCCGAACGGCTATCAGCGACACCGGCCCGATGCCGAGCCCTTTGCCTATGAGATCGGATTCACGACCGGCGACGTCGCCGCTGCGGTCGACAAGGCTGTCTCGGCCGGAGCCACGCTGGTTCTAGCCCCCGAAGTCCGGCCATGGGGCCAGACCGTCGCCTACGTGCGCGACCTGAACGGCGTGCTTATCGAAATCTGCACGCCGATGGGCGGCTGAGGGGCTTTGCGTGCCGCGCGTTGATTGTTTTCTGCTCGCCGATGCCGTCCAGGTTGCCAACGGCAAGCTGTTCATACTTGGCGGCGGATGGGCCAGGCTGACCGTCGAGTCACTCCCTGTCAATCGCGCCTTCGAGCTGGCCATACGCATCGTCGTGCCGTGGAACGAGACGAACCGCAAACTCTCGTTCGAGCTTCAAATGGCCGATGAAGATGGCAAGAGCCTGCTCGAACAGGTCGTTCGCGCCGACATCAGCGTCGGGCGCCCCGTCCAGCTGAAAGAGGGCACCGACCAGATCGTCCCCCTGACCCTGCGGCTCCCGAACGTGAAACTCGAACGCGAGGGCCGCTACGCGTTCACGCTGGCGCACAGTGGAGAAGAAGTCGCCCGCACAGCATTCGATCTTGTCCTGAAGGCCCCGACGGCCACCCGGGCGGTGGGCTGAGGCTGGCACTGGGAACTGGGAACTGGGAACTGGGCAAACGTAAGTCGTTTCACTATCTGCCATCTCCTATTTACTATCTACTATTCACGATCTCCGGACCTCGGACTTCGGGCCCATCCAGCTCGATCCGAAAGTGCCGATCCCCATCGCGGAGTTCCGTTTCCCGGAAACCACACGCCAGATAGAGCCCGATCGCGTCGGTCCAGTCGTGATTCGTTTCGCAGACGACAGACTGGAATCCGCTCGATCGAGCCGCCGTCAGCAGGTGCTCGACAAGTGCCCGGCCGATGCCACGACCGCGAAACGCCCGAGCCACGCTCATCCGGACGAGTCTGCCAGTTTCGTCGTCCTCGCGAATCAGCGCTCCCGTTCCGGCCAGCGATCCGTCGACTTCGGCAACAACGAACAGGTCGCCGCCATCGACATACGTTCCCTGGATATCGTCGAGGTCTGGATTCATCGTCGGATCGATGAACCCGAAATGCTCGCCCAGACCTTCCAGCACGAGCTGCCGAGCCACATCCTGATCGCCCGGCGCAAATGGCCGAAGCCGCATACTCACGTCAGAAAATCCAGCCCAGCGCCCGTAAGACCAGCCAGCAGGCGGCACAGAGTCCAAGCACAAAGATCAGAAGCAGAATCATCACGGTCAGTGAAAAACCAAAGCAGCATCCCGGTCCCGCCACGCGCATTTCACCCGACCAGGCGGGATTTGGATACTGTGGTTGCGGCTCTTCGTCTTCGTCGATCGGCGCGATCTCGCGGTCGCTGACAACGTGCCAGTCGTCGATTTCGATAATCTCCGGGTCGTTTCTGCTCATGAAGACCAATCTGCTCGGCGACGATGCGCAAATGCTCGTTTGGCTCCCAGGGAGCTCGACTCACGCATCAATGAGCCGGGCCATCCGTTCAATAGTAGCAAGCGGGCCCCGCTCAAAGGGGCAGCGATTCCGCTTCGATCGAATAACTCGCCCCCTCGCGTCGCGCACGCAAATGACCGGTGTGCCCCAACACAACGAGATCGCGAATTTCGATGTCATTGACGAAGGAAGGAAAGTGGGGATCGACCCGCAGCACGCGCTCAGCGAGATCGACCTCGAGCCCGAGCGCACCACGCAGCAGGAAGGGCAATGTCCCCGCCGCCCATGCCTGCGGACTACACGCGGATGGATAAGGAACCGGCGCATCTGACCCGGCGCCGCTCCGGCTGAATCCACAATAGAGCTCGTTGAGCCGCTCATTGGCGCTCAGGCGGGCGGCGTCGTACATCGCGCTGAACAGTTCGTTGCCGATCTCGCGTTCGCCGATCTGATGGCAACCGAAGGCGATCAGGCTATTGTCGTGCGGCCAGATCGAACCATTGTGATAGCTCATCGGGTTGTAACTCATTGACGCCGTGCTGAGCGTGCGAATCCCCCAGCCAGATTCCATGTCGGGATGCCTCAGCCGGTGTGCAACCGCTCTGGCACGCTCCGGCGCGGCGATTCCAGTGAAAAGGAGTTGTCCCGGGTTCGACGTGATGCCCTGCATTTGGGAACGGTCGCCGTCGAGCGCCTGACAGTAATAATCTTCCTCCTCCATCCAGAAATCACGTTCGAACGCTGCCTGCAGTTTGCTCGCTTTCACGGTCAATTGCCCGGCCAGCTCCGTATCGCCAAAGGCCGCTGCAACAGCTGCCAGTCTCGTGTAGGCAGCGAAGACATACCCCTGCGTTTCGACGGGCGACACTCGCCCACCCGGTTCCCGGCCATCGAGGTGATGCAGCGAATCAACGCTGTCCTTCCAGACACGGTGCCGAATTCTGATGCCAGTGATCGGGTCAGCATCGTAGTCGATCATCCCGTCACCGTTCGTGTCGCCAAACGCTTCGATCCACTCCAGCGCATCAAGAACATTCGGCAACAGATCACCATACAGCCCGTCGTTGGCAGTCCAGGCGACAGTCTCCGCAAACAACAGGATGAAGAGCGGCGTCGCGTCCACAGACCCAAAGTACGGCCGGTGCGGGATTTCGCCCTTTCTGGCCATTTCGCCGTAGCGCATTTCGTGAAGAATCTTGCCCGGTTCCTCCTCGGTCACCGGGTCGACGGCAGTCCCCTGCAACGACGCGAGCACGCGCAACGTTCCTTCCGCGCCATGAGGCGCCAGATGCAACGTTTGCAGCCCCGCGATCAGACTATCGCGACCAAACGGCGCGACATACCAGGGAATTCCCGCCGCAAGCAGACTTCCTTCCGGAAAGCGCGTCATCAGGGCCGCCAGGTCTTGCTGACTCCGGTTCAGCACGCGGCCGAACAATGGATTGTCAGCAACGATTGTTGCCGAACCACCGTGCATCTGACCTACCGATATCGGAACGGTGAAATGCTCCCGAGTTTCGTGCACGCCAGGAGCCACCGCAATGCGAAGTTCCCAGCGCTCTGCGGGCGCGAGTTCGACCGGAAACGAAAGCAGCACGCCTGCCATATCCTCGGGAGCGGGATCGACCTGCAACTCTTCCATGCCAGGCAACTGCGGCACCAGGATTTCGTCCTGATCGCGACTCACCCGGCGGAGGTGAATGCCCGGTTGGCGGTCGAAGGAAATCGAGGAAGCCAGCACCGTATCGTCGAACGCGCGATATCGCAGCTCTATGGCGCCTTCGCTCGCATGCGGCCGGAGCAACGTCCCGAATTCATGTCGGGGAAATCCCCGAATATCGAAAACGTCGCGAAAGTCCGCCGAGCAGAGCAATCCCAGTTCGAACGCCACGGTCTTTCTGGCGTAGCTCTGCAACGTCCACGAAAGATTCAGCGAGGAATCGAGCATCACCCGCTGTTCGATCGAGATCGTGTGCGGGAGGAGATGCACGTCTCCCGCCAGCACCAGGGGCGGGTTGGCGGAGGTGATCGTCGCCGAGCTGGCGCTGTGCGACGTTGTCGCGAGCACTTCTGGCGCGACGGCGTTCAGCAGCACACGCACGCTGTTCAGATACCGTGTGTCCCGGTAATAGAGCCCAGCGCTCCGGTTGCGAGCGCTGTCCCAGGGCACTTCACCGATAAAGAAGAGATCGTCGCTCTTCAGAACCAATTCCCGGTGTGGCATAACCATTCTCCGCTGAGGCCGATCCAGTCGTCTGATCGGCCTCGAAGACTCGATTTCTCTTTCTCACCAAACCCAAGCGTACAACCCCGAGCGCGCAATCAGGTGGCACAGCTTATGCATTCTGGAATCCGCCTGGCGCCTGTTGCCTGGGAACGAGGGAGTACGAAAAGCAATGCGAATTGGAGTTATCGCGCCGCCGTGGTTCACGATTCCACCGGAGGGCTACGGCGGCATCGAGCGAGCTGTTTTCGATTTGGTTGAATCGTTGGTTGACGCTGGTCAGGATGTCACGCTTTTTGCGCCGGCGAACTCGCACAGCAGGGCCAGACTCGAACCGTTGATCGACATCGCGCCCGGACTCGACCTTTCCACCACCATGCGAGAACGCCTGCTCCGAGACTATGGCCGGCGAGCACAGCATGCGGCCGAAACGATGAATTTTGACGTTGTCTACGATCATACCGAGGCGATTTACGACGCGCCCTGGTCGGTTCCGCTCCTCCGCACGATCCATGGTCCGGTGTCGGCGAGGAATCTGGAGCGCTGCCGTCGCCATGTCGCAGCCGGAGAAATCCTTCTGGGCATCAGCGATCGACAAGTCGCGTTGTTCGACGCGGCCAGCGCAGTCCGCTTTGGATCCACGACTGCGGTGCGATTTGCAGCAGCGATTCACAACCCGGTCGATGTTGTGCATGCGCCGTTCTACGATGCCGACAGCAAGGACATCGACGCCGCATACATCGGTCGCTGCCATCCTGAAAAAGGCCCTGTTGAGGCGATCGAAGTTGCCCTGCGCGCGGGACTTCGCCTACGCATGGCGATGAGGGTGAGCGCCGAAGAACGTCCATACTTCGAAGCCGAGGTCAAACCCCTCCTGAAGTGGGCGTCGGACGACGTCGAATTCGTCGGCGAAGTGAACGGACGCGAGCGCGACGAACTCTTCGGCCGCGCCCGGGTGCTTCTTTTCACGTCGGTCTGGGAGGAACCTTTTGGCCTGGTTCTCACCGAGTCGCTGGCCAGAGGTACGCCCGTCGCCGCGCTGAAGCGGGGTTCCGCGCCAGAGATTCTTCGCGACGGCACGACGGGAATCCTTTGCTCGAACTTCGCCGCGATGGCCGATCGTCTTCCCAGCGCCATGTCGCTCAGCCCAGCTGTCTGTCGTGATGAAGCACTGCGTCGCTTTGACCGAGAGCATGTAGCGACTCGGCATCTTGAGTTCATTCGAGAGGTTGTATGCGGTCGAACGGCGAGACAACCGGCAAAGTCGATATTCGATGAGAGTCGAGCCATGTTGCCAGCCGAACTGCGGTCCACGATAGCGCTTGGCGCCGGAACCGCCGCCGCCTGACCGCGCGATCCACAACCGCACTCATGAGTGAATGGGACACGCGGGTCGTGCCGTTGGTCCTGTTAGTTGCAGGAGAATTGTGATCGTGACGTCGAAACCCATCATTTTGGTCATCACTGGCAGCACACGCGACGGACGCTTCGGTCCCACTGTTGCCGATTGGTTCATGTCCGTCGCAGCTGCGAGGGAGGAGTTGCACTTCGAGCTGGTCGATCTTTGCGACTGGCCACTGCCGTTTTTCAATTCACCGGAAACACCTTCCTCCGGAGCGATCGCTCCGGAAGCGAAAGCGTGGTCCGCCAAAATCTCATCCGCGGATGGTTTCGTGTTCATCACCCCTGAATACAACCGCGGCTATCCGGCGGTGCTGAAGAACGCGCTGGACTATCTCTACGACGAGTGGCGTGGAAAACCTGTTGCCTTCGTGGGCTATGGCACGTCCGCAGGAGGAGCCAGAGCGATCGGCCAACTGCATCAGGTTGTTGTCGAACTGAACATGATTCCCGTTCGTAACGATGTTGTGCTTGTATCTGCTCATCGGCTGTTCGACGAGTCAGGGAAGCTCAAGGAAGATCGGTTCGAACAAAAGGCCAACGACCTGCTCGACCAGCTTTCCATCCTGGTGGAAGCTTTCGTGGAAGACGATAGCGATTGATCGCGACGTCTCTTTATGGGGTGCCATATTCTCGGGCCAGGGCGATCGCTTCGTCCGGCGACAATTGTTGACCGCGTTGAAACTCCATCGCATACGCCGATTCGCCCAGTTGGCAAACGGTCAGATCGAACGCGCGTTGCCGCACCCCTCGATCCATGTCCGAATAGCCGTCGGTGGCGCCAACCAGACGATCGAGTGACGCCGATGCACCGAGCAGACGAGCCGCGCTGACGCTGCATCCCAGCTCCGCCATCGTCGCCGCAATCAGTGTGAGATCGAAGCTGATCACCCGGTCATCGCCACTCGCCGTCGCAAACGCGGCACTGCGCAAAAACCTGTCCAGAGCCGGACGAAACTCGCTTCGTTCGAAAGCGATCGTTCCCGCCGCCTGCAACGACCGCGCTGCGCCGCGCACCTGACCCATCGCCGCGAACCGCTTCGTCGCTTCCGCAAGCAGTCCGTCGGCCCGGGCCAGGTCGCCAAGACCGTGCGCTATGCGTCCAGCCGTACCGAGCGTGGATGTTTCGACGGCGGTCGCCAGTTCGCGGTCCTCCATTCGGTCGATCAGCGCGAATGCCTGTTGACTCAGCTCATCGGCCCGCGCAAAGGCGGATTGACCAGCAAACACTGCCGCCAGCGCTGAACTGGCAAATGCCGCGCAATACCAGTCCTCCGCCCCCAACGCGATCCGCAATGCCTCCTCGAAATGGTGCACTGAGGTGGGCTGGTCATTCAGCAAGAAGCGAATCTGCGCAATCGTCAGGTGTCCGTTGGCGCGCGCGTGCGGGGTTGCTGTTGCCCCGAGCGCCAGTCCTTTCGCCACCCACCGCTCACCTTCATGCACGTCCGCCCGGCCAGTCCACACCCAGCGCAGCGATGCCGCCAGCCGAAGCAATCTGGCGCCCTATGCCGTCCGTTCGAACCAGCTGAGCGCACTCCTGAAATTCGGCAATTCCTCGCTGAACAGCGCCGGGATATCGGGATCGACCGGGAGCCATGCGTGTCGTTCATGTGTTTCCGCCAGCTCCAGAAACCATGTCGCATGAGCAGCGGCCACCAACTCATGCTCACCGCTTTCCTGAAGCAGCTCGGCGCCGTACTCACGAATGACCTCGAGCAATCGGTACCTGACCCGCGATCCGGTTTCTTCCCGAACAATCACACTTCGCTCACTCAGCGACCTCAACAGCGAGGAACACTCCTGCGAATCATGTTCCTGTGCGCCTGTGCAAAGTCCGTCGACAGCCTCCGGCGTGAATCCACCCCGAAAGATCGACAATCGTCTGAACAGCCGCTGCTCTTCCGCGGTCAGCAACGCCTGCCCCCACGCAAGAGAACTGGCCATCGTTCGCAGTCGCTCTGATTGATCGATGGGTCCATCCACCAGCAAAGGCAGCAGCAACTCCATCTGCGACGCCAGGTCATCCAGCGACCGGTTTCCAAGCTGGGCCGCTGCCAGCTCGATAGCCAGTGGCAAGCCGTCCAGTCGCCGGCAAATCGCCGCAACCTTTTCCGCATTGTTCCCTGAAGCATCAAAAGAATGATCCGCCGCACGCGCCCGGTCGTTGAAGAGCTCTTCCGCCTCAGTTGGAGAACTGGAGCCAGAACGAGCCTCCCCCCGGTCTCCAGGAAATTGCAGAGGCTCAACGACGAATCGATGCTCTCCACTGACTCTGAGCGGTTCTCTGCTGGTGGCAAGTATGCGGAGATTCCGGCAACGCATGAGAAGACCTGGAGCAACTGGCGCAGCTTCCAGGAGGTGCTCGAGATTGTCGAGAACCAGCAATACGGCATCGTCGCCGATGAGATCAGCAAGATGCTCGAGCGTCAGTTCCTGCTTCGGCGAGGTGATGTGCCATGCCTGAAACAATGCCGGAACAACAAGACTTCCATCAGCCAGGGAATCGAGCAGAAGCAGGCGAGTGCCCCCACTGAACGCCCCGTCCAGGCGCCGCGCCACCTCACTCGCCAATCGGGTTTTGCCGATGCCGCCGGGGCCGAGGAGTGTCAGCAGGCGGACATCACCCGACAGCAACGCCTTCTCAATTTCCTCGATCTCGCACTCCCGGCCCACAAACGACGTCAGTGCATGGG
This sequence comes from uncultured Sphaerobacteraceae bacterium, assembly GCA_964461025.1. Taxonomy (GTDB): domain Bacteria; phylum Chloroflexota; class Chloroflexia; order Thermomicrobiales; family UBA6265; genus JAHBVL01. The sequence continues at coordinate 1,030 of CAYWSE010000028.1, read as the reverse complement.
GCACCACCGACAAAACACCAGAAGCTGTGTGCAGGTGCTGGGAAACAGCACGATCGTGAACCACAGCGCCGGACCGGGAGAGTCGAATCAGGTTTTGCATTTGATCGTCAGTCAATCCGAGCGCCTCGGACAGAAGACGAACGGTTTCGAATCGTGGATGCGCAGTCTGGCCCGATTCGAGCATGCGAATCGCTCGTGCTGTCACTGCCGACTGCTCAGATAGCTCGCGCTGCGTTAGTCCCCGCCGCAATCTAAGGCGACGCAGCTCCACTCCAAACGTTAGTTTGTACTCCCGGTAGATCATCGAAACACGCTGCATTTGCCCGCGTCATCAGCGAGCAATGTTGCTCCTTGTTGCGTTCGATTTCCTCTTCGTTTCCCCCCGACTTCCATGAGCGTCTCATCATACTCCGATAACTTCACTCTCAGAGGATTAACGGCACGCCGCCCCGACAACGGCGCCCGAAATCTCGTCGTCCGCGTCAATGCCGCCGCGCTCGGCGACAAACCCCTCTTCGCTCTCAACAACGACGAGGACGCCTTTGTCACCGGATCGCAACCGTTCCTGACTGAACAAGGCATTGTCACCATCGATCAGATTCTCGGTTTCACGCCTGCGGCTGGGAATGACGACCGTAACCTCCTTCTAGGGAGAGAACGGCACACGCCTGCACGCATCACACGGCTGGATGAACACGATCCCTATTCGGTCCGCCAGGTCGACGAGAAGCTACAGTCAATCCGCGCCAGAAACCAGCGTCCGGGCACGCAGATCTATCACCTGCATGTCGACGGCGACGGCACCTACGTGGTCAACAAGTACCGGATCGTCGGTAAGTAGGGCGGCAACGTGTCGTTCACACGTTGCCGCGCTGTTTTGCCGGGGTTGGTCCGGTACTGCGGCGGCCAAGGATTTCGAGTCCGTTGTTCGATTTCCTCTGAACTTCCCATTCTCTTCCTTGAGGAAAGCTTTTATTCAGAGTACGGTGAATAGACATCGCAGACAACGGATTCACATGCGTTCAGGTGC
>CAYWSE010000027.1:0-49034 GCA_964461025.1 uncultured Sphaerobacteraceae bacterium | reverse complement strand
GCGAATCCCCGGCGGCTGGACCGGGGATTCGCGAAAAGTGGGGAGGAGGAAAAGTGTCAGTCGATATGTCGGTCGCTGTGCGGCCGTTCCAACACGACTGACGGGGAATATGCAATGAGCACGTCTTCACCATCCGGCAGAACTGGTGGTTTCTCAACCGAGTTCACCGAACGTGAAACGCTGAAGTCTTGTCGTCGGTGACACGCATCGTCCCGGTCGACCGCGACGGCATAGTGATCGTCGGCGACAATGACCGACCGCGGCCGGCCGCTTGGACCGATCCAGAAAGTCCGGGCAAAGTCGAATTCGTCTGATGCATTCATCTGCTCGGTCATGTCGTCCTCCAGTCGCGAGAACCAGACGATTCCGCCTCTGGGACATACTTTAGGCTGCGGTACTGAACGGCAGATGAACGCCAGATCAACAACTGGTAAGCACTTCGTTAACCCGGAGAACGCATGGCGCGACGTTCCAGATTGGCATCCGGTCCGAATATCTGATCCGCGCTCAATCCTCACGCATCTCACCGGATGATCGCCGATCCTCAAGGCCACGTTTCCGGTATGCTGCAGCACGCGTACAGCAGAAATGAGAAAACCATCGGAGGAGCATTGAGTCTATGTCGGACCGTATGACCATTCGGCGAATCGGCGCTGCGGTGTCCGCGCTCGCATTGGCGATTGTCGCGATCGGCGTATTCGTCTTCCCGGGCGCCAGCGGCACGTCCGCGCAAACCGATCCCACGGTCGTCGCCGTGCGTGAAGTCATGGCTTCCGGTTTCCCGGAGAACGCCAACGGCCAGGTCCTCCAGCTTCTTCGCACGACAGTCCCACCCGGCGTCGTCTTGCCGTTGCACACACATCCCGGCATGCAGGTCGCCTGGATCGAATCGGGAGTGCTCAACTACACCGTGGTCGAAGGTGGTTCGGTACCGATCACCCGCAAGGGAATTGAAGGCAGTCCTGAACCTGCTGAAATGCTCGGTCCTGGCGAAACGACCGACCTCTACCCCGGCGACACCGTCGCCGAGCTCGACGGCGTCGTCCACTTTGGCCAGAATCTGGGCGATGTCGAGGTGGTCATCTGGTCCGCGGTGCTGCTCGACCCCAACCTGCCAGCAGCAGTTGTCGTGACCTTGGAAGCTTCACCGGCCGCGTCACCCACGGGCGGCTGACGCGGGCTTCATGAATTCTGTCCGCGAACAAATGCCTGTCATTCCGAGCCCACCTGCGCAGCATAAAAAAAGGCCCGTCATGCTGAGCGGAACGACGCGCAGCGGAGTGCAGTCGAAGCATTCCCCGCCGCAGCGGTCAGCCGCCTACACCGACGGTCGAACCTGGGACAGGCCGGAACTTCTTCAGATCTTCTACCCATCACGAGGTCGAGACTCGTCACGGCGTCTCGATCGTCGTTTCTGAAAAGGTCCACGCCGGTGCGATCGCCGCGATCTCATGCGCGCGGCGATCGGCAAAACTCCGGGCGAAGTCGAGAAACGCCTCGATGTCAGCCTCATTGCTGGCGATCCCCGGCGATACGCGAACTGTGCTCGGGAATTTCCCATGCGCCCGGCTCTGGTCGTAGAAGTCGTCAAACGAGCAGAGGTCGGAACCGGTGAAAAAGTGGCGCATTTCGTCCGCCGTCAACCCATGCGCGGTCTCGTTCGCTCCTGGATTGCAGAAACCACCCGTGCGCAGCGAAATCCCCCGCTTGGCCGCCAACGCTTCGATGTGCCGGAAATGATATGGCTCACCAACCGGGTCGACCATCGTGAAGGCGATGGTCGTACCTCGGTCGGTCATATCCTCAGGACCGAACACGCGAACCACCGGCTCGCCACTACCATGTCTAAGCCCGATCAACCCTGACAACAGTCGCGCGGCAATCGACTTCGTGTGCGCGCTGATCTCCTCGATGCCGATACCCTCGAGAAAATCGAGACCGATCGTGATCGCCGGAAGCGACAAATAGTCGACCGTGCCGTCCTCCAGCTTGGCGGAGTGCGGCAATGGCTGGTGCCATCCTTCGCCCTGCACGGAGATAATGCTGATCGTGCCGCCGGCAAACCATGGTCGCTTCAACAATGCCAGCGCCCGCTTGCGAACCAGCAGCGCCCCAACGCCAGTCGGGTACCCGAACATCTTGTAGAACGACAGCGCCACGAAATCCGGATTCCAGCGACTCAGATCGAGCCGGTTCCCCGGGGCGAATGCCGCGGCGTCGAGCAGCACCGACCAGCCCTTCGCCTGCGCTTCAGCAATCAAGCTCGAATCGTGCTGCACACCAGAGAAATTCGATTGCGCCGGGAAGGCGAAGAGCTTCGGTTGGGGACCTGACGGTCGGGACAACTCCGACAGGAGTTGCTCCCGATCGACACGCAACTCAGGCCGAACAACGGGGACGTAGATGACCTCCGACCCCTTGGCCCTCGCGAACTCGCGAATGCCGTTCACCGAGTTGTGGTTGTCCACGGTGAGCAGGAATCTGCCGCCCGGACCGAACGGGAAGCTCTCACCCACCAGCTTCAACGCGCCGCTGGCGTTGGACGTGAACGCCACGTCGTATTCCCGAGGGTCGGCGTTGAAGAAGCGGAGCACGCGATCCCTGGCGCCACCAACCAGCTCCGTCGCCAGCAACGACGACGGATTCACCGAATGCGGATTGCCCAGCACGCTCCGCTTCAGCAGATCGAAATGCTGCTGGATCTGCGATTCAGCATAGAGTCCGCCCCCGGTGTAATCGAGGTAGACCTGGTTCGCATCGTCGAGACGAAAGAACTCCCTCACCCGAAGATCGGCAAACTTGCCGTCGAGTCTCTGGTCCCCTATTGCGGCGTTGTCGGTCATCTGTCAGAAAATCCCCTTGCGCGAGCCGGCAAGGGGATTCTGCGAAACAGTCACCATGGATGCAAGCGATTCGCGATTCGAACCGTGAGAAAAAGCTCCGTCAGACCAGCGCCAGCACGCGCGACGGTCCTCCGGAAGCGCCAAGGTGCTTCGGACCACCGACGATGATCGTGGCGCCCACAGCTGGCAACGACCCGAGCCCCGCGAGACTCTCCAGCCCGTATCCTCCGGCGCCGAGCAACGTCACATGCGTTCCAAAGTCGGCCGAAGCGCCAAAATCGAGACTGACGGTATCGACGCCCAACCCCGTGATCGACCGCTCGCTGACCAGAAATGCCGTTGCTTCCGGATTCCACCCAGGAAAGTGTGGTACGCCGTCCGCATCCTGGTTGAGAAATGCAGCCGGGTCACTGACCTTGGCATCCCAGCCCGAGTTAAGGGCGACGAATGCTCCCGCCGGCAGCGCCCCGTTTGCCGCTTCCCAGGCGAGCAGGTCGTCGACCGTCCCTTCCGCATCGGGATCGGCTGCGGCGCGAGCGCTGATATCGACGATCGCCAGCGGCGCAATGAGCTGTGATACCGGAATCTGATCGGCGCTCGCCGCGTTCTCGATGAAGTGCAGGGGAGCATCCATGTGGGTGCCGGTATGCTCATCGAGCGTCAGCTGATACTTGAAAAACCCATTCGCGGCGATCGTCACGAGCGTGTCGAACTGCGGCTGCTGAGCGCCGGGAAACATCGGAAAGTCCGGCCCCCAGGTGTGAGTCAGGTCGACCAGCTGTTGCGCCGGCGTCGGCGACGCTACCGCTTCTGGCGTCGCCTGAGCCAGAGCACTACGCGTACCTAGTCCCAACCCGGCCGTTGCGGCCATCAAACCAGATGCCGCCAACACGTCGCGACGCGAAAACGCGGCGTCACGAACCTTCGCCATAACCGCTGGAGAGCACATCGTTCGACCTCCTGTTCGTTGAAGCTGCGGATCAGATCGAACGATACCCCGGCAGTATCTTGATATCAAGATCAATTACTGCACATTGCAGTCCTTCAAGGCGCGCTGCTCCAACCGGTACCAGGAATCCACGAAGAATCGCTCAGGTTTACGGTGCGGGCGCGAGCGGATAGTTGTGGGCCACCCGGCCCTCGTTCGCATCGAACTTGCGGCTCGTCTTGAACAGCTCGAACTCGCCCTTCGCGGCCGGCAGTGCCGTCTTCGCCAGAATCTGCGTTCGCTCTTCGTCGGTCAACGGCTTGAAATCCTGGGCAACCGCGAGGTTCTGGTGAAACACTTCGAGCGAGTCCATGCCCGACACAACCGTCGCCACCGGAAGGCTCATGGCATACCGGAGCGCCTCCTGCGGCGAGATTCCGGCCCCCGAGTCAAAGATCGAGCCGTCCGCAAAGCTCTTCATGCCAAGAACGGCGATCCCCTGTTCCTGGCAAATCGGCACGACCTCCTTCTCGAAGCTCAGATAGTGCGCGTCGAGTGCGTTCAATGGCATCAGAACCGCATCGAATGGGAATCCGTGCGAGAGCATTTGTTTCATGATGTCGGGATGCTTGTGACCCGTGAAACCGATGAACCGGACCTTCCCTTGCTCCTTCGCCGTGATCAGCGCTTCCGCCGACCCACCCGGCGCGAAGATCCACTCAGGGTCCTTCTCCCACACGACCTCATGCGTCATCCACAGATCGAGATAGTCGGTCTTCAGGCGCTTCAGACTCTGCTCCAGCTTCGCCATCGAATGCAGAGCTTTGCGGTCGTGCGCGCAATCCTTGGTCATCAGGAAGGCTTTCTGGCGATAACCATCCTGGGACAGCGCCTTGCCCATCCGAAACTCGGAACCGCCGCTGTTGTACTCCCACGCATTGTCCAGAAAATCGGCTCCCGCATCGATTGCTTCGTGAATGATTCGGATTCCGACTGATTCGTCTTCAGGCAGTCCGATGTGAGCGCCGCCCACACCCAGCAAGCTGACTTCTTCACCTGTCGTACCAAGAGGTCTTCGCGGAATCGCCATGAACTGCTCCTCTGTCGTGCTCGTGTCAGAACCTCACCATACCGTTCACCGGTGCGCGGCGCAAGTGCCTCTGAATGAGCGACCGTGGTATCTTGTAACTACATCGGTGGCCACATGGGAGCGCGGTATGACGGCAAAGGTCGGGGTTCGAGAGCTCAAGGCAAACACGAGCGAGATCGTTCGGCAGGTCCGGGAGGAGCATGCCACGTTCGATGTCACCTACCGTGGCGAAGTGGTTGCCAGGATCGTCCCGTTGCAGCCTCCCATTGACCCGGATTCTGCGCGAAAGTCATGGCAGGAGTGGGAGACGTTTCTCGAAGAGGTGTCGAAGGAAATCAAGGATGGCGCGACGCTTGAAGAGACGATGGCGGAGATTCGGCGCGACCTATGATCGTTATCGATGCCAGCGTCTGGATCGCTTTAGCGCTTCCGGCAGACGTTCACAACGACATCACATTTCAATGGGCGCGATCCCAGTTTCCACTGATCGAACGAGTCCACGTTCCGTCGCTGTTTCTCGTGGAATTTGCCTCTGCACTTGCACGCCGCACCTCGTCATCGATTCGGGCATTCGAGGGGGTCCGACGAATCCGAAACGACCCGACGTTCGACATCACTCCGATGGAGGAATGGCTCGTGCATGGATCGGTTCGCATTGCAGCAGAACAACGACTCAGGGCGGCAGACGCGGTCTACGTCGCTCTCGCCCAGGAGCTTCAATTGCCGCTTGTCACCTGGGACAACGAGCAACGCCAGCGCTCCGCTGCTCTTGTCGAGGTCATGACACCTGCCGAGGCGCTTGCTTCAAGTCCGATCGACTGATTGGGAGCCGCGGACCGGGCCCCACGTCGGCAGATCTTCCGGATCGCCAAGGTCGCCGAACTGCGGATATTGCTGGAATAGGGCGCGAGCCTGGGGTTCTGCCACCGAGCGACGCAGCTCGTATGCGAGCGTTTTCACGGTCGAGGGGATCGCCCCGGCACGTTCCATCCGCCGGATGGCCGGCTCGGTGAATTCCTCGCTGCTGAACAGTGCATCCTCGAGCAGAAATACTTCGTATCCCGATTCGATCATCCCAAGCACTGACTGCAGCACGCAGACATCAGTCTCACCCCCAGCGACGGCAATCTGTGACTTGCCCGTTTGGCGCAACGCATCGGCGATACTCGGCTCAGCGCAACAATTGAACGTTTGCTTCGTCAGCTTCAGCCCGGTATGCGGAAAGCCCGGTTCCAGTTTCTCCGGAAACCACCCCTTTGTCTCCACCGGCTGCTCGAACGTCGCGATCAGAGGCAGTTCATACGCCGTCGCCAGCGCCAGCAGGTACCACAAACGAGCAAGCAACACCTCGGTGGATCCCGCCATCCAGCCGTCGAGGAAGAAGGGCTGCACGTCGATGATCGCGACCGCAAGATTGTCTCTGTCTACCATGTTCATGCGTTCTGGCATCGGCTTCTGCTCCTGATCTCGCTCCGGTCACCGTGATAGTATCGCCAGCACGCGAATGCACCGCAGAGTCTGCTCGATTCCGGAAAGCGCAAATGTGATGGTAAGGGTAACGGTCGAAGAACTGAGCCAACATACCAGAGAGATCGCTCAACGCGTCCAGGACGACGGCGAAATCGTCGAGTTGACACAGGAAGGCAAGGTCTTTGCCCGCATTTCACCAGTGCTTCCTGACCTTCCCAAGAAGTCGTTCGAGGAAACCTGGGCCGAGCATGACCGGCTTGCCCATGAAATCGGAAAGCGATGGCCCAAAGGCCTGTCCGGAGCGCAAGCCATCGCCGAAGACCGCCGCTAGTGATCGTCGTCGACGCGAGCGTTTGGATGAGCTCGTATATCGTAGGTGAGCAGTACCACGGCATCAGCAGGCAGCTGCTTCGACGAGCCACGTACGCGGGAAATCTCATCGCAGGCCCCGCAACGCTGCTCCCTGAGATTGGCGGGGCGCTTGTCCGCCGCTTGAATGATGTCTCTTTCGCCTTGGAGGTTATGACAAACCTCCTGACCCGCGAAGACGTCACGCTTTTCGATGTCGATCGGACTCTTGCCAGTGTTTCAGCACAGGTCGCAGCAGAGCTTCGCCTTCGCGGCTACGATGCCGTCTATGTCGCTCTTGCCTCGTCATTGAACGTGCCACTTGTGACGCTGGACGACGATCACCTGATTCGAGCGCATGACAGTATCGTTGTTTGGACGCCGGAATCAGCGCTCCGCGAACTCGGGAACTAGCGGGAAGGATCCCCTCTCGTGACTCAATCTATTCGCTTCGGCATCGTCCTCGGACAACGTCTCCCCTGGAACGACCTCGTCGAGATCGCCGAAATCGTCGATACGACAGGATGGGATGACTTCAATCTCGTCGATCACTTCTTCGGACTGTTCGACGTCATGGATCCCTGTTTCGAGGGTTACACGGCCTTGGCGGCGCTCGCTCCTGTGACCAAACGGGTGCGACTCGGTTTGATGGTCGCCGGCAACACCTACCGCAACCCCGTCTTGCTCCTTAAGCAGGCGCTCACGGTCGATGCTATCTCCGGGGGCCGCCTCGACTTTGGCGTCGGCGCGGGCTGGACGCGTCGCGAGCACGAGGCCTACAGCTGGGATTTCCCTTCCGCCAAAGTCAGGGTCGATATGTTCGCCGAGGCGCTCGAAGTCTGGGACCTGTTGCAGAGCAGCGAACGACTGACCTACGAGGGTCAGTACTACCAGCTCTACGACGCTCCCTTCGAGCCCAAATCGGTACAGGGTCGCCTGCCCACAATCATCGGCGGTTCGAAGCCGCGCATGATGAAGCTCTGTGCTCGCTACGCCGATATCTGGAACGCCGGAGGGCTCGTACACGATGCCTTCGCCTCGAACCGCCAGCTCGACGACTACTGCCGTGAGATCGGTCGCGATCCCGCCTCGATCGTCCGCTCGATCAGCCCGCCGGTCAACTTCCTCGAGTCAATGGACGCATTCGAGACTCACTTCAGAACCTATCGAAACGCCGGTTTCACCGACTTCCGGCTGCCCTGGCCCCGCAACGATGCCCAACGCGTGATCTTCAATGAAATCGTCGAGGCAGGTTTGCTGAACCGGCTTCGCGACGAAGGCTAGTAGTCCTCGGAAACAGCGCTATCCGAGTGAAGCTCGGGCGGCAGCCAACAGGGCGGCTTCGTCGTCGCTCATCGTGTAGCCCCGCTGCGCTTCATTCCAGGGTCGCTTGAGCCCCAGCCTGCTCGCTTCCTGCCCGATCGTCCAGGCGGCCAGCGCGATCTGCTTATGCTCAGCGAAACCGAGCTCCTGCTGCATCGCTTCACTCCAAAGCTGTTCGCCTGGATGATCGATCAGATAGTCGAGAAATGCCCTTGCTTCGCCATCAGGTGTGGCTTCGTATAGTGCCGCCGCGGACGTCGCAGACAGTTTGGTACTGGCCATGATGCACTCCAGTCGTGATCAGAATTCCGGCAAATATGTGTCATGCGCTCCATCGACCAGCAACGTCTGCCCTGTCGTGAATGCCGATTCGGGCATGCAGAAAAAGAGGACCGCCGCCGCGATGTCCTCAGCCGTTCCCAACCTCCCAAACGGAATTTTCGCTGTCGCCGCGGGCCACCACTCCGCTTCCTCGGCGCCGGGGCGCACCGCCATATTGCCGGGCGCCACACAATTCACACTGATGCCATAAGGTGCCAGCTCGTAAGCCATGTTTCGGGTCATCGTCTCGATCGCGCCTTTCGATGCATCGTAGACCAGGCGGTCGGTATGGCACGCTCGCGCACCGATCGTGCTCGTGTTCACGATCCGGCCCTGAACGCCCCGTTCGATCATGTGACGGGCGGCATGCTGAGCGAGGATGAACGACGACCGCCAGTTGGCGTTGACTTGGTAATCCCACTCCTCGTCGGACACATTCCAGAAGTCGTTCTGGATGCTCATCCCCGCGTTATTGACCAGGATGTCGAGCTGGTCGACGAGCGAAAGTGTTTCTTCGCCCAGGCGGTGCGCTTCGCTCACCACCGCCAGATCGGCCGGAATGCCCCACGAACGCACACCGTACCCTTCGACGGCCCTCACGGAATCGGCGACTATCGCCGCATCCCGGCCACTCACCACAACATTGGCGCCCTCCCGGGCCACCCATTCGGCAGTCGTCCGACCAAGTCCTCGCGTGCTGCCGGTCACCAGCGCCGTTTTCCCCGCCAGTCGTCCTTGCCTATTCGTCACCTGCTGCCTGTCTTTCCCGATTCACGACGATGAAACGCTCCACACTGGCCGCGATTCTACCAGCGCGCCGCGCAAACCCCTCAAGCAGAGATTCGGTCGATCTCAAAATCACTATCGTGGCCGATCACATCGTCATTCTGAGCGTAGCGAAGAATCTCTCGTTCGGGGACTAAACGGCTCCATCGGACGCCTTCCGCTGGGGCCGGAATTCTGCTTCCCGATGTCGTGATCCCATACAAGGGATTGCATTTCCACAACTCGACATATAGGATGTCTGAGGCCGTCAAAGACGGCTTCGTCTTCGCGGTAGCATAGATGCAGAAAGGAACGCCTCTATGTCCATCTTCTCAATTGCCGTTGTCACCACCGCGATGTCGGCAGGTTAGCGCACGGACAGAGTTCTCATCTTCGCCCGACTTTTGACGTCATAGCGCTGATCCACAGCTCACGACGATCGGGCCCCGGGTTTCGCACCCACTCCTCTTCCCCAGCGCTTTGCGGGTTGTCGCCCGTTCCTCCTCATCGCGGTTCTCACACATTTCAACCCATGTAACCGTTTGCCTTGCCGCGCACTCGTTTCGCGCGTCGATGCGACGCGCCGCGGCAACGATCTGTGATTGAAGGAGGACTCCATGGCGAGTGTTTTGTTCCAGCGCGTGAGCGCGAGAAACGACGTTCCGTTCTCGATAGCTGGAGAAACAACCCGTGCCCAAGATGTCATTCGACGATGCCCTCGCAAGCGAGGAGTCGTCACAACCGTATCATTCAGGCGGCAACAGCCGCCGCAAAAAACGTCGCCAACCTGAACGATTTCGGCCCTCGGCCCAACGCGTTCGCGAAGAAGAGTTCAAGTGTGGACACTGCAAAACGTTCGTCGGTCCGCCGATCAGCGGCGGCCGTCACCGGAACCACTGTCCTCTTTGCCTCTATTCGAGGCATGTCGACCGGCAAACGCCCGGCGACCGCTTGAGCGACTGCCGTAGCCTGATGGCGCCGATCGGCACCTGGTTTCGGCGCAACGGTGAGCAGGTCATCGTTCACCAGTGTCTCGGTTGCGGTGAAACGCGCAATTGCCGAGTCGCCGCCGACGACTACCATGCCGCATGTCTCCGCCTGGCGCCATGGACCGTCGAACCAGTAAGCGACTTCGTTACTCTGCCAGACGACGAAGTCTCCGCCTGACACACAATCGCCCGGGCTCCCCACCGGAGCCCGGGCGTTGGTCCCTCAGCGTGCAGAATCCTGTTGCTCCGAGTGCTTCTTCCAATAGCGCGTCAACCCCATCGCCCCCATGTACGACGGATTCGCCAGCTCGTAGTTCGCCAGAATCTCCGGATCCCCATTGCCCAGCGATTCCCTGAGCGACTGATGAATCCGTTCGGTCAGCGCGGCCTTCTCCTCCCCGACCGAGAAGCTCGCCTCGCCCATCGCCATCACCTTCGAGAGGTTCGGTTCCAGCGCGGCCAGCTGCGCTTCGGCGTCGTCATACAGCCCGAAATGCGCCAGACCGAGGCGCTTCGGGCCTCGTTCCTGCATCGCCGCAATGCTCGTCCGCCAGGCATCGGGATCGAGATCGGGTGGCGGAGTCGGCGCGCAGACGAACGACTCCCCAGGCATGCGGATTCCGCCGGCGTCGCCGGTGAACATATCCCCCGTCGCCTTGTCGAACAGCGCAACATGATGCCAGGCGTGACCTGGTGTGAAGATCACTTCGAGATCGCGACCTCCCAGCGCGACTATGCCCCCATCGTCGTACACCACCACCTGCCGCTCGGGAATGGGCAGAATCGTTCCCCAGAGTGTGTCCATTTCGTCCTGATAGATCCGGGTCGCGCTCGAAATCAGCTTCGATGGATCGATCAGATGAGGGGCGCCAAACGGGTGAACGTAGACTCTGGCATCCGGGTTCTCCCGCGCGAGCGGACCAGCGGCGCCGGCATGATCGAGATGAATATGCGTCAGGAGAATGTTCTGGATGTCGCTGGTTTGCAGTCCGAGGGTGCCCAGCGCGGCTCTCAGATTCTCGAGCGACGACGTCGGGCCCGTTTCGATCAGTGAGTATCCGCCTCCCTGCTCGAGCAGCCACGCTGAGATGATTTCTCGCCGTCCCTGAAACCCAAGATCGATCTGCCAGAGACCATTGCCATGGTCGACGACAGCCTTCTGGAAATTCCATTCCCAACTCATCAGCGATGCTCCCCTCGTTCGTTCGCAGGTTGCTTCTTACCTGCTCTTTCGGTCGCCCCGGCAGTTGCGATCGGCACCGTATGAGACCCTATAATGGCATCCTTGGGAAGGGATGCTGGATGGTGCCGCGGTGCTCCGCACATCGACTTGGCGCCATGGACAACTGGAGGGCAGGGTGGAGAGCGGCGAACTCGTAACCGTAGCCGATGCGGCCGTTCGCCTCAGTCGCAGTTCGGAGCAAGTCCGGCGATATCTGAGGGAAGGTCGCCTCACCGGTACCCGCATCGGTGGGCAGTGGTTCATCCATAAAGACGTGCTGGCGTCATTCAGTCACGATATGCGAGAGGAGCGTGGTTTCCTCGATCGCATACCGCCGGCTCGAGAATGTGCGCCGCTGAACAGCATTATCGGTATCGGCGCCGGCGGCGGCAGCAATCTCGCCGAAGGCATGGAAGCCTACCGCAGGGCATTTCGCTGGAGACGGTAAATGTCTGCCACGACGAAACTCGGCCCCATTGCGTTTGTTGACACGTCGGCGATCGTCGCGCTCGTCGATCGTGACGACCAGACACACGGCGCCGCGGTCAACGCCTACCACTCCCTGGTCGATGACGGCTACCGCCTCTTCACCACCAATCACGTCATCGGCGAGACCTACGACCTCCTCGCCGCCACACTCGGCCACACTGTGGCGGCCCAATGGTTGCAGGACGTCGGGCTGGCAGTCTACGTGACCGACAACCAGGACGAAGAGCGAGCCCGGGAACGGGTTCTCACGTCCTCCCGGCCAATTCGCTATTCCGACGCCATTAGTCTTTCCGTGATGGAACGCCTTGGCATCGCCGAGGCGTTCGCCGTCGATCCCGACTTCCTGGAAAGCATGGACGGATGAGCGGCAGAGACCTGATCGAATCGATTCGCATTCCGGTCTTCTTCGTGGTTGCGATGTGGGTCATCATCTTCCTGATGATGATCGGCATCGAGGCGATCTGGTTCATCGACGACCACATCTAGCGACGACAACGGCGCCTGATTGCTGTTGTCGTACGCAACGATCACGAATTCGGATGTGCCAAAAACTGAACGAATGTACCAAGGTCCGTATCCATTCGGACCACATTCTGCAATTGGAACTTCGTATTATGAATACAAGCCATTCCGGCTACACCGCCAGCCACGGTGTAGTTGTCCCCCTTCCCTCGAGTGGTGAAGATACGGCGCGGTGCCAGCAACTCCCGCGCCGTATCGCTTTTTTCAAAGCTCCGCAATCCACTGAATGCCACACGACCTGCACTGCTCGTGTCTCTCCCCGCCGTGTCCTACACTACGCGTCGCGAATCCACGGCATTTGCTGCGGTTGACTTGGGGCCGGCGGAATGGAACAGCTCACATCGACCACAAATTTCAGCTCCGACACACACCAGCCTGACGCCTCCACCTTCGGGCGACTGATGAATCTGACGACCTTCATCGGCCGCGACCAGGAAACGACCTGGATCCGCCAACGCCTGCTCGAGGGTCATCGCATTGTCACGATTACCGGTCCTGGCGGTGTTGGCAAGACGCGGCTGGCAGCCACCGTCGCGTCGTCCCCCGAGCTGACTCGAGCGTTTCCTGACGGCATCTTTTTCGTTTCGCTCGCGCCACTCCCGGAGCCGGCCATGGTCATCCCGACAGTCGCTCGCACACTCGGCATCTTCGCCGACGACAGTGAATCAGCCGTTCAGCGACTGGCGGCCGCGCTCGACCAGCAGCGCGCCCTGATCATCGTCGACAACCTGGAACACGTGATTGGCGCCTCGCTCGATCTTCGCCGCCTGGTCGATGCGGCGCCCAATATCAAGCTCCTCGTAACGAGCCGTCGCGCAATGCGCGTTTCCGGCGAGCAGGAATTCTCCCTTGCGTCGTTGCCGCTCCCGGATTCGGGCAGCGCGTTGATGGAAGAGATGCGGCAATCGCCGGCGGTTCAGCTCTTTGTCGACCGCGCCATTGCCGCGAACCCTGGCTTTGCACTCACGCCGGAGAATGCCGGCGCGGTCATCGAGATCTGCTACCGCCTCGACGGACTGCCCCTCGCAATCGAGCTTGCGGCTGCCCGCACCAAAATGCTGACTCCCCAGGCATTGGCCGCCCGCCTCACCGGGAGGCTCCAGATTCTGACCGCCGGTCCACGCGATGCGCCGCTTCGGCAGCAAACACTTCGGGAGACCGTCCGCTGGAGTTACGATCTGCTCACGCCGTTTCAAAAGATGATATTCCGCCGCATGGCGGTCTTCGGCGGCGGCGCCACGCTGGAAGCAATAGGCGCGGTAGCCGGTCACGGCGCTCCCATTGGTGAGTTCGAAATTCTCGATGTCGTCGCCACGCTGGTCGATCAGTCGATGATCGTGCAAGATCAGTTACCTGGCCGGGAACCTCGATTTCTGATGTTGGAGACGATCCGCGAGTTCGCTCTTGCTGAGCTGACCGCAGCGGAAGACATCAATCGTATTTGGGATGCTCACGCCGACTACTTCCTGAAGCTCGTGGAGTTCACCGCCCAGGACGAGTACGGACCCGATGAACCGGCTCGCGTTCTTGCGCTCGAACCCGATCTCGGCAACGTGCGCCTCGCGCTCGGCTGGCTCCTCATTGACCGTGAATTTGACTCTCCGATCGTCCACAAAGGTCTGAGAATGGCCGGGGCCATGGTCCGGTTTTGGGACCTCCGCGGCTATATCACCGAAGAGCGCGAGTGGCTGATTCATGCGCTTTCCGTCGTTCCCGAAGAAGCCACCAGCGCCAGGGCGACTGCGTTGACCGGATTGGGCGTCAACGCCTGGTTCAGTGGCCGGATCGAGGAAGCGGAAGAATGGCAGCAACTGGCTATCGAGATTTGGCGAGAGCTGGACTTGCCTGTCGAAACTGCCCGTTCCCTCTGGTTTCTGGCCATCGTCGCTGCCAAACGTGGAGAGCTCGATCGGGTACAGGAGATCCAGAGAGAAGCCGAGCTGCTGACCGAGCGTATCCCAAATGCCCTATGGCGCATTATTCCGACCGCGATGGATGCTCTGGCGGCGCTTGTACGCGGCGACGGAGAAACCGCCGATCGCTACCTGCAAGCGTGCGCCGACTTCCACCTGGAACACAACTATCCGTGGCCCCGCGCCTGGACGATCGCGCTGATGGCCGAAGCAGCCATCATCCGCGGAGACCGCGCCGCCGCCATGAAGCTACAGCAGGAAAGCCTCGCCCTCTTCGAGCAATGCGGCGACGTCTATGCGATGCTCGATGGGATGCTGGTCATTGCCCGGCACATTACCGCGCTCGGCGACGCTGAAAATGCCGCACGCCTGATTGGAGTCATTCAGCGCGTTCATAAAGCGGTTGGGTCGCGCCTGACCTGGCAGAGCGCGACAATTGAAGATGTCTATCCCGACATCGTCGCCGTTCTTGGCGAGAGCAAAGTGCAGGAGATTCTACTGCAATCCTCGTCGATGAACCTGAAACAGGGCGTTGAGCTCGCGCTCGCCGCCACTGGTGCATCACGCCGGTCACGACCCGCTCCGCCCACCGGAGGATTCAATCTTTCGCCACGCGAGCTGGAAATTCTGCGGCTTCTTGCGCTGGGAAAGAGCAATCAGGAAATCGGCGACGAACTTTTCATCAGCCCCCGCACCGCTGGAACGCATGTTGCGAATATCCTCGGCAAAATGGGCGTGCACTCCCGCGCCGCAGCCGTCTCCGTAGCGCTCAACGGCGGTCTGGTCTAGTCCCGCCAACCCGATCGTCTACAGCCGGATCGCTGGCACCGATCAACCCATTCATTCGGCCACCCTACCTCGGTTCGAACACAGGAGGCAATCGATGTCCCGTCAGTTCGCGACCTTCGCCAACAAGATGTCTACGCTGACCGGCAAGTACTATGCATTTCTGTTCGCTGCGGTCGTCATCATACTCTGGGCAGCGGCCGGACCACTCTTCGGCTTCTCCGACACCTGGCAGCTGGTCATCAACACCGGCACGACGATCGTCACGTTCCTGATGGTCTTTCTGATTCAAAACACGCAAAATCGGGAGAACACCGCCATTCATCTCAAGCTCGACGATATCATCCACGCGATCGACGCGGCGAACGATGAGCTAATCGATGCCGAAGAAATGACGGATGAAATGCTGGATGACTGGAAGCGACAGTTTCACGAGCTGCTAAAGGAGCACAATTCGTTGCGCGAAAGCGTTGGCAAACCCTCAGTGAAGGTTCCACCTGCCTGACACTGAATCCCGCGCTCGTAAGTTGCCGTGTACAAAAGAACGCGAGATCGACACACCACCATGTCGATCTCGCGCATCTTGCGGACCAGCCAGCTCCGCGAAACATCTCCGAGCGCGCCGGTGCTCTTCGCTCAGGCGGCCCGGACTCCCGACCGGTGCAGCACCGGCACTTCGTCCTCGACGACCCCGCCCGCGATGCCCAGAAGCCACGGCATAAGCGAATGTCGTTCGCCGGAAAATGAACGTATCTGTGACCATGCACGATAAAACGTCTCAACGAGGAGTCTCTCCGCCGTTTCCGGATTCGGGACCCGCTGCAACAGGTGCCCGAATACGATCGGCGAACATTCGTCATAGAGCTGCTCGAACGCCGCGACATCCCTGCGCACGATCCGCCGCATAAACCGCGCATCGTCGAGACCTGCGAGCTCCACCGTCTTCGACTTCCCCATTCGAACCCCCGCTTCCCGTCTGCACGACCGTTGAGTCGCAATCAACTGGGTGAAAAACCGCCTGCCGCCACGGCGATAGACTGGTCAACCATAGAATCGCACGCAAGCCTGAAGAGAAGCCCAAGGAAACCTTAAAATTCGCTGAGAATCGCCCAATGCGCGGCGCATACCTCGTAGCGGCAGCGCCCTGTGCCCGCCGCTGGCGGAGCGGTACAGAGCAAACGAAGTGCAGCGACGTACCGTGGAGCCGCCGAGGAGCCTGCCCGCAAACGCTATCGCGTCCGCGCACCGCTTTGTGACGTCCGCGACGATCTACTCACCACCTGCCATGTACATCGATTCATTCAGCGGCCGCACCTCGATACTCCCGAACCGCGCCGATGGCGTCCGGGCGGCGATGCGCACCGCGTCGTTCAGGTCCCTCGCCTCGAAGAGATAGAAGCCCGCCAGGTGCTCTTTCGTCTCGACAAACGGGCCGTCCGAGATCGTCATCGAATCGCGCTCGACCCGAATCGTTGCGGCGGTCTCCGGTGGTTGCAGCGGCGACGCAACGATGTGCCGGCCTGCCTGCCGCAACTCTCCAATAAACTCCCACACATCTCGTTGGATCGCCTCCAACTCCTCTTTCGGTCGCTCTGCGACCTTCGCGTCCTCGTCGTGGTACACGAGGCAGAGATACTTCATGCCGCTGTCCTTCATTCACCAGTCGGGTGCCGTCATCGCTAAGTTGTCGTTCCCACCACCACAGAATCGACAATTCATTGTCCAGAACGCCCCGCCATTTCGAGCCCATCAACGCGGTATGAAAAAGACGCAGTCATGCTGAGCGGAACGGAGCGAAGCGGAGTGCAGTCGAAGCATCTCCCGCCGCAGCGGCAAGCCTCCTCCATCGTCGATCGAATCGCCGAAGCCATGCCTCGGGATAAGCATCCATACAGACCTTTCCCCCCAGCCTGTCGAGAAATCTTCCCTTCCCTGAACGCACGTGCGACCCAACGAACCACTCGTTCGACCCCGAAACGAGAGATACCTCCGCTTCGGTCGAAATGGTGGTGCGGCGCGTATGTTTCGGCGAGACGAGAATGCGTCCGACGAGCGAAGAACGCATGACGACATGCGACGAGCGCGCGGTCAGACACATTCGGCGCTGTCAGCTGGGGAGAAACTCCTTCAGCGGTCGCACTTCGATGGCGCCCAGACGCGCCGGCGGCATCGTCGTCGCCAATCGCGCCGCTTCCTCGATACTGCCGGCATCGATCAGGTAGAATCCGCCAACCTGTTCCTTTGTCTCGGCAAATGGTCCGTCCGAGATCGTCACGCCGTCATTCCGCACGCGAACAGTCACAGCGGTGGATGGACCGTCGAGCGGAGAACCGGCGATGAAATGCCCTTGTTCGCTGAGCGACTTCATGTTCGCGAGTACCTCCTGCACCATCGAGCGTTCCAGATAAGCTGGGTCGCTTATGTCTGGACCATCGCAGTCGTAGACAATGCAGAGGAACTTCACACGGGAATTCCTTCGACGTCGAAGACCGGCCGGATCTCGACCGTCCCCAGGCGACCGCCCGGTATCCGCTTGGAGATGTCGATCGCTTCGTCGAGATCCTTCGCGTCGATCAGAAAATACCCGCCCAGCTGCTCGCGCGTTTCCGCAAATGGACCGTCTGTGACGATCCGCTTGCCCCCTTCGGCTCGAACACTCGTCGCCGTCGAAACCGGCAGCAAAGCGTTCGTGCTCAGCAGTTTGCCGGCGGCATGCAACTCCCGGGCCAGCTCCGCCGATTCGGTGTAGCAGGCGTCACGGCCGGCGTCGTCCCAGACCTTTTCATCCCCGTAAATGAGCAGTAAATACTTCATGCGAGTCTCCACTTGACTGTTCCCAAAAACAATCCCGTCAACCGCCGGCCATCGCTCCGACCACGAAGTATGGCTCCTTGCCGGAGGCGACTTCGTCAGGCAAGGGCGCATCGAGCGATTCGTGCGACAAGTCCTTCTGGCAAGCGAAAAACCGCACCAGCGGCCGTCGCTGCTTCGTCGTATGGTCGCGAATCGTTCCCTTCAGCATTGGGTACTTCGCTTCCAGAGCATCGAGCACCGTCCGCTGCGTGACGGGCGCGTCGACGTCCAGTTCGACCTCTCGCCCCGTCTTCGCCAGCGTCCGCAAATGCCCTGGCAGCACAACTCGCACCGTCATAATGTCTGTACTTCCACCGAAAGCACACCGGGTAGATCGCGGACAATCGCGTTCCAGGTGTCGCCGGAATTGCTTGACGCATAGACCTGGCCGCCGGTCGTACCGAAATAGACGCCGCACGAATCGAGCGAGTCGACGGCCATCGCATCGCGCAGGATGTTGACGTAGCAGTTCTCCTGCGGTAGTCCTTCCGTCAGTGCTTCCCACTCGTTGCCGCCGGTGCGGCTCCGGTAGACGCGAAGCTTCCCTTCCGGCGGGTAGTGATAGTGATCGCTCAGAATCGGCACGACGTAGACCGTCTCCGGCTCCTGCGAGTGAACGGCAATCGGAAAACCGAAATCGCTCGGCAGATTGCCGCTGATTTCGGTCCACAGCTCACCAGCATTGTCGGTGCGCATCACGTCCCAGTGCTTCTGCATGAAAATCGTGTCCGGTTTCGAGGGATGCATCGCCAGATTGTGCACGCAATGCCCCACCTCGGCGATAGGATCGGGCAGTTCCCACTCCGATTTCAGACCGTGGCAAATCGCCCGCCACGTCTCTCCACCATCGTCCGACCGAAACGCGCCCGCCGCCGAGATAGCGACGACGATCCGGTCGGGATTTGCCGGATCGAGCAAAATCGTGTGCAGGCACATTCCGCCGGCTCCCGGTTGCCACATCGGTCCGGAGACCTCGCGCAACCCCGGCAGCTCGGTCCATGTCTGCCCGCCATCCGTCGACTTGAAGAGCGCCGCATCCTCGACCCCGGCATAGACCGTATCCCGGTCATGATGCGACGGTTCCAGGTGCCAGACGCGGGAGAACTGCCAGGGATGCTGGGTGCCGTCGTACCACTGGTGGGTGCCCGGATCGCCAATGTAGTTGAACTCATTGCCGATCGTTTCCCACGTCTTCCCGCCGTCATCCGAGCGCTGCATGACCTGACCGAACCAGCTGCTGGTCTGCGACGCATAAATCCGGTTGGGATCGACCGGCGATCCTTTCAGGTGGTACATCTCGAAACCGGGAAAGTGAGGCTCGCTCACCTCCCAATCCTGGCGCCGCTCGTCGGACGTCAGGATGAATGCCCCCTTCTTGGTTCCTACCAGCACGCGAACTCCGCTCATTGCTCGCTCCTCGCTTCAAAGCACAATTGAGTCACCACTCATTTGTCGTTCAGGCCGGACGGAATTCTACATTCGGTCGCATCCGGATTGTCTATCCCACGTGCGCGCTGATCTTTTCCTCGACATCCTTGATCTGCGCCGCCTCGTCTGGGCCAACCGCATCACCGAAATCCTCCAATTCGAAGATTTGGCGCAGCTCCAGGGCGTCGCCAGGATTCAGCGGGCATTTTCTCGCCCACTCCACCGCCTGCTCCCGCGTATCAACCTTCCAGAGCCAGAAACCGCCGATCAATTCCTTCGCTTCCGCAAAGGGTCCATCCGTCACAACCGGCTCCCCATCACCATAGGCAACATGGATCGACTTCGAGCTCGGTTGCAGTCCTTCGCCGCCCTGCATGACTCCTGCTTCGGCCAGCGCCTGGTTGTAGGTCATCATCGCTGAGATTTCTTCCTGCGACGGCATCCGGCCATTCTCATAGTCGGCGGCGCCCTGGCCAGACATTTTCACAAATACGATGTAACGCATAACGCACTCCAGTTACTTTTTGGACCCAACCTGTCAGATGCGGGACTCGATGTCGTCAACAGAAGGCGACATATCCTTGTCGATTGCGGAGACTCCCAATCTACACCACGGCCATCATTGCGGTGCGCCATGACAATGGCGTTGTCATCCCGAGTGGGCGAAGCGGAGTGCAGTCGAGTGATCTCCCGCCGCATCGGAAAGTGTCCTACCGCGTGGATCGAATCACTGCAGCGGCTCGAGGACGTTGGCATCCGTGCATACATTTTCGTCACGGCAATCGACTCGTCATGACTCTCAACCATGAATCTCCCTGATCACTCCGACGATCGGCTCTTTCCGCCAGCGGGCTTCGATCTCCATACCCTCTTTGCTCATTTCGATCATCTCATCCAGGTTCGCGGCCCGGAAAATCGCGTATCCGGCGATGACCTCCTTCGTTTCGGCAAACGGGCCGTCGGTAACAACGGGTGTGCCATTCGAAAAGACGACGCGCGTCGCCGCCGAGGTCGGCAGCAGCCCGCCTCCACCTTCAACACGGCCCTCCGCGGCCAGTCTGCCAATGACCTCACCCATCGCCTCATAAATCGAATGATCGGGCTCGACTCCGGCTTCGGTCTCCGGACTCGCGGTAAAACCACCGAAGTAGCGCTTTAAATTCGCCGCAGGTTCTGTGGCAACTTCGCCAGCAGCATCCGGCGCCGGTTCCTCCTCGGAAAAATCCATGCACTGCATCAGGACGATCTCGCCGTCGCCGGCGGCGTACTCGGACCCCTCGACCAGCATCGGCGCTTGCCTGGCCCAGTCGATCGCGTCTTCCTTTGAATCTACCTGAATGATCCAGAAGCCTGCGTCGACATTCTCCGGATTCGGAAACGGCCCCTTTTCGATGCGAAACTCGCCGTTTTCAAGCGTGACTATGGCGCCCTTGTCGCTCGGTTTGAATCCTTCGGCGCTGACCCAGACTCCGGCTTCATACAGGCGTTGGTTGTATCGCTCGATCGCCTGGAAGCCAGCGTCATCGACCGGCGTCTCGGCTTCGAGCGCGGCGTTGCTCTTGATGATCATCATGTATTGCATTCGCACTCCATTCGACGCCAAATGATTCCGCCACGAAGTTGTCGACTGGCCCGTGGCACAATCGACAACGAGTGTCATCTGCCCGCAACGAGGGAAGGAGGTGCATCATTGTTCGATGACCTGGTCGTGATCGGCACACTTCTCGCAGCAGTTGGCAGCGGGATCATCGGCGGCGTCTTCTTCGCGTTCTCCGCGTTCATCATGCCTGCCTTTGCACGGCTGACGCCATCGAATGGCATCGCAGCGATGCAAACGATCAACATCACCGTTCTGTCTCCTGCGTTCATGTCCGTCTTCATGGGCACAGCGCTCGTCTCGGCGATCGTCGGGGGCGCCGGACTCTTCGATCCTGGTGAATCTGAAAACCTATTTGGAATCGCCGGAGCCTTGCTCTATCTCATCGGCGTCCTGCTTGTGACAGGATTGCTGAACGTCCCTCGCAACAACCAGCTAATGGTTGTCGATCCTGAGAGCCAGGAAGGACACGCCGTCTGGAGCACATACGTGCGCGAATGGACCACTTGGAACACAGTCCGCACCGTGGCATCGATCGCCGCCTGCCTCGCTTTCATTCTGGCGTCGATCGCCGCCTGATTCACACCGCCAGCTCCTGCAACCGGCCCTCGAGGAACCGACGCTCAGGTTCGAGCTGGGTCAATGCCAGCGCCCGCGTGTAGGACTCTCTCGCTTCGGCCCCTTTGCCAAGCCGCCGGTACATGTCGGCCCGCGCCGAGTGCGCGAGATGGTATTCCTGCAGGTCGCCGCGACCGAGAATCTCCTCGATGATGTCGAGCCCCTCCTGAGGACCGACCGCCATCGCGACGGCAACAGCCCGGTTCAGCTCGATAATCGGCGTCGGCGTGGCGATCATCAACAGGTCATAGAGGGACACAATCTGCTGCCAGTCGGTTTCGGCGGCGGAAGGAGCCGTCGCGTGCACTGCGGAAATCGCCGCCTGCACCGTATACGGACCGACCGGACCCCGCTCCAGTGCCCGCTGAACCAGTGCCTGCCCTTCGGCAATCAACGCCTCGTCCCAGAGCGATCGGTCCTGATCTTCGAGCAGAACAAGATCGCCTTCCGGCGTCGTCCGGGCCGTGCGCCGCGATTCGTGCAGCAGCATCAGCGCCAGCAAACCCGTGACCTCGGGTTCGTCGAGCAGCTGCGTCATCAATCGCGCCAACCGGATCGCTTCATCTGAAAGATCGGCCCGTGTCAGGCTCTCACCAGACGACGCCGAATACCCTTCATTGAAAACCAGATAGATGACATGGAGAACCGTATCCAGCCGCTCAGGGAGCTCCTCCGCCGACGGCACCTGATACGGGATTCCGGCATCGCGAATCTTGTTTTTCGCCCGCACGATTCGCTGGGCGAGCGTCGCCGGTTTGGTCAGAAATGCGCGGGCGATCTCCTCGGTTGTCAATCCACACATCTCGCGCAGCGTCAACGCGATGCGCGCTTCCGGCGCCAGCGCCGGGTGACAACAGGTGAAGATCAGTCGCAGACGGTCATCGACGATCCCCTCTTCGTCCAGCACCTCGTCGAATTCGTTCGGCGCATCATCGAGTTGTTCAGCCAGAACGGGCAGCGACTTGTCGAATCGGGCCCGCCGTCGCAGATTGTCGATCGCCTTGAAGCGCCCAGTCGAAACCAGCCACGACCGCGGATTCGCAGGCACCCCTTCGTCCGACCACTGACGCAACGCCGCCGCGAAGGCATCCTGCATCGCATCCTCGGCCAGATCGAAGTCTCCAAGCAGGCGGATCAGCGTCGCCAGAACGCGCCGCGACTCGGTGCGGTAGATCTCATCGACGATCACCTGCGTTTGATCGACTGTCAGCGCGCTCACAAACACCATCCTCTGCCGTACCGGGACCTTCGATGCTCGTCTTGTCGTGTCACGCGGTGACTATGGTTCAGTAAACCGCATGCAGGTCACCTGCTTTCCGACCAGGAGGCAAGAGGCGAGCGCCGGACCATCGATCTGATGCATGGTCGCAACCCATCCACCATCCACCCGCTCGAGTCCCAGAAAGCCATGCGCCTGGTAACTGAACCCTTCGACAAGGGCGTCATCGTCCAGATCAGCACCGGCAAACACGCCGTCGTCGTACGCCTCGAGCAAGGTGCCGCCATTGCCGGTAATGAGCTCGAACGGCCGGCCCGATTCCTCAGTGAACTGCAGCGCTTGAGCCATATGCACATGGCCGGAAATCACCAGATCGATCGCCTCCGGCGGCGTACCGGACGTCGCCTCGATGAATGTGGCCGTCGTCCACTCCAGGGCGCCACCCTCCCAGTCGGTTCCCAGCGACCAGAATGCCTTGTGCGAAAGCAACCACACGCTGTCGTCGCCCGCCAGCGCCTCAACCTGCGCGAACTGCGCCTCGTACGCCGCGGTACTCTCTGGATCGGTATTCACATCCTGCGCCACTGCAGCATCAATGACAACCGCCGTCTGATCGCCAATCGTCAGCAGGTACGGATCCGTGTAGGTTCTGCATTCGGCGTTGTAAGGACCCGGATCGAGCAAGCGGAACCATCCTTCCCAGTTCCGAGCGCACGACTCATGATTGCCGCGCACAAACACCCAGGGCGCGGCAGCGAGCAACGGCTGCGCCGGTCCGAGGATATCGGCATACCACGTATCCCAGGTGTCGCCCCACGGACTACCGGCGCATGCCTCGTTTCCTTCCGGGCATGCCGCCTCACGATAGAGATAGTCCCCGGCATGGATCACCAGATCTGGTTCCCAGGCAGCGCCCTGTTCAGCCACCCGGCTGAACGGCCACTCGGCCGGATCGTTACATCCCTGCTGGATTTCGTCATTGATTCGGCAACCGGTGTCTCCGATCGCCAGAACGCGGGACACATCGTCACGCAACGTGGGCAGCGCAAGCTCCCCAACCCGAATGTCAACCGCACCTTCGGCCAATCCGTACTCGCAGACGGTCACGGGAAATGCGTCCGACTGCTCAGCTCGCGTCGCCATCGTTGCCGCTACGCCATCGACGGCAATTGCCGGGCATTCTCCCTGCACAACCGCCCGGGCATGAAGACCACCATCGACGCCAAACTGCGTCCACGCTGCGAGCACGTCGCCTGAGATCGGAGACCCGACTGCGACCGGCGAAGCGTCGCTCTGCGCGGCCACCTGACTCGCCGGCCCGCCGAAAATCAGCAGCGCGACCACAAGCCCCACTGCCAGAAACACCTGCTTGCCACGAACCGGAACGGCCTTCATCCCCAAGAGTCCCCTCCCCGAATCGACGCGATCTCGCTGCAGCTCGCAGATTTCCGCTGTGTGTGCAATGCCCGTCCGGCAGTCAGAAAGCTATCGTACAAGTGTTCTATATCCGAGTCAACCCCTTGCTCTGAGGCGAAAAGGCATCTTCGGACCCCCGGGCTTCGGACCTACGACCTACGACCTACGACCTACGACCTACGACCTACGAAACACCGTACCTCTCCGCCGACCTCGCCTTCGCCCTGGCAGCTTCGATCTCCCGGTCCCGCGGCGGAGCAGTCGTTTCCAGCTGCCCCAGCAACCGGTGCACGATCGCCGCGATCTCCTCGACCGCCGCATCGAACGGTTCCTGATTCACTTGTGAAGGCTTCTGATATCCGCTGATCTTCCGCACGAACTGCAACGAGGCCGCGCGCACTTCATCGTCGGTCGCGGGCGGTTCGAAATTGAAAAGCGGCCGAATACTGCGGCACATGACGTTCCTCCGTGCCTAATCGCCAGAATCGGCGCGCCGGCGGATACTGGCGATCGTCACCGGCGGCGTCAATGCCTGACCTTCGCACGGCAAGACGTTGATTGCCCGCACCACGTCCATCCCTGCCGTCACCTGACCGAACGCCGCGAAGCCCTGACCGTCCGGATTGCGCCGCCCGCCGAAATCGAGCTCGGGTTGGTCGCCAACACAGATGAAGAACTCCGTTTTCGCGCTGTCCGGTGTGCGTCTGGCCATCGACATCGTGCCGTCATGGTGACGCAAATTGCTGCTGTTGGTCCGCTCCAGAAGAAGTTCGGCATGTGCGTCGGCATCGAAGTCCTCCCGCACGCCGCCCTGGATCACCGCGATCCGGACCTCGTCATCTGGCTGGTTGTCGGGCGTCACAGTGCGATAGAACCGTCCGCCATCGTACGCACCGGCATCGACGAACTTCAGGAAGTTGGCGACGGTTCCCGGCGCGGCGTTCGCGTCGAGCTCAACCACAATCGCGCCCAGCGACGTCGAAATCTCCACAACTGGATTCAAGACGATCCCCTTCTTCGTGAATAAGGAAACAATTCCTTCAATGCGCCGACAATATCACATCGACCTTCGCCGAACGTCATATCTGCGGACGGTTCTTCAGCCGCAATGAGGAGCGATTGCATGCAGCCCGGCGACCTCCAGATCACAACCAAAGATCAGTTGATCGACCACACAACCGCGATATGGGAGGCCTTCGTCCAGTACGTCGATGCCCTGCCCGAGGCGGCCTGGACGGCAAACACCGACGCCGCCGGCTGGACCGTCAAGGACCATGTCTCGCACGTTACGCAATGGGATGTCGCCGTCGTTCAGCTCTTAGCCACCGGCAAACCGCTTCAAATCACGCTGGCGATACCCGATTCGGAATCGCGCATCGATTACGACGCCATCAACGAACGCATCCGCCAGCGCAATCTCGCCGATTCGGTCGCAACGGTGAAATCCGATCGCGACGCAATCTGGCTGCAACTCCTGAGCGCACTTCAGCAGTTGAGCGACGAGCAATTGGCTGCTCCGGCCGGTGCGCAGGGCATCAATGTCGATGAAGGAGACGAGTCGCCTCTCCTCCAGGTGCTGATCGACTACCAGGGCGGACACTATGCCGCCCATCTCGAATACATCCAGCGGTTGATCGAAGAAGGAACAACGCCATGAACGTAACAATCGAATCGTTCCCGTCATCTATTGGCGAAATCGAAGTCGCTTCGACCTCATCCGGGGAAATCGCCGGCATCTGGGTCGTGCAACCACAGTCGGGACGACATTTCGAAGACCGCCTCCGCCAACAGGGGTTTCATGCCGTTCGGTCGGACGGTGACCCCGATCTCGTGCGGTCGCAATTCGACGACTGGTTTGCCGGTCGCCGCACGACGTTCGACCTGCCGCTGCTCCCACAGGGAACCGGGTTCGAGCGCGCCATCTGGCGCGAGCTGAGCTTCATCCCTTACGGCGAAACGATCACGTATGGCGAACTGGCCAGCGCGATCGGGTTTTCCGGCGAGGCCCAGCGCGCCGGCGCCGCCTGCGGAGCCAATCCCTGGCTGATCGTCGTGCCCTGTCACCGCGTCGTCGCCTCAAACGGCTCCCTGCGCGGCTATGCGGCAGGTCTCCACATCAAGGAACAACTGCTCGCCCTCGAACGTGGACAGCCCACTCTCCTCTTTGCGTGAATCAGGCTCACTCGTTCGCTCTCCCTTTCCCCCGCGTCAGCAGGCTACTCGACAACTCGTCTGTCCGGCGGGGAAAAGGGGCTGTTTTGCGTCAACCCAATGAGTTTTCAACTTTCAAATCTGCGATTCACTCACGACCCGTAGCGGCGGCTCGTCCCCGCCGCTGGCGGAGTGGAGCGCCGAGGGCGCGGAACGAAGCCACAATCGCCTTCACGACGCGGCGTGAGATGATGATGGTCGTCGGCGAGGTGTGGTAGAGCCCTGCGGGCATTCGGCGACCACAAGGGATCGCCGCTGCGAGTTCGTTGACAGGAGCGCTGGTCACGGATGGAAGAAGTCGGCAAATGCCGATGCCGCGCTAGCCGTTGGCTTCAGCCATCGAGGTCCCGCCCTCCAAAATCTCGCTCACTCGCCTTCCCGCGACGACACCACCAGCACCGGCGCCCTCGCGCTCCGCACCAGCTTCTCCGCCAGACTGCCCAACGCCCAGCGCTCGAGCCCCCCGCGGCCATGCGTCGTCAACACAATCACATCGTGCGGTTTGGCCGCGGCATCGATCACTTCGAATGGTTCGCCGATCGCCACGCTGAACGTCGTTTCAATTCCCCGGTCGTTCAGCCCGTTTGCCAGCTCCGTCAACTGGTCCACCGCACGCCGTTCGAGCGTCAGCACCGTCTCGCCCACATCATACTGAACCACCGGAGGTCCCATCCACGGCATTGGAACGGCGATCGCATCCGGACCAGGCACCGCCGACACCAGATGTACCGAATCTCCCGTCTGACTCGCGATTGCCGTCACCACATCGAGCGCTTTCTTCGCCCGGTCAGAACCATCCAGCGCCACCACAAAACGGCCAATCCTGCCGCGATCGAGCTCGACCTCACCATCGCCTGGCCGGACTACCAGCACGGGGATCTCAGCCGAACGCGTCAACCGGTCGGCGACGCTGCCAAAACGCATCCGTCCAATCGCCCCCCGGCCATGACTGGCGATCGCGATCAGTTCGACCGCTTCCTCGCTGGCGATCCGCAGAATTTCCTCAGCCGGATCGCCGGTTGATACAACCACATGCGCCGGTCCGCGTCCGTTGATCCACTCGCCAGCAATCGCTTCCAGGTACTCCACTGCACGCGACGCCACGCGTTCCTGGTCCTGCTCGGTCAATGGCAAGGCATAGCCAAACTTGTCGTAACGCGGTTCAACCACGTCGAGAATCGTCGAAAAGATGAGTTTTCCATTCGGGCCGGCAAGCGCAGAAGCAAACGGAATCGCTTGCAGCGCGAGTGAGGACCCATCGAGAGGAACGAGAACGTTAATAGGATTCGGGCGGTCGGCAGTCATGATGTTCAACTCCTCAGGCAGAGCCTGCTACGACTTCAATTCTCGCCACACATCGCAACAATCCTCCCTGCGCGTTGACCCTCACTGTGTCAAGATCATCACAACGCACACCGGCACATTCCATGAACGGAGTTGGCATGACTGAACGATCTGGTCGCCCGGCGGACATCCTTCAGCAAAACGAAGATTCGGCGCACGGCGGCGACGGCTGGAGCCCCCGCTCCGGCAGCTTCTCTGGCGAGCTCGGCTCCGTCTGGGCCGCATGCGGCGTGCAAGCCGAATACCATCCCCTTCGTTCGGTGCTGATGCACACACCCGGGCGGGAAATCGATCTGGTCACCGATATCCGCGCTGCGCTCTGGCTTGGTCTCCCCGATTCCCAACGCGCCCGCGACCAGCATCTGGCGCTGATCGACATCTATCAATCGCATGGGGTCAAAGTTCATCGCCTCGGAGAAGTTGCGGAGAATCTGCCGAACGCCTATTTCTGTCGCGACACGTTCGTCATGGCACCCACTGGCGCGATCGTATCGCGCATGGCATCGGCGGCCCGGGCCGGCGAGGAACGCTGGGCCGCGGCGGCGCTCGCCAGAGTGGGTGTGCCGATCGCCCACACGATTCACGGCGAGGGCACGTTCGAAGGCGCCGACGTCGTCATCGCCAGTGAAGACCTCGTCTTCGTCGGCCATGGCATGCGCAGCAACCGCTCTGGTGCTGAGCAGGTCGCCGCGGTCTACCGCGAAGCAGGCATCCCGCAGGTCGAGATCGTTCAGATTCCCTATGGATGCGGGCATATCGACGGCACGATCAATCTGATCGACCGCGACCTCGCCCTCGTCATGCCAACCCAACTATCATGGGTCGTTTACGAAACGCTCGTGAGAAACGGCGTCCGGATCATCGACCTGCCAGACTTGGCGGAAGCGCAGGGCGGCATGGCCCTGAACATGGTCCCGCTGGCGCCTCGCGTCGTCGTCATGCCCGCCGGCAACCCGAAAACGCGCGCCCTCCTCGAATCCCACAGCGTCGAAGTGATCGAAGCCGGAGTCGATGAGCTCATGCACGGCGGCGGTTCCGTCCACTGCATGACCGGCGTCATCCATCGCGGATGACGTCGTTTTCTGCGTTCTGACTACAAAATCCGCCAGTCATTCCGAGCCCACCAGCGCGGCATGAAGATGCACTGTCATTCCGAGCGCAACGGAGCGCCAGCGGAGTGGAGTCGAGGAATCTCCCGCCGCAGCGGAAGGTCTCCTGCAGCAATGACCGATTCGCTGCGACTTAACTCATTGCCGCCACCGACCTGATCACGACGCCCGCCGTTCCCGGCCTTACATCGATCAGCATCTTGTCGTAGCGGACGACTCCCTGACGCGCAAAGCTCTCCTGCCAGCGCGACAACTCCTCGAGCCGCGACGGCCGTTGCATCGACAGCAACCGCCCAATCGCGAAAAGCGCCTGATCGACGGTCATCGTCGCCAAAAGCGTCACACCGATCGAGTGGCCGTTCGCCGCCAGCTCCCCCAGAACATCGAGTATCAGCGGACCGCGCTGATCGCCGATTCCTTCGACGTAAACGACCGCCCGGCCCTCCGCGGTCAGTCGCCCAGTCAACCCGGCGAGCAGAGGTCGCATCACAACCAGCCCATCCTCACCGCCATCACCATAGACGGGAAAATCGACGCCTTCCGGCACCGGGATAAACGGAGGATTCGCAACGATTAGCGCAAAGCGTCGATCTCCGAGCGGTGCGAACAGATCACCCTGTACGACCCGGTAGCGGCTGGAGATATCGTTCAGAGCGGCATTGAACGTCGCCGTTTCGACGGCCAGCGGAGAGACATCGACCGCCGTCCAGTCCATCCCTCGCCGGATCGCGCCGAGTGACTGTCCGGCGATCCCCGAACCGCAACAGAGATCGAGTGCAAGACCGCTCGACGCAAACCCTGCCGCTCGACGCTGCAAATCGTTCACCAGCGTTAGCGATTCTGGCCCCAGATAGACGTCGGCCAGCGACGGGTTGAATCCTGGGTAGTACGGGTTGGCCGAGACGACAAAGTGCTGTCCGAGCCGGCTGGCCAGCACCAACCCGTCGGTGCTGAGAGTTTGTTGTTGTTCATCGAGAACACCGAGACCAGTCGCCAGCAACGACTCCAGCACGTCGACACCGAGTGCCGTCTCGACACTGTTGGCGCCAAGTGACTGACCCAGCGCCAGCAACCGGAGCGCCGTTGCTGGCGCCGGATCGAGCTTCGCGACCCGTTCCGCAAAGGTCTCGTAGTGCGGAAATGGCGACGAGAGATAATCCCCGCGCAATGCCTCCTGCGCAAGATCGAAACCCACCCGTTCCAGCATCGATCGCAGGGTGGCAATGCTCTCCGGATCGGTGAAAAGTCGTTGCGTCATGATGCCTGTTGCTCGCTCCAGCCTGGGTCGCTTACCGCAAATGGCTCATTCATCGGCGGCACTTCTTCGGCAAAATGACATGCCGACAGCTGTCCGCCTCCAGCGTCGCGCAACGCCGGGCGTTCTTCACTGCAAATCGGCCGCGCCATTGGACAGCGCGTGTGGAAAGGACAGCCGGACGGCCGGTCGATCGGGTTCGGCACTTCACCGCGCAGCAACACCGGATGCTTATCGTCGATCTGATGATCGGGTATCGAGTTGAGCAACGCCAGCGTATATGGATGACGCGGCCGCGAGAAAACCTGACTTGCCGCGCCATATTCGACGATGCTGCCCAGGTACATCACCGCCACGACATGACAGAGATACTGAACGACGCGCAGATCGTGCGAAATGAAGAGAAACGTCAGTCCCAGCCGCTGCTGCAATTCCCGCAACAGATTGAGTACCTGGGCCTGCACCGAGACGTCGAGCGACGAGACTGGTTCGTCCAGCACCAGCACCTCAGGCTCCAGCGCCAGCGCTCTGGCGATGTTCACCCGCTGTCGCTGTCCGCCACTCAGCTGATGCGGATACCGACCCGCCATCGACTCGCCCAGACCGACCAATTTCAGCAGCTCGGCAACTCGCTTCTTGCGTTCCGCCTCGTTGCCCATGCGATGAATGCGCAACGGATCTTCGATCGCCCCACCCACCGTCATTCGGGGCGCCAGCGCGCCGTATGGGTCCTGAAACACGAGCTGCACCTTGCGCGGATAGGCTCTGCTTTCGGCTTTGCTCAGTTCGCTGACATCCTGACCCTCGACCACCACCCGTCCGCCGGTCGGGCTCTCCAGACGCACCAGCAACTTCGCCAGCGTGCTTTTACCGCAGCCGCTTTCGCCAACGACACCAAGGATCTCACCATGCCGGATCTCGAGATCGATGCCGTCGAGCGCTCGCAGCGTGTCCTGGTCGCCGCGTCCACGCACCGAGTACTCCTTGAACACCCCTTCCAGAGACACAACAGCCTGGGTCACGATGCCACCACCGGTCCATCTGGCAAACCGAGCGGATAGAAACAGGCCGCCAGTCTCCCACCTTCGATCGCCGCCAGTTGCGGACGTTCGATCCGGCACCGCTCGGTCGCGAACCGGCATCGCGGCGCGTACACGCACCCCTTTGGCAAATCGCCGAGCGTCGGCAACCGTCCTTCGATCGAGGGCAGCGGTTCGCCGGGATCACTCGCCAGCGTCGGGGCCGAGGCCAGCAGATCGGCGGCGTATGGATGGTACGGGCGCTGAAAAACGTCGTTCACGTTGCCCGTTTCCATCACCTGACCGGCATACATCACGATCACCCGGTCTGCGATCGAGCGAATCACGCCGAGATCGTGACTGACAAAAATCAGCGAGAAGTTCAGCTGATCCTTCAGCGACCGCAGCAGCTCGATGATCTGGGCCTGGATCGAAACGTCGAGGGCCGTCGTTGGTTCATCGGCGATGATCAGGCGCGGCTCCAGCAGCAACGCCATGGCGATCGCCACTCTCTGCCGCAATCCGCCGCTTAGCTCCCACGGATATGCCGAGAGCCTCGACTCCGGAGCCGACACGCCAACTAGTCTCAGCTTCTCCACGGCCAGTGCCGCCGCGTCTGATTTCGATATCTGCCGGTGTGCCTGCACGACATCGGTCATCTGGCGTCCAACCGTGAAAACCGGATTGAGCGCCGTCAATGGATCCTGAAATATGATGCTCAGCTCGGTGCCCCGAATCTCTCGCATCTGCTTTGCGTTGAGCGTCAACAGATCTCGGTCGAGAAAAACAACCTCGCCCCGTTCGATTCTCCCCGGATAGTCGATCAATCCCATGATCGACAGACTGGCCACACTCTTGCCGCTGCCGCTCTCACCGACGATTCCCACACATTCACCGGGAAAAACATCGAACGACAAATCATCGACTGCGGTCACCGTTCCCTGCCGTGTGTCGAACACTGTCGTCAGATTCCGCACCGCGAGTGCGGGACCGGCGCCATCGACGATGGTTTGGGGAATCGCCGTTGCCATATCTCTACACCGTCTGCAGTCGAGGATCGAGCAATTGCCGCAGACCATCGCTCATGATGTTCAAACTGAGCGTGACCAGCAGAATCGCCAGTCCGGGCAAGGTAATCACCCACCAGGCGCTGGCAATGTACTGCGACCCGTCCAGCATCATGCCACCCAGCGACGGCGTGGGCGGTTGAATGCCCAGCCCCAGAAAACTCAGCGTCGCCTCGAAGATGATTAGCCCTGGCAGCTGCAATGTCGCGATAATTGCGATCGCTGGCGCGACATTCGGCAGCACGTAGCGCAAACCGATCCGCCACCTGCTCGCCCCCAGTACTTGCGCCGCTTTCACATAGTCCTTCTGCATTTCCTGCAGCACCACGCCCCGGACCACCCGGGCGAAATAGACCCACCCCGCCAGACCCAGCAATATGATCAGAATGCCGATGGAAGTCTGCGTTGCGGCTACGATTGCCATCGCCAGCACAATGTAGGGAAAGGCCAGCTGCAAGTCGACAACCCGCATCAGGACAGCGTCGATCCGGCCACCAAACAATCCCGCCATCAACCCGATGGTGATGCCGAGCATCATCGACAGCGCCAGACCAGTCACTGCCAGCACCAGCGACACACGCATGCCATAGAGCATTCGTGCCCACATATCCCTGCCCAGCCCATCCGTTCCCAGCCAGAATTCCGTCGAGCCGCCATTTTCTTCGTCCCAGAATGGCGGCTTGAGTCGCGAAGTGATGTTGTTGCGATTGGGATCGTGGTCCGTGATGAGCGGCGCAGCAATCGCCGCCGAGGCGATCAGCGCGAACAACACGAAACCGACGAGAAAGGTCACCGAGCCATTCCGGCTGAGAAATGAGCTCAGCCGCGAACGCTCTCTGGCTTCGGTATCAACGACCGGTGCATCGCCTGGATCGACCGGCAGTGTCGCAACGGACGTATCCATGTCTTACGCCTCGATCCTGATGCGCGGATCGAGCACCATGTACAGCAGATCGATGCCCAGATTGACGAACACGAACACCATTGCCGTCAGAATCGTGATCGCCTGAATCACCGGGTAGTCGCGAGCATTCACCGCGTCGATCGCCAGTTGCCCCACACCTGGATAGTTGAAAACCACTTCCGTTACGATCGTTCCCCCCAACAGATATCCCAGATCGATGCCAACCACGGTGACCAGCGGCAACGCTGCGTTGCGCAGCGCGTAAAAAAGCGTGATCCGCGCTTCGGTGATGCCGAACGCTCTGGCCGTGCGGATGTATTCCTGATTCAGCGCATCCATCATCGACGCCCTGACGACACGCAAATCGGCCGGCATGACCGCCAGCGCCACGGCGATCGAGGGCAGCACGAGACTCTTCCAGCCGGTGAATCCGACCGCCGGAAACCACCCTAGATTGACCGAAAAAATGAGCACCAGCATCAAGCCGATCCAGAAGGTTGGCGCGGATTGGCCGAACGTGCTGACCGCGATGCCAAACCGGTCGATCAGACTCCCCGGACGCCGCGCGCTGGCAATGCCGATCACCAGCGCGAAGACCAGCGCCAGGGTCAGCGACGTCGCCGCCAGGAGTGCCGTTTCCGGCACCCGTTGCCAGATCAGCGAAAAGACCGGCTCCTGGTACCGAAACGACGTGCCAAAGTCGCCACTCGGCAAACCGGAGACGAAATTCCAGAGCTGGGTTGTGATCGGTTTGTCAGTGCCGAACTGTTCGCGATACGACTGCAGAATCGCGTCGCTGGTGAACACTGGCGCGCTCATCCTGGCGGGATCGCCGGCCGTCAACCGCATGAGAATGAAGACCGCGAGCACGATGAACACGATCAGAACGATGTTCTGCAACAACCGGCGAAGAATGATGCGTCCCATATGCCCCTGGAAGAATCAATGCGGCAAAATCAGACGTTGCAGATACACGGTAATCGATTCGGCAAGAATGTGTTCGGGAACCTTCATCCATCACCCGCCTGGCACGCAAACCATCCGTAGCATCGCCATTTATGGCGCATTGTGCCCGGCCGGTGAGGGCGCGATAAGCACAGACCGGTCGTAGCGGCTGACCTCCGTGTCAGCCGGTGGCGGAGCGGGACGGCGCGAACAACGTGAAGCGCCGTTCCGTGGAGCCACGACAACGCCCCTTCGACACGAACGAGGCGCCGGCCAGCCCCGGCGCCCCGCCCTGTCGATTCCCGGACGACTACTCGCTCTTGGTCGCGAACCGCAGCAGTGGCTCACCAACCACCGGAACACGCTCGTAACCTTCGACCTTCGACGAAACGATGAATGGCCATAGCTCATCCGAAAGATAAAGCGTCGGCTGCTGATCCCAGAGATACGCGGCCAGCTCGTTGATCTTCGCCAGGCGGTCGTCTCCCGACGCCTGCCGCTGTGCATCGATCATCGGCTGGATGGCCGGATCGTTCAGACTCCAGACCGCCTCCGCCGTCGCTCCCGCATAGAAGCCAAGCGTGAAGTCGGGATCGTAGTTGAAGCTGGCCAGCGTGTTCAGCGTCAGGTCGTATTGGTTGTAGCTGGTGCGGAAAGCGCCGACTTCCAGCGTCTCCACCTCGACCGTGATGCCCACATCCTGGAGGAACTGGGCGATCGCCAGATCGATCTCTTTCTGATGAGGCACCAGCGTCGTGGTAGCCATCGTCAGCGTCAGGTTGTCCTCGAATCCGGCCGCCGCCAGCAGCTCGCGTGCCTTGTCCGGGTTGAAGTCAAACCTCTCCGGCTGCTCCTGATACCCGGGTGCATTGGTGGCGATCGACGAATACGGCACCTTGCCAACGCCAAGCAGAATGCCATCGACAATCGCATTTCGGTCAATCGCGAAGGCCAGCGCCTGCCGGACTTCCTTGATCGCCAGATTGTCCCGATTCTGATAGATGCAGACGATTTGCGTCAGCGGCGGCGCATCGACAACGTAGTAGTTGTCATCGCCTTCGACGCGATCGAGCTGCTCGGACGAACATCGCGTGATGATGTCCGCCTGACCCGCCAGCAGCGCGCTGACGCGGGCATTGGCATCCTGGATATAGTCGAAGACCACCGTCTGGATTCCGGGAGCGCCGCCCCAGTACTCAGTGTTGGCCTCCATCGTCACTTTGTTCTCGGTGTAGCTGATCCACTTGTACGGCCCAGCCCCGATCGCTCGCTCCGTGAAGACTTCCGGATTGGCAATGTCCGCTGCCGGGAAGATCGGCGCAACCGCCAATGATTTCTCCAGCGGTCCGAAGACCGCCTCGGTCACCACTTCGATCGTGGTCGCATCGATAATATTCACCGACATCGCCGGGAAGATCAGCCCGTGCCACGCCATGCCGCCCGCCGGATCACCAACGCGATCGAGCGTCGCCTTGACGTCTTCGGCAGTCACCGGCGCGCCATCGTGGAATGTCACGCCCTCTCGCAGCGTCAGCTGCATCGTCGTCGGCGACGTCATCTCCCACGCCGTGGCCAGGTGCCCGACGATCGTGCCATCCGCCGAGTCGTATCCGAGCAGCGAATCGTGGACCAGCGAGGCGACCTGCGCGTCGACCAGCCCGAAAACCGTGTACGAGTCCCACTGCGCCGAGGTTGGCGGTTCGGCATTGGCAATAACAAGCGTGCCTGACGGAGCGCCATCCTGCGCCGCCACCGACTCAGCGCTCCACCGTGAAAGGAGAGCAACCGCGCCGGAAAGCGAAACGCCAAGCGCTGTCGCCTGCTTCAGAAAGTCGCGCCGGCCCAGCCGGCCCGCCGAGAGTGCCACTCGCAGCTCGTTCAGCTTCGAGTCATGTACCCTGTCCACTCTGGTCACACTCCTTTCGAAATAAATCCACCCACATCGGGTAAGCCGTGATGCCCATACTTGTCGTCCCGGATACACATCCAACGGAGGTTCGAATGTGCCGCGTATGAGCAAAAATGAGACGATCACGACTTAGTTGCATCTTAGCAAAAAACCTTGTACAAGGATAGAGGGTTGCAGCAAATCCGAACTCGGTCGCGAGTACGCAAACAGAAAACGGACGAGCACGATTCGTGAGTACGATCGACTTCACTCTTTCCGCGCGTCAACGGGATCTTCTCTCATTGGTTCGCGAACGCGGCACGATCACCCGCGCGGAGATTCAGGAAGTCACCGGGCTCAGCGCGAGTCGTGTCAGCCGCCTCACAGCCGAACTGCTGAATAATGACGTGCTCATTGTGGAAGAACGCCTGCTCACCGGCGAGGGCCGTCCGCAGGAACTTCTGGCGATCGCTCCCGGTCGTCACTTCGTCATCGGGCTGGATATCGGCGGACTCAGGCAAGACATCGCGATCACCGACCTGCGCGGACAAACCGTGCTGATCCAATCGAGCCGGCAGGCGCTCACAGGCCCACGCCCCGAGATTCTCGGTTACCTCAGGGAGCTGGTCGACCGGGCTCTTCTCGAGTCCCGCATCGGTCCAATGAGCGTGCTCGGCCTCGGCGTCGGTCTCCGGGCGATCGTCGATCCGGTCACCGGCACGGTCTCGGCCGGTCCCGAAACGCCGGGGTGGTCTCCCTCGTGGTCGAACTTCGCCATCCGCGACGAACTCTCCGCGCTCTTCCCATGGAAGGAGATCGTCGTCGACGACATCGTCCGCTCCAGAGCGGTTGCCGAACGGCGGCTGGGCAGCGCGGTCGGAGTCGACGATTTCGTCTTCGTGCTCTCCGACACCGGCATTGGCGCCGCCCTGATGATCAACGGCAAATCCTATATCGGACCTGGTCACCTCGCAGGCGAGATCGGACACGTCACAATCGACCCGGCTGGACCCTTATGCGGTTGCGGCAAACGCGGCTGCATCGAGGCATACGCGTCCTCGAGCGCTCTCCTGGCCCGGGCGCGACACGATACCGGCGATCGCCGCATGGAATTCGAAGATCTTGTGAAAGCCGCCGAAGAGGGCAGCGAACCACATCGCACCATTCTGGAGGAAGGCGGCAGCATCCTTGGACGCGGATTGGCTATTCTGTTCAATCTGCTTTCGCCCCGCCAGGTCGTCATCGGCGGAGCAACGACCGCCTCACAGGTCTATCTGGAATCGGCGGCACGTGTCGCTCGTGAAGAAACGGTCGGCAAGGTGCGTGATAGCGTCCGCATTGTTCCCAGTTCCGGGCATCCCCACGCAGGCGTGCTCGGCGCGTGTTCAATGGTGCTCGACGCCTTGCTGACTCCACATTCGGCTTGATCCAGCAGCCAGGAAAGGAAGGAATCGAACATGGTGAAACAGAAACTGCGGGTACTGGCGTTTGGAGCCCATCCCGACGATCTCGAGTTCCTGATCGGCGGCACGCTCGCCAAGTATGCCGAGCGGGGGCATACAGTTGTCATGGCCGTCGTGACGAACGGTAATGTCGGCTCCTCCACCCTGTCTCCAGATGAAATCGCCGCGGTACGTTTCCAGGAAGCCTCGAATGCAGCCTCGCTGATCGGCGCTGAGCTGATCTGGGTCGGCTATGACGACGAATTCTTCTTTTATAACGAGGAAAGTCGGCGGCGACTGATCGATGTGATGCGTCAAGCTGAACCGGATGTCGTTCTCGCCCACTGGACTGAGGACTACCACCCCGACCACTCGCTCAGCGGTCAGGCCGTTCGCGACGCCCGCATCATGACTGCCGTCCCCAACATCGTCACCGACCACTCGCCGCTGAAAACGATCCCCAAGCTTTTCTTCTACGACACGCTCGCCGGGATCA
The DNA here is from genome assembly GCA_964461025.1 of uncultured Sphaerobacteraceae bacterium. Classification (GTDB taxonomy): domain Bacteria; phylum Chloroflexota; class Chloroflexia; order Thermomicrobiales; family UBA6265; genus JAHBVL01. The sequence continues at coordinate 11,214 of CAYWSE010000027.1, read as the reverse complement.
ATTTTCAGCCCGAGGTCTATGTCGACATCTCGTCGACCTACGCCATCAAACAGCAGATGCTCGCCGCCCATGTCAGCCAGAACTCCTGGATCGAGGACATTTTCGAGGGAGCCAGCATCAGTGGCATGATGGAAACCCAGTGCCGTTTTCGCGGTTTCCAGGCCGGTTGCCAGTACGCCGAAGCGTTCCGCGCCCTCGAAACCTGGCCCCGCGCTGCCGACTTCAGCCTCCTGCCGCTCGACTGACTGCGCCCGCCCGCGTAGCGGTAGCATTCTGTGCCTGCCCATAGCGATGCGGACTACAGAACCTTCACGTACCGGCTGACCTCCGTGTCAGCCGGTGGCTTTGCGGAACGGAGCGAACGCAGTGAAGCGCCGTTCCGCGGAGCCACAACCGCCCCCGTCCGCAAACCCCATCGTGCGCTCAGAGCCCATCCTCCCCGCAGCTGCCATGCAAGGACCAATTCGGCACGAAACCATGCGTAGCCTCGCCATTTATGGCGCTCTCCCAAACGAGACATACTCCGGGCACTTCATGTCAACGTGTCATGCTTACCGCTGAAGAGGAGAGAAGAGCATGTCAACCCCAGCAGCTCACCCGGAGATATTCTCGGAAAGGATGTCCAAGTGACTAGCCCTTCCGGTTCGACGCTTTCCCTAACTGAGCTGACTCTGTTTCTCGAACTACCCCACGCCGCCCGCCTCGCCTGCCTCGACGCCGCCGGCCGCCCCTACATCGTTCCCGTCTGGCACGAATGGGACGGCGAGCGCTTCTGGGTCATTGCCTCCGAGCGCGCCAGGTGGGTCGATCACATCCGTCAGCGACCCTCGGTCGCCCTCTCGATCGACGAGACAGGTACGACCACCAGGGTTCTTTGTCAGGGCACTGCCCGGTGCGTTGAGGGTCCCGTGGCAGATGGCGCTTTCATGCCCATCGCCCTCCGTATGGCCGCCCGTTATCTCGGCGAAGACTCTGTCCCGGTGTACCAGCGCAACACCGACGGTCTCCGCCGCTGGCTCTTCGCCATCGACGTCGACACGCTCGTTTCCTGGCGCGGCGCCAGCCGAACCGACTAGCGGAAAGCTGACAGACTCCAGACTTGGGAACTTCCTACGCCCCTGGCGTCGTCATTGCCTCGTCCGCGTCCGCCAGCAACGCTCGCAGATCGAGCCGCCGGTGACCCTCCTGCATGTTCCGCAGCGCTTCATCGTTGGAAAGACCCTGCCACTGCGGCCACTCGCTCGGATCGCGATCCCAGGCCAGCTCGATGCCGTTGAGGTCGGGATCGTGCAAGTACAAGGCGATATGTGTGCCGTGATCGTTGTATCCGTCGATATCCCAGCCGTGGTCACGCAGTCGCTTGAACGCCACCGCCAGATCGCGCCGCGTCGGGTAATTGATCGCGAAGTGATAGAGCCCCGTCGATCCACCCTGTGGCGGTTCCCCACCCAGACTCTCCCAGGTATTCAAGGCGATGTGATGGTGATACCCGCCGGCCGACAGGAATGCTGCCGACGGAAACATGTACAGCAAATCGAATCCCAGGAAGTCGCGATAGAACGTCACTGCCCGATCCAGATTTGCCACTTTCAGATGAACATGCCCAATGTGCGTTCCCGCCGGAATCGACGGTACAACGCTGTTCTTTTCTTCAGATGCAATCGACACCTGATCCTCCAGTTCTTCGGCCACCAAACGTATTGCTCTTGCGTGTTTGCTGACAGCCATTTATATTGCTGTAAGAGTAATCCGCAATACGACTGTCGTCAATCCAGGAGTCAACCTTGAGCAGTCCCAACCGAAGACCAGCACGCAAGCGACCCCTGATCGGCGCCCAGGTTCGCCGCCTGCGCACGGCGCAAGGACTCACGCTCGCCCAGGTCAGCGCCGGCTGCGGTCTCAACGTCGGATACCTCTCCCAGATCGAAACCGACAAGGCATCGCCATCACTGGAAACCCTCTCCGCCCTGTCGGACACGCTCGATGTCCCACTGCACTGGCTGCTCGCCAGCGCAGCGCCGCAGCCCAAGGTCGTCCGCCGCCATGACCGGCCTGTCGAATGGGCCGAGCATGGCAGGAGCATTGAAATCGTCGATGGAGGATTCGCCAGAATGGTGCGCATCGTCGAAGGCGTCATTCCGGCCGGCGTGCTTCTGGCTGATCTGGTCGATTCCGGCGAGGAACACCATGTGATCCTCGAAGGGACGCTTCGCGTTCGCCAGGGCGACTTCGAAACCATCCTCGAAGCAGGGGACTATGTCGTCTGGGACGGAACGTTTCCTCATGAGGCCGAGAACATCGGAGACTCCGTCTGCCGCTTACTGATCATCACTCCAGGTCCAACCAGCACGTGAATCTCCGGTCATTGGTACAGTTGCGCAACTGTCTGCGCCACGATTCCGGAGGCATCTCGTGACCACTTCGTCATCGCGACCGCTCAAGGTCGGATTGCTCCTGCCCGACACCGAAAACCAGTACGACGGCCAAACCGCTCACTGGCCGCAACTTGCCGAAATGGCGCGACTCGCCGACCAGGTTGGCTTCGATTCCGTCTGGGTTACCGATCACCTGCTGCACCGGACAGTGCCCGACGGACAGGCCGTTCAAATTGGCGGCGATCTTCGCTACAACGAGGGACCCTGGGAATGCTGGTCGCTCGTTGCCGGCCTCGCCGCCATCACGACGAACGTGGAAATCGGCACGCTCGTCATCTGCAACAGTTTCCGGAACCCCGCCGTTCTCGCCAAGATGGCCGATACCGTCGAAGACATGTCTGCTGGCCGGCTCATTCTCGGACTCGGAGCCGGATGGAACGAAGCCGAATACCGTGCGTTCGGCATTCCCTACGATTTCCGCATCGACCGCTTCGCCGAATCGATCGAGATCATCACGTCGCTGTTGCGTACGGGTCAGTCAGACTTTTCAGGCGCCTACTACACGACCGAAGATGCCGTGCTCCGACCCCGTGGACCTCGGCCACAGGGTCCGCCGATTCTGATCGGCACGAACAGTCCGAGAATGCTTGGGCTGACCGCTCGCTACGCCGATGTCTGGAACACCTGGTTCAGCCAGACGAACAACTCGATTGCTGGGCTAAAAACGGAGCTGGCCAAGGTCGACGCCGCATGCGAACAGGAAGGCCGCGACCCATCGACCCTGCAGCGAACCGCATGCGTGGCGATCGAAGTCGCCCCGCACACCCCCTCGACCATGGGCGTCCCGCTCATTTCGGGCGAATCCGAAATCGTTGCCGAAGAACTTCGCGCCTATGCCGATGCCGGCGTTTCCCACGTCCAGGTCTGGCTCGAACCATCGACGCCGCGCGGCATCGAGGCATTCGCACCCGTGTTGGAACGTCTCGGTCAGCGCTAGCTGACCTCGGGCGGATCGATAAGTTTGAGGAATTCCGCGGCGGTCATGATGCTCGGCCGGGCCAGCAAGGACCTGATCGCTTGCAAGTCGTGGTCCCCCGAAACCAGAATGTCAACATCACCGGCAACTGCCGCTGTCAACAGGAAGTCGTCCTTTCGGTCCCGTGTGACTCGCGGCGACACGCCAGTGAGCGGCGGCAAGACCTCACCGATCGTCCACAGCAGGTCGACGTACCGTTCAACTGCCTCCTGGTCGATCCGTTGCCGTAGATAGCGCTTGTTCGCAGCCCGTTCCCGTATTTCCCCTACGACCTCGTGCGGCACGACGAGATCGTATTTTCCATTGATAGCCGAACCGATGAGACGCCTGATCGAAGTCTCCGGGCCGCCTCTGGTCAGTAGGAATGAAATATGAAGGTTCGTGTCCAGCAGCACCCTCATCGACAGTGGCTACTCTTCGAACCGTAACTTTGTCTTTGCCAGCACACCCTCCATGATGTCGTTGGAAATCTCTTCCACCAGCGCGTCCGCCTCTTCCTGCGTCATGTCCATCTGCAATTCATCCAGGTGGGCCCGCAGCGCCTCCAACTCCTTCAGCGCTTCCTCGCGTCGCGCCCGGTCCTTGAGCTCCTGCAGCTTGTCGAACTCGGAAATTGAGATAATTGCCGCGGCGGGAGCGCCGCGGTTTTCGACAATGATCGTTTCCTCGTTCACTCGCACCCGATTGAGCAATGAACCGAGACTGTTTTTGGCCTCGCTTGCACTCACCACGACCGGCATCGCTTCGTCCTTTCTTCATCGACGCATGACCACAGTTAGCCACAATTGTATCCGATTAGTTGGCCACGCACTTGGACATGTTGTTGTCCATTTCTTTGATTCGACCGTGCCTGACTCTGAATCACACGCAGGCCTCCGCGCATGAACGACATCAGCTCATCCGATGCTGACGGGTCCACACATCACTTCCGCCGCACCCCGACGACCTGGGCCGCCTATCTCATGCTCGGGCTCTTCGCCTATCTCGAAACCGTCATCGGTCCGGCCATGCCCTTTCTGCGCGAGAAACTCGACCTCGCCTTCACGATGGCCAGCGTCCATTTCTCGCTCTTTGCGGCGGGAGTGATCGTCGCCGGCCTCACCGCCGACCGCATCCTCTCCAACATCGGTCGCCGCAGTGGGTTCTGGCTCGGCATGGCCGGCATGGCCGGAGGCGCTGCACTGGTCGGACTCAGTCCCGTCGTTGCCGGCACGCTGCTCGGCGTCACGATCATGGGATTCATCGGCACGTGGGCGCTGGTCTCGAATCAGGCGATCCTCGCCGGCGAGCATCCGCATTCCAAAACCGTCGCTCTTTCCGAGTCGAATGTCGTTGCCTCGGCCGCCGCGATCATGGCGCCCCTCGCTGTGGGAGGCTTTGCGCGGTTCGGTCCGGGCTGGGAGGTAGCGCTCCTGATCGGCGTCCCTGTCTTGCTCCTCCTTGCCTGGCGATTCTGGGGTGCGCCCATTCCTCCGGCCGCTCCCAAAGACCCTTCCAACAGCTCGAACGAAGCGCTGCCAAGACTCTTCTGGGTGATGTGGTGTGTGCTCTTTCTCTCCCTCTCCGTCGAATGGTGCATGGCCTACTGGGGCGCCGACTTCCTGCACGATGAAGTCGGTCTTGAAAAGGCCACGGCCTCCACCACGATGAGTGTTTTCTTCATCGCCATGATCAGCGGCCGAGTCGCCGGTTCCCGGCTCGCCCGTCGCATCTCGAGCACGCGACTGTTGGTGCTCTCATTTACGCTGGCTCTTATTGGCTTTCCCTTTTTCTGGCTCGGCTCGCAACCATGGATCAACATCGCCGGCCTCTTTGTCACCGGTCTCGGAGTCGCCAACTTCTATCCGCTCACCGTTGGCTCAGCGATGTCGGTGCTCACCTCGTCGCTCGACCGCGCCCTCGTCCGCCTGCAGATCAGCGCCGGCGGCGCGCTCCTCCTGATGCCGTTGCTCGTCGGGATCATCAGCGACTCAGTCGGCATGAAAGCCGGACTCGGCGTGATCGTGCCGCTCCTGTTGACCGCGATTCTGTTGATCGCGTTCGTCGATCGCCGCTTGACCGGCGCAGGCCAAACGGAACCCTCCTCAGCGTCGTGACGCTCCCCAGCGGATGCCCCACACGGCCAGCATCACGGTGATCGCCCCGGTCACGATCGTGAACGCTGAAAGCCCGACACTGAGAATGAGCGGCAGCGAAATCGCGGTGATGAAGCCGCCACCGATCAACGGCCTGGTGATCAGCTGCCGGTAGCTATACCCATACACGGCGTCGGTCTTCCGCTTTGGGTCGACCATATCCAGCATCATGAATCCAGTCGCGACATTCCCCTGCGTTTCGCCAAATTCCGAAATCGCCGGCTCGAACCATCGTATGCCGAAAAACCGCGGCCCCAGTCCCATCAGAATGAATAGACTCCAGATCGTTGAACCGGCTGCCAGCACCAGAAGCGGCGCCAGATTGTTGCCCAGCGCCGAGAGTGACAACGTCCCGATCGAACAGGCCACGAGTCCATCGGTCGAAATGCCGCCCCAACCTTCCACCGCCCGGCGGTTGACGGCCCATTCGAAATCCCAGTGGATCGCGGCGAGCTGCACCATCACCCCACCAACGATCGTGAACGGAAAGAGCGGAAAGTTCACGAAAACGTCGGTTCCCGCCCGCTCTCCAAACCACCGCAACACTTCGAGCATCACGATCGCCAGCGCAATCGCCAACCCGATGCAGACTGCCGCGGCGGTCACCTGTGTCATCCCCTTGTCCTCGTCGAGAGGAGCGTCGTCAGGACCCGGCAAATGGAAATCGATATCGAAGTCCTCTTCCGGCTGAGTTGGCGTATCGCGGGCGATCTGAATCGAGGGGGATCTCACCGCGAAATTGACCAGCAACGTGCCGACGATCACCGCCGCGATCAACCCGATTGTCGCCAACCCGAATCCCAGGTCGACCAGCTCCGGCACACCCTCCTCGTCGAACGCGCCGCTCATCCCCGCTACTGTGCCGTGCCCGCCGCCGTACGCCACCTCGATCAGCGAACCCGCCAGATCGTGTACATCGAATACTGGCCCGAGCAGCAACAGCACGAGCAATCCACCAACCGCAAACTGACCGAACGACGAAACGCCGGCAAAAATCGCGTGCGGACCGGACACCTTCCAGATCGTTCTCGGGCCAGGCAGTCGCTCTCCCAACAGCATCGCTGCGCACATCACATTGACCAGCAAGCCGGGCAGCGATGCCCAGATCCTCACCATGTCATCAGTGAACAGACCGCTGTCGTTCGTGATCCGGCCCAGCACCTCCGGACCCAGAATCAGCATGAAAAACCCGGCGATCACCGCCACGGGAATAAAGAACGAACGGAGTGCAGGGGTAAGTCGGCGAGTGATCGACGCCGCGGCAAAGATCAGGCAAAGCGCGACCAACGAGTAGCCGAGGTCATTCGCCGTCATCAGGTGAACTCCGTCCCAGCCCGGTTTTCGGCAGAGCGGCGACAAACACAGCGAGATTTACCCCCACAGTATAGAGTTGTCACCAACGAGTTGCCCGCGAGTCACGCCTCGTCAGGCAAAACAGTTGATAGAGGTGGTTCACCATGAAAATCGGCGTCGTCTTTCCCCAAACTGAGATTGGCAACGATCCGGCGGTGATCAAAGCCTATGCTCAGACAGCCGAAGGATCCGGCTACAACCACATCCTGGCCTACGACCATGTGCTCAGCGCCGATCTCGCCAACCGGCCAGAGTGGAAGGGCTCCTACTCGCTCGACGACCCATTCCACGAAATCCTCGTCCTCTTTGGCTATCTCGCGGCGCTGACGGAGAAGGTCGAACTCGTTACCGGCGTCCTGATTCTTCCCCAGCGGCAGACCGCGCTCGTCGCCAAGCAAGCCGCCGCCGTGGATTTGCTCTCCGGCGGTCGCTTGCGCCTCGGCATTGGCGTGGGTTGGAACCGCGTCGAATACGACGGCCTGGGCAAGGATTTCACCAACCGCGGTCAGCGTTGCGAGGAGCAGATTAAGCTCCTCCGAGAGCTTTGGACCAACGAGTCCATCACCTTCGACGGCCGCTGGGAGCAGATCGACGAGGCAGGCATCACGCCACTCCCGGTCCAGCGCCCGATCCCGATTTGGATCGGCGGCTATGTCGATGAAACCCTCCGCCGCTGTGGACGCATGGGCGACGGTTGGTTCCCCTGGCGGCCACTCGACGACACCATGCGGTCGATGCTCGATGACCTTCGCCGCTACACTGAAGAGGCGGGGAGGTCCTTCTCCGACATCGGACTCGAGCCACGGCTCGATATCGGAAAGGGCACTCCAGACGACTGGCATGCCTTCGCTGACGGCTGGGAAGCCGCCGGCGCTACACATCTCTGCCTCGGCACGATGGGCAACAAGTTCACCTCTGCATCGCAGCATATCGGGGCGATCGAACGGGCAGCAAGGGAGTTCGGTCTTTAGGATGTGCCGCCGCTACCCCGCTGCCACCCATAGGACTCGAATGTGAGCGGGCGAACCAGCTTCAGCATAACGCTCACGCGCCTTGACTCCGCTGTTCGCCGAACGGCGATCCTCGTGCTGGTTTTGTCCGTCATCCCCCTGCACGCCGCATTCGCAATCGATCAGAATCTCGACATCGTTCCGCTGACCGAAGTCGGCGGATCTGGAGTTTTTGGCGACGCGACGCTCATCGACAATGGCGACGACACCACCACAGTCGACATTCTGGTCAGTGGCGTCACGGGTGGACATCCGGCCGCCATTCGCACGGGAACATGCGCCAGACCTGGCTCGGTCGTCCACAACCTGGAACCAATTGAAAAGGACGGCACCAGCGTCACGGAAATCGATGTTGCCCTGAGCAGGTTCCTGGCTGATGGACCGTGGGCCGTGATAATCCGGCGTTCCGACGCCTCCGGCGCTCCAAACATTGCCTGCGGCACGATCGAAGCCGTGGCATCATCCACCACATCATCACCCGCGCCGACCCGCACACCGACGCCACGAGCAACCGTGAAAACGCCGAGCCAGGCAACCACGACGCCGACGCCGATCGTGACGCCGACCGCGACACCGACTGACTCCCCTATCCCGACGCCTACCGTCAACCCCAATCTGCCGACCTGTCAGCAATTCGACGCCTGGGTCTGGTCGCAAACGGTCTTCCAGCAGAACCCGGACGACTATGCTGCAAACCTGGACCCGGACGGCAACGGCATCGCCTGCGAAATGCTGCCGCTGCAAGGGTTTGCTCCCGCCATCTGGACCGACGCGCTTCCAGGCGGACTGACCGCCGTTCGCGTCACCGGCTTCTACAACGGCGACACCATGCAGATCGTCTTCAACGGTCAGGTCGATGTCGTCCGGCTGAACGGCGTCGCCGCTCCCACCGCCGACCAGTGCGGCTACGGCTCAGCGGGCCAGTTCCACGCCTTTGTCCTCAATATCGCCCCCAGTCTCACCCTCTACGTCGACTATGCGACCGCCCAACGCGACAGCGAGGGTCGGCTCATCGCCGACGTCTGGTATGACTACGCGGGCGATCCCTATCTGGTCAACGAGGTCATGGTGCGCAATGGCTGGGCTGCCCCTGCGCCGGTCGAGGGAATGGAGCGTTTTTCGGCTGAAATTGACGCCGCCGCCGAATTCGCCGAAGAACACGTCCTCGGCGTCTACTTCGAATGCGGCGGATTCAACCTTCCGCCCGGATCGACTCCCTCACCCGAACAAATCCTCCAGGCCCGCGACCGCCAACCCAACCAGGGCCAATTCGGCCCCTCGTAACCCCTAACCGTTTGACATCGGCTCCTCGAATCAGACGCGCCACCCAAACCACCACCGTGGAGTCCAGCCATCTGTAGCCTCGCCATTTATGGCGCTCAACGACGACCTCGCCACAAAAAACGGTCATCCTGAGCGGAACGACGCGAAGCGAGTGGAGTCGAAGGCGAGGGCGTGAGCCAACTCGCCGCCGCAGCGGGATGCATCCGTCAGCAATGATTGGAGTTACGCAGCGACGCCGAACAAGAGCTTCTTCACTTCGTACAGAATGACTTGGCTTGTTTGGTGTTCGCTCCATATGACAGTTTGCATTGGAAGTGCTACGCAGCTTGACGATGGATTTCTGGCGCGAATTCTGTTGGGACCCGCTCTTCAGCCCACTACCCTCGCCGCCATCCTGGCCCGCTCCGCAACTTCCTCGAACGCCTCATGCAGCTCCCACGGTCGCCGCACCCGAATCTCGGCGCCTAAACCCAGCAAATGCAACGCCGTCCCCGGCAACCACGACGACCCACACCGCAGCACCGTGCCGCCATCTTCGTCGCGCAGATGCGCGAATGCCGTCGTCATCCGCCAGGCGACTTCCTCCGCCGGCAAGCCCACCCACACCTCGACCTGCCATCGGTCTCCCGCATTCGCCAGCGAACGATGAATGTATTCCCGCAAATCGAACGCCACCGGCGGCTCGAACAGTTCGTCTGTTGTCTCCAGATTCTCGATCCGGTCGACCCGGAAAGACCTTAGCCCCTTCCGCAGCAGACACTTGGCGCCCAGAAACCATCTCCCCTCGTACTGCATCACCCCCAGCGGTTCGACGGTGCGCGTCGTTCGGCGACCGTCTCGTGCCCGGTAATCCATACGCACGCGCTGATGTGTCGTCGTCGCCACCGCCAGTTCCATCAGCTGCAGCGCATTCGCATCCACCACTCGTCGCGGCCGTTCCAGCACCATCGCCGCCCGCACCGCATCGACCCGCTCGCTCGCAGAACGAGGCAACACGCGATCGAGCTTCGCCCGTGCGCTCTCTGCCTGTGGCGCGATGTCGCCCATGCCCACATACGACAACGCATCGAGTCCCAGCGCCACCGCATACGCCTCTTCCAATCCGAACATCACTGGCGGCATCCGGTAGCCCGTCCGCAACCGGTAGTTCCCACCCGGACCCCGCGTCGAATCGACCGGCACGCCCAGATCCTGCAACCGCACCATGTACCGCTGCACCGTTCGCAGGCTCACCTCCAACCGCTCGGCCAGCTCCTGACCGGAAATGCTGTCTCGCGACTGCAAATATTCGAGAACGGTCAGGATGCGCATCGATGGGTCTTGCATGTTTTCCATCATATCAGCAATTGCGACAAGAACTGTCGGGAATTCGCGATACCATGAAATGACCCGGAAGTGAGGACGGGGAAAAGCACCGGGGAGAACAGGAGAGACGATGTCACCAAAAGTTGATGGCCGCGCTGATTTCGATTTTCTTTATGGCAAATGGCAAATCCGCAATCGCCGCCGCAAGACCGTATTCCAGGATGCAGAAAACTGGCAGGAGTTCGACGCCACCGGTGAAATAGAGCCGGTCCTCGGCGGCATGGGGCACATCGAGAAGTTCGAAGCCGTCATGCCCGATGGTTACGCCCTCGACGGCCTGACCCTTCGCATCTTCAATCCGCAAACCGGACTCTGGTCGATGCACTGGTCGGACACCCGGGTTTGCGACATGATCCCGCCCGTTGTCGGTAAATTCACGAACGGCACCGGCGAGTTCCATGGCACCTATCGCGCCAACGGCATCGACGTCCAGATTCTCTTCACCTGGACCGGCATCACACCGACTTCCGCCACCTGGTCGCAGGCCTTCTCACTCGACGACGGCCGCACCTGGGAACGCAACTGGGAAATGGAATTCACCCGAATCGCTGCCTGATGGATTCGAAGCAAATGCGACCAGAGCGACGGCACCCTCTACTCACCGGAGGGACCCTCCAGTCGTAGCGGTGGCGCCCTGTGCCCACCGGTGGCCGAGC
>CAYWSE010000026.1:0-49257 GCA_964461025.1 uncultured Sphaerobacteraceae bacterium | reverse complement strand
CCATCCCCGAGAAGCCTATGGCCCTGCGGGCCAGCCTCCTGCAGAGCGCAGGAGGCTACATCTCGCGGAGCACGACCCACGATATGCGACGCGCTGACCGCCGACGACGATCTCCGGAAACCCCTTGCAGGACGCGCTCGCCGGTGGGACGATTTCGCCGAAGCCGGGGTCGATTTTGCGACCGGGTCGAGGAGGGGGTAACAGGTGGTCAGGCCAATCAGCGGGGATCTTGTTCTGCGGAACGGGCGGGTCATCGATCCGGCCAATGGGCGCGACGGCGTGCTGGATATTCGGGTCAGTGACGGGAAGATTGTCGCCCTTGATACAGACCTTCCGGCGCAGCCGGGCGACCGCTCCATCGATCTCGGTGGGCTCATCGTCACGCCCGGCATCATCGACATGCATGCGCACGTGGCCATCAGTCACATCCGGTCGGAGCTGTCGCTGCATCCGCTGGTCAACACGCTCGAATCGGGTGTGACGACGGTCGTCGACGCCGGCACCTGCGGCTGGATCGATTTTCCCCAGTTCCGGCACGATGTCATCGATAACCCACGCGTCAACAACCGAATTCGTGTGCTGTCCTACGTCAACATCGTCGCTTCCGGCATGGGCGGCGGTGGATTCGGCGGCGAATGGGAGCATGAAGCGGACGAAATGGACCCGGTGCTGGCCGCCAATACGGCAACGGCTCATGCGGATGTCGTCGTCGGCATCAAAACCGCGCACTACTGGGCCAAGCGCCATTTCGACGACGCGCATCCCGCCTGGCTGGCGGTGGACCAGGCATTGGAAGCCGCCAATCGTTGCGACATGCCACTGATGATCGACTTCTTTCCGAATCTGCCGACGCAGTCGTATCCCGATCTGATCCTGAAGAAGATGCGACCCGGCGACATTCACACCCACGTCTTCGCGCAGCAGTTCCCGACGGTCGAGGAAGACGGCAAGGTCTTCCCCTATATGTGGGAAGCGCGCGAACGGGGCGTCATCTTCGATCTCGGACATGGCGCCGGCTCGTTCTGGTATCGCCATGCCGTGCCGGCGATTCGCGATGGCTTCATTCCCGATTCGGTCTCGACCGATTTGCATACAGGCAACGTTGCCGGGGTCGTTATCGATATGCAGACCTGCATGAACAAGATCCTGAATATCGGCGTGCCGTTGCCGCAGGTGATCGAGATGTCGACTGTGGCGCCGGCGCGGGAGCTGGGTCGTCCGGAACTTGGCACGCTCACCGTTGGCACTCCGGCCGACATCGCGGTTTTTGCCCTCGACGAGGGGACGTTCACGTTCGTGGATTGCGAGAAGACAACGCTGACCGGCAATCAGCGACTGCGCTGCGAGATGACTGTCTACAACGGCAATGTCGTTTACAACCCACACGGTAAAGGGCTGGTGACGTGGGAAGAGGATGCCGTGGAGTATCCGTTGCCGTTTCATGTGAGGGCGCAGGAGTTTTAGACGGGCAAAGGGAAAGAGGGGGCACTGGGCACTGGGAGACGATAGATCGGCCACCTGCTGTGGCCAATTTCGTTCCTCGGTCCAGGGCTTACGGCTTACGGCTTACGGCTTACGGCTTACGGCTTGCGAAAATGTAGGCTCCGGCGCTCTGCCGGAGCAATCGGCCGGAGGTCGATAGGAAGCCTTCATGAAGCCGACTCGATGTTTTGACATGACGTAGGTGAGCGCGGTTATGGCCCTCCGGGCCATTCCTCCGGCAGAGCGCCGGAGGCTACAACCTCCGGACTCCGGACTACGGACTACGGGCTACGACCTACGACCTACGACCTACGACCTACGACCTACGACCTACGACCTACGAAAATCTACGGCAACACCGCGATCTGGATGTCGTCGCCGATGACGCGGACGGGGTAGATCTTTGCCGCGACGACGACAGGGAAGGCGGCGGGGAGGCCGGTTTTGATTTCGAAGGCGCCGCCGTGGAGGGGGCATTCGATTTCGTCGCCGATGATCTCGCCGTCTGAGAGTGATGCCTCTTCGTGGGTGCAGGTGTCGGTGAGGGCGAAGAACTCGCCGTCGACGTTGATGAGGACGATCGGGTCGTCGTTCTTGCCGGCTTCGACATATTTCATCTCGCCAGGACCGATGTCGTCTTTTCGAGCGACGGTTTGAAAGAGATCGTCGGGGATTTCATCGAGCGGCGGCAGCTGCATACCTTGCGGACCTTTGCCGTCACCGTTGCCACGACCGGTGAGCCGTTTCAGGATCATTGCCACACTTCCTCGGCGGCCTGGACACCATAGAGACCGGCTTTGAGGACCTTGAGACTGAGGAGCGCGCACTTCAGGCGGGCCGGGCTGAGCGGGATGCCCAGCTCGTCGAGCAGATCGTCTTTAGAGAAGGTCTTCACCTCGTCAAGCGGTTGTCCTTTGACGAGCTCGGTGAGGATCGACGCCGAGGCCTGGCTGATCGCACAACCGCGACCGCTGAACGCTATCTCGCTGATCTTGTCGTCAGCAACGCGCACGTCGATGCGGACTTCGTCACCGCAGAGGGGGTTCGTGTCCTGATACGAATAGTCGGCAGGATCGAGCGTACCCTTGTTCTGAGGATTCTTGTTGTGTTCGAGAATCAATTCCCGGTAGATGCTTTCTGCCATTGCTGTTCCGTCTAAACCTGTCCGAAGACCTTATTGGCCTTATGCAGTCCAGCGACGAGCCGATCGACGTCGTCGCGTGTGTTGTACACGTAAAAGCTGGCCCGCGTTGTCGCCACAACTCCGAGCGCCTCCATCAATGGCTGCGCACAATGATGACCAGCCCGCACAGCGACGTTCTCGCCGTCGAGGATCGCCGCGACGTCGTGCGGGTGGATGTCGCCCAGCGTGAACGACGCGACACCACTGCGTTTCGCCAGGTCTTCTGGTCCGTAGAGAGTCAGGCCAGGCACAGTCGGCAACTGTTCCATCGCGTAGTCGAGAAGCTCCAGCTCATGCTGGCGGATGCTCTCCATGCCCAGATCCATCAGGTAATCCACTGCGGCGGCCATACCGATCTGGTCGGCAACCGCGGGGGTTCCCGCTTCGAAACGGGCCGGGATATCGGCGAACGTGGTTCCATCCAGCGTGACCTTGCGGATCATGCTGCCGCCACCCATGAATGGGGGCATCGCTTCGAGAAGGTCGCGCTTGCCGTAGAGGATTCCGGAACCCATCGGGCCGACCATCTTGTGACCGGAAAGCGCCAGAAAGTCGATGTCGAGCGATTGCACGTCAACCGGCAAGTGCGGCACGCTCTGGGCACCGTCGACCAGAACGACCGCACCGGCATCATGCGCCAATTGTGCGATCGTGGCAATGTCGTTCAGCGCGCCGATCGCATTGGAGACATGCGCCACCCCAACGAGTTTCGGTTTCCGTTCGAGCAGATTGGCAAAGACTGCCATATCGAGCTCGTGTGTCGCGGTGAGCGGAACGTAGTCGATTGCGAACCCAATCTCCTCTCGCAACATGTGCCATGGGACGAGGTTCGAGTGGTGTTCCATCACCGTGAGGATGATGCGGTCATCCTTGCGCAGGTTGGCACGTCCCCACGATGCCGCGACGAGATTGATCGCCTCGGTGGTGTTGCGGACGAAGATGCATTCTTTCGGAGATCGGGCATTGATGAATCTCGCCATCGTCTCACGGGCAGCCTCGTACTGGGCTGTCGCGGCTTCGGAGAGCTGGTAGACACCTCGATGAATGTTGGCGTTGGTGGTGCGGTAGTAGGTGTCGACGGCCTGGATGACCGATTCGGGTTTCTGGGAGCTGGCGGCGCTGTCCAGGAAGGCGAGTTGCGGACGCCTCTCGGGCTGCGGTTGGTTGAGGATCGGGAAGTCCTGCCGGATGAGGGTTGCGTCGAGCGTCGATGATGTGAGCGCGGTCATTGTTTTTCTCCTCCGGGCTGAAGCCTGGAGCTAACGGATACGAAGCCCTCAATCGGAGCTGATCGGGCGGAATCAACCGAGACAGCGCCCCAGTTCCGGTTGATTCCGACCCAAGTGCAGACACGGGGGTCTGCGGCTACGAGCAACGCAGGCGTTGCCGCTACGTGTGCGATGGTGTGTAGCGGCGAGGCCCGCCTCGCCCGTGCTAAATGCCTACCTTGCGCGCGATAGCGCTTTCCAGGAAGCCCTGGATTTCTTCAACCGGAATGCGGTCGATGACCGGGCGGAAGAATCCCTCCACGATCAGCTTCTGCGCTTCGGTGTACGGGATACCTCGGGCCTGCAGATAGAACACATGCTCGGGGACGACTTGCGAGACGGTCGCGCCGTGCGTGCAGCGGACATCATTCGCCCGAATCTCCAGATTCGGGATCGTGTCGGCGCGAGCCGTGCGACTGAGCACCAGATTGCGGTTCTGCTGGTAGGCGTCGGTCTTCTGCGCGCCTTCTTCGACCTTGATCAGACCGGAGTACACGCTGCGGGCGTTGTCCTTCAGCGCACCCTTGAACTCCAGATCGCTGGTGGCATATGGCGATTCATGCAGCTGCCAGGTGTGGTTGTCGAAGAACTGATCGCCGTCGGCGAAGAAGATGCCGAGCATTTCGGCGAGCGCGTTCTGACCGCGCAGATGCGAACCGATCGAGTTCTTGGTGAACTTCGAACCGAGCGTGACGTGGAGCGAGTTGAGTGTGGCATCGTTGCCGAGAATCGCCCGTTCGGTCATGAAGTTCCAGACATGGCGACCCCAATCCTGGACCTGAACGTAGCGCAGCTGACTTCCCTTGCCGAGATGCAGCTCGACGACCGTCGAGGCCAGAGACTGGGTCTCCTGTGTGTCGGAACGGAACGCATCGACGAGAAACGCCTCGGCGCCGTCCTCGAGCACGACCAGTGTGTGATTGAACAGGGACGAACCGGCGGCCGTCGCCACCGCGAAAGAACGGAACGGGAGCTCGACGCTGACGCCCTTTGGAACGTAGAGGAACGAGCCGCCCTGCCAGAGGGCGCCATGCAGCGCTTCGAACTTGCCGAACCCAGCCGGGACCGCCTGGGTCATGAAGTACTGCTTGACCAGATCGGCGTGCTCGGTCATCGCCGTACCGAGGTCGGCGAAGATGACTCCCTGTGCGGCAAGGTCCTCGTGCATCTCGGCAACGATCGTCGCGGCGTCCGCCTGCAGGTTGACGCCGGCGCGAGCGCTTTCGTCTGAAATGCCACCGTCGCGGAAACCAGCCAGCGCCGACTCGGGCGTCGTCACAAGTGCCGATGGTGTGGCGAACGGCGTCAGCCTGTCGAGTTTCAGGCCGCGGAGGTCGGTGCGTCGCCATTCCTCGTCAGTGCGCTGAGGAAATGGCAGCGATTCATAGGTCGCCCAGGCCGCCAATCGGGCGTCGCGCACCCAGGCAGGCTCATTGCGACTTGCCGAGAACTCTTCGACGGCGTCCCTCGAAAACCCGGTCTGGGTTGCCGCTGTCAATGTTGCTTCCATTAACCAACCGACCCTTCCATCTCGAGCTGGATCAGCCGGTTGAGTTCCACCGCATATTCCAGCGGGAGTTCCTTGGCGATCGGCTCGATGAACCCATTGACGATCATGCTCATGGCTTCCTCTTCGGAAATACCACGGCTCTGCAGATAGAAGATCTGCTCCTCGGCCACCTTCGAGACGGTCGCTTCGTGACCGATCGAGACCTTTTCTTCTTCGATCTCCATGTACGGGTAGGTGTCGGTGCGGGAGGTCTCATCGAGGAGCAGCGCGTCGCAGACGACATTGCTGCGGACATCCTCGGCGCCTTTGTGCACCTTCACCAGCCCGCGATAGGACGACCGGCCAGTGCCCTTGGAGATCGACTTGGAGATAATCTGCGAGGAAGTGTTCGGGGCGACGTGCACGACCTTGCCACCGGCATCCTGATGCTGCCCGTCGCCGGCGAAGGCGACGGAGAGAATCTCGCCGCGGGCGCCTTCTTCCATCAGCCAGACGGCCGGGTACTTCATCGTCAGCTTGGAACCAAGGTTGCCGTCGACCCACTCCATCGTGGCGTTCTTGTAGGCAGCAGCGCGCTTGGTGACGAGGTTGTAGACGTTCTTCGACCAGTTCTGGATCGTCGTGTAGCGACAGCGAGCGCCTTCCTGGACGATGATCTCGACGACCGCCGAGTGGAGGCTGTCGGTGCTGTAGGTCGGCGCGGTGCAGCCTTCGACATAGTGGACATACGAGCCGGGCGCGCAGATGATCAGCGTCCGCTCGAACTGCCCCATGTTCTCGGCGTTGATGCGGAAATAGGCCTGCAGCGGCACCTCGATCTTGACGCCTTCCGGCACATAGATGAACGAACCACCCGACCAGACGGCGCTGTTCAGCGCGGCGAACTTGTTGTCGTTGGCGGGGATGATCGTGCCGAAGTACTGCTTGACCAGCTCAGGGTGCTCGCGCACCCCGGCGTCCATATCGAGGAAGATCACGCCCTGCTTTTCGAGGTCTTCACGCAGTGAGTGATAGATCACTTCCGACTCATACTGGGCGCCGACGCCGGCGAGGAACTTGCGCTCCGCTTCGGGGATGCCCAGTTTCTCGAAGGTGTTCTTGATGTACTCGGGGACTTCATCCCAGGTCTTGCCCTGCTTTTCGGCGGGCTTGATGTAGTAGTAGATGTTGTCGAAGTCGATCTCGCCGAGGTTTCCTCCCCAGGTCGGCATCGGCCGCTTCAGAAAGTGGTCGTATGCCTTGAGGCGAAAATCGAGCATCCAGTCGGGTTCGTTCTTCATCCGGGAGATGCCTTCAACGGTTTCCCGGGTCAGCCCCCGTTCGCTCTTGAATACGTAATCCTCTTCGTCACGAAAGCCGTACTGATAGTCGGCGATCTCGACCTGTGGTTTTGGTGGTGCGACCATGGTTCCTCCTTTGTCGCAAGAGGCACTGGGCACTAGGCAATGGGCAATAGATGAGTCGTAGCTGTCGAACTCGTTGTATCCGACCTGTCGCCGCTTACCCTGTCTCCCTCTATTGCCTTTTGCCCTTTGCCTATTGCCTAGCTGGCAGCCGCCAGCTCGGCGCTAATGTTCTCGTAGCCCTTCGCCTCGAGCTCGTGGGCGAGTTCCGGGCCGCCCTGCTTGACGATGCGACCGTCCATGACGATATGGACGAAGTGGGGCTTGATGTGATTGAGCAATCGCTGGTAGTGGGTAATCAGCAGAATGCCCATGTCTGGGTTCATCAGGTTGTTCACGCCTTCGGACACCGTCTTCAGGGCGTCGATGTCGAGACCGGAGTCTGTTTCGTCGAGGACCGCCAGGCGGGGCTCGAGGAGCGCCATCTGGAGAATCTCGGCCCGTTTCTTCTCACCACCGGAAAAACCTTCATTGAGATACCGGGTGGCGAAGGAGTCGTCCATCTTGAGCATGGACATCTTTTCGCGCATCAGCTTGCGGAACTCGCGTGGGGTGAACTTCTCCGCCGTTCCGCCGTTGGCCTCGATCTCCTCTGCACGAGCGTCGCGGACATTCTTCACGGCCATGCGCAGGAAGTTGGCCATCGACACGCCGGGGATCACCGTGGGGTACTGGAACGCCAGAAAAAGTCCCTTCTGGGCCCGCTCGTCGGGCGAGAGCTCGAGAATATCCTCCCCGAAGTACTTGATCGATCCCTCAGTCACTTCATAGGAAGGGTGCCCGGCGATGACGTAGGCAAGGGTGCTCTTGCCGGACCCGTTCGGTCCCATCAGGGCGTGGACCTCACCCGGGTTCACGATCAGGTTGATCCCTTTCAGGATTTCCTTGTCCTCGATCGAGACATGGAGATTTTCGATTTCGAACATCGGCGTCTGACTCATGGCGAACGTGACTTCCTCCCTTTGAACGCATGCCAGCGACCCCCTGTCGCGGCAACTCTCACTTGGTGATCCGAGAACGAGACGATTTACTCACGAATCTGGCAGGCCGGGCAGATGCCGGCAAAAACCGTGTGGTGATTGGAAATGACGAAACCGCTTCGTTCGGATGCCACATGCCGCGCGATGAGCGCTTCCGGGACTTCGACATCGATCATCTCGCCGCACGTTGTGCAGTAGACGTGGTCGTGTCGTTCGACCCGGGCATCGTAGCGACTCGCGGAGTCGGCGAATGTCAATTCCTGAATCTGACCGTGCTGCGCCAGCAGGTGGAGGGTGCGGTAGACGGTGCCGTAGGCGATCTTCGGGTCCTTGCGCCGCACGCGCTCGAAAATCTCACCGGCGGTGAGATGCTCGTGCGCTTCGACGACGGCATTGAGAACCATTGCTCGCTGGTTGGTCTGCCGGTATCCCTTTGTCCGGACTGTTGTGGCGTGCTCGCTCATGTGACCCCGGTGATCTCTGCCAAGACTCTAGTTGAGAATGAGTCTCGTTTTCGCTTCCTATGATAGCAGGAGGACTACCTGTCGGCAAGCGGCAGACACCTGCCGCCGAATGGGATCAGAGTCCAACGGCGGGCCGTCATTCCGACCGAAGTGAGCAAAGCGAACGGAGTGGAGGAATCCCTCGTTCGTTTCTTCATGACGGCCACCTGGCACCAACCGTCGTGGCGCCGAATAAAAGACCCTTCGACGTCGCGCTTGGCGCGACCAGGCACTTGTGGCAGCGAGCATTCGCGACTTCTTTCGGCCATTGCACCAGGTACAGCACAGTACCGAAACTCGGACGCGGGACTACAAGCATGGTCAAGCCTCGTGAGTCCGAACCTGGCTGGCCTCCCGGAGAACGGCCCAGGCGTCCGCGACAGGACCCAGATGCCCCAGCTTGTCGGGGTTGAGCATGGCGCGGATCGTCTGGATTCGACCATCGAGTATGTCGAGCGTCCAGGTAGTAATGACCTTCCCACTGCGGTCTCGAAAGACGGCGCCCGGTTGGCCGTTTACGTCGAGCGGCTCGAACGTCGCGCCGATTCTATCGAACGGACCCTGCATGCCAGCGAGCACGCGAGAGACATTGGTTACGCCGAAAATACCGCTACCCCAGACCGGCGCCTTGCCACCTCCATCTCCGATCATTTGAACGTCGGCGGCAAGAAATCCCTGGAGGTGCTCAAGACTGCCTTCCCTGAAAGCGTCGAAGAAGCGGAGGGCAAGCTCTTCGCGCTCGGATCGGTCCGCTTCGAATCGAGGCCTACCCGCGTCCATGTGACGGCGCGCTCGTACGGCAAGCTGGCGACAGGCAGCCTCCGATCGCCCGACTGCCGCGGCGATCTCGGAGAATCCGAACCCAAACACTTCTCGCAAAACGAAAACGGCTCGTTCCTGCGGCGTGAGCCGCTCGAGAAGGAGCAGGGCGGCAACTGACAGGGAATCGGCGAGTTCCGCCGCGCGTTCAGGATCCTCGTACGGATCTTCGAGCAGCGGTTCGGGGAACCATTGTCCGGTGTAGTGCTCACGCCGGACCCGGGCCGATCGCAACACATCAATCGAAACTCGGGTCACAACGGTCGAGAGGAAGGCCCTGATCGAGGTGGGGAGGGTCGAGGAGCCTTCGTAGCGCAACCAAGTCTCCTGGACCGCATCTTCGGCTTCGCTGACACTGCCAAGAATCCGGTAGGCAATCGAAAAGAGCAGTGGCCGCAGTTCCTCGAACTCCTCCGCACTGGTCATGCCACAGACTCCCTGAATCCAAGGCGCCAGGTTGGGTATCGCAGTTTCCAACCAAGCTCACGTCGTGCCTTGGCGTTGGAAAATCCGCGACCCTGGGTCATCATCTGCACCACCAGATCGCCGCCGATCGTCCGGGCCAACCAGGCGGGAACGCGCCTCGGTCGCTTGGCGCCGGCGCATGCCGCCAGGTACGGGAGCCACTCGCTGGCCGGGGCCGGTTCGTCATCGACGACATTGAAGACGCCCCTGGCTTGCTGTTCGACCGCGAGCACGGTCGCACTTGCCGCATCCTCCAGGTGCACCCACGACGTATGGCCAGCGCCGTTGCCAACCAGGGGGAACTGCCGTTTGCGAAGCGGACCCACCATGACGTCGATAACGCCGGGGCCATAGAGGCCACCGTATCTGACGATCGCGCCATTGGCCTTGCCTACCTCGTTTTCGAGGTGGCGGATTGCGCTCATGACCGAGTGGGCCGGGGTCCCTTCGAGCAGATCGAGGGGGTCTTCCTCGGTTTTCACCCAACCATCCCTGCGGATTCCATTCCAGCTGGCATAGCTTTGGGCGACAAAATGAGTGACATCACTCGCCCGGGCGGCGGCCAGCAGGTGATCGGTCCCTTCGGTCCGCAGACGATTCGTGGTGGCGAACCAGCGGTCGAAATGCTTGAAATCTGGTTTGCCGGCGATCGCGGTCATCTGGTGCACGATCGTGTCGGGTTGCGCCCTGGCCACAGTCTCACCAACCGACATCGCGTCGAGCCCGTCCATCACGACCGCTTCAGCGCCCATGCTGCGGAGATCGTCCAGTTTTGCCTGACTGGTGGTTGTTGCTGTCACGTGATGTCCCCGGGCCACAAGTTGCGGCACGAGATGCTGTCCCATAACCCCGGATCCACCCGCTACAAAAACTCGCATATTCATCACCTTTCTGATATCTGACACCGTTCCAGATCTGGAGAAGACGATTCAGCGCCTGAACCTGCCTCCTGGATCAGAGACGAGACACCAGAAGCGTTTGTGACAGGATGATCGGTTCGCGCCGATTCGTGAGATGGCTTTTCGAACCCGGCTTGCGGTCAAGCTCCGCTCGCGTGGTCAATGCCCGGAGGTCAGATCTGTTCGTGACCGATCGACAGCAAGCCAAGGTCATCTACCGCGGTGACGCATACGTCGGGCCAGTTCGCCAACCGATCGAGAATGCGGATATCGCTTGCTGGATCGTTGTGTATTCCTGATCGCCGTTCCCTGTGATATGCGACTCATTTCCGCTATTCTCTGTGCCCTGCGGTGACCGACTTCCGCTTGCTTCAATTGACCTGTTTTCAGAGGACCGACATTGGACGTTTTTTCCAGTCCTGATGCGTGGATTGCGTTGCTTACGCTCACCGCGCTCGAGATCGTGCTCGGCATCGACAATGTCATCTTCATCTCGATCCTCTCCGACCGGCTGCCCCCCGAACAGCGGCGCCGGGCGCGGTTGCTCGGTCTCAGTCTGGCGATGTTCATGCGCATCGGGCTGCTGCTGACCATCAACTGGATCGCCAATCTGACCGAACCACTCTTTGAGATAGCGGGCAAAGAGCTCTCCGGGCGCGATCTGATCCTGCTGGGTGGTGGCCTCTTCCTGATTTACAAGTCAGTGACCGAAATCCACCACAAGCTGGAAGGAGCGGAGGAACACACCGCCGGCAGCGGTAAGTTCGCCAGCTTCTCCGGCGTGATTGTGCAGATTCTGCTGCTCGATATCGTTTTCTCGCTCGACTCGGTGATCACCGCGGTGGGTATGGCGGAAGACATCGAGGTGATGATCGCAGCCGTGGTCATTGCGGTGATGGTGATGCTGGTGGCCTCTGGTCCGCTGAGCGCGTTTGTCAGCCAACATCCAACTGTCAAGATGCTCGCATTGAGCTTCCTGCTTCTGATCGGCATGACGCTTGTGGCCGAAGGCTGGGGAATGCACATTCCCAAGGGGTACATCTACTCAGCAATGGCCTTTGCTGTGCTGGTCGAAATGCTCAATCTGCGGATGAGCAGCAAGTCAAAGACAGAGCCGGTGCAGTTGCACGAGCCGCGTATCGCCGCGGCGGAAGCGGCGATCGAGTCGAAACAATCGTCATAACCCAGGACCGGCGGTCGAGGCGCGACGTGCCACGTTCAGCCCACGCCAGATGCGCACAGCGATGGCCGCTTCTCGTCTTCCCCGTTTGCGTTCAGTCCGGTATGCTGCCGGGACGCTGTTGAACGACGGTGTGAGAGTCCCGAGGCATCAGGAGTATCGATATGGCACGAGCGGCGCTGACACGAATGCTTCCCGAAGCGGGAATGGCCCTGCTACGCCAGGCGGAAGCTGCCGAGCATCTCGATCTCACCATTTGGCCGGAGGAGCTCCCACCCGACGGGGACGTGCTCGCCTCGCTGCTTCATGGCTGCGACGGAGCGATCACACTGGTCACTGATCCGATCGGCGCCGCGCTGCTCGATGCGGAGCCCCAGCTCAAAGTGCTTTCGAACTATGCCGTCGGATATGACAACATCGATGTCGAGGCCGCGACTGCGCGCGGGGTGGCCGTCTGCAATACACCCGGCGTTCTGACCGAGACTACCGCTGACCTGGCCTGGGCCCTGCTGATGGCGTCGGCCCGCCGTGTGGTTGAGGGCGCAGACTACGTACGCGCCGGCAAGTGGAAAACGTGGGGACCTACCCTGCTGGTCGGCGCCGATATTCACCACGCCACCGTGGGGATCGTCGGGCTTGGTCGCATTGGCAAAGAGGTTGCCAAACGGGCGCGAGGGTTCGATATGCGCATTCTGGCGTTCGACACCATGCCCGATTCGAAGGCCGCCGCCGAGCTTGGCGTGGAGTTGGTCGACCTCGACACGCTGCTTCGTGAATCAGATTTTGTGACGCTGCACTGCGCGTTGACCGACGAGACTCGGCACCTGATCGATGCGACGGCATTTGGGAAGATGAAAAGGACTGCGATCCTGATCAACGCAGCGCGTGGACCCGTGGTCGATACTGCAGCGCTTGTCACCGCCCTGAGCACTGGGGGAATCGCTGGAGCTGGTCTCGATGTGACCGATCCGGAGCCGATTCCGGCAGATCATCCGCTCGTTTCGATGGAGAATGTGATCATCGTGCCACATATTGCGTCGGCGTCGGTGGCGACACGCGGCAAGATGGCGGAAATGGCGGTCAACAATCTCCTCGCGGCATTGCGAGGCGAACGACCGGCGCACATCGTCAACCCCGAGGTTCTCAACTGAGCTGGAGCATGTACCTGGATTGCAGAAAATCGCCGCCGAACTTGATCCGGCAGCGATTCAGCGTCACGTGCGATTTCAGTGAGAGATTAGAGTTCCTTCTTGGCCTTGTCGACGATCTCACCAGCCTTGGCCTCGACATCGGCAGCCGCGCTTTCGACATCCTTTGCCGCCTTGTCAGCGGCGCCCTTGACGTCGCCGGCAGCCTTGTCGACCGCGCCCTTGGCGTCGCCCACTGCCTTGTCAGCAGCGCTCTTGGCTTCGCCAGTGGCCTTGTCTGCTGCAGACTTCGCGTCAGCCGCAGACGACTTGGCGGTGCTTTCAGCCTTGGAGGCCGTCCCCGTGATCTTGTTCTTCAGATCATTAAAGATGTCACTCAGTCCCATTGCGATCTCCTTTCCCACCCGAGGCGGCGCTGGAACCTCTTCCCGTGAGCACATTGCATGCCTGCCGGCCAGCCTTTGCCTTCCCATAATAGCGCAAGAAAACCATTTCGGTGGGATTGTCCGAGGATTCAGGTCGAGGAGTGCCCGGCTTTTGATGTTCGTCGGTATACTTGCAGCATGATCGCATGGGAACATGCGGTAGTCAGGCCGAACAGGAGTCCTGGAGGAAATAGGTTCGATGTTCCGATGCACTGTCTGCGCCTGGATACATGATGGCGTTGTGCCACCAGCCGAATGCCCGTCCTGCGGATCGCCTCCGGATCGTTTCCGTCCCATGGATGCTAAGGAGGTTGGCATCGCGACTGTCGACCTGGCCAGCCATGGCGTTGTCGGCCAGGGCTTCGACATCGATGTCGAGGACACACGCAGAATCCGGCTCTTGTCCTTCGTCGACGCGTCTTTCTTCTCCGCCTATACCCAGCGAACCGGCAAGCGTTATCAGCTGTTCAGCGGCGATGCACAGTGGTTTCAGGACAACATCCCCTGCATGACGGCGTGCCCATCGCACACCGACATTTCCCGCTATATCGCCCTGATCGCCGACGGTCGTTATGCCGACAGTTTCGAGCTCAACCGTGAACACAATGTCTTTCCAGGCTGCCTTGGCCGGATGTGCGCCCGGCCCTGTGAGGATGCCTGCCGCCGCAAGGAAGTTGATGCACCAATCGGCATTTGCTACCTGAAGCGTGTCGCGTCCGACTACCGGGGCGAGACGCGGCGCGAGGCGCCGCCCGAATGGAACGGCATGACGGCGGGCATCATCGGCGCCGGCGTCAACGGTCTGACCACTGCGAGACAATTGGCCCGGAAAGGCTACAAGGTTACGATCTACGAGCGGTACCCGGTGCCAGGCGGGGTGATGTGGGCCGGCGTGCCCGAGTGGCGTCTGCCGCGCGACGTGATCTCCGATGAAGTCGAATTGATCACAGACCTCGGTATCGAGATTCGCTACAACACCGAAATCGGCAAGGACATCGCGTTTCAGGACCTGGTCGATGCGTACGATGTCGTCGTGATATCGGCTGGATGCCAGATCGCCCAGTCGATGGGCATTCCCGGCGAGCACCTGAATGGCGTTGTGACCGGCATCGGGTTCCTCGAAGACGTCAATCTGGGCAAGGAAGATGTCTGGGTTGGCAAGCGGGTCGTGACTGTCGGCGGTGGTTTCACCTCGATGGACTGCGTCCGCACCGTGCTGCGCATGGGTTCCGAGGTCTCGATCATGACCTACCGGCGCTCAGTCCAGGAGATTCCGGTCGAAGAGCTCGAAATCGAGGAAGCCGAGATCGAAGGCGTTGAGATCATGTACATGGTCTCGCCAACGCAGATCATCGGCGATTCGGAAGGCAACGTAATCGGCATCGAGCTGATCCGCAACGAGCTGGGCGCTCCCGATGCGAAGGGACGCCGCCGGCCGGAGCCGGTGCTGGGTTCGGAATTCATCATCGAATGCGACATGGTCATCAGCGCCATCGGCCAGCGTCAGGACAGCTCGTTCCTGGGCGACCTCCTGCCGAATCGCGACCGACGCGGCGTGCCTGTGCTCGACGAAAACCTGCGGACCGAGCTGCCGAATGTCTGGGCGGCCGGCGACTTCGTGGTCAATCCGACGAACTTCATCTCGTCGATCGGTGAAGGGAAACGGGTTGCCGACCTGATCGACAAGCAGATGCGCGGTACGGAGACGAAGGTCAAGGACATGGAAATCACCCGTGTTCCGACCGAGTATCTCTCGACGCCGAATTCGCTCCTTTCGGAGGGCATTGCCGAGTGGTCGCTCAGCTCGATGAGCCGGCGTCTGGTATGGGGAGATGACTATTCCGCCACAGGTCGTCAGGTCATTCCATCGCTGGCGGTCAATGCACGAGGCATCGGCTCACTCGACACGACGATGGAAGTCGAAGTCGGTTTTTCCAAGCCGATTGGGTTCGAGGAAGCGAAACGCTGTCTGCAATGTCAGCTCAACATCTTCATCGACGGTCATCGCTGCATTCTGTGCAACGGGTGTGTCGACGCGTGTCCGCACGAATGCATCGAGATGATCTCGCCAGAGCGCATCTACTCGATCGACAACGACGTCGAGCTGGCGCAAATGGCACGGGCCGAGCTTGGTCCGTATGCGGCGGCGATGGTGATCGATGAGCGTTCGTGCATCCGGTGCGGCATTTGCGTCGACTGGTGCCCGACTGAGTGCCTGACAATGGATCATTTCCGCCTGACGCCGGCGGAAACGCGGGAAAGCGTCGACCTGGCGATCGTTGCGGACTAGCGCACGAGTCGAACGTCGAAACAGCACAAGGTCCGTCATAAACAACATGCTGCTGGCTGCAGCCGTGGCGGTGGGCACAGGGCGCTACCGCTACGGCCTTCCGGATGCAACCGACGGAGAAGTCGCCATAAATGGCGACGCCACGCGCGACTTCATGCCCGCACGGAAAACGAAATACGGCATGATGACTCCATCATGACGGGTCTTCAGGGGTCCTGATTTCGACCTGGATGGCGCGGGCGACCGTTCGCTCGTCGTACTCGCTGATCGAGGCGTTCCACTCTCCACCGCAGGTGATCAACGTCAGACTCGGCACGTCTGTCGGGCCGATGACGTCGGCGGCAGGCGGCAAGAAATTGCTCTCCTGCCGGACCCACTCGACCTCGAAAACGTAGACCTTGCCGTCGTCGCCGGTAATCTCGACGCGATCGCCCTCCCGAAGCTGATCGAGGTAGAAGAAAACGCCTTGCGGGACACCCCAGTAGTTGAGATGCCCGGCGATGACGACGTTGTTGGTTTCACCGAGCCGGCCAGTTTCCTTGTACCACGTGACGAGCTCAGGGCCGGTAGGCTGCTCCATGACGCCGTCGATGATCTCGAGGATCTCGACACCCGCATCGACCTGCGCGGCATCGATGACCACACGCTCGGGGAGGGCACCACGGAAGCATTCCTCTTCAGCCACTGGTGACCCGTCGGACGGTACTTCGGTCTCTTCCTCCTCTTCGGTGTCGATCGGGAGGTCGAATTCCTCCACGCCACCTACCGGCGTGGGTGATGGTTCGGTCCCCCCTTCAGTCTCCTCAGCCTCCTCTGGATTGGGCTCCGGCGCCGCATCCAAACAGCTGATCAGATAGAAGTCCGATGCCTCCGCCTCGGGCGATCCTTCCGGCGTGCCCTGCGCAGCAGCTGACTCGGCAACCGCGGCGGCGGGACCGGCTCCCGTGTTCGGATACTTGCCTGGCACCTTGCCTGGAGGGGTGTCCTGTTTGCAGTTGTAGACCTTGACCACCGTCTCCTCGCCGGCATCGACCCAGATGTGACCATTATCGTCATGTTTGGTGGTCGTCAGCTTGCATGGTTTGTGGCTGATCTCGTCGAGGTCGTACGCGCCCTCCGGCAGGTTGTGCCACGAGTACAACCCGCCCGAGTTCGTCGTGCCCGCGCCCCAGGAGTCGTTCCCTGGGAAGTCGAACAGCTCGAATGTCGCGCCGTGCTCATAGATCTCGCAATCGACGTGGGATTTCCAGGTCGGGGTCCAGCACTGGTATTTGTAGACCGTCACCCAGCCGTCTTCCGGTTCGGGCACGTTGTACCAGTTGCAGACGATGCTATCCCCACCGGCGACGACGATCGTCAGCGTTGGGCCCCACTGGAGGGGGTATGGGTGAACCTTGTCATCGTCGCTGCCGGTACAGTTGAGCACAAACACATGCTCGATGCCGGGAGGCACCGTTTCAGTGACGACATACGTTCCCGGGTCGAGACCGCCGAAGTAGACGGCGCCATCGATCACATCCCCCGTTTCGCTGACCAGATTCGGACCGACCGGCTGGTCGAGCGTGAATTTGACGTCGTTCCAGAGCTGATCGCAATCGTCGGCAGGATCGGCCCCCCATGCGTAGATATCGTATCCCGGCGGACAGAGCCATTTGTAGATTGTGAGGTCGCCGGGGCCCTTTGGAATGTTGTAGACGTGGCACACCCAGTGGAACTGCTCGTAGTCGAGCGAGCGCGCGATCGTGCCATTCGTGGATGGGTAATAGGTGAACCCTTCAGCAATGGCCGCCCCGTCGATGGCCTCGAGTGAGCAGTAGATCACCGGCTCGAAGTAGCCCGGCGGGATTTGTTCATCGAGCGTCACGTCGCCCTGGGCGACGCCGTGCCAGGCGGAGTAGCCCCCAATCGTGTTGAGTGGCCAATTGCCGTTCTCGTCCGTAAGGGTGAACTTGACGCCATGCGTCGGCATGTTGCAGGTGGTCGACCAGTCCTCGTACGTTTCTCCCTCGTATCCCTCCGGGCAAAGCCACTTGTAGACCTCGACTTCACGATCGGGATCTGGGAAGTTGAATACCCAGCAGACGTATCTCGTTCCAATGCCGGTGATCGTCGCGGAGTGCTCGGCATCGTTCATGACGAGCGCCTGGAATCCCTCCACGGTGAGGGCTTCGGTGGACCCGATCTCCTTGCAGAACCAGATTGGGTAGTCATAGCCAGGCGGCAGCGACTCGGTAATGGTGAACTCGCCCTGCGGGACATCGGACCACTGAACGACGCCATCGATCGTCGTCGCACTCGACTCGCCAAGCGACGTTTCGAGTGTGAACTCGATGCCATTGCCTGGCGTCGTGCACATTGTCGAGTAGGCCTGAAGTGGATTCGGCACAACGCCCTCAAGCTTGCCTTCCGGGCAGATGTACTTGTAGACGATCACCGACGAGTGCTCGACCGGGATGTTGAACCAGAAGCAGGCATAGCTCGTGCCCGGATAGGTGATCTCACCGGTGAATACGCCTCCAGTTGTCGAAACCTTCTGGGGGAACGCGTCGTAGACTCCCCCTTCGTAGTACGCCGTCCATCCGCACCACACGACGGGATTGCCCCAACCGGGTTCGGCTTGTTCGGCGAGGGTGAACTCGCCGTTCGGAACGCCGCTCCACTTCGCTGAACCGTTCGTGATTACCAGGTCGGACGCATTGTCCTCGCTGTCAGTGAGCGTGAAGGTGCGTCCGTTGCCGGGGGTCTGGCATGCTTCTGTCCATTGCAGAAGTGTCTGGAATCCGCTGGTATTGCCGGAGCAGTTGTACTTGACGACGGTGACGCTGCTTTCCGTGACCGGGATGTTGAACCAGTAGCAGGTGTAGAGCGTTCCCGGGTAAGAGATCTCTCCCTCGAGCACCCCATCTGTCAACGTGACCTGCTGAGGAAAGGCGTCGTAGACCCCGCCCTGATAGAAGGCCGTCCAACCGCACCAGACAACCGGCTCAGCCCAGTCTGAGTCCATGGTTTCCGCTACCGTGAAGGGGCCCAAAGGCACATCGCTCCAACTTGCCAGACCATTGGCGGTCACCGTCGGCGTCGCATTGTCTTCACTATCGGTGAGTGTGAACGCCCAGTCGTTGCCGGGGGTGTCGCATGCCTCCTGCCAACCGAGTAGCGTCTGAAGTCCAGCCGGTCGGGACTCGCATTCGAACTTGTGGACGGTGACGGTCGTTTCCTCACCGGGGATATTGAACCAGTAGCAGGTATAGTCCGTTCCCGGGTAGGTGATCTCTCCGTTGAACACTCCGCCGGTCGCGGGCGCCTGTTGTGGGAACGCGTCGTAAGCAGCTCCCTGGTAGAACGCCGACCATCCACACCAGACGACCGGCTCGCTCCATCCTGGCAGCGTGGTTTCGGTCAGAGTGAAGACGCCCAACGGCACACCGCTCCAGGTCGCCGAGCCGTTGGCGGTCACCGCCGGTGTGGCGTTGTCTTCGCTGTCCGTAAGTGTGAAAGTCCAGCCACTGGCGGGCGCGTCGCACGCCTCCTGCCATTCGAGCAACGTAGCAGGGCCAGCGACTGGAGACTCGCAATCGAACTTGTAGACCGTGACGGTTGTTTCGTCGCCGGACTCTCCGGCAACTGTGGGAATCTCTCCTGCCGGCACGTTGAACCAGTTGCATTGGTAGGTGAACGGCTCGGCCGCAGGCGCGATCGAGATCGTTCCGCCCGTTGCTGGAACCATTGTGTGGGTTTCGTCGTCGAGCGTGCCGCAAAAGACCATCGGTTCGCCGTAGCCTTGCGGGGTCAGCTCGGCGATCTGGAAGGAACCATTGACGTCGAGGATCACGCCATCCCACTGCGTGCCATTCGCCTGTGTCGTCGTGGAATGCTCACCGTCGCCATCCCAAAGACTGATTGGGATGTTCAGATGCTCCGTTTCGCATGGACCTGTGTCCTGGTCCGGCAACCCGCCCTGGTAGTAGTCGTGCTCCCGGCCGTACTCCGTGCCCGGCTCGCAGTTCCATTTGTAGACGGTGACTGAGTTGCCAGTTTCTGGTTCGACTACGCCCGTGGCTGGCTCGACATCGTCTGTGTCAGCCTCGATATCTCCCATGACGTTGAAGTAGTTGCAGATGAGATAGAGACCGTCGTCTGGCGTCCAGGTGACGGTGCCTGCGTCGTCGATCTCGCCATACGTTTGGCCGGCGGGGCTGCCGCGCTGGAATTGGGCGCAGAACACCGCCGGAGGGCCGTATCCGGCATCAGCCGGAAGAATTTCAGAAATCGCGATTTCCTGATCTTGCACGAGCTGGTGGTAGCCGGCGTATCCGGGAGGTCCCCCGGAAGGCGTCAGCTGAGCAACCTGCTGGTTGGTCGACAGGTTGGTGATTGTCCAGGTCGCGGTCGTTCCCGGCTGTTCGCCGCATGCCGTCTCGTACTGATCGAAGGACGCGCCATCGGCCGGCAGGGCATCGGATGGGCACCAGTGCTTGTAGAGCTGGATTTGGTCAGTTGGAAAGTTGAACCAGTAGCAATCGAGAACATGGTTGGCCTCGACATTCCAGCTGAGCGAGTCGCCGCTCAGCATCTGGACTGGTTGGGAGTTGCCTGCGAAGTTCTGGCCCGAGTCAGCAGGATGATAGGAACAGTGGACGACGGCGGATGCATAGCCGCTCGGCAGATGTTCACGAATCACCGCCTGTCCGGCGGGAGCTTCGAGCCATTGGGCGTTGCCGTTCTGATCGGTTGTCAGTTGCCCGGCGACCTGGCCATTGAGCTGGTATTCGAACTGGACATTGGATAGTGGCTGCGTGCAAACCTGACCAAGCTCGGCCAGCGGAGCCGCGTACGGATCCGGCCAATCCCAACTATCCGGGCAGGCAAACTTGTGAAGGACGATGGCGGCAAATTGCCCTCCAGTCTGATAGTTGAACATCTGGCAGTAGAGCGACTCACCAGGTTGAACCTGCCAGCTGGAGAAGAAGGTGGCGCCGCCGTATTGCAGGCTCGGTTGGCTGATGTTTGGCACATAGACGCCGCACAAGACATGGGGCGGGCCGTAGCCGTTTCGCTGCTCCTCACTGATTTCAAAAAAGGTCACATCCTCGTACGGTCCCCAGGTAGCGGCTCCACTCACGGCCAGCGTTTCACCATTTACTGCGATCGCGACCGGACTCTGGTTCGGTCCACAGCCCTGAGTCAATTGGTCATACGATGCCTGGGACCAGTCAGGCCCGGTCGGGCAGTCGTATTTATCGATTTGCACGTACGTTGGATCAGGCTGGAGCGAGGGCAGGGCGTTGACCTGAGCATCGGCCGATTGGATCGCCAGCCATTGACCGCAAACAGCCATGAGCAATGCAAACACGCCAAATGCCACTGAGAAACGGTGATGTGACATCCGGGAATGAATGGGATCCTTATGGATGATGCGCACGGGCGTCTCCTCCGGGCTGTTCATTAGTCACATGGGCGTTCCCGCTCGACTCGCATGAACGCGAGCGCCTGCTCGTTCGGCAGATCCGGGCGAATGGAACATAAACGTCAAGTAACAGGACTTCATCTTAGGGAACGCAGGCGACGAATGCAACACGCCTTCCAGAACGGTGACGTCGTTTCGGGAAGCGATCAACGTCTGCGATGAGGAGGCGCACGAGGCGCCTCCCTGCGTCCGGACATCTGATGACGAACGATGAAGGGAGACGGCTTGTCCGTCTCTATGCTCGTCACCAGCACGTTGTTTTCCGAACCGGACCAGCCAAATGTCTTACGATGACATGGTCGACGATCAGACCAGCCAGACGGTCGAGGTCCCCAGGGCAGTGATCAGATCGATCGTGAGGACAGGCGACGTACCTGCAACGGCGGCCTCCGACCAGTAGGCGCCGTCCCGCGTGACGAACCCATCTCCGACTTTCAGTGTCGACAAGGTCGTGTTTGGCACAATCTTGACCGCAGTTTCCCTTGGCGCGCTGACCTTCACCTCGGCCATGCCGGAATTGATGCGGGCGTGCATGTCGCGCTCCAGCGTTCCACAGAAATCGACCAAAAAGCTGGCGACTCCGCCGGTGATCGAGACCTCGGCGGCATTGGCGTTCGCCAGATTTCGGAGCTCGATCGACGATGCTCCGGCGGAGACGTTCAGCGTCTGCATTTCGGCTGGGTTGGGTTTCGAGAAGTCGAGAACGAACTGCCCGGCGCCCTGTCTGAACTCAAGTGCTGTCAGAGGAACTCCTCCGAAGTCGCAGGTGTTCTTGTCGCTCGCGCCGGATTCTATCGTCAGAGCGAATGGGTTCGCGGTACCGAGCGCGAGATTGAATTCCGGAAGGCCTCTGCGCAGCTTGGTCACTTTCCAGTCGGTGGAGAGGCGGGTCACATTGCCGGAACTCGAAAGTTTGTACCCGGAGCCGCCTTCGATTTCGGAATAGGTCCCCGACACCCAGGGCTCTGGCTCTCCGGGACGAATCTGGACACGGGCTGGCGTTGCGGTCAGCTTCAGCTGAGGATTCTCAACGGAAGGAAATGGTACGTCGATAGAGGTTGGGGTCTCTGTTGCCATCTGATGCTCCTTGATACAACGGCTGTCCGAATCTCGAAGAGAGGCAGGCAGGCGAATCATCATCGCTCCTATGATAGGCTGCGGAACCGAGACGAGCGTTCACAAACGCAAATGCGGAGTAGCAACGATGCAACAAACCGTCTGCCTGACCTTTGATTTCGATGCGATCTCGATCTGGATTGGCCCGCATCAATCGAGTTCGCCAAGTCTGATTTCGCGTGGAGAGTTCGGGGCAGTTGCTGTGCGGCGCATTCTCCCTCTGCTTGCCAAACACGATATCGCGGCGACCTTTTTCATCCCGGGACACACCGCAGAGACCTACCCCGACCTCACCCGGCAAATCGCGGCGGCGGGCCACGAAATCGGACATCACGGCTACCTGCATGAGCGTCCTGGCGATCTCACAGCGGCGGAAGAACGTGCGGTGCTGGAAAGAGGACTCGAGGCGCTGGAATCGGTCGCCGGCATCCGCCCGGTCGGGTACCGATCGCCATCGTGGGACAACACAACACAGACCGTCGATTTGCTGATCGAGTTTGGATTCCGGTATGAGAGCTCGCTGATGGCGGATGACTTCACGCCTTACTGGTGCCGGACAGGAGATGTGATCCAGCGCGATGGCCCGTATCTCTTCGGCGACGAAGTCGACCTCGTCGAGATGCCGGTCAGCTGGATCCTCGATGACTTCCCCCACTTCGAGTATTTGCGATCGGGGCAGCTGGTCTTCCCGGGTCTGTCGGCGCCGAGCAAGGTCGAAGAGGTCTGGATGGGCGAGTTCGAGTTCATGACCCGGCATGTGAAGAATGGTGTGTACACCCTGACAATGCATCCTCAGGTGATCGGCCGGGGGCACCGATTCCTCCTCCTCGAGCGGCTGATCGATCGTTTTCGTGATTCGGGGGCGGGGTTTTCTACGCTGGCAAGCGCCGCGGAAGCATTCCGGGCGAGACAGCCAGGCAATTGAACGAACTGCGAGAAACGCCGATCAGTTGATATTGCCCGGAATGCGTCATCCCGTCTATCATGAAGTATGGCAAATCCGAGGCACGTGAACCTCGCGCAGAATGCCAGCTTGAATTCTTGGAGGAAGCTCTCACAATGTCAGTTACCACCGATGCTGTTATCAGCATGACTCCTGAGGCGGTCTCCCAGCTTCGCTCATTCCTGGCCGAGCAGGGAACCCCCGATCAGATGCTGCGCGTATTCGTTGCGCCAGGCGGCTGCTCAGGGCTGCAGTATGGCATGACGATCGAAGACTCAGCCGAGGAAGATGACACCGTCATCGAGACCGACGGCGTCAAGTTGCTTGTCGACAGTTTCAGCGGCATGTATCTGCAAGGCGCAGAAGTGGACTATGTCAACTCGCTGATGGGAGGCGGATTCACTGTCCGCAACCCGAATGCGGTCGCTTCCTGCTCATGCGGGCACTCGTTCGACGCTGGAGCGAACGCAGAGACCTCTCACGGTTGCGGTTGCGGCCGATAGTTCAGCCCCAATCCATGCCCCAATGACCGTTTCGATCATTGGGGCATTCTGCACTACCAAAAACAAACCTGTACGTACATCTACATTTCCTGGCCGAACTCTGCTACACTGCACAGCTTGTGAAAGGCGGCACAATGTCGCCGATGCTCTCTGCGCCACCGAGATTGCCGAGCTGCGGCGCCCAGTCGCCGATTGACATGTAATCCAGCCGGCCCGGTTCGTACGTAGAGTTCATTGGACCGCCACTCGCGAAGGGCAGGATGGCTGGGTGCAGACGTCTAACGCTCCGCGGTACAACAGTGGTCAGGTACTTCCTCCGAGTTCCGATTTTCGGACATGGCATAGCACACCGGATACGACGCGGTATTCGGCGTTATGGAGACGCGTGCGCACATGAGTGATTCGATTCAGACGTTTGGAGTGGAAAAACTGGATGACCTCGTCGCTGAGGTTGTTGCATCTCCTGAGGAGAAGCTCGAGCTTCCCGAGGAACTCCAGACACAGCTCGCCGAGGAGATCGAACCCGAGGTTGATCTCGAACGCGACCTCGACGTACTGCAGCGACTCGATCCCAATTTCATCAATGACCCGGTGCGGCTCTATCTGCGAGAGATCGCGGAGACTCCGCTCCTCACCCACGCCCAGGAGATCGAGCTGGCCAAGCGAGTCGAAGATGGCGACATGGCAGCGACGCAGCTGTTCGTGCGCGCCAATCTCCGTCTTGTGGTCTCGATCGCCAAGCGATACGTCAACCGCGGCCTGACCCTCCTTGACCTGATTCAGGAAGGGAACATCGGTCTGATGCGGGCAGTGCAGAAGTACGACTGGCGCAAAGGTTTCCGGTTCAGCACCTATGCGACGTGGTGGATTCGCCAGGCAATCACGCGGGCGATCGCCGACCAGAGCCGGACGATCCGCCTCCCGGTGCATATGGGCGATTCGATTTCCCGCTACCGGAAAACGCTGAATATGCTGGCCCAGGAGCTTGGCCGCCAGCCCACTCCCGAGGAAGTGGCTGAAGCGATGGCAGTGGCGCCAGAAAAGATCCAGCAAATCATTCAGGCGGCGCAGCGGACGATTTCGCTCGAGACTCCGATCGGCAGCGAAGACGAAACCAGCCTCGGCGATTTGATTGCCGACGAAGTCTCGGAGACGCCTTACGAAGCGGCAAGCGAATCGATGCTCAAGCGGGATGTCGCGGCGGCGCTCGACACGTTGACGCCGCGTGAGCGACTTGTCCTGCAGCTTCGGTTCGGTCTCGGTCATAGCCACCAGCATACGCTGGCTGAAGTCGGCGAAAAGCTCGAGATCAGCCGCGAGCGGGTGCGCCAGATCGAGAACGAAGCGCTGCAGAAACTGCGCCGACTCGATGGCGAGCGGCTCTTCGCGTACCACCAGGAGCTATAAGGGCCTGGACGGCAGCGAACAACGGCGGCCAGTGGGCCGCCAACCTTCCTTCCCAGCATCTGAAGCTCCGGGGGGCGTAAGCTTGCCCGGAGTTTGTCGTTTCGAGCGACCTGCAGAAGTATCGTCCTTCTCTATCTTCAACCATCGCTGCTGGTTACATTGCTGCGGAAGCGAGTTGGCTGTCGCCCTCGTCCCCGACGAGCTTGGAATGACGCGCATTTGCACGCGGCCAGTCCACACGAGCGTCGCGCCAACATATTCGTGGGCGGCGGTGCGCCATGATTGACGACGCTCTGAAGCTCTTTGCGGTCTTCGCGCTGATTCTTTTGAACGGTGTCTTTGTTGCCGCTGAGTTCTCGCTCTTCGGAGCCCGGCGCACGCAAATCCAGCAACTGGCCGAGGAAGGGAGTCGCTCGGCAAAGGCTGTCGAACGCGTCCTTGCCTCGCCGGCGCTCTTCATTTCAGCCTGTCAGGTCGGCATCACCGTTTGCAGTCTGTCGCTGGGATGGCTAACCGAACCGGCGATCGCCCGGCTGATCGAACCGCGCTTGCGCGATCTGCTGGGCAGCAATTCATGGTTCGGCGCCCATGCGATCGCGATTCTCCTGGCGCTGATTCTGGTGACCACACTGCACATCGTGCTGGCATCCCAGGTGCCGAAGATGATCGCCATTCAGCGGTCGGAGAAAACGATCCTGGCGGTCGCCCCAGCGATTCATGCACTGTCATGGCCGGTCCGGCCCTATGTTTCGTTTCTCTACTGGCTGACCGATCAGGTGCTCGATCTGCTCAATCTGACCCGTCAGGCAGAGCACAGTCTCGTATACACCGAAGATGAGCTGAAACTTCTGGTGACGGCGAGCCGCAACGAGGGGTATCTCGACGCCAGCGAACAGGAGATGATCGAACGCGTCTTCGGGTTCGCCGAGGTGGAGACCGACGAAGTGATGGTACCTCGCACCGAGATGCTGGCGTTGCCTGTCACCGCATCGCTGGATGAGATCGCAGAACTGGTGGCATCGAGCGGTCACACCCGATTTCCTGTCTACGGCGATGATCTGGACGATCTGATCGGAGTTTTTCACACGCGCGAATTGTTCACGCATCAGGTGCGAGGCAATCAGGAAACATTCAATCTGCGCCGGCATGTCCGCCCGGCGGTGTTCGTCTCGGTGCGCACGCCGCTGGATGAACTGCTGACTACGATGAAAACACGCCGCCAGCATATTGCAATCGTGGTCGACGAGTATGGCGGCACAGCGGGTCTTGTTTCGCTGTCTGATGTTCTGGAGCGGATCGTCGGCGACGTTGGCGATCAGTTCGAAGCCGACGAAGTCGATGCGGAAGATCTCGGCAATGGCGTGACGCGGGTGAATGGATTGATGCCGATTGGCGAGGTCAACGAGCGCTTCGGAACCGATATCGAGGATGAGTTCTACAACTCACTGGGCGGTTTTGTTTTTGGTCAACTCGGCCGGAAGCCGGCGGTTGGCGACGAAGTGCAGGCGAACGGTCATCTCTTCAGGGTGGCGGGGCTCGATGGGTTGCGCATCAACCGGGTGGAGATCGTCGAGGTGAGTGCGGAAGCAGAGGTCGCGCCGGAGGAGGAGATCGCATCGATCTGAACGGTGTCCGCGACCATGTCATTCCAAACGAAGTGAAAACTCTCTCCGTGGATTTCGAGCGTACGTTCGCGAGATTCCCGCTGCTGCGGGAGATTCCTCGACTGCACTCCGCTTCGCGTCGTTTCGCTCGGAATGACAGTGCCCATTTCTATGCCGCGCTGGGGGGCCCGGAATGACGTGCTCCGTTAGCCAGCGAAAAGCGGGAGCGCATACGCGCTCCCGCTTTCTCTCTTGAAAATCCGTACGATTCGGACGCCACGATCCTAGGCAGGAACGGCGATGCCGTCGAATCGCAACACTGTCCCGGCCGCCGGAGCGCCTGGGGGTGTCACCGTACCGGCCGCAACATAGAGATTGCCAGCGTCGTCAAACGCAATGCCATTTGGCAGCATCAGCGGACCAGTGACAGGCTCAAGCGTGCCGTTGCCCAGGACACGGACGACATTGCCCGGGTCAGGGACCTCCGCCAGGAAGTTCAGCGATATCTGGACGGCGTACAGATGCCCGTCCGGACCAATGGCGACATCGGTAGCCATGGTCAGGCCGCCGGCGACATCAGCGACAGTCCCTCCCGAGATCGACTGGACCTTTGCCGCACCGGGCGGGAACGGGCCTCCGCTGAGGAGCGAAACAAAGACGGTCCCATCTGCGCCCACGGCTATTCCGGTGGGGACGGGATCGATCTCCTGGGCGCCGCCACGCGCCGGATTGCCTCCAGGCTGCTGCATTTCTTCCGGCAGCTCGATACCCGGAATCACGGCCACAACCGCCAGGTCGCCGGTTGCGGGATCGACGGAATAGACAGCATTGCCGCCAGCGTCCGCCACGTAGAGGAGACCGTCTGGCCCTAGGTCGAGTCCGTAGACATTCGAGTCG
This sequence comes from uncultured Sphaerobacteraceae bacterium, assembly GCA_964461025.1. Taxonomy (GTDB): domain Bacteria; phylum Chloroflexota; class Chloroflexia; order Thermomicrobiales; family UBA6265; genus JAHBVL01. The sequence goes on along the minus strand of CAYWSE010000026.1, from coordinate 21,765 downwards.
ATCGCGTTGGGGTCAGGATTGTTCGCGATCTCATAGGCTCCGATGTCGGCCAGCACGGTGATTGCGCCGCTGGCTTCATCGATGGCGAGAACACGGTTGTCATATTCGGCCGCCGGAACGAACGCCGTGGCCGGTCCAGCACCGCCGACGGACACATAGAGCACCCCATCTCCGACCGCGATACCGGCCGGACCTGTGGCTTCGAAACCGCCGATCAAGTAAGAGGTGATACCGGTCGCGACGACGGTCACTTCTCCGTCCGCGCCAATCTTGAGCACCTGCCCTGAATCGCCTCGAGTCGCGAACGGCTCAGCCGGGGTCGGACTGGCCTCCGGAGTTCCTGGAGCAGGCGGTTCTGTCAGCAGCTCGTCACCGCCAACACCCGCCTCTGTTACGTAAACCGACCCGTCCGCGCCGACAGCGACGCCCCTGGGGCTGTTCAGGCCAGAAGCGATGACTGTTCCTTCCGGCAGAGCAGCCTCAGGAGAGGCAACCGGTGACGCATCCTGGGCGAGAACCCTGCCGAGACCATTTACTGCGGGAACCGCCGCAGCTCCCGCAACGACTGCACCCTTCAAGAGCGTTCTTCGTGTCGTCATCAAAACCTCCGTCTATGACTCGCTGCCATGTTTACGGTCGTGTCACGTCTCACGACCCACTCGTCAGTATAGACCTGCTCACCACTGAAATGAACACCTGGCGTTGGGAATCTTGAGTTCTCCTCTCATAACTCTGAATAGACTTCCGAGACTAGCTCGCTTCCGCGTCGACCACCGTGATTCTGGCGCTCATGCCCTGCCGCAGATGCTGCATGCACACTACCTTGTATTCACCGGGAGTCTCGAACGTGTAGGTAAATGTCGCGCCTGGAGGGATCTGACCGGACTTGATCGCGCCGCCAGCTCCGACGACGCTATGCCAGTTGCCGCCTTTGTTTTCGAATGTGACCGTCGTTCCAGCTTCCACCGTCAGGATGGCAGGGACGAAGCGGTTGTCCGCCAAAGCCACGGTGATCTCCCCCGTTAACTGGTCAGAGGTCTCCGCTTCACTGGTGGGGACAGACTCCGCCTGCGGCGTGGCCGGATAGAAAGTTTGCTCATGACCCATGTGTGCCGCGGCCGGGTTGTCGCCAGGATCAGCGAGTCCACCGATTGCCGGATCCCAGCCCTCCGCGAGAGGGCCGGACGGCATGACGCCTTCATACTGGATGATCGTCATCATGCCGTTGTCTGCATGATTTTCGATGTGGCAATGCACCATCCAGACACCGGGGTTGTCTGCTTCGAAGATGATGTCATACCGCTCGCCAGGCGCGATCATAATCGTGTCCTTGGTGATCTGCGCTGCTTCCGGGACGTGGTTTCCGTCCGTGGCGACGACGCGGAATGAATGGCCGTGCGTGTGGAAGGGATGTGACATCGTGCCGGCGTTGATGAGCCGGACCAGAATCTGCTCGCCTTCCCGGACCAGCATTGGGCTGATGGCGTCGTGCATCTTACCGTTGAACAGGAAGTAGTCTGTGCCGAGCTCGCCACCGCGCAATTGTGAATCGCGAGGTCCTCGCGGCGCGATCCCCATGGCCACATCGGGGGTCAGCTCCATATCCCACTCTGAGAGGATGTACGTGTATTCGCGGTCGAATTCGACCTGCGATTCCTTCGGCTCGACGATGAACGAGCCATACAGCCCAAGCATCACCTGATTTGTGACATCGGTATGCGAGTGAAACCAGCGCGTGCCCGACGGCGTGGCCACGAATTCGTAGACGAATGACTCGCCTGGTTCGACCGCGGCCTGATTGAGTCCGACCGGGCCATCCATGTCCGGCGTGAGGTTGACGCCATGAAAGTGAATCGTCGACGCGGCGGGAAGCTTGTTCACAAACGTCACACGTACCAGATCACCCTCTGTGACGCGAATTTCCGGTCCGGGCACCTGACCGTTGTAGGCCCAGGCCCTGACGGTGATGCCGGGCTGCAACTCCCAATCGATCTCCTCGGCAACCAGCGTGAACTCTTTGATCTGCTGGGCCTCCGTTGCGGTATTCGCCCCCAGACCAGCCCAAATAGCAAGCGCCAGGGACGCGACAAGGAGACCGCCGAGCAGGAGCGATCGCAACCGGCGCGATGCCATTCGTTGTGACAGGTGCATGTGCACCGCCTGATCGGAGGACTGGTCGTTCATCGTAGTCCGTTCACATGTATCGTGTTTCACCTGGAAGTCCAATCAATTATGCCAAACGCAGGCCGGGCAGACTTGCCAACAAATGCCCGGGGTCATGCTCGCGCTTCAACTCACGCAAGCGAGCGAAGTTCTCTTCGCCAAACGCTTCAACTCCACGTCCAATATCATCGGCGTCAAGATATCCAACATACGCTGCGTCGCTGACGAGCGGCCGCAACCGGTTCCACGCGCTGGCCAACCAGTAATATGCGCCGCGTCCTTCCGTCATTTCCTTCCAGCCAGCGTCGATCACCAGGTTATACGTTGTGTTTCGGTGCGGAAAGGCCATCGCTCTGGAATCGACCTGGTTCGCCGCTCCGCCCAGATGTTCGATCAGCATCATGCACTCAGACGTCGGAGCAGTCCGGTAGGCTTCGATCGCACGGGCGAAAAAGTCGTCATTCGGCAGATCCAGAAAAGCCGACTTCACCGACCGGCAGAGTCCGGGGGTCGCCATTTTCGCCAGCTCTTTCTGCAGCAAGCCATAGGGCATGACGCCGGTCATATCCATCGCCGGCGGACCGAACGTCCGGACGGGCGCCAGCACGCGCTCCCCCTCGTCCAGATCGCCCGACCAGGTGACTGCGATGCCGACCATTTTTCGCCCGTCCGGTCCATGCATCAGTCCGGCAACGCTGGTCAGTTCGCTTGGCGCCGAATGCGTGAACTCGCGAAAAAAGCTGAGCACCTCGCCGGCCCGGTCGAATGGGTGCAGCACCATTCCCGCGATGACCGGTCCGACCTCCACCAGGTCGAATTCGAACGAGGTCACAATGCCGAGAAAGGTCCCGGCGCCGCGAATGCCCCAGAAGAGATCGGCATTGGCGGAATCGCTTGCTTTGAGCAAACATCCGGCGCCGCTGACGATTTCGGCGGATCGAAGATGGTCGATCGCCAGGCCGTGTTTTCGCAACAGCCAGCCAATCCCGCCGTTCAGCACCGAACCGCCCAGGCCAACGGTCGCGACCTTGCCGCCGGGGACGGCGAGACTGAACTCCTGGGTCGCGGCATCGAGCTCACCCCAGGTGACGCCCGGTTGGACGCGGGCAATGCGCGCTTCGGGGTCGATGTCGATGCCTTTCCAGCGCGAGAAATCGACAGTGATGCCGCCATCTCTCACTGCGGCGCCGGAGATTCCGTGCCCGCCGCTCCGCGCGGAGAGGAGAAATCCCTCGCGCCTCGCGAACTGGGCAGTGCGGACGACGTCGTGCACCGATTTGGGTCGCACGATCGCCGCCGGCCGCCGGTCGCGCAGTGCATTCCAAATGGCGCGCGCCTCATCGTATTGTTCGTGACCCTCCGCCACGACGCGCCCATCAAGTTGGCTGGCAAGCGCATCGAACGGTGATTTTCGCCGGGCCGGGCGTTCAACGAGCACGTCCATTTTGACCCGTCCACTCCTGAACCACATCGCGCGTTTCCGCACGTTCCATTAGCGTTGGTTCATCTCCTCCTCGAACCACAATCATCCTACGTTCCAGGACTTTGCCTGGCTATCCTCAGAATTCAGTATTTCGTGCCGTTCTGACAGCGGACAGATGCCGAATCGACGTACATAGGCCGCCTCTGCGGGATAGGTGGACGATGTGCCGGTGGTATCATCGGGGACGGTTTTCCCGGCGGAACGCGAGCAGTCGCGCGCGCCGACGGTTGACGCAGGAAAGGCTTCCAAGCGCTCGTGGAGAGCTCTCAATCGTTGCTGGTGACCGGTGGCGCCGGCTTCATTGGCGCCAATCTGGCCGATCGCGCATTGTCCAGCGGTCGCCGTGTGACGATTCTCGACGATCTTTCCCGCTCCGGCGCCGAGGAGAACATCCGCTGGTTGCGCGAACGTCACGGCGACTCGTTTCGGCTGATCGTGCGATCAGTTGTCGATGAGGACGCCTGCGAACGGGCGGTCGACGATGCCGAGGTCGTCTATCACCTGGCGGCGCAAGTCGCGGTCACATCGTCGATCGCCGATCCCCGGCATGATTTCGATGTCAATGTGCGGGGCACATTCAATCTCCTCGAGGCAATACGGCTCTCCAGTCACCAGCCACCGATGGTCTACGCCTCGACGAACAAGGTCTATGGCGAACTGGCGCACCGGGACACCGTAGAAGAGGAAACGCGCTACCGGTTCGCAGACCTGCCGCGCGGTGTATCAGAGCACGAACCGCTTGATTTCCACTCGCCATACGGGTGTTCGAAGGGAGCGGCGGACCAGTATGTCCGCGACTACGCCCGCATGTTTGGACTGAGAACGGTCGTCTTTCGCCAGTCGTGCGTCTATGGCCCCAGGCAGATGGGAGTCGAGGATCAGGGCTGGGTGGCCTGGTTCGCTATAGCCGCGATGACGAATCAGCCGATCACCATCTACGGCGATGGCAAGCAGGTTCGCGATCTCCTCCACATCGACGATCTGCTCGATGCTTACGATCTGGCGATCGACCAGATCGAGATCACTCGGGGCCGGGTCTATAACCTCGGCGGAGGCGCGGACAACGCCGTTTCGATCTGGTGGGAGTTCGGACCGATTCTTGAAGAGGCGATCGGCCGGGAGATTCCGGCGCCGGCGTTCGCGCCTGTGCGGCCGGGCGATCAGCCAGTGTTCATCGCCGATTTCGCCCGCTTTCAGGATGACACCGGCTGGGCGCCGCGAGTCTCTGTCCCCGAGGGTGTGCGCAACCTGACCGAATGGATCGGCGCCAATCGCTCGTTGTTCGAGTGAGCGACTCGATGCGCATTCTTCTCTCGCTCACCTACTACCGTCCTCATGTCAGCGGACTGACGATCTACGCCGAGCGGCTGGCCCGGGCGCTTGTCGCAAACGGGCATCAGGTGACGGTTCTGACGTCTCGCCACGATCCATCTCTTCCTGTCGATGACGTGGTGGATGGCGTGCGGGTGGTCAGAGCGCCGGTTGCGATCTCGGTTGGCAAGGGACCACTGATGCCGCAGTTCGGCCCAACGGCGATTCGGTTGCTGCGCCAGCACGATGTCGCGAGTCTTCATCTCCCACAGGTCGAATCAACGCTGGTGGCGGGACCGGCGAAAGCGATGGGCAAACCGGTCGTGTTGACCTATCACTGCGATCTCGATCTGCCGCCGGGCCGATTGAACGGCGGGATCGGTCGTGGCGTCGATGCGGCGAATCATCTGTCGGGACGCCTGGCCGATGCTGTTGTCGCCTATACCGAGGACTATGCCAACCACTCTCCGTTTCTTCAGCGATGGGCCACGAAGCGCGAGGTCATCGGCCCGCCGGTCGTGATGCCGGCTCCATCGGCTGATGAGGTCGCGGCGTTTCGGGCTCGTCACCAGCTCGGAACCGGACCGGTTCTGGGATACGCGTCCCGGTTCGCGACGGAAAAGGGTATCGAATATGCGATCGACGCCGCGCCCCGGTTGATTCGCGATTTCCCGGATCTGCGGATTCTCTTCGCCGGACCATACGAGCATGTCGTCGGCGAGACAGCCTACCGGGAACGTCTGGCGCCGGCAGTGAAGGCGCTTGGCGGCCATTGGTCGTTTCTCGGTACGCTGACTCCGGCTGCGCTGCCGGCATTTTATGGTTCGCTGGACATGTTGCTGATGACGAGCGTCAACTCCACCGAGTCGTTCGGTCTCGTGCAGGTTGAAGCGATGCTATGCGGAACACCATGCGTCTCGACGAATCTGCCCGGCGTGCGGCAACCGGTGCTGACCACCGGGATGGGAGAAATCGTCGAGATCGCCAGCGCTGAATCGCTGGGGCAAGGCATTCGCGCTGTGCTCCGTGACCGCGAGGCCTATGTGCGGCCCCGGGGCAGCATCGAGGCACTGTACGATCCCAGCGTCACCGTCGCCGCGTACGAATCGCTTTTCGAGCGACTGATCGACCAGAAACGACGAGCAGCATGACCAGCAACACAGAGCGCGACTTCCTGACGCCGCACCTGGAGAGCATGGCCCCCCACCGGGCGCTGTTGCGATCGATCGAATGCAAGTTCATGAGCCAGGTGGAGTTCGTCCATCCGGTGCTCGATATTGGTTGCGGCGACGGCAACTTCGCCTCGATTGCCTATTCGGAGCCGATCGACGTCGGACTCGATCCGATGGATCGCGATCTGGCCGAAGCGGCGACGATGCGGCCGGGCGTCTACCTGGACGTGGTGAAGGGCAGCGCAACATCGCTTCCGTTCGCCGACGGATCGTTTGGAACGGTCATCAGCAACTGCGTGATCGAGCACATCCCCGACGTTGATGCGACGCTCTCCGAGATCAGTCGTGTATTGCGGCCGGGCGGCGCCTTCGCCACGACATTGCCGAGCGAACACTATCCCGAGTTTTTGCTTGGCTCGACGCTTTTTCGGAAGGCGAGGCTCGATCGGGCATCAGCGGCGTATGGCGACTTCTTCAACCGGATTTCCTACCACTATCATGTCGACCCCCCGGAAATCTGGGAAGAGCGGCTGATGCGCGTGGGGATGACGATGGCCGAGCACCAGTACTATTTTTCGGAAAGCGCGCATCACGCCTTTGACATGGCGCACTATCTGGGGGCGCCAAATCTCCTTACCAAGCGCCTGTTCGGCAAATGGGTGATGCATCCCGCTCAGATGAGACCCTACTCGTGGTGGTATCGTCGTTATTATGACGAGCCCCTTCCGGAATCAGGCGCCTATCAGTTTGTGCGAGCCACAAAGCCGCCTATTCCTCAAGCCGGAGCCGGATGAGCCGCCAATGATTGCAGAATCCCCGGCTGCTCAGACCAACGACCTTCCTGCCTCTGAAGGCTCGTCGTTCGACATCACGCGATTCGCCGTACCGGTCACCCTCGCGCTGATTCTCGTCCTCGCCGGTTTGCTGCGATTGACGCACGGCGACTGGGACGACGGGCAAAATCTGCATCCGGACGAGCGTTTCCTGACTATGGTGGCCACCAACATCGGCTGGCCGGACAGCATCGCTGAGTATCTCGACAGTCAGACGTCGCCGCTCAACCCGTACAACGTCAAAGACTCCGAAGGCAACAACGTCTATCCGACCTTCATCTACGGCACCTTTCCGCTCACCGTCGGCAAAGCGTGGGGTGAGCTGACCGGCAACACGACATATGGCGACTACCACCTGGCGAGCCGGTCGTTGTCGGCGATCGTCGAGATGATGTCGATCCTGCTCCTCTTCCTGATCGGACGACGGTTGTTTGGCGATACCGTGGCGCTCCTCGCCTCGCTGTTGCTCTCATTGACGGTGCTTAGCATCCAGCTCTCACACTTCGGCACCTTCGACAACTGGGTCACGATGTTCGCGCTGGCGACCTTCTGGTTTGCGTTGCGGGCGAACGAGCAGGGCCGCTGGTGGGACTTCGCGCTGTCGGGAGCGATGGCCGCGCTGGCGGTGGCCAGCAAGCTGAGCGCATTGCCGATCGTTGCATTGACTGCGTTACCGCTGATCGAGCAGATGCGTCTGCATGGCGTCGAGGCATTCTGGCGGCGGCCGTCCAAACGGGGTTTGCCTGCCCTGCTGGGGGTGCTCGTCGCGGCACTTGCCGCCGTATGGGTCTTCCGAGTTGCCCAGCCGTACGCGTTCGCCAGCGGCAATCTGCTCGATTTCAGCTTCGACCCACGCTGGACGCGTGATGTCGAATACTGGCGAATGGTCCAGAGCGGCGAAGCCGATGCACCGCCATCTGTCCAGTGGGCGAACCGTCCTCTGACATTCCTGGTGAGCAACATGGTCATCTGGGGGATGGGGCCGGCGCTGGGCATCGCCGCTCTCGGTGGACTGGCGTTCGCATCACTCCGGATCGCGACGTCGAAACGTCTGCCGCCAACGTGGCTGCTTGTGCTGGTTGGATGGCCAGTTTTCAACCTTGTCTACTACAGCTTCGCTTTCACGCGGACGATGCGCTACATCATTCCGGCCTATCCCTTCCTGATACTTCTCGGCGCGGCCGGACTCGTCGCGCTCTACGGCTGGGGCCGCTCACGATGGCCCTCGCGTGACTGGCTCTTCGCCTTGCCGGGGGTTGCTGTCGTTTCGTTGACGGCGGTCTACGCACTCGCTTTCAGCGCCATTTATCTGCAGCCGACCACTCGCGTTGCCGCCTCTGAGTGGATCTACCGAAACGTCCCCCAGGGCGCCGTGGTGCTCGAACACTGGGACGATCCGCTGCCGCTCAACCTGCCGGGCGAAGCAGGATCGGGCGCCTATCCCGGTCAGCAGATGCCGAACTACGATCTCGACTCCGCCGAAAAGCTGTCGACGATGGTCAGCTATCTGGAGCAGGGCGACTGGCTCTTTCTGACCAGCAACCGGCTCTACGATTCGATCCCCCGCATACCCGAGCGCTACCCGATGACCATCGAGTACTACCGGATGCTCTTCGCGGGTGAGCTTGGTTTCGAATTGGTCGAGACCTTTACCTCCTATCCGGAATTTCTCGGTTTCGAGCTGAACGACGACAACGCCGAAGAAGCGTTCACGGTCTACGATCATCCCAAGGTCTACGCCTTCAGAAAAACAGCGTCGTTCGATTCAGATCGTATCGCCACGCACCTGGCGACATTCCTGAACAACGACATCGCGCCGATTCGCTCAGTCAACGCTGGGTACAACCTGTTGATGCTCGACGATGAGGAACGGGCAACGCAGCAGGCCGGGGGCACCTGGAGCGAGATTTTCGATCCGGGATCGCTGGCGAACCGGTATCCGGTCGTTTTCTGGTATCTGGCCCTGCAATTGATGGCGCTTGTGGCCATCCCGCTCTGCTGGCGGGTGCTCGACCGGTTGCCCGACCGCGGATACGCGGTCAGCAAAACGATCGGATTGCTCGCCGTCGCGTTCGTCTCATGGCTGCTGGCGAGTCTGGAACTCGTTTCGTTTGGGCAGCTTTCAGTTGTCTGGGGAGTGCTGGCGGTTGCGGCACTGTCGGTGATTGCGACAGGTGGTCACTGGGATCGACTCTGGCGCGATCTGCGGTCGCTGTGGCAACCGATTCTCATCACGGAAGTCCTTTTTCTCGCCGCGTTTCTCATCTTTGTCTGGTTGCGCTGGCAGAACCCCGATCTGTGGCACCCGGCGCGCGGCGGCGAAAAGCCGATGGAGCTCGCGTACTTCAACGCCGTGCTGCGCTCAACGCATTTCCCGCCATACGACCCCTGGTTTGCCGGTGGTTACCTCAACTACTACTACTTCGGCTGGGTGGTCTTCGGCTCCGTGGCGCGGTTGACAGCGATTGTGCCGGAAACCGCCTTCCAGCTGGCGGTGGCGACCTGTTTCGCGCTGACTATGGTCAATGCCTGGGGAGTCGCCTCGACCCTCCTGACCCTGCTGAACCGGGTCTTGCGTTTCCGGTCGGTCTGGTGGCCGCTTGGGTTGGGACTGCTTGGCAGTCTCTTTGTAGCGATCATCGGCAACCTCGATATGGCCCGCCGGGTCGGCGCGGGAGAATGGGGGTACGAACCATCGAGCGCCTCCGGGTGGCTGAGCCTTGGCCACTTCGGCGATATCGCCCGCGGCGTCGTACGAGCAATCACCGATCCACGCACGCTGCCGACCGATGCCTTCTGGACGCCCACGCGGATCATCGACGGCACGATCAACGAATTCCCCTACTTTTCATTCCTCTTCGCCGATTTGCACCCTCACATGATGGCGATTCCCTTTTCGGTGGGCGCTCTACTGGTCGGGCTGGGTATTCTCTGCGCCGCGATGTGGCCGAAGCAGGTAGCATCGCCGGTCGAGGAGAACGAGCCTGTTTTCGGCGTCGGTCACGATTGGCGAAGCTGGTGGCGCGGATTGCCATGGCGATCGATTCGGGATCGCGCCGGGCTGATTCTCCTGGCCGGTTTTGTGACCGGCGTGATGTATCCACTCAACACCTGGGATTACCCGACCTATCTGCTCATCACGGGCGGCGCGATTTTCCTGCTCGATGCGCTCGGTTCGGCGATAACGGCGCTCAACAAGGGCGAACTAAGCTGGCATGTTTCCTTTGCGGTTTTGCGACGGGCCGCTATCACCATGGCATCGGTGCTAATCGTGGGCCGGCTTTTGTTCCTTCCCTACTTCGCACACTACCAGATGCCAAACAGCGGCTTCGATCCGTGGCTGGACCGATCGCCGCCCGACCAGTATCTGCTGATCCATGGGTTCTTCCTCTTCCTGATCGGCAGCTACGTGCTCGCCGACTTGCTGGGCAGTCCGAACGCCGAACACGTAACGCTACGGTTGCCATCACGGTTGCGTTTTGGTGAATCAGCGGAGGGCGATCGCTTCCAGATCGAAACCTCGGCGATCGATGTGCGATGGACCCCGACAGGCGTGCTCGCCTTGATGATGGTCGTTCTGGGCGTTGTCGCGTTGTGGCTCGATACGCTGGTGGGACTTCTCTTCGCGATGACTGTGCTGATCGTGCTCGAAGCGATCCACCGGGAGCGCGAACCGGCGATGCTCTTTCTCTGCGGGTTGACAGCAGTGGCGCTGACGATCAGTGCCGGTGTCGAGCTCTATGCACTGAAGGGCGACATCGGCCGGATGAACACCGTTTTCAAGTTCTATTTGCAGGTGTGGGTGCTGCTCGGGCTGGCTGCGTCGGTCTTTCTGGTGCTCTTTCTCGACCGGCTGCGACGAGGCATGTCGTGGTTCGTGCGAGGACCATGGTTGATCGTCTTTGTCATCCTCATCGCTGCGACGATCGTTTACCCCGTCTACGCGACACCGGCCCGGCTCGACGATCGATTCACCGATCTGCCCAACTCGCTGGACGGCATGGCCTACATGGACTACGCGACGTACACCGATGGTCCCGACGGGGTCGAACCTACCCAGATGGAGCTCAAGCAAGATCGCGAAGCGATCGACTGGCTGCGCCAGAACGTTCAGGGATCGCCGGCGATTCTTGAAGCGGTCACTCCGCTCTATCGATGGGGTTCCCGCGTTAGCGTCTACACGGGATTACCGACGGTCATCGGCTGGGACTGGCACCAATCGCAACAACGGCCGGGCATGCAGAACCTGATCGATCAGCGAAGAGCTGACGTCGCGCAGATGCTGGGTGAAACGCACTCGTTCGAGAGCATTCGTCCCCTCCTCGACCGTTACGACATCGAGTACATCTATGTCGGACCCCTCGAACGCGCTTACTACCCGGAGTCGGCCCTGGCGAAGTTCGACGAAGCCGTCGAGGCAGGCATGCTGACGCTGGTTTACGACCAGAACGGTGTCAAGATCTTTCATTACGCGCCGGGAAGCTGACGCTCGGTCCGCCGGCGAGGCTGCGCGGCGCGTGGTTCTCGTGCCTGCGCCGATGCACCAGTCATCGCCAGCCCCCAGATCAGGATGATTGCCACCAGCAGGTGGAGCGCGATCAGTGCGACTGCCGTACTGCCGTCTGCTTGATAGGCAGGGCCAAGCATGGAAATCGCCAACGCCGTGCTGCCGATGAATGGCCACCAGCGCTCGTATCCGGTGCGGGCGAGCACCTCGTAGACCGACCAGGCGAGCAACCCGCCCACCAGCGCAGCAAAGAGCACCTCGACAACGGTAACCTCGTCGCCATTTTTCAGAATCAGATCGACATCGACCAACCGAATCACGCCGTAACCAATCAATGCAGCCACGACGCCGGACAGAACAACCAGAAGTTGCCGAATGCGGAAGTTTGCAGGCATGTTCGTTCCCTCCTTACTGAACAGCTCATTCAGAAGGGCGCACAGGGCATGCCAGGGGTGGAACTGTCATGCCTGAGTCCCGGCAGGTGCTCAACGATGACAAAACCATCACTCCGAGCTTGTCGAGGAATCTCGCAAGTGGAGTAAATCTGGTTCATCAATCGTGCGCGTAACGAACGAGAGATTCTTCCGCGACGGTCGGAATGACACGATGCAGTGCGACTGCCTTTCTTGCCGGAATGGCTTTGACCGAAGGATTCCTCCGCTGTGGGCGGAATGAGACAGGGTTTTGGGCGACTAGCGCTGACCGGCGATACGCTGCTTGTCGACGTCGATTTTCTGAGTCAGGTAGAGGGAGGCGATGCAGAAGACAGTGCCGAAGAGGAACGGAAACTGATACCCCAACCTGCTCCAGAGCGCGGCGCCAACGATTGGAACGACAATCGCGGTGAGGTGGGCCAGCGAAACACCCATGGCCAGCGACGCGGGGATATCTTCGCGGTGGGCGATCTTGCGCAGGTACGTCGTGGTTCCGACATAGAAGAGAAAAAGCCAGAGGTAACCAAGATAAAAGATGTACAGCATCCAGACACTGGAGGAAAACGCGAATCCCAGAAAGACGATGAAGTGCATGACATAGGCGATAGTGAGGATCTTCTTCTCGCCATGGACATCGACCATCCGGCCGACAAATGCGCCGGTGCGCCAGTTGATCACTGCTGAAATGATCAGCAGGATGGTGATCGAGCGGGCGTTGACATTGAACTCCTCAACCAACACAAATGGCGCAAACGCGAAGTAGATTTGCTGCCGGCTGCCATCGAGAAACGACAAAGCGTAGTAAAGCTTGTACTCCTGTCTCCAGACGATCTTCGGCGCTACGCGGGCAGCAGCCAAATCACTGGCGGAAACCGGAAAACGCGAAATCGCGATGGCCCCGACGACCGACGCAATGCCAATAACGATGAAGAGTCCCCGCAAATACGGTTCCTGAAACTCACGCAGGTCGCCGCGGAAATGCTCGATCCCGAGGAGGAGCGTCAAGACACCTCCCAGCGCCAGAAAGCTCCCAAACGACCCGATGCTGTTCAGGCGACCGAGCACGCTCCCTTCGTTGCCGCGAGGCGCGATCGAAAGACCCAACGCCGGTTGCAGCTGCAGCCAGGAGTGAAAACCGATGCTGGCGATCAGCGTCGGCAGGATAAGCTGCGTGAAGGAATCGGTGAGCGAAAAGAGACTGTAGCCGACTCCCATGACCACGAGTGAGAAGGCCGCGGCACGAGCGAGTCCGAGGCGCAAAAGCAGAGCCGCGACGAAGATCAGCAGAAAGCCTGGCAGCTCGCGAATGGCGATCAGGTAGCCGTTCTGGGCGCCGTCCATGCCGATCACATCGCGCATGAAGCTTGGCTGAATCGCCTGACTTGTCTGCATGGCGATCGATGTTGCGAATGTCGTGATGGCGAGAAGGGTGAAACCGAGAGTTACCTGAGAATCGGAGAGTCCTGGGGTGTGCTGAGGGTTTGGCTGGTTTGGAGACGCGGACTGCGTTTCGGTCTGAGAACCCGTGCTTGCGACCACCAAATGCCCCAAAACCCGTCGACGCCGCTTCCCAATGCGGCGAGTCTACGCGAATTCATGGCAGTTGTCTGGAGTAAGCAACAGTTCTTCAGGGCCAGGACCAGAATGCATTCGCCGCTGCCCAGCTTGCGCCGTTCCTGCATCACAAGCGGGCGTGAGATCCGGTCGGCTGGAGACCGACCTGTCGCTCAGGCGCAGCCTTTCGTCGCGACAGGCGACCCGCGAGCGCAGCAATGAGTGATGGCCCCAGGGATGTGGAGTTCCGCTCCGGGACCCTCTGGGAAGGTGGTTGGTTCTGCGATTCGATTCGCATTCTGGCTAGCTCAGAGTAGAGATTTGGTGATTGCATTGTGGTGGCCATTTCTGCTCCATGCCGGACATTGGTGAGAACAGCTTTCTCACTGATCCCATGATGGCAAGGCAAGGCGCCCCGCAACATCCGCCGGGTTCGTGATTTCGTCGTTGGGCTGTCGCATCCGCCGAATGGCGGACACTGGACTATCTTCCTGACCTGGTGCAGCACCATTTCTTATGCTGCGGGAGAGCATTTGGGAATCATGTGGAAACGCAAACGGGCCCCATCCGTTGGGTCGAGACGGTGCGCGAGGCTTATAATGGTTGCTGTCTAGCCAATCTAGCCGGAAGGAGGCGGTTTGTGGTCTGGCAATTGGCGGAAGCAAAGAACAAGTTCAGCGAGGTGTTCACAAGAACCATCGAGGAGGGCCCCCAATTCGTCACACGCCGGGATCAGGAGATTGTCCTGATTACAAGGGATGAATATGACCGGCTGACTGGAGAGGCGCCAAGCTTCATCAGTCATCTCCTCAGTATTCCGAAAGGAGATGATCTGGATTTGACTCGCGATCCGTCGTATCCGCGAGAGATCGAATGGTGAAGTACCTGATCGACACCGTCGTCATTTCTGAATTGATCAAGGATCCCCCACAACAATCAGTGATTCAGTTTCTTGACACCATTGGGAACCAGCATGCCTTCATCAGCGTGATGACAATCGGTGAGATCGTGAATGGCATCGATCGCATGCCGCCGGGCTCTCATAGAACCCGGTACGCGGAGTGGCTGCGAGAGACTCGGAATACCTTCACGGCGCACATTTTGCCTGTCGACGAAGAGGTTGCCGAGCAGTGGGGGCAATTGTCGGCATTGGTTCACCGAACGGGCGGCAAGCTTGATGTGGCCGATGGCCTCATCGCAGCAACGGCGTTCGTTCATAGTCTCACGGTCGTCACCCGGAATGTTTCTGACTTCGAACGGACCGGAGTGCCGTTCGTCAATCCCTGGCTCGACGAAGAAGCTGGCTGAAGGCGGCATTCGGCAGAGCAGACAGCAGACGTTACGAGATGATCTGCTGCCGCACGGCGACCGCGGCGGCAGCGCTCCGGGAGGGCACGTCGAGTTTTTGAAGAATGCGCGCGACGTGGGACTGGACGGTGCGTTCGGAAATGAAGAGATCGCCGGCGATCTCGGGATTTGTCTTGCCTTCGACGAGCAGACGCAAGACGTCGAGCTCGCGGGCGGTCAACGCCCACCTGCCGCCCGCGAGCGCATCGGTGGACACTTCGCGCGCGATAGGAGCAGTGAACGGATCAGCCTCCATCAGGGAGTCGATTTCAACGAGCTGCAGCTGACGTCCAGCCGCCATCGCCGACTCATACGCTTCTGGTGAGAGCGCCGCTTTGCAGGCATCGAGCAGCCCAAAATACTCAGGTTCGCTGTAGGTGCTGATCGACCATCCCCTCGTCAGGCGCAACTGATCTGCGGCGCCCATCAAACGAGCGGCCGTCTCAGGATGTCCTACATTGAGCAGGAGCTCTACCTTGCTCGCCATTGCCGAAATCATGATGAGCATGTGGCCGAGAGTACGACTATCGCGCCAAGTCGCCTGCAGGTGCTCCCACGCTGCCTCGTAATTGCCGACATGCACTTCGATCTCGGCCAGCGCTCCTGTATGCATCGCATTGATGCCGATTTCCGTTGACTCACGCAAACCAAGGAGATGCTGGGCGCGCGATTCGTCGAAGTCGCCCCGCGCTCTGGCGATGGCCCCAAGGTTGATCCGAATGCTCGGATTCCGGGCGGTTTCACCTTCCTGCTCGGCCATTTGGCGCGCATGATCGATGTAAGCGAATGCGGTGTCGAAATCCTTCTCGTAGAACGCAAGCGCGCCCCGCGCCATCTGATAGGTCGATCGCAACTTGAAGCGCTGCTTCTCGAGCTCGTGCGGCGAAATCCGGTTGAGCACCAGATTCGCCGATTCGAACTCACCTGTCTGGGCGGACATCCAGCCAAGGTTGAGATCGGAGAGAATCTGGACGGCGACCGGCACATCTCCCACTACCGCATCGGCGCGGCGCAACCATTCGTTGCCTTCAGTCACTGAGCCTCGCGTCAGCCACCAGTGGGTCAGCAGATTGGCGAGTTGTCGCAAGAGGCTGGCTTCACCCCGCGACTCGAGCCAGGTGAGAGCATCACGCACATTGCCCATTTCCCGCTCGACCAGATCTAGCCACTCAACCACCTGAGCCGGACGATCGACGCCAATGTCGATCAGGTCGAGGAAATAGCGGGCGTGCCGGTCGCGGGCAGCGCTCATCTCTCCTTCGCCGATCAAATCAGCGGCAAATTCACGAATCGTATCGAGCAGCACGAACCTCAGTTCGTTGTCCGCATCGAGTCGCACCAACAGGTTGTGATCGAGCAACGCGGAAAGGTGTTCGAATGCGTCATGAACTGACCCGGCCACAGTCTCCGCAGCAGAGAGATCGAAATCTCCGGAAAAGACCGACAGTCTGCGGAATACATCCTGTGTCTCAGGAGGCAAGAGGTCGTAGCTCCACCGGATCGTGTTACGCAGCGTTTGCTGGCGCGGGTGGGCATCGCGGGGCCCCGTTGTCAGCAGATCGAGACTTTTGGCGAGGCGTGGAACCATCGCCTCGGGCGGCAGCATGCGAACGCGTGCTGCCGCGAGCTCTATTGCCAGCGGCAGCCCATCGAGTCGCTGGCAGATCTCCGCCACTGCCGGGGCATTGCGATCGGACAACTGAAACCCACTGTCAGTCGCTTGCGCACGTGATACGAACAGCTCGACCGCGGGTGATCGAGCAATTGCCGTTGGCGCTTCGGCGCCGGAGAGGGTAAGGAATGGTGTCAGCGCGATTTCTCGCTCACCGCGAAGGTGCAGCGCGACGCGGCTCGTGGCAAGAAACGCGAGATCAGGATTTTGCTCGGCAAGCTCGGAGATGAATGTGCCGAAATCGGGAATCTGCTCGAGATTGTCCAGTACGAGCAGCGCTCGCCGGCCCGCCAGACTGTTGGCGACCGCTTGCTCAGGGGTAAGTCCTGGTCTGCTGATACCGAGCACGTGGGCCAATGTCTCTATCGCCCGCTCAGTTGTCGAAGCCGGTGCAAGCGGAATCCAGGCAACATTCTCGTCGAAGCCTAAGGAGAGACGGGTCGCAACTTCGTGAGCGAGCCGTGACTTCCCTACCCCGCCAGGGCCGGTAATGGTCACGAGCCAGGATTCGCCGTTTCGGACGAACTCCTCCACCACTGCTACTTCTGGAGCCCGTCCGATGATCGGGGTGCGCCACTCGGGCAACCGAAAAACCGGTTCAGATGGGAGCTGTGGTGCGAGGTTCAGAGTGTCCATGGTGCCCAGATACGCCTGAAGTGAGGAGTTCTTTGCAGCGTCCAATGGTAAAGCCAGAGTCAGGTCTGGAACACGCCCCCGTATACTGCGCCCAACGATTGGGAGATTGCCTCAATTGCGCACGACATGATTGACGTTCACGACCTTCACAAACACTACGGGTCGATCCGCGCGGTCGACGGCATCTCGTTTTCGGTGGCTCCAGGTGAAGTCTTCGGACTGCTCGGACACAACGGCGCGGGCAAAACAACAACGCTGCGCATGCTGACTGGACGGACGCTGCCGACGAGCGGGACGGCGAGCATCGGCGGATTCGACGTTGCGTCGCAACTGTCACATGTCAAACCGCTCATCAATGTCGTATTCGAAGATCAGAACGTCTACGAGAGACTCACCGGTTATGACAACCTGCGACTCTTTGCCGATTTGTACGACGCTCCGCGCGACCGGATCGACCGGCTGCTGTCCCGAGTTGGCCTGACAGACGCCGCTAAGCGCAAGGTGAAAACCTACTCCTCCGGGATGAAGCAGCGACTGATGATTGCCCGCGCGTTGATCAATGAACCACGTGTGCTGATGCTCGATGAACCAACGAAGGGGCTCGACCCCTCCTCGGCCAGGGAGATGCGCGACATCGTTCGCGAGCTGGCCGCGTCTGAGGTCAGCGTTCTGCTCTGCACCCACTACATGGAAGAAGCCGACGAACTTTGCGACCGTGTGGCGTTTATGAGTCAGGGGCGCATCGTGGCGCTCGACACTCCACGAGAGCTCAAGCTGCAGTATGGGAACCGGACCGCGACCGTTCTCCTTCAGGATCGCTCTGAAGCCGTCATCGATCTCGCCAATCCGGCCGATGGGGAACGGTTCGATCGGTGGACGAAGGATGGCGCGATCCTCACGGTGCATTCGCATGAAGGGACGCTCGAGGATGTCTTCATCTCGGTCGCAGGGCGACCCCTATGACGCGTCCGGCACCGCTCAGGAGAATTCTGGCGATTCTGCTGAAAGACTTGCGGGACGCGATCCGCGACGCGCGTGTGCTCTTCGCCGTGCTTACGCCACTCGCGATCGGTGTGTTCTACAACTTCGTGTTCGATGACGAAGAAGCAGCGCCGACGGCGATCGTCGCCGTAAGCGAGGGCGCGGGTCAGGAATTCACTGCGACGCTCACGACATTGGTCGAGCCGGTTGTCGACGTCGAGGTCAAACCGATGCCGGATGATCAAATCCGGCAGGAAGCGGCGAACTCGGAGATCGATCTCGGGCTGATTCTGCCGCCGGATTTCGATGCCGCGGTAACCAGCGGGCTCGATCCCCCGCTGACGGCGATAGTGCCTGAGGATCGCAGCTTTGGCTCGGACTATGTGCTTGCCGCCGTCGACCCGGCGCTGCGGCAGATGAGCGGCCAGACGCTACCGGCACAAATATCAGTTGAAACGGTTGCGGAAGATCCCGACGAGCAGACCGTGTTCGACCAGATCGGTGCACGCACCTATCTGGTCCTCATTTCGCTGATCATGGTGATCGTGATGACGGCGATGATCGCGATACCAATCGTCCTCGCCGAAGAAACTGAGAAGAAAACGATCGAAGCCCTCGCGCTGGTGGCGTCGTACCCGGAAATCGTGCTCGCCAAAGCGTTGCTCGGCCTGCTTTATGTCGGGTTCGCGACCGCGCTTCTGTTGATCATCACCAGACTCTATCCGAAAGACTGGCCGATGTTTGTCGCCACGACGATCGCGCTCGGTCTGACGACGATTGGGCTCGGTCTGCTGCTGGCGGGAGTCGTCAAGAGCGCCAGCCAGCTCAACACCTGGTCCGGGCTGGTGATCTTGCCGATTCTGGCTCCGGCGTTTTTGGTCGGCACCGGTCTCCCCGACCGAGTTGAGCAGATCGCGCAGGCGTTTCCAACTGGCGCGGGTATGAAGCTGTACATCGATAGCGCGGGGGATGCATCGATATTCGACGATGCCGCGCTCTCATTTGCCGTGATCGTTGTGTGGGGCGTCGCTACATATGCCTTGCTGGTCTGGCAGCTTTCGCGTCGCCGTGCGTGAAGCGACAGCGAGTCTGTTCGTCAGGCGTGCCACGTGACGTCAGGGTCAATGGGGAAGATCGGTCGCCGAATGTTGGCGAATTCGAGCTCGCGAAGGTCAACGGCGCAAATCCCCGGTGTCTCGACAAGAATGCCTCGGGCCATGATCGGCTCGAAACCGCCTCGCCAGCGCACCGACGCCTTCACGACGATAATCCGCTGGGAAGCGGGATCGATGCCGACCGATCGGAGCTGCTGCAAGTCGCCGGGCATCGATTTCACCGACGTCAGCACGATGTTGACGCCTCCGGATCGCACGACGGCGGTCGGTCCCATTTCAGCCGCGACGCCGGCGTTTTCGGGTCCCTCGTGAATCCAGTGTCCATCGGTGATCGTCACCACGGTTCCCGAAACAGCCACAGGATCGCCATGGTGACGGTCGACCTTGCCACCGACCCGGAGATGCACGTCATTGCGCGCGCCGGCAGCGATCACCTGCTGAACTGATTCTGGATCGGCGATCACGATTGTGGCATCGATCGCCTGTTGCCTGAGCAACTCGGACAGGATCACGGTGCCGTCACCCGGTGTGCCACCACCGACATTGTCCGCGACGTCGACCAGGATGACGGGCAAATCGGTGGAGGCGATGGCGTCTGCGACAGCGTCCGCGGCCGGAACATTCGATGCCACGAGTGATTCGCGGCGCTCCCAGAGCATCGATGCCAACTCCGACGCTAGCTCCGTGGCCGATGCTTCGTCGTTGTCTGTTGTGACCAGGAAGCTGACTCCAGCGTCCGGGATATCGGCATAGGCAAATCCGCCTGCCACTGTCACCGTCAATGCCTGACCGGACTCTTCCATCTCGTGCGCTCGCGCGAGCACGGCCTGAAACGGCTGGATCGCCGTTTGCTGGACCTGCGGCACCGGAATCAGCGGCGGTTTGATCAGCGCCATGACCGGTGTGATCTTGCCCTTCACGACGCGTTCGAGCAACTGCACTGCTTCGCCGGCGCGTTCGGCGATGTCGACATGCGGATAGGTGTCGTAGGTGGTGACAATCGTGGCCAGATCGACCATGCGCTGTCCGATGTTGGCGTGAAAATCGAGAGTCACAGCGATCGGCATGTCCTGTCGCACCACACTGCGAACGCGATCGAGAATGTGCGCTTCGGCGTCAGGATAGTCACCGGCCACCATCGCTCCGTGGAGGTTCAGCACGATGCCATCTGCCGGGAGATTGCTCTCGACACAATCGACCAACTCATCAACGAGCTGGTCAAAGACCTCGCCTGGAATGAGCCCGGCCGGGGTTGCCAATGCGAAGAACGCGGGCGCACAATCAATGCCTCTTTCGCGGCACATATCGATTGTCCCGCCGACCGAGTGATTAGCCCCGGCATAGCGCAGCATGTCGTCGCCACGCACGATGTCGAACCGGTCGAGCGTCGTGATCTCGCTGGAAAAGGTATGAGTCTCGTGCATGATGCCGGCAACGATAAATCGCATGTTTCAAGTCCCCGATGGTGCAGGCGGTGGGTGCGTGGCGGCTGTGTCTACACTGATCATTCGACTGCGTCATCCTAGCCGACCAGTCGCCGCGGTGCTGGTTTGCGTTGTCGCAATGTGCGTGCGCGTGGTAGTTTGAACTGAGGTGACAACAGAAAACACCTGCTGTTTCGTCCTCTTCCCCCTGTGTTCGATCTCGACTGAATATGCAATTCGCGTTCCGGCCAATGCCCTCCCAAGATTGACGTTCCTTGTTCCGACGGAGACAATCATGCATCTCATCATTCGCTATCACCGGCCGCTCAGCGAGCAGGGAACGGAAGAATTTCCGGTGGAGAGCGACTGGCTCCCCACCTGGAGAGTCGACGGTCCCGACGAAGACCCGGAGTCGATCCGTGGTTCGAGCCTCACGTTGGTGGGTGAAACCAGATTGCCGGTTCTTCCCACCGGCACCGTACTGCAGACTCGCGAAATCTATCTCGATCTTCGCAACCCGGCCGCCGGCCCATTTCGTTCACTTGAGGGACAGGTGGCAGGCGACGGCAACGCCTATGTGGCCAGGGGTGAGCTGCCGATCGACTTCTGGGACCAACTGGTTCGCATATGCGCGCGCGCCGGGGCCCTGGTGATCGATGCCACGCGGTCGGGTGCTCGCTTCGACGTAGTGCTCCACCTGGAGCCGTCGTCGCAACCGGTGGAAACCGAGCTGGCCGCGCTGAAATAGCCTTGCTCGTGGTGGTCGCCACGAGTCACGCATCTTGGCGCAGGCTTCGCGTCGCAGCGTATGATCGTGTCGCCCGCGAACGATCCGGGTTGTTGCCGAGCTCTGACCTTTCGGCAATGTGACGCTCGGGGGTCCGCATCACCGGACCAGAAGCGGGACTTCCACGCGCAATGGTTTCCCATTTCAATCTGGATCCGATCGAACCCAACTCCCGTTCGAACCGGTATCGCAAACAGAAGCCCTGGGAACGGTTTCGCGGCATCTCGCGCAATCTCACAGACTCCTTTCTGCGCATCGACGCTATGGGACTTTCCAAGCAGGTGTCATACAGCGTGGTGCTGGCGCTGGCGCCAGCGATCTTCGTCGTTGTGGCCATGGGGACATT
>CAYWSE010000025.1:0-49858 GCA_964461025.1 uncultured Sphaerobacteraceae bacterium | reverse complement strand
GATTCATCTCACCGGGAAGACGGGGCACGTCTGGCATGGTTTCGTGGAGGGTGTTGCTGCGGGCCAGGTCTATGGCTACCGCGTCGATGGTCCCTGGGCGCCGGCGGAAGGACATCTCTTCAATCCATCCAAGCTGCTCATCGACCCCTACGCCGGAGCGTTGACTGGGGAAGTCGTCTGGAGCGATCCGGTTTTTGGATACCGGAGAGGAGAGCATGCCGATCTCGGTGTGCGGAGCATCGAGGACAGCTCGCGGGTTGTGCCGCGCAGTGTCGTGATCGATCACCGATTTGATTGGGACGGCGATCGAGATCCCTCGATTCCATTGGCGGACACGGTCATCTACGAGACGCACGTGAAGGGGATGACGGCATTGCTTCCCGAGGTGCCGGAGGCGGAGCGCGGAACCTACGCGGGGTTCGCGCATCCTGCCGTGCTCGATCACCTTTCGTCTCTCGGCGTGACGAGCATCGAGTTTCTGCCAATCCAGGCCTTCGTCGATGAGGAATTTCTCGCCGAATCGGGTCTGCGGAATTATTGGGGATACAACACCATCGGATTCTTCGCGCCAGAGCCTCGATATGCCGCCAGTCGCGATCCGCAGGGGCAAGTCGACGAAGTCAAGCAGATGGTGAAGACGCTGCATAAGCACGGCTTCGAAGTCATTCTCGATGTCGTCTACAACCACACGGCGGAAGGGGGATCGTCCGGTCCGACGCTCAGTTTCCGGGGGATCGACAACCGGCTCTACTATCGATTGAATCCGGCCAACCTGACCGAATACCTGAACTACTCGGGGACTGGGAACACGCTCGACATCGATCACCCGGCGGCACTGCGTGTTGTACTCGATTCGCTGCGTCACTGGGTCACGCACTATCACGTCGACGGATTTCGCTTCGATCTGGCGCCGGCTCTTGGTCGGGATGGCGAAGCGTTCTCTAGCCGGGCAACATTCTTCAAGGCGGTCCACCAGGATCCGGTGCTGTCGACAGTGAAGCTGATCGCGGAACCCTGGGATATCGGCCCGGGGGGATATCAGGTTGGACACTTCCCGCCCGGCTGGAGCGAATGGAACGACCGCTTCCGCGACTCGATTCGCTCATTCTGGCTCGGTCATCCGCAAACGACTGGTGAGTTCGCGCTTCGCATGTCGGGGTCGATGGACCTGTATGGAGTTCCCGGCCGCGGACCACTGGCGAGCATCAACTACGTGACCTGCCATGACGGTTTCACATTGAACGACGTCGTCTCATACGCGGAGAAGCACAACGAGGCAAACAACGAGCTTAACGGAGACGGCCACAACCATAATCTCTCAGCTAATTTTGGAATCGAAGGACCGAGCGACGATACGCGGATCGCGAATCGTCGTGACCTCGCTCGCCGGAACATGTTCGCCTGTCTGCTGTTGGCGCACGGTGTGCCAATGATCCTCGGCGGGGATGAGCTTTCCCGGACGCAGCTCGGCAACAACAACGCCTACCCCCAGGACAATGCCATCAACTGGTACGACTGGTCACCAGACTCGCGAAACAAGGACTTCGAAGCATTTGCGCGGCGCGTGATTGAGGTTCGCCGCAACTATCCGCAGTTGAGGCGGACGACCTACAAGCGGTCCGAGATTCCAGCAGCTGGTCATGCAGATGATCTTGCCTGGAAAGAGCCGAACGGTGAACATGTACTTCCACATGACTGGGGAAGGCAGTCG
The DNA here is from genome assembly GCA_964461025.1 of uncultured Sphaerobacteraceae bacterium. Lineage (GTDB taxonomy): Bacteria > Chloroflexota > Chloroflexia > Thermomicrobiales > UBA6265 > JAHBVL01. The sequence goes on along the minus strand of CAYWSE010000025.1, from coordinate 48,147 downwards.
CCGCGAACGCTTCAGCTGCTCGTTCCCGCGAATGGTTCGGGCGGCGGGGATTTTCTGGTGCTTTTCAACGCGGAGGACCATTCTGTGGAGTTCGATCTGTGCGAGCGGAAAGACGGATGGCAGGTGGAGCTGGACACGTCGCAACCGGATGGCGGTCCTGCGACCTGGCAAATTGACGGGGAGAAGTTGGTGGTGGAGGCGGAGTCGATGGTCGTGCTGGCGGGGTCGCGCTGATTCAGGTGGAGTCGTTGGGTGGTTGTGGCCTCGCTGCACTTCGCTTCACTGCGTTCGCTCCGTTTCTCTCGGCCACCGGTGGGCACAGGGCGCCACCGCTACGACAGTCGGTGAGTTCTGCTCGGCCGCCGGTGGGCGCAGAACGCCACCGCCACGGTCGTCGAATGGGATGAGAGCTGAGAATGCTCGGTGATTTGACGATGTGGGGTACCATGTTCGGCTGAAAACGTGAGAGGACATGGACGTGGCATCGACATACTCATTTGACATCGTTTCGTCATTCGACCGGCAGGAACTCAAGAACGCGCTCGATCAGACGCGGCGCGAGATGCAGCAGCGGTACGATTTGAAAGACACCAAATCGACGATCGATGAGGACGCAAAGGCGCTGACGATCACCACCGCATCGGAGACATCGCTTCAGGCGATCAGCGACATGCTGGAGTCGAAGATTCTACGGCGGGGACTGTCGTTGAAAATTCTCGACTATGGCGACCCGCAGGAAGTAAGCGGGGGCCGCATCAAGCAGGTGGTGACGCTCAAAGAGGGCATTCCCGAGGACTTGGCGAAGCAAATCACAAAGAAACTGAGAGACGAGTTCAAGAAGGTCAATGGACAAATCCAGGGCGATGCTGTCCGCGTGCAGGCCAAGAGCAAGGATGATCTGCAGGCGGTCATCGTAGCGATGAAGGAAGCGGATTACCCGGTCGCGCTCCAGTTTGTGAATTACCGATAGTGGCGCAGACGCTCACTGACTCACCAGCTACTTCCGTCTCATCGAACGGGCGGTCATTTTCGATCGTCACTCTCGGTTGCGCCAAGAACCGCTCCGACTCCGACGGTATGCAGTCGCTCCTGCAGGACCGGGGAATGCGGGAAACGCTCGATCCGCAGACGGCCGATGTGGTCATCGTAAACACATGCGGGTTTCTCGGCGCCGCTCGCGAAGAGTCGACTGGCGTCGTTCAGGAATTCGTCGATCTGAAGCGACCGGGTCAGTTCGTCATTGCCGCCGGCTGTCTGCCGGCGCTGGGCGACTATCGCAATGACCTTCCGTCTGGTGTGGACAGCATTCTGACCACTCGCGAGTGGTTTAGGATCGGCGATACGGTCGGCTCGCTGTTTGGAGAAGCTCCTCAGCCGGAAATCGCCGGATGCGATGGGTTGACGACCACCTTCACGCACACACATGCCGGTCCGTCGGCCTACGTGAAGATTGCCGATGGTTGCGATCACGCCTGCGCGTTTTGCACGATCCCCACGATCAAGGGCGGACAATCGAGCAAGCGGCCTTTACATGTGTTGCAGGAAACGATCGATCTGGTGGCGCGTGGCACGAAAGAGATCGTGCTCGTGTCGCAGGATACGATCCGCTACGGGTCCGACCTCGGTGTGAAGAACGGGCTTCCTGAGCTGATGCAGACGCTGGCGACGCAGGTGCCGAACCTGCCTTGGCTGCGTGTGCTCTATATCTACCCGAATCCGCACGTTCTGAAGATGATCGATGCGATGGCGGAGCATGACTCACTGCTCAACTACATCGATATGCCGTTGCAGCACAGCGCTCCCTCGGTATTGCGGCGCATGCTGCGGCCCAGCGACCCGAAGCTGACGAGGCGACTCCTCGATCACGCTCGCCAGGCGCTCGACGATTGCATCCTGCGCACGACGTTGATCACCGGATTCCCTGGCGAGACGGACGAAGAGTTCAGGCATTTGCTGCACTTCATCGAATCGGAAGAGTTCGATCATGTCGGTGTCTTCACCTATTCGCCGGAACCGGGAACGGTGGCCTTCCACCTTGGTGACCCTGTCCCTACGGAGCTCGCCGAGGAACGACGCGGGCTGATCATGGAAGCGCAGCAGGCGATCAGCTATCGCAAGAATCAGGCGCGGATTGGTCGACGGATGATGGTGCTGATCGAAGCAATCGGTGAGTCAGAAGATGATGACGGACAGGTCGAACCGATCTCGGTTGGCCGTACCTGGCAAAACGCCCCGGAAGTCGATGGGCTCGTTTTCCTGCCAGGCGAGCTGGCTGTCGGTTCAATGATCGAGGCGGAAATCGTCGACGCCAGCGAGTACGATCTCTGGGCCGAACCGTTCTCCAGTCAGGCCTGAGCCTGCGGTTCACTCGTCTCAGAAGGCCAGACCTGCTGAAACAAGACCCACTGACCAGGCTCTTTGGCGATTGCGTGTTCCAGGACAGTGGCCAGTTTGGAGACGCCTGCGTCCAGGTCCGCATTCCGATCCCCGGTTTTGGGGACGATGATCTCCTCGCCGAGTTCCAGCGCATAATAGTCGTCCCGGCGGTATGCAAAGTAGGGGATGATCGGCACACCAGTGTCGCGAGCGAGTCGCACAGCGCCGACGGGCAATGTTGTCTTTTCACCAAAGAAGGTCGTCTCCCGCCCACTCAGGAAAAAATCCCGATCCGACAGCAGAATGAGCATTCCCCCCTGTTCGAGCAACCGTAGCGCTTGGCGCAGTCCAGCACTTGATGTCTCGATGACGCCCATGTTTTGTGATCCGCGCAAAAACGTGACGAAGTGGAATGCGAAGCGTCCGGTCGTGCGCGCAGTAAGTGCGGTGAGCGGATAGCCCAGCACTCGCAGGTAGCTGCCCACAAAATCAAATGGACCAAGATGGGCGGTGACGATGATCGCCCCTCGCTTCGATTGTTGCACGCGACTGAGAACCTCGAACGAGCCGTCGGTAATTCTGATGCGCCGCTCGAAATCACGTTGCCTCAAATGAGGGATTTCGAGAAGATCAAGGACGTTCAGAGAATTGGTCCTGAACGATGACTCGGTCAACGTTTGCACCACCTGTGAGCTCATCGGTTGATCGGTGACATGCGAGAGGTTTGCGTGGATATTCGATCGATAGACGGAAGGTTTTCGAACCGAAACCCGCCCGACGAATTGCGCGACTCTTCTGGTGAAGGCGCGTGGGAGCAACGCAACTGCCCAGGAGGCAACGGACGCCAGGATCACCGCTGTGTAGTAGATGTAGTCTCCGCGCTGGCTCTGACCGAAATGAATGCGAGGCAGGGCTGAACGGGGATGGGGGCGCGGAAGGCCAGTGCTCTCTTGCGTGTCCTGGTGCGTCACGGCGTGAAGTGATGCAGTTGCGCAGAGATCATGTCTGGGCATCCGGCGAGTTGGTCGGTGTGTCTTTGCGAATCCAGTCGGGTCCCCAGGCGTAGAGCGCGTCGAGAATCACTGGAAGACCCCGAATGATCGTCAGAGCAACCGAGAGCCAGACGGTGAACCAACCGAAATACCTGAACGGATCCCAGTCATAGACGTCACCCAGCATAGTACCGGCCGAGTCTCGCTGTTCAAAACCAACCAGACCGGCAAGAAAGACGAACGCGTAGAGTTTTGACAGTCCAAAAAGAGTCCGCATAAATCGGCCGGCCGTCAGCCATTCGGTGATTGGCGACCGCATCATATTGTCGCTGCCGAAGGCCGTTTTCCCTTCGGAATAGGAAACGGCTCGCAAAGAATCGACGAGGAACCCTCTTGTGAGGACCAGGAGCGGAACCCAGACGCCGATCAGTCCCAAATGCGCGTAGACGACCCAGAGCGCGTTCTCGACAATTCGGTCGCCTGCGATATCGAACGCCGCCCCGAGCTTCGACGTTGTGTTCGTGCGCCGGGCAATCCAGCCGTCGAGACCATCGAGAAGAATGGCGATGGCGATCATCGCCATGGCGACGACGATCCAGGGCAGACTGGCTTCGTACAACAGATAGATCGCGACGAAGAGCATACCGACGCGAAAGATCGTGATTGCATTTGCCATCGACTGGTGACCATCCAGACCACGTCGTCAACTCTGTGACGAGGAATTACCACGATACGTGGAACTGAGTCGAACCACTACAGCATCCGGATCTCGCCAGGCAACGGCTACCAGATGAAGTCGATCAATGCGACCCATGCAAGAATCTGAACTGCCGCTGTGCCCGTGATTGCCAGACGCGCAGCAAATCGATCGCGCGACCAGAGAAATGCGGCGATCACCAGAGACATAATCAGCGCCATGAAAGCGCCAAATGGAATTCTCCAGAGTACGGAATCGGTGCCCCAGAGATCAGGATTGCCTGCAGCGTCGAGGTGGATGGGAAACCAGTCGGGAAGATCGGCGCTGCCTGCGGCGATCGACGCCACCATGAAAACGATACTGAGCAGGCTAACGGCTACGACGCCAATAACCGCGCCGTCGTTGATCGCCGGCTTTGGAACTGAAACTGATCTGCCCCGGCTCTCACGTGTCCTAGCCGATCGTCGCTGGGGCGTGCCCTCGGGATACGCGGATTCTTCGAAATCTGCTCCATATGCAGTGGCGGCGTATGGAGCGTCACGCGGAGCGCCAGGATACGAGGCTGGTGCGGCACGCGCCGAGCGTGACCGTTGCGCTGGCGTATAGGGATCGACCGCGATTCCGCTGGCGCCGGAATATGACTCTGCTTCATGTCCGCTTCCGTCGTAGGGATCATCGTAGTAGTCCCCACCGGTCGCAGGTTGTGCGCTGGAACGAGATCGACCGCTCGGGTAAGGAGAAGAGGGGCTCGACGGGCCGTATCTGTCGGAATAGGCACTCCGTGAGGAGCTATAGCCTGATCTGCCGGAACCTGTGTTCCGAGACGAACTCTGTGAGCGCGAAGGCTGAGGAGGTTCATCGAGTGGATCGTCATAGTCGTAAGGAGTGTCCATACGGGAGCCGGCCGGTTGACTACTGGAGGAACGTGTCGGGGGGCGATCGAAACCCACGAGGTCTAGATCGTCGTCCCAATCGTCTTTCGGTGGGTATCGGCGACGGTCACTCACGAATTGAAGTCACCTGAACTTTCGCTCGTCATGCAGTAGCGGATAAATCCGGTTGCCTGAGGATACCATGCAGGTCGCTCTAGTCGGCTTCGGGACTGGCGGGTGTGGCCGGTGACGCAAGCGGCGACGCAACAGGTGAAGCGACAGCCGACGCCGCGGGAGACGCCGCCGGCAACGCGACTGGAGTCCCTTCTGGCGTCGGAGTCGGCAACGGCGGCGCGTCGGCCGGTGGCACGAACTGGCTAATCGACTGGGTAGGTGTAGGTTCGACGCTCGATGAGACATCGAGTTGTTCATACTGCGCCTCGAGCCACCTCTCGGCATCCGCCTGGCTTGCCTGCTCGATTTGCGCGTCAGTCAGGGCGCGATCGTCGTCATGTTCGATGACCTGGATGATGTGCCATCCGAACTCCGTTTGCACCGGTTCACTGATTTCTCCGGGTTGCAGAGAAAACGCGACCTCTTCGAATTGCGCCACCATGATGCCGCGTGGGAACCAACCAAGATCGCCGCCATTCGGCGCGGTCGAGGTGTCAACGGATGCTTCCTCGGCGAGTGTTTCGAAGAGATCCGGGTCTTCCTGCAACTGAACGTAGAGCGAATCCGCCAGCTCCTGCGTGCCGACAAGAATGTGCCGGGCGTGGACCTGTTCGGCCGATTGACCGATTTCTTCGAGGAAGTGGGCGTTGACCATTTCACGCGCCAGATTCGGCTCAGCAATCAATCGCCGGTAATCTGATTCGGACATATGTGTGAGATCGAGAATCTCGTCATCGTAGTTGTCAAAATTCGCTGCTGACGTGGCGCGCGCGTCGTCCTGATTGATCGTTGCCGTTGGCTCGGGCGTCCCGGCGCCCGGCGATGCGGCGGGAACGGGCGAGCCTTGAGTTTCAGCTGCGGGAGAGCCCTCAAGCGCTACCGGTGATGCGTCATCGACAGGAAGAGGAGAGCCGGATTCAACCGGACTCGGCGAGCCCTCCATTGCCACCGCTGTTTGCGTCGCCCATTCTGCGCGCTCTGGAATGAGCGTTGGCGAAGGAGTCGGCGTTGATATTGGCGCGTCGCTTGCCGCGAACTGGTTGGCGATGTATTCATCGACCTGTTCTTCAGAGATCGACAATCCAAGGGTGTCCAGGCTACTCAGAATGACCTGGTCATCGACCATGCGGCTCAGGGTGGCGTCGTCGACCGTTGTGGAACCCCAGACGGACTCAAGCTCGGTCTGGGCCTGCTGGGACATGGCGAGATACTGTTGCTGTTGCTGACCCTCCATCATCGTGGCGAATTGCTGGTACTGAATCGCCTGATTGGCCAGCGTATGCGACCGATATTTCCAGTAATCGCTCCGTATAATATCGTGCCCCTCGACTGTCGCCAGGACCTTGCGTGGTTTCAGAAAATATTCATTGATCGCCGCCCCGGAAAGCAAGAGGACCGCCGCGATGCCGAGGGCGCCCAGAGCGATGTAGAGATTGCGTGTTCGCTTATCGTCTCGCTCCTTGCGGGAGATGCGTCGTGGCTTTCCAGTCTTGGGGTCCGTTTCAGCGCCGAGTAACGACCGAACCTTGTCTTTCCAGGTCTGTGGCGCGACAGGCGGGTTCTTCGATGAACCAGCAGTCGATTTCGTGCCTGTTGAGGACTTGGAACCTGGCTGCTGGGAATTCGAATTTGCCATGGTCAGTCGATACTCCAGAGCTTTCGGATCAGGCGGCGCACTGCGGATCTAGCGCCGCCTGACGTCTGGCATGGGTAAGGTGTTGAAAAGAGCTATGGGCGACCAGCGCCGCCGACGAAAGGCAAGAGCGCCACGTGGCGGGCTCGCTTGATGGCGACCGTCAGGGAGCGCTGATGGCGCGCGCAGGCGCCAGTCTTTCGCCGCGGTTCGATCTTGCCGCGCTCTGAAAGATGACGCCGAAGGCGTTGCATGTCCTTGTAATCGACGTCGTCGATGTTGTCCATGCAAAAGGCGCAAACCTTTCGGCGTGATCCCGGCCGGCCGCCACCACCGCCGAAGCGGCGAGGCGGTCTTCCGCCCTCACCTTCAGGTCGGGGGCGGTAACCTCCCGACCCGTATCGCGGTCGATCTTCGCCGCCGCTGGATTCAGATGAATTCGTGCTGGCTGGAGCCTGTGTTTCTCGTTCAGTCATGGGAAATGTGTTCCTTATTGATATCGGTCGTAAGGACTAGAAGGGAATCTCGTCGATATCCTGTGGTTCGAAGCCGCCGCTGCTGTCGCCACCGCCGCCGGATTCGGCGTACTCTCGACGTCCGCCGAAACTGTCGCCTTCACTGTCGGCCCGGCTCCCCAGGAGCTGGAACTCATTCAACGAGACATCCATTGACGATCGTGTCTGACCATCCTGCCCAACGTACTCACGAAGATCGAGCCGACCTGTGACGTACAACTGGGTGCCTTTGCGAACGATGCCCCTCTGGGTGAGGTTGTCGAGGGTTTCAGCCTGTTTTCCCCAGGCCGTGACGTTGAACCAGTTCGTCTTCTCTTGCTGCTGGCCGTTTTGGTCGTTCCAGCGACGCGAGGCGGCGATGGAAAACCTTACGTTCATGCGACCGTTCGGTGTGTACCGAGTTTCAGGGTCCCGGCCGAGATTGCCAATGATCGTTACATTGCTGAGCGACATCTGGCTACTCCTTCGATTCCGCGGCTTCCGCATCCGGGTCGGCTGATTCTTCACTCGCAGCGGCCTCAGCAACCTCATCAGCAGCTTCTTCCGCAACAAGTGTTCGGCGCTCATCAGCGGTCGCTTCCGACGACTCTGGTTCAGGGGCTGCCTCGGCAACCGCCGTTTCCGTCACTTCAGCGGCAACTTCGGCGTCCGGTTCTGTACCAGCGGCAGGTGCTTCAGCCTCAGCGCCTTCAGGAGCTTCCTCCTCTTCCTCAACGGGCTCAGGGAAGACGGGCTCACCGTCAAGCTGAATGACCATGTAGCGCATAAGGCGGTCATTGAGCTTCAGGTCGCGCTCGACCTCGATCACTTTGTCAGGCGCCATCTCGAGATGGATCAGTGTATAGAAACCATCCCGAACATCGGTGCTCTGGTAGCGAATGGGATAAGCGAGTCGCCGGCGACCCCATGGAGAATCCGAGTTCGATCGCAGGATCGACCCACCCGCAGTGGTGATATAGCCGGTAATCTGATCGACAGTTGCCATCAGCTCCTCGGGCGTGCCTTCAGGAGCCGTGATCACCATCAATTCGTAGAAACGTGCAGCGCTGGTTTCGCGCATGTAGAACTCCCTTCCATGGAGCAGCCCCACCATGTAACCGCGCTCTGCGCTTGCGCGGATGATGCCGGAGCAGAAAGGATCAGAACCCGGAACTCTTCACGGGCCGAAGGATTATATCACCTGCCAAAGGCCGCCGGGGCGAAGTTCACAATCAGGACTCGAACGTAAGCCCGAGTACACCACCCAACGCGGCGAGCACTGCCTGCGCTTCGGAAACGTCGTCGTCATCGCTCGCGCTCAGAACGTCGGATGCCAGCTCGACCAAAACCTTGATCGCTTCACCGGTGTCGAGATCTTCGTCGAGAGCATTGATGAAGCGCTCGCGAGAAGGAACTGGATCGAGATAACTGCCAAACCCGTTGCTCGGCAACGCCACAGCATTTGCCAGATCGTTGGCAATAGAAACCCAGTCGTCGATTTCCGAGTCAATGTACTCCCACGGTTCACGATAGTGGTGACTAAAGGCGTAGAGCCGGAATGTGTCAGAGGAGTACGTCTGTAGCACATCGCTTATCAAGACGAGATTGCCGAGCGACTTGCTCATCTTTTCGCCCTGATACTCGACCATTCCGACATGCACCCAGTGTTTGCTGAACGGTTCGATGTCGGTGGCGTTTTCTGACTGGGCGATCTCGCACTCGTGGTGCGGAAAGATCAAATCGGATCCTCCGCCATGAATATCGATCGATGGACCGAGGTAGCGTATGGCCATGGCACTACATTCGATGTGCCAACCGGGTCGACCGTCAGACCAAGGTGACGGCCAGGTTGGTTCGCCGGGAGCGGCGACTTGCCAGAGAATGAAATCGAGTGGATCACGCTTACGCGGGTCGTCCGGATTGTTGCCGCGCTGATTGGCGACGGGCAGCATCTCGGAGCGTGGAATCTTGCTGAGCTTGCCAAACTCCGGGTCGCTGTTGACGTCGAAATAGACGCTGCCCTGCGATTCGTAGGCGAGCCCCTTTTGCAGAAGCGCCGAAATCAGCTCGATCATCTCCGCGGTATGCTCGGTGGCCTTGACGTAGTGGTCGGGATCGAGGGCATTGAGATTGCGCATGTCGGTCAGGAACTTGGCGGTTTCTCGTTCGCCAAGTTCGAGCCATGAAATTCCCAGCTCTCCGGACTTGCGCAGGATGTCGTCATCGATGTCGGTGACGTTTTGTACATAAGTGATTTCACCACCGAGATAACGAACATACCTGGCGATGATATCGAAGGTGAGGAAGTTGAAAGCATGACCGGCATGTGTCGTGTCATACGGTGTGACCCCACAGACGTACATCCCGAGTGGGGCGTCGCCGAGGAGGACCGGTTCGACCGCGCCAGACTGGGTATTGAAGAGTCGCATCAATGCACTTTCATACATGGCCGGGAATCGGCCAGAATGTGACAAGTCTCCGGTGCCGGAGTATACCGGAGTCATGTTTATCGAGCGTGTGCGGATTGCAGGACTGAATACGGGTCAACGCATGTCGAAGGTGAAAGAACGAAGCGGAATCCCTGGCTCCAACTTGTTTCGTGCCGTACCACTGCTGTTGCTCGCGATGGTCCTGTCCAGTTGCTCCCTGAGCGGATCCGATCAGCAGCTGGTCGCGGAAATGACACAGACGGCGGAGAGCGTTGCAGTTGCCTCAGCAGGGACACCAGAACTGGACGAACGCGTGCCGTGTGTCGATGGCAGACTGCTCATTCAGGACCTGTCGGCGATCGATGGGCTTTGGGGGCCAGGATTGGAAGCGGCGTATGATCTCGCGTTCGCCTGGCATGAGGACGCCCGCCTGGTGGGACTCAGAGTCACCTGCGAATTGTTCGAACCGGGTTTCCGCTGGCAGGCAACGTACTACTCCGAGGAAGCTCAGGCGTTGTACACGACTGACACGCGAGAGTCGAATCCGATCGACCTCGAACCGGAAGACATTCCATCACTCGACGTGTCACAACTGTCGTTCCATGCAGTGCGTCAGGCCCTGTTGTCGTACGACTATCCGGACGACACGGTGCTCGAGCCGTCATCAGGGGTAGATGTACGAGTCAACTCGGTCGCGATGCCGTTTGGACCACCAGAAACGCCGGTCAACGGGACGATCGCGCATGTGTCCCTCGACTTTCGAGGCGAAACCAAAGACCTCTTTGTCGACACAGCAACGAGCGAGATTTTCCAGTTTTCCTCTCCGGCCCGCTAGACGATCAACGAAGGGATTTCACGTTGACCAATCCTCCACTCGATCAGGTCGTCCTGGCGTGCGTCGAAGCGCTTTCACGGGCACCCGCCTGTCTCTTCTCCGACTTTGACGGAACACTCAGCTACGTCGCCCCAACGCCCGCCGAAGCTTTTTTGGCGCCAGGAGCAGCAGATGCGATTCGATCGCTCAACAATCTCCTGAATGGGTTCGTCATCGTGACAGGTAGAGCGGCGAACGACGCCACCGAGCGCATCGGCATCGAAGGATTGGACGTCATCGGAAATCACGGTTTCGAACACATTGAGCGAGGTGTGCGCTCGACGAATCCGGCGGCGGAACAGCAGATTGCTGCAATCGTGTCGGCGGTTGACGCGATCGAGACGGCTCTCGCATCGACGTCTTTCCGCGACTTTGTTGTGGTCGAGAACAAACAGCTTTCGGCTTCGGTGCATTACCGCCTTACTCCCGATCCGGACGAAGCGCTGGCCGTCCTGCAACCGGTCGTTTCCGCGCAGGCCGATTCACTGAATCTCGTCATGACGGATGGAAAGTTCGTGATCGAGCTTCGCCCAAAACTGGCAGTGAACAAGGGAACCGCCGTTGAACACATCATTGAGAAACGCGTTCTGTCTGGTGCTGTCATGCTGGGAGATGACGTGACCGATGTCGATGCGTTTTTGGCGATTCGCCGGGCGCGAGAATCGGGGATTGCCGGGGTCGCGGTCGCGGTGATTTCGCCGGAGACCCATCACTCGGTTCTGGAGACGGCCGACTACTTCGTGCACGGCGTCGATGAAACCGTGCAGCTCCTGCATGGAATCGTGGACGGTCTCAATCGGTCGAGTTGAGCTGGGTCATCGCTCGCTGCAATGTGTCTTGAAGACGATTCTGTGCGCCGGTGAGCGTCAGGTCGCCACGGGTGCGCTCCAGCACGGCACGGAGCGCATCGGTCGAGCGTCGCAGTCCGCCGGTCAAACCGTCCGGATAGTCGACGGTCACCAGAAAGCTGTAGACCTCGTCCATGGTGGCAAGATAGCGCTCGGCGCGACCGAAATCACCAGAGCGCAAGGCGTCGAGTGTCAGGCGACGTAGCTCGCTCGCTGCTTCTGCCAGGGCATTGAGGTATGGCGCGTCGTCGATGCCGAGTTCGAGTGGATCGGGGACGGGAGTCTCGGTGACGAACGCCAGTGTGATCTTCGATTCGGCGTACTCCTTCATGGCATCCTGCACGTAGCCTGCCCAACGAATCCCGCCTGGCTCGTCGAGGTGGTCGAGGAGATCGGTGAGCAGCGCCGACGCGTCCTCGGAAAGGGATTTCGCCGTGTCAAGCTCGTCGCGGTGAAGTGCGCGGACGGCATTCGCGGACAGACGGATCACCTGGCGCCCCTCATTCAGGGCCCTGTCGCGCGACGCGTTCGACACATCCAGCCGGCGCAGGATCGAATCGCCGATTTGCGAGAGTCCGGTTGCGTTGTCAGAGGACATGGTGTGATTCCTGTTTTTTCGGTTGCACGCGGATATTTGCCTGGCAATGGTTTGACGTTCGCCAAGCGTCAATGCTAGCCTACCGCCGTACATGAGCGCCCTCCACGGGCTGTTTGATGTGCACCCGACCACCATCCGGGGCTGTAGCTCAGCTGGGAGAGCGCAACACTGGCAGTGTTGAAGTCAGGGGTTCGAGTCCCCTCAGCTCCACCGTCGTCAACTTCCTGGCATCTCGATGGACATTCAACCCGACAGGCTGTTCTCTGTACCGAACGCCTGTTGTGGCTACGCTTTGCCGGCGCCATGGATGGTTACCGTGGCTGAAGCGCCCGCTAGGTAGGGGAATCGCGTTGGAAAGCACGCAGTCGCAGACACGTCATGAGCGATACGACGCTCCCCCGGTCGAGGAAAAGTGGCGGCAGCGGTGGATCGCCGACGACCTCTACCGCACCGACGACAACAGCCCGCTGCCGAAGTGGTATTCGCTGACGATGTATCCCTATCCCTCCGGCACACTGCACGTCGGTCACTGGTATGCGTTTGCCGTACCGGATTCCTTTGCCCGCTACAAGCGCATGAACGGCTTCAATGTGCTCTTCCCGATGGGGTTCGATGCCTTCGGGTTGCCGGCGGAGAACGCCGCGATTCGCAACGGCATCCATCCGGCCATCTGGACCTACGACAACATCGCCCAGATGCGCAAGCAATACGACCTGATGGGCGCGATGATCGACTGGAGCCGGGAAATCATCACCTGCGATCCCGAGTTCTATCACTGGAACCAGTGGATCTTCCTGCGCATGCTCGAGCGTGGGCTTGCCTACCGCAAGGCCGGGCCGGTTTGGTGGTGCCCGAACGATAAAACAGTGCTGGCCAACGAGCAGGTGATCGATGGTAATTTTTGCGAGCGCTGCGGCGCCGAGGTAGCTCGTCGCGATCTCGAACAGTGGTATTGCCGGATCACCGATTACGCGGAAGAACTGCTGGACAATCTCGAGGAGCTCGACTGGCCGGAACGCGTCCTCACGATGCAGCGAAACTGGATCGGGCGCTCAGAGGGCGCCAGGCTGGCGTTCACGCTCGACTCTGGTGAAGCGATCGAATTCTTCACGACCCGCCCGGATACGGTCTGGGGCGCAACCTTCATGGTTCTGGCCCCCGAGCATCCGCTGGTCCCGTCGCTGACCACAGACGATCAACGAGAGATCGTCGACGCCTATGTCGATCGCAGCCGGCGACGTAGCGACATCGAACGTATGTCGACCGACGACGCAAACGAAAAGACCGGAGTCTTCACCGGTTCGACGATTGTGAATCCAATCACAGGCGGGGCGATTCCGATCTGGATCGCCGACTACGTCCTGATGGGATACGGCACCGGCGCCATCATGGCCGTTCCGGCGCACGATCAACGTGACTTCGAGTTTGCCAGGGCGTTCGATTTGCCCATTCGCGTCGTCATCCAACCCGAAGGCGAGGAACTCGACGCCGAGACGATGACCGAAGCCTATTCCGGTCCCGGTGCGCTGGTGAACAGTGGTCACTTTGATGGCCGGCAGGTTCCCGAGTCAGTGCCGGAGATCATCGCCTGGCTGCAGTATCAGGGCAAAGGAAGCGCCGAGGTCAATTTCCGGTTGCGTGACTGGCTGATTTCGCGACAACGTTACTGGGGAACACCAATCCCTGTTGTCTATTGCGACGAATGCGGCATCGTGCCGGTGCCCGACAGCGAGCTCCCTGTGCTGTTGCCGCTCGACGCTGATTTCACGCCGACCGGCCAGAGTCCGCTTCAGTCGCACGAGTCCTTCCTGAACACCACCTGCCCGCAGTGCGCGGGTCCAGCGCGCCGGGAAACCGACACGATGGACACCTTTGTCGATTCGTCGTGGTACTGGTTTCGCTATGCCAGCCCGAAAGAGGCGCATGCGCCGTTCGATCGCGAGGCTGCGGCGCAGTGGACGCCTGTCGATCTCTACACCGGCGGGATCGAACATGCCATTTTGCATCTGCTCTACGCGCGTTTCTTCTCGAAAGTGCTGAACGACCTGGGGCTGGTCGATCATCGCGAGCCATTTGTGCGGTTGCGTAACCAGGGGATCATTCTGGCCGCGGAAGGCACCAAGATGAGCAAGAGCCGCGGCACCCAGGTCGCGCCGGACGAGCTCGTCGCCATTCACGGTGCCGATGCGCTGCGACTGCACCTGATGTATCTGGGACCGTGGGATCAGGGTGGGCCGTGGAACAGCCGAGGCATCACCGGCATGGAGCGTTTTCTGCGCCGGGTGCATGGGCTGGTGCAGGAGACGGCCGCGGTCAAGGGTCAGGCACAGACGACGATCGACTCCGGCGTCGAACGAGAGTTGCAGCGACTGACGCACAGCACGATCGAGCGAGCAAGCAAGGACATTTCAGAGTTCCAATTCAACACGATGGTCGCGGCGTTGATCGAATTCAGCAATAGCCTGGCCGATCTGAAGGGTGACGATGCGATTCTCGCTTCAAGAGCCTGGAGGGAGGCGATCCGGACACTGGTTCTGCTGATGGCGCCGTCGACGCCGTATATCGCGGAAGAGCTCTGGGAGATGCTCGGTGAGACCTATTCGGTGCACCACCAGTCGTGGCCTGTGTTCGACGCCGAGCTGGCCAAGTCGGCCGTGATCGAGTTGATCGTCCAGCTGAATGGCAAGGTACGCGACAAGATCGAGGTCCCGGCCGGAATATCCGAGGAAGAAGCGACAGCGCTTGCGCTGGGGAGCCCGCGAGTGGCCGATCATCTGGACGGCGCGACACCTCGCAAGGTGATCTACGTTGCGGGCAAGCTGGTGAACATCGTCGCGTAGACACACGTCATTCCGACTGGAGTTCCCAGCTCTCCGTAGGCATCGACCTCCGTGTCGATGCCTTGGTCCGAAAGGCCCTACAACACACCATGGCCGGCGATTGGCGACAGTAACCAGGTTGTGGTCGGGCACTGTCGTAGTCTCACTCCGCTTGTCGCGCTGACGACCGATGCTGACATGGTCAAGGTTGTTTGCACAAAGCCCGGCGATGTGACCGTCGCCGGGCTCGGTACATTCTTGCCCGTTTCAACTATCCGGCGGCGACGGCTTCGAGCGGCAGGGCCGCCGAAGTGGGGCTCCAGCGTAGGTTGAGAGAACGATTCGCGCCGGCTTCGTCGAGGCGTTTGAATTCGGTTGTGTGGGGCGCGCCGGTCACGACGTCCGGTGTTTCTTCGATCTCCTGTGCGATGTGCAGCATCGTGTCGGCGAAGTAGTCGATCGACTGCTTCGATTCGGTTTCGGTCGGCTCGATCATCAGTGCCTCAGGCACGATCAGCGGGAAATAGGTCGTCGGTGGATGGACGCCGAAGTCGAGGAGCCGCTTGGCGATGTCGAGCGCCCGCACGCCCTGCTGCTTCTGCTTCCGTGCGGAGAGAACGACTTCGTGCATGCAGGGGCGGTCGTAGGCTACCTCGTACGCCGATTCGAGACGAGCCTTCAAGTAATTGGCGTTCAGCACGGCGTCTTCGCTGATCAAGCGCAGACCATCGGCGCCATGCATGCGGATGTACGTGTAGGCACGCACGTGCATACCGAAGTTGCCGTGAAAACCATGCAGACGACCGATCGACTGCTCGGGCGTCACCCAGTCGTAGACAGCGATGCCGTCGGCGTCCTGGGTCTTGCCAATCACCGGTCCCGGCAGGAACGGGGCCAGCGTTTCGGTGACGCCGATCGGACCTGAGCCTGGACCGCCGCCGCCATGTGGCGTAGAGAAGGTTTTGTGCAGGTTGTAGTGCATGACATCGACGCCGAGCTGGCCCGGTTTGGCGAGTCCCAGGATGGCGTTGAAGTTGGCGCCGTCGTTATAGATCAGCCCGCCCGCTTCGTGGACGATATCGACGACGTCCTGAATGTGTTCGTCCCACAATCCGAGTGTATTGGGATTGGTGATCATCATGCCGGCGGTGTGCGGTCCGACCCTGGAGCGGAGCTCGTCAAGATCGACATTCCCACGTGCGTCGGAGGGAATCGTCACGACCTTGAAACCGGCCATCACCGCCGTCGCCGGATTCGTGCCATGCGCGGAGTCGGGGACGAGCATCTCGGTGCGGGCGACGTCGTTGCGGCTCTGGTGATACTTGCGAATGATCAACGTACCGGCGAGCTCGCCGTGCGCACCGGCCGCCGGCTGGAGCGCCACGTGGGCGAAGCCGGAAATCTCGGCCAGCATCTCCTGCAGCTCGAACATCAGCTGCAGGGCGCCCTGCGCGCTGTCAGCAGGCTGCAGAGGGTGCAGATTGGCGAAACCGGACATCCTGGCCACTGCTTCGTTGATGCGCGGATTGAACTTCATCGTGCACGAACCGAGCGGGTACATTGAAATGTCGATCGAGTGGTTCTTCTGACTCATACGGGTGAAGTGACGAACGACGTCGATTTCACTCGCTTCGGGGAAGGCCAGGGTTTCACGCCGCAGCTCAGCGGGCAACTCGGCTTCCGGCACGTCGGGCGCTGGAAAGGTCACGCCGCGCCGTCCGGGAGAACTCAGCTCGAAGATCGTTGGCTCGATAGCCATATGAGGAATTGACTCCTTGAATGTTCTGCGAGACGCCACTGCACGGGAAGCACGACGCAGGCGTCATTATGCCGCATGAAGTGAGCTTCCGCCTTGCACTTTCCGGCGATGCAACTCCCGCATTGATCGGGGAAGCGGGTACACTCGCAGCGCATTGAGGCGGGCATCGCCTTGCGCATCCAAACCTTCGAAATCGGGAGCATTCGACCCACGTGAATCCGTATCTCTCATTCGGTCTGGCTATGTGCGTCATTTGTCTTCTGGCACTGGCCGGCACCTCGTATTTGGCAGTCTATTTCAATCGCAAGGCAAAGGAAGACCTCGAACGCGCGCTGACGCCGCTGGCGGGCGTGCTTGAGGGCACAACCGATCTCGAAGAAGCGGTGGTTTCGGGCCGCTACCGCGGTCATCTGTCGACGGCCAAAGTGGTGATGTTGCCGGGGGGCATGGGCCGCGTGTTTCAGATCGCGCTGATCGATGGCGCGGGCGGCGACAAATGGAGCTGGACGCTGAGCCGCTCGAAAGAGCCGGGAGGAGCGCCGTCAGGCGTCTTCGAGGACGAAGCCCCGGTCGGATTGACCGATGCGGCCGGTCCGACCTTTCAGGTGCTGACCAACGACCCAGCGCTGCTGGAAGGGTGGTTCCGTCTCGAATACGACCCGGGGCCAGGTCACGTGCAACTGACGCGCCCGATGCACAATCGGCGGGACATTCCGGGCGTGGAAACCTTCACGCGTTTTCTCGACGACCTGTACAACCTCGCCGAAGCCAATCGCAAGGCGCAGGGTC
Source organism: uncultured Sphaerobacteraceae bacterium (assembly GCA_964461025.1). Lineage (GTDB taxonomy): Bacteria > Chloroflexota > Chloroflexia > Thermomicrobiales > UBA6265 > JAHBVL01. Next base: position 30,793 of record CAYWSE010000025.1, on the reverse strand, counting down.
CAAACACCGGGTGACGCAATCAGGGTGAGGAGGCGGCCGGTGCTGGATCGAGCAGCTCAGGTTCCGTCACTGGAACTGGTTGTCTGCGAACGACTGGCGCGGCGACATTCAGCCAGGCGCCCGCCGCATACCAGCCCCAGGCGGCGCAGAGGAAACCGACGAAAAGGTCGGTGACATAATGTTCGCCGAGATAAACCAGAGCCAATCCCATCAGCGCGGTGTAGACAGTCGCCAGGTATCCGAGCCGGCGTGAAAACGCGAATGCCGGAAAGATGAGCAACGCGGTGAAGGCGAGGTGGATCGAAGGCATCGCGGCGCGGGGATTTGATTCGCCGATAACTCGGTAACTGGCTTCGTAAATGCCCCCGCCGAGCTCCTTGCCGACCGTTTCCATGATGCGATAGACGACCGCCGCCGACGGACTGTTGATCGGTTCCGGAGCCAGCCAGGGCGGGTTGGTGGGGATCAGGAAGTAGATGGCGAGTCCCATCGAGAGCATCAGCGCCATCCCGCTCAGGAATCGCCGGAAAAGCGCAGGGCGCTTGTACCAAATGAGAACTGCCGCAACGTGCGGCACGACGAAATACGACCAGTGGATCGCGGTTAGAAAGTAGTCGAGCCAGCCCGCGCTGCCGGGCTCGAAGTACTTGTCCTGCAGGCGGACCGTCGGAATCCGGCCGCCGAACAACTCGCGCTCGAACTCGGCGACATGCAGGTTGAGGGTGCGGGCAAAGATCGTTTCGTCGGCCAGCGACCGTAGCGCCGTGAAAATGAACCAGACTCCGGCATAGGGAACGATGGCGATCAGGAATGCGCGGGCGCGTCCGACGGGAACGACGAGCACCCCCATGACGAAGAGGAGACCCCACCCCAGAAAACCGCGATTCGTCACCGCCGAAATGGCGATCAGGGCGACTGCGATGATGATTCGGATCATCATCGTCCGGTTGACCTGGTAGAACTTGCGGCTGACTTCTGGAGGGAATGGATGGAGCGGTTCGGCGCCCGAATCCAGCGATTCCTCCGTGATCTCTACGGTTGGATACTCTTCCTGGGCGTCACTCACCCCAAAACCCCCTGCTTTTACACAGTGTAGCGGTGACGCGCCTTCGAAGTTACGGTGATGTGGATCGTGCCTGATTCGTCAGGTTTGCGGGCGATGAATCCGCGTCGAGCCTGCTCGTCGATCCAGGCGCTATCGAATCCATGAGTCGTAGCGAGGCTTTCGAACGCCGCTTCCGATAGTGGCTGATCGGACTGGACTGCTTCGGCATAGAAATCGTGCCGATTCGACTCTGCCTGAGAGGTCGGAGATGTGATGAACTCGTCCATATCCCCTTCACCCTGCAGAAATGCGACGAGCCGCTTGACGTCCTTCGCCTGCACGCCGCTGAGGATCAGGTTGTCCGGATAGATGACCAGATTCGGTCCGATGTCGCAGAGATCGATCGTCCCACAATTGTTGATCAGGATCTGGCTGTCGAGCCCTTTACGGATGACTTCCAGCCGCAGCTTGCCGATCATTTCATTGGCGCCCTTCTGAGCACAATGCGATGCCGTGCAAACCAGAACATGTCGGGTGGTCCAGTACATGGGCGCTCAGATCAACCGTGACGATACTGGATGCCAAAACCGCCGCGGGGATAGGTCCATTCGACGTTTTGGAACTGATTGCAGACGATCCTGCATGTGCCGCACTCGACGCATCCCTCGTACGAGAACAACACAGTCCCGTCGCTCTGAGGGCTGTAGCAGTTCGCTGGACAGCAGTTGATGCATTGCTGGCGAACGCATTGCAGGCAGACCGACGGGTCGATAATGCGGATGTGGGCGCGGTCCCGGTCGACGTTGTACGTGTTGAGCGAGAGCTTCTGCTCAATGGCGGCTGGATCGAGGATTTCTGCTTTCATCGAAGCTCACTCATCAATGAATGGGTCATGTGCTCGCTGCTTCGCGAATGAAAAGTGTAACGCGGCGCGCTTAGCCGGCGCTTTGACCGACGATGTGCTCCCGCCACATTGCGTCGAGTTCATCCACTGTCAGGCCAAGCGCAGTGTCGAATACGTCGTCGTGTGAAAGCCCGGCGGCGTACCCGTCTGCAATGCGTTTGAGTGCTTCTTCACCCATCGTATCTGCGATGAACGTCACGACAGAATAGCTGGCGGCATAGGAAATTCTGGCAAGGACGGAATCAGACCCCCACTCAGAAATCATGCTGCGTACGCTGGGCAGTGCTCCTTCTTCGTATGCGATAAGCACGACTTCATCGAAATTCTCGGTGCCGACCGGTTGGCCGTACCCGGCCATGCCTTCATCGAACCATGCTGGCAGGAAGGCGAAAGGATTGACAGTGGCGTCAGCGAGTATCTGGTGAACGACTTCATGTGGAATGACGCGCAGCATCGAGTTCTCAGCCCCCTCAGGCACGACAGCCGCGATCAACGAAAAGTTGGCGTACGAGACACCACCGATCCACTCCCGGCTATTGGGGCTCAGCGAACCATAGAGATCGTTCTGTGAGTTGTAAAGCCAGATGCGTACCGGTTCCGGCCGGGCAGGGGCATCGAGCATCGTCTGGAAGCGCTCGACGGTCTCCTGAGCGGCGTCTACTGTCTCGAGATAGAGTTCTTCGTCACTGCCATAGGCGAAGACGATTGTGTCATCTGACTGATACGTGACCCAGTCGAACCGGTTGTCAATCCAGGGGAAGGTCTGCGGTTCTGTTTCCAGCGTCTCGCCTGATTCCGTGTGGAACCGCCAGCGGTACTCGATGTCGACGCCTGTCGGAATGCCAAGATTCTGAAAAGACATAAACATCTCGACGACTGGCTCGGTTGTGCCATCGAAGTAGGTCGTCGATTCGTAGTAGGTTGCATTCGTCCCGACTGAGAATCGCACATCCGCGCGCGCAGTCGCAGAGGGCAACGATGCGGAGATCGAGAAGCGCAATCCGGTCGGAAACTCAGAGAGCACCTGCTGGTCGTGGACTACCAGAACAGGGCTGTCCTGAGAAGCGCCGGTGTGGCCAATTTGCATGCTGACCGCCGTCGTAAGGGTCAGCAGGATGACCAGGCACGCGCGTGAAAACCTGCGATGCATCAACTCTGGCCGATTTGTTGATGCAGGTAGGCGTCGATGAATGGATCGATCTCGCCGGCAAGGACCGCATAGACGTCTCCCACGGAGGTCTCGGTGCGGTGGTCGTTGACCAGCGTGTATGGGTGCAACACATATGACCGGATGCGGTTGCCAAAACCGGCGGCAGTGTGTGTGCCCTTGATTCGGCTCCGCTCGTCCGCCTCCGCCGCCATCTTCCGCTCTAATAACCGGGCGCGAAGAATCTTCATGGCTGATTCGCGATTCTGCATCTGGCTTCGCTCGTTCTGGCAGGTCACGACGATGCCGGTTGGGATATGCGTCAGGCGAATCGCCGAACTCGTCTTGTTGACGTGCTGGCCGCCGGCGCCTGAAGCGCGATAAGCATCCATCTTGATGTCTTCCGGACGCAGATCGATCTCCGCGTCTGAATCGATCTCCGGCAGCACTTCGACCAGGGCAAACGCCGTGTGCCGCCGATGCGCGGAATCGAATGGCGACAAGCGGACCAGGCGATGTGAGCCGGCTTCACTTTTGGCATAGCCATAGGCGTTGTGACCACGAATCTCGATCGTGGCGTTCTTGATGCCTGCTTCCTCGCCGGGACTATCGTCGAGCAGCTCGACATCGAATCCGCGCCGCTCACCCCATTTCAGATACATGCGGGAGAGCATCTCTGCGAAGTCCTGGGCGTCGACGCCCCCCTCACCGGAATGGACGACCAGCAGCGCGTTTTTCGCGTCGTAGGGTCCGTTCAGGGTCAGTTCAAGCTCGAGCTCATCGACGGCCTTGCCGAGCTGCTGCAGCTCCTGATCGACGCTGGCGGCCATTTCCGGATCGCCGGCGGCGAGCTCAGTCAGCTCGAGCAGATCGTCGGCTGACTGCCTGAGGGCGCCCCAGCGCTCAGCTTTGGCATTGAGCGCGCCGAGCCTGCGCATGACGTCCTGGGCGGTCGCCATGTCGTCCCAAAATCCGGGTTGGACGCTTTGCTCCTGAAGCGCGTCTATCTCGAGGCGTAGAGCAGGTAAGTCAAAGTCGCACCTCGAGATTCTCGAGCTTCGCTCGCACTGAGGTGAGATCGAACGTTGTGGTGTCCACGATCAGATCCTTTCGCAATCACAGATCGCAATCGCCGCCGGGCGACGCGCGTATCATGGCGGCAAGTATACCGGGGCGTTCGTATTCTCAGGATTTGGGCCTATTCATGCAGTTCGGGCGCGTTCATGGTCGCATTTACAGCTCGTCGTCATGCGCTGGTTACATGCTGAACGTGTTGCTGGAGGAGGGGACGCGCTCGACAACCATCCGGGAAGAATGCTTCAGCACCTTACCCTTTGTGGATGCCGCTCGCGATCTTCGGTGGTGGGCCGATCAGCTGACGCAGGAGACGATCGGCACAACGCTGGCGGTCGAAGGCTGGGAAGCCGTCGCTGAGTCGACGGGTGATCGAGACCGTGCGAGCACCGACTCGGGGACGGTCACGTACGTGGTACGGCGGGTGTAGCTGCTCAGAAGAGCTCTTCGCCGGCGATGCGGGTGATGATCTCTTCGAGCTGTTCGAGGCTGTCGAAATGGACGCTCAGGGTGCCCTTGCCGGCATCGTTCGTCTTCGCGGTGACGCGGGTCGAGAGATAGCGTTGCAGGCGGTCGGTTGCCAGCTCGACGCTCGATCCTGAAGACAAACCGGCTGGCGTTGTCGCGCGTGTGCGAGTCGAGCGCGCGAGCCATTCCCGCACCGCAGCTTCCGTCTGGCGGACGGTCAAGCCTTTCTCGATCACACGGTCGAGCATCGCCACCTGATCGGCGGGCGATTCCAGCGCCAGGAGCGCTCTGGCGTGACCCTCGGTGATCTCACCATTCGTCAGGGCCACTTTGACCGCCTCAGGTGAGAAGAGCAGCCTCATCGTGTTGGCGATGCTGACGCGGGATCGTCCGACTCGCTCCGCCACTTCGATTTGTGTCAGTCCGAATTCGTCGATCAGCTGGCGATAGGCAACCGCTTCCTCGAGCGGTGAGAGATCGGCCCGGACAACATTCTCGATGATGGCGAATTCGAGCATCTGCTGCGGCGTGGCGTCCTTGATCAGGGCTGGAATCGAATCGTGACCGGCCCGCTGGGCCGCTCTCCAGCGTCGCTCTCCCGCAATCAGCACGTAACGCTCGGTTGCCGGTTCGAAGCTGACGATGATCGGCTGCAATACGCCGTGGATCGAAATCGACGCCACAAGCTCGGCGAATGCTTCGTCATCGAAGTCGGCGCGCGGTTGATAGGGATTGGGCGTAACCGCGGCGACGTCGATCTCACTGACCGTCGCATCAGTTCCCGACTGCGAGAGCTCGGGTATCAGGGCGCCGAGTCCGCGTCCGAGCCCGGAGCGGCGCCGGCGCGAGCGAGCCTCGACCACGGCGGGGTCTGCGGTTGTTTCCTGGGAATCGGGCATCGATGCGGGAATGTCCTTATCGCGCAGAGCGTGATTGTTTCTGCTTGCGAGTGTATATCAGAGTAGCGGTGAGCCATCGGTCGAAGAGGGCGTCCCCGCTATACTCTGCCGCCGACGGGTTCTCGATCGCCTGACGACTCATCTGGATGGATTTGTGGCTGATTCGATCATCATTGCGGTGGCGCTGGCGATCATGGTGGTGCTGGCGTTTGGGGTTGCCTTCTGGGCCTCGCGTGCCCAGAGTGACCGTTCTGCCAGAGTCGGTCTCTACCTGGTTCTCGGTTTTCCCGGCGGCTTGCTGGCGATCTACGGTCTGGCGAGAGTCGTCAACGGCCAGGAAGCCGGAGCGGTCTGGCTGGCGACAGGGTTGGGGCTCTTTCTGCCATTGATGCCCAACGTGCTAAAGCTCTTTGCGCGTTTTACGCCGATGGATCCGGCTTCGGCTATCGATATGGTCGGACTTTCGGTTCTGCTGGGCGTAGGCGGGTTCCTGGCGTTGAGCTATGCGGTGCAGCCGGAGCCTGAAGACGCCGGGGAAGTGGCTCTCGCTGACCTGATCAGTCAGTTTTCGGCCTTCACCGTCCTCGCCTACATCCTTGTTGGCGTTGGTATCTGGCGGAGCTTTCCGGAAGCGACATACCGGCTTGGACTGAGCTGGCCATCGAGGCGACAGATCGTTGTCGGTGTGCTCGGGTTCCTGGTTGGCATGGTCGTGATGGTTGTGGCCGGAGTGCTAACGCAGGTGTTTCAGCCTGATTTCAACGAGGAGATCAATCAGGCCACGCAGGGAATCACCGACAGCGTCTCCAATCCGATTGGCGCGGTCTTCTTCGGATTGGGCGCCGGGATCAGCGAGGAGCTCCTCCTGCGCGGAGCGGTGCAGCCCCGCTATGGACTGCTGCTGACCTCGGTTCTCTTCGCGCTGCTGCACAACCAGTATGGGATCAGTTTCGTGCTCGCCGGTGTTTTCAGCATGGGCGTGATTCTTGGTCTGGAACGGAAATACTTCGGCACGACCGCAGCGATCATCACCCACGCCATTTTCAATACAATTGCCGTGCTTGCGGGCAGCTAAAGAGACTGCGTCAGTTCCTCTTGATCGTGGAAGGTTGATCGGATGCGGATCGTGGAGACTCGGGTGCTCGAGGGTCCCAACATCTTTCTGCTCGAACCTGCCATCAAGATCGAGCTGGCCGCCGACGACGGAGAGCTGAGCGCAGACGACCTCAAACAAGTCGATCGGCTCGCCGCGCTCCTGGTTGAGGCAAGTCTGAAGTCGGGCCAGAAAGCGCCGCGTGTCGTCATCGAGGCTCTGGAAAGCCCAGGACACATCGCGATCGCATACAGCTGGACTCACCGCCGCTTTGCCGTTGCGCTTGCCGAGCTGATTGTCGCGTCAATCGAAGGCGACGCGGATATCGAAGCATTCACCTTCAGAGTGGTCGATGTTCTCGCGGAGAGTCACAGAGACGACTCGCCCGGTATGATCGCGGACTCCGTCCGCGACAAGCTGACGATCGGTGTGACGGGAACGAATGGCAAAACCACGACGACACGACTCATCGCGCACCTCTTCCAGAATGCCGGAAAGCATGTCGGCTGGTCGTGTTCCTCGGGTGTCTACATTGATGGCGAAGAAGTCCTCTCCGGCGATTACTCCGGTCCACGGGGAGCGCAGCGAGTGCTCGAGGATGCGGGTGTCGAAGTGGGGGTCGTCGAACTGGCGCGGGGCGGCATTCTGCTGCGGGGCATCGCCTGTCAGTCGCTCGACGTGAGCGTCTTCACGAACATCAGCGCCGATCATCTCGATTTGCAGGGGATTCACACGGTCGAAGGACTGGCCAAAGCCAAGTCGGTCGTTTCGAGGGTCACACGGGCGGACGGACACGCCGTGGTCAATTGCAGCGATCCGCTCGTCATGAAATTCACCGAAGGCATCGCGGCAAAACGTATGCTGTTCGGCAGCGACGCAATCGAACCCGTGTTGAAGGCACACATTGCGGCGGGTGGGACTGCGCTGGTTCAGGAGGCCCAGGCATTTGTCCTTTATTGTGACGAAGACCGCACCGAGCTGACGACCGTTGACCAGGTGCCGATGACCTATGCCGGCGCGGCGGGATTCATGGTGGAGAACGCGCTGGCGGGCGCCGCGGCGGGACTGATGGGCGGACTGAGTCCGGAAGAAGTGCGTGCCGGATTGGCGAGCTTCGACAATTCCAGCGACAAGAATCCCGGCAGACTGAATGTCTACGAGCTCGACGGCGTCACGATCGTGCTCGATTTCGCGCACAACGAAGCGGGATTGCAGGCGCTGCTCGATTTCGCCCGTTCGCTGATTGGGGCGTCTGGTGAGATCTACGCCGTCGTGGGAACCGCTGGCGATCGCACCGACGAGTCGCTTAGGGAGCTTGGCCGCATCGCGTCGATCAGCGCTGACCACATCGTCGCCAAGGACACGCAGAAGTATCTGCGGGGACGAGATGCCGCCGATCTGATGGCACTGTACGCGGCGGGCGCCCAATCAGGCGGTGACGCCAGCTATGAGGAAGCGGCCGACGAGTTGGCTGCGGTCAACCGGGCGCTCTCGCTGGCCAAGTCAGGCGACGCGGTGGCCATCATGTCGCACGAGTCTGCCTCCGAGATCGTCCAGCAGGTGATCGAGCGGGGCGGCAAGCCTCGCTCATGATAGGGAAGCAAACCACAGCTGAGCCCGCCGAAAACGCAACTGTTTCCCCGAAGGCAACCTCGTCGAGCTCGTAAGCATGTCTGCTGCATAACGCCATATGAAGGGCACGCCAGACAAACCTCGTCATTCTGAACGCAGTAAATCATCTCCCGCCGCAGCGGGAATCTCGTGAATGCATGCATGACCTGGGAACGATCCTCGATATGGAGAGATCCTTCACCACGCTGCAGTGATGAAGGGCGTACGTATGCCTGCCCATCAGGTGGGTCTCGTCGATTCGATCGAGGCTGTAGGAGACCTTCCGCTGCGGCGGGAGATGCTTCGACTGCACTCCGCTGCGCGTCGTTCCGCTCAGCATGACAGCGTCATTTGTGCGCCGCATTCGTGTTGGGCACCAGCACATTGAATCGGAATGACGCCGTTTTTGAAGTGGGTTGCCGCTAGCGAGGTGTGCTCTAATCAGCGAAGAAGTGTCCGGTCAGCGCGTTGAGGTGCTCCCAGCTTTGGGCGGGTTTGTCGACCATGAGCACCACGAGGTCGCCGGACTGACTCTTGTTGAAGGCATCTTCGACGGCAGCCTTCTCTTCGAGCACGATGTGGACCATGTTCTCAGACAGACCGGCGCTGACGGCCGCTTCCTTCAGCCGGCCGGCGATATCGCCCCGCTCTCGGCCCCGGGTGTTGGTGTCTTCGCGCACGATCAGTTCGTCGAACGTCTTGCCGGCCAGCTCTCCAAATGCTGCGATGTCGGCATCGAGCCGGTCGCCCGGCATCGAGATCAGCCCCAGCGTCCGCGGCGACTCCATCCGAGCGACGAAATCGGCCATGGCCTGCAATCCGGCCAGATTGTGGCAGTAATCCATGATGTAGCGGCGGCCGTTGTGGTCGAGCTGGTTGAAACGACCAGGCGTCTGGAAATAGCTCGTCGAGAAGGTCTTCAATGCGGTGCGGATATGTTCGAGCTGCACGTCGTCGGCAAGCGCGGCAGTTGCCGCGGCCATCGCGTTCAGGATGTTGACGCGTAATCGGCCCTCGATCGTGGCGGGAATCTGGCTGGCCAGCAGCAGACTCGTTTCACGCCTGTGCTCGATGATCGTGATCATCTCGCCCGCGTTGATCTTGCGGAGAACGACCGCGCGACCCCGCGCTCGCAGGTGCTCGCGAATGACAGGATTCTCTTCGTCAACTGAGAAATAGAGAATTTCGCCTCTGGCGTAGCGGGCCATTTCGACGACATGTTCGTCGTCGGCGTTCAGGACCGACTTGCCATCGCGAAAGACCGACTGCGGCACCACGCCTTTGACCTTGGAAAGCTCTTCGAGAGAGTCAATTCCGTGCTGACCCAGGTGGTCACCGGCGACGTTGGTGACCACGGCGATATCGCAGCGGTCGAAACCGAGACCGGAGCGAAGAATGCCGCCTCGCGCCGTTTCAAGCACGGCGTAGTTGATCGCCGGATTCTTGAGCACCATTTTGGCGCTGGTCGGACCGCTCATGTCGCCCGACATGATCTGCGTGCCGTCGACATAGATGCCGTCGGTCGTCGTCATGCCGACTCGCTTGCCCGCTGTCTTCATGATGTGCGCGATCATCCGAGAGGTTGTTGTTTTGCCGTTCGTGCCGGTGACGGCCACGATCGGCACCCGACTCGGCGAACCTTTCGGGAAGAGCATGTCGACGACGGCGCGACCGACATGCCGTGGATGTCCCTCAGTCGGATGCGTATGCATGCGGAACCCGGGCCCGGCGTTCACCTCGACGATGGCCCCGCCCGTTTGGCGGATCGATCGCGAAATGTCGGGGACGATGAAATCGATGCCGGCGATATCGAGCCCGACCACCATCGCCGCCTGCCGGGCGATTTCTTCGTTGTCGGGGTGAATATCGTCAGTCCGGTCGATCGACGTTCCGCCGGTGGACATGTTGCCGGTGCGCTTCAGCCAGACGATTTGATCGGCGGCTGGCACATCGGTCAGCGACAGATTCTGCCGTTCGAGCGTTTCCATCGTTTGTTCGTCGATGGATATACGCGTCAACACCTTTTCATGACCGACGCCGCGGCGCGGGTCCTGATTCGTCAGCTCGATCAATGTCTGGATGTCGTGTTCGCCATCACCGACGACATGAGCCGGAACGCGCTCGGCGACGGCAACCACCTGATTGTCGACCACCAGAATGCGATAGTCCTTGCCGGGGATGTATGACTCGACGACCACGATACCGGCCCGGCTTTCCGATTCGGCGACATCGTAGAACTCGCGCACCTCGTCGGCGTCTTTGAGATTGATGCAGACGCCGCGGCCATGGTTGCCGTCAAGCGGTTTGATGACGACGGGGAAGCCGATGCGGCGCGCTTCTGTGACAGCCTGATCGACGTTGCGTACGGTGCGGGCGCGTGGAACCGGAATGCCGACTTCGTGGAGTAGCCGGTTCGTTAGTTCCTTGTTGGCGGCCGTGTCGACCGCGATGTTCGACGTTTCCGACGTGACCGTCGCCCAGATGCGCTTTTGATACTTGCCGTGCCCGAGCTGCACGAGAGAACGGCGAGGATCGAGGCGGATTACCGGGATCTCGCGCCGGACGGCTTCGGAGACGATTGCGCCGGTCGAAGGCCCGTACGCAAGGCGTTCGGCCACGCGGATGACTTCGTCTTCGAGTGTCCGCTGAAAATCGAACTCCGGTTCCGTGCCGTAGATGAGGTGGTTGAGGGTACGGGTGGAGACGGCCAGCGCCGCGAGTCCGACATCTTCCTGCTCGTAGGCGAAAACGACGTTGTAGACGCCCCGTTCGCCTGAGCTGCGGGTTTTGCCGCGTGACACTTCGGCGCCGGCGAGATTCTGCAGCTCCAGGGTCAGGTGCTCGAGCACATGACCCATCCAGGTGCCTTCCCGCATGCGCTGCAGAAATCCACCCGGTTTGCCGACCGAGCAAACATGCTCGTAGAGTGAGGGAACGAGCTCAGTCAGGGATTCATAGAAGCCCGGAATCTTGTTTGTTGGCCGTTCCTCGAGCTCGCCGATGTCGGTTGTGACTCGAATGACTGGCAGCCTCGCCCAGATGTTGGGTCCGCGATAGATCGTGTGATTCCGGTTCTCGATCATCGGTCTACCCTCATTCGATTTTTGTATGCCTGTCGCACGTGCGCTTCGATATGCCGCCTACAATGGTGTGACAAGTTGGCGCGCCCGCATGTCGTATTGATGCCCAGTCGTCAGGACATGCATGATTGCGCCGCTCACGGAAATGCCTCCGTGACCTTTGACCTTGTAGATATCACTGTACATGTTCGAGCCGTCGACGATCGTGATGCTGTTGCGGCCGGCGATTTCCATCGTACCGTCGGCGGACATGATCGCCGCGGTGTCCTCATCGATGCCGACGCCCAGAAGACTGGGGTTGCCGGCGACCAGCATGAGCAAGCGCCCGACGCGGTCACGCTGCCGGAAATGCTGATCGATGATCACATTCTGGATCAGTCCGAAGCCGGCGACCATCTGGGCCATGCGCTGCTTGGGTGTTCCACCACTCGCCCCGAACCCAACCATGTGGGAGGAAAGGATCGAGGCGCCGGCGCTCGTTCCAGCCACGACGACACCTTGCGCGTTGCGTTCGAGAATGCAATCCATGGCCCGCGTGCCGCCGAGAACCGCTGAGAGACGAAGCTGATTGCCTCCTGTCAGGAAAATGCCAGTTGATTCGCGCAGGATGCTCTCGACGTTGCGCGAGTTTGCGCCGTCACGGTCGGAAATGAACGCCACATCGGCGCTCTCGACGCCAAGACCAAGGAAGATCGCCTTGTAGCGCTCTCCAGCCGATTCGATCGAGGATGCCGTGGGAACGATGGTGATGCGTGCGTCGCGACCACCGGCCAGCTCGGCGACGCGAGAGAGAACGACTTTGTCCTTGAATTTGTCTTCTGCTCCACCAATAGCGACGACGGCGCCCCGGGAACCCTGAGGTGAAACGGCAACCGGCGTTGCCTGTTCTGCTCTATCGGCGTGGGCTATTCCCATGAATGCTGATCCAGCGAAGAATTCATGACCGAAACGATGATTCCGGCATGACGAAATGGTGCAGCCGACGCCCACCGAAGACCGCCTGAATGTAGCCGGTTCGCGCCTCCATCGTCAATTTGGCGAATCGTTGTAGGACGCGGCGACCTGTTCAAGCACCGCGTACTGCTCCGGTCCCGGCGAGTCCATGAGGATTTCTTCAATGCCCACCTCGCTGTATCGGCCCGTCATTTCGTCGAAGGCATCGAGCGACGACCAGGGATCCCGGTCCATCAGCGATGCCCAGCCGTACAGCGATCGCGTGATCTCACGAGGATTTCTGCCGATCGCGGCGCAGTGTTCGTCGAGGGTCTCGTTCCGCTTGCGGATATCCTCGATCGAGCCATGCGAATTCCAGCGGTCGGCGTATTGGGCAACGATGCCGAGCATGACGCGTCCGTGCGCGCCCAGCGTCAGAGGAGGACGAGGCGATTGCACGGGCATGGGCAGCGACGGCGCGTCTTCCAGTTGGTAATAGTCTCCCTGAAAGGTTGTGGAGGTGTTTTCGAGCATTGAGACGACGATCTTGACTGCTTCCCGGAAGCGCCCGACGAGCTCCGGCGGTTCGGGGAAATCGATCCCGAAGGCGCGGTGCTCTGGCACGTACCACCCGGCGCCGAGACCGACTTCCACCCGGCCACGCGAAATGTGATCGATCGTCGAGGCCATCTTGGCGACAAGCGCCGGATGCCGGAAGGTGTTGCACGACACGAGCACCCCGAGCCGGGCTCGCGATGTCGAGGCGGCGAGTCCGGCCAGAAGAGTCCACCCTTCAAAGTAGGGACCATCGGGCCGGCTCGGCTGCTGGTAGTGATCGCAATCCCAGAGACTGTCGAATCCAAGTGACTCGAAGTAATTCCAGCGGTCCCGATGCTCGTCCCAGGCGAGATTTTGGTCGGTGCACAATCCAATTCGTACAGAACGGTTGTCGCTCACGTCTTCTGCTCCTGTTTCAACTGCACGCGCCATAGTGCGTGACGTACTCTTTGGACCGAATGCCGACCACGTTCGTTGCGTCGCATTATTCCGCAGATCGAGCTAGCAAGTTATGACCGTCAATCCATTGCAACAACTCTTTTCGCAACGCCCAGTTCTTGCTGATGGAGCGATGGGCACGATGCTCTATTCGGCGGGAATCCCATTCGATGCCTGTTTCGATCAGCTCAATCTGACCCATCCCGATCTGGTCGGATCGATTCACCGAGCCTATCTCCACGCCGGCGCGGACATCATCGAAACGAATTCGTTTGGCGCCAATGCCTTCAAGCTCTCCGGATTTGGTCTCGGCGACAGCGTGCGCGTGGTGAACCGGGCGGCGGCGCGCATTGCGCGCGAGCAACGAGAGGTTGTCGGTAAGGCAGCGCTGATCTCCGGCGCGATCGGCCCAACTGGCACCGCCCTCGGACCATTTGGGCGGGAATCGCGAGAAAAGGTGCGAGCGGCATTTCGCGAACAGATCAGCGCGCTGTACGAAGCGGGAGTCGATTTGCTGACGATTGAAACGATGCCAGGCTCCGCGGAAGCGACAGAAGCGGTTCTGGCCGCCCGGGAGGTTTCCGATCTGCCTCTCATCGTCATGCTGACCTTCGCTGAGGACGGTAGAACGATCAATGGCGACAGCGCGCGAGCGGCCATCGAGGCGATGCTGGATCTGGATGTCGATGCGCTCGGCGCGAATTGCTCGGTTGGTCCGCAACGCATTTTGCATGTGATGGAGGCGTACCGGGAGGCGCTGGTTCAGACCGGCGCCGACGTGCCCTTGGCCTGTTTGCCCAACGCCGGTTGGCCAACACAGGTCGCCGACCGGATGATCTATCCCAGCTCGCCGGAGTACTTCGCCGAGTTCGCCCGGAACGCGCTGGCGCTCGATATCTCGGTGATCGGTGGTTGTTGTGGCACCACTCCGGCCCATATCGAGTCGATGGCCGCAGCGCTGACGGTCGAAGGCGAACCGCACACGCACATTCCGGAAATCGTCTTCGAGCATGAGAGAACGGCAACAGCCGATGTTGCCGAAGAACACCGTCTCTCGGATTTCGGGCCGGATTCGTTCCGCTCGAAATTAGGCCATGAGTTCGTCGTCGCGGTGGAGATCGATCCGCCGAAAGGTCTGAGCAAGGACAAAGCGATCGCCGGCGCCGAGCTGCTGCGTGGCGCGGGCGTCGATGCCATCAATGTCGCCGATTCGCCAATGGCCAGGGTGCGTATGAGCGCGCTGACGCTCTGCATGCTGATTCATCAGGATGTTGGGATCGAGACGATCGTGCACTTCACAACGCGTGACCGCTCGCTGATGGGGATTCAGTCAGAGCTTCTTGGCGCGCATGCTGCCGGGGTGCGGTCGATTCTGGCGCTGACCGGCGATCCTCCCACTCTGGGCGACTATCCAGGTTCGACTGGGGTCTACGATATCAACTCGATCGGGTTGATCAAGCTGCTGAACAACATGAACGAAGGCGTCGACAGCGCGGGCGCTTCGATCGGGGACAAGGCTCACTTTCTGATCGGTTGCGCGGTCGACCCAACCCGGGCCGATTTGGCCTATGAAGCGGAGCGATTGCACGAGAAGATCGACGCCGGCGCCCACTTTGTGATGACCCAACCCATCTTCGATGTCGAGGTCTGGACTCGATTCCTGGAGCATTTCGGAACGGAGATTCCGGTGCCGCTCCTCGTTGGCATTCTGCCTCTGCAGAGCACCAGACACGCGGAATTTCTGCACAACGAGGTGCCGGGCATCACCCTCACCGACCGGGCGCGCGCCCGAATGCGGGAAGCCGGACCGAACGGCCGGCGCGAAGGAGTGGCCATGGCCCAGGAGCTGCTGCACGACCTGCGGCCGCTGGCCCAGGGAGTCTATCTGATGCCGTCGTTCGGCAGGTATGAGGTCGCGGCGGAAGTACTGGAGATACTAAGCGCGACGCCGGCTGGCTGATCGTTGCCCCAGCTCGTTCGCTGATGGTACACTCGGCGGGTTGTGGCCGTGCCCCGGCCGTTTTTGTGTGCGTGTCTTCGGACAACGACACTGGGGCATCGATTGACGCTTTCCCGTTCCGGTCACCCGGACCACATGAATCGTGCAGTGGGGTTATCTCGATATGGCGACGTTGATTCAGGCGGTTGAAGCCGAGCAACTCAAGGCGGATGTGCCTTCATTTGGACCGGGCGACACCGTGCGCGTGCATGCCAAAGTGGTGGAAGGCAACCGCGAGCGCATCCAGGTCTTTGAGGGCGTCGTGATTCGGCGTCGCAATGGCGGCGCGAATGAGAATTTCACTGTGCGGCGCTCTGCCTCGCATGGAATCGGCGTCGAGCGAACGTTCCTGATCCATTCGCCTCGCATCGACAAGATCGAAGTCGTGCGCAACGGCAAGGTCCGTCGGGCGCGTCTCTATTTCCTGCGAGGACGCACCGGCAAAGCGGCCCGAATTCGCGAGCGGCGACGCCCGGCCGGTTCGGCTGGCTTGCGTGGCGCGCCACAGGTCGTCGAGATTGTGGCCGCTCCGATCGTCGAGGAAGTCGAAGAGACGTTGTTCGTCGATGAGGTCGAGGAAGCCGCGGCAGTCGCCGAAGAGCAGGTAGCTGAAGTCGAGGCTGCTGTCGAAGGAGCGGTCACTGAAGCTGTCGACGCCGAGGCTGTAACCGAAGCAGCCGAAGAAGCTGTTGCTGAAGTGGCCGAAGAGGCGGTCGCCGAGCGGGAATCAGAATCCTGATCTGCCCCGGAGTGAAACACGACAACGTATGATCAGTGGAAGCACGGATGTCCGTGCTTCTTCTGTATTCGGAAGGTTCGAAGTGGGAGCCCGACACCTCACATTCGAACGAGCGCTGTGGCGCTCCGGCATGAACCTGCTGACCGGCGTCGACGAGGCCGGTCGCGGAGCGCTGGCGGGACCATTGGTGGCGGCTGCGGTTTGTTGTGAGGATCGCCGGCAGATCGAGCGTTTGGTTCGCCATTCATCCGCGGCGCTCGTTCGCGATTCCAAAACGCTCACCTATGCCCAGCGCTCCGCCGCCAGGGAGTTCATCTGCGGTTCGATATCCAGTTGGGGAATCGGCATCGTGACCTCGGACGAAATCGACGAGTTGGGCATCGCGGCAGCAAATCGTATCGCCATGGAGCGGGCCGTGGACCAGATCGACTGCAATCCTGAGTTCCTGCTGATCGACGCTTTCACGATCGAGAGCGACTTGCCGCAATGGGGAATCATCGACGGCGACGCCCAGTCCTTTCTGATCTCAGCGGCTTCCATTCTCGCCAAGGTCACGCGGGACACGATGATGGAAGCGTTCATGGGAATGCACGCGGGATATCGTTTCGATCAACACCGCGGCTATG
Source organism: uncultured Sphaerobacteraceae bacterium (assembly GCA_964461025.1). Taxonomy (GTDB): domain Bacteria; phylum Chloroflexota; class Chloroflexia; order Thermomicrobiales; family UBA6265; genus JAHBVL01. Next base: position 14,179 of record CAYWSE010000025.1, on the reverse strand, counting down.
GAACCGCTGGTCACCTGGAGGAGTTACGCAGAATCGGTCCTTGCCCGATTCACCGCAGGAGCTTTGCGCCAATCCGTCAGATGGTGGGGCTCGCTGAATGATGACTCAGCAGGCAGCGACTGGCGCGTCGGGAGAAGCGCTCGCCGAACGGTATCTGCAAGCGAAGGGCTACCTGCCTGTCGAACGGAACTGGCATTGCCGGGCCGGCGAGCTCGATCTGATCATGCTGGACGGCGACATTCTCGTCTTTGCGGAAGTCAAGTTGCGGCGATCGCGCACGGCAGGAGCGGCGGAAGAGTCTGTCAGCGCGGCCAAGGCCAGGCGACTACTGGCGGCAGGCGAATGGTACGTGTCCAAACATCCGGAGTATGTGGATACGTTCTGGCGTATCGACCTTGTCGCGATTACGATGGACGGCGATGAGCCGTCCCGGATTACTCATTTCCAGAACGCAATCACGACAGGCTGAAACAGGTGAACCACGAGCCATCCGACCAACCATTCGCATCTCCGGCACGGGATCATCGGGCTTCGGGAGAGCGACCGCTTCGCGTGGCGGTCCTGACTGTCAGCGATACGCGGATACCTGAAACCGACACGGGTGGAGCGCTGATCCGGGAGTTGCTCGAGAACGCTGGTCACGTCGTTGCTGATGCGGCCATCGTGCCGGACACCGACGAAGACATTCGCGGTGCGGTTGAACGGTGGATCGGCGCCAGCAACGTCGATGCCATCATCACGACCGGCGGCACTGGTCTGGCGCCGCGCGACAGGACAGTCGAAACGCTCATTCCTCTCATTGACCGCCAGATCGAAGGATTCGGCGAGCTCTTTCGGGCGCTCAGCTTCGAGGAGATCGGTTCCGCCGCGATGCTCTCTCGCGCTTTCGGCGGCATTGCCGGACATACGCCGCTTTTCGCGTTGCCGGGCTCGCGCAACGCGATTTCCCTGGCGATGACCCGGCTGCTCTTGCCGGAACTGGGGCATGTTGTCTACGAAGCGACAAAGGGGATCGAGAGGATTCACGAACCGCAATGACTGCGACTCAGAACAAGACTGGAATCAGAAAACCACAGGTACTGAAAGGCTTTCGCGACTATCTCCCGGATCACATGCGCCTTCGCCAGGATGTGATCGGGCGATTTCGGCAGGTGTTCGAAGCGCACGGCTTCGAACCGCTGGACACGCCGGCACTCGAATATCTGGAAGTGCTGACTGGGAAGGCCGGTGAAAACGAAAAGCTGATGTATTCGTTCGAAGACCATGGCGAACGCCAGATCGGTCTTCGCTACGATCTCACGGTGCCGCTGGCGCGAGTCGTTGCCATGCACCAGGCGGAGATCTCACTGCCCTTCAAGCGATATCACATTGCGCCGGTCTGGCGGGCCGAGAAGCCGCAGCGCGGTCGCTTTCGCGAGTTCTGGCAGTGTGATGCTGACATCGCCGGGGCGCCTTCCCCGCTCGCCGATGCGGAGATTATCGCGATTCTGGGGGAGGCGCTGCAGGCGGTCGGACTGCCGGGGTTCACGATTCAGATCAGCCACCGTGTCGTTCTGGCCCGTGTAGCGGTGTGGGCCGGAATCGGTAATGATCTCGCTTCGCAGGTCTACCGGTCTGTCGACAAGCTGGCGAAGATCGGCGCCGAAGCGGTCGTTGCAGAGATGGTCGAAGGAGGCGTCGAACAGGCGGCAGCGAGTCGCGTGCTCGACCTGCTGACGACCGCGGCATCGTCTGGCAACGCGATCGAAGCGCTTGGCAGTGCTCTTGGCTCTGACGACGTCGCCGTCAAGGCGTTGGACGAATTGAAGGTGATTTTTGACGTCCTGCCGGCGATGGGCATTTCGTCCGAACAGGCAATTTTCGATCCCACACTGGCGCGCGGTCTCGACTACTACACCGGCCCGGTGTTCGAAGCAGTGGTGGAAGAGCCGAAAATTGGATCGGTTGCGGGCGGTGGTCGCTATGAGGATCTAGTCGGCGCGTTCACCAACAGAACGATCACCGCCACCGGGGTCTCGCTTGGTCTCGATCGCATCATCGAGGTGGTCAATGAGTTCGGACTTCTTCCGTCCGACGCCGGTTCTGCCGATGTATTGGTCGTTACGACACATGGGTCGACGGGATACGGGGCTGGCGTCGCGAAGTCATTTCGCGCACCCGGTTTGCGCGTCGACTTCTCTGTGCAGCCGAATCGAAGCATCGGGGACCAGCTGAAGTACGCTTCGAAGAAGGGAATCGGCTTCGCGGCGATTGCAGGCGAGGATGAGATCGCCAGTGGCATGATTGGACTGAAGAACCTGGAGAGCGGCGTTCAGGAGTCGTTGACTATCTCTGACGCGATCGAACGGGTCCGGCAAGCGAAGCTATAGGCAACTGGGCGTGTCGGTAATGTGTCCGCAGATGACGGGGGGAGCAGAGACTTCAGATGTCGGAGCGAAATGAATGGGACGGGTACGAGCGGTACATGCTGGTGGTGGCGCATCCGGACGACGCGGAGTTTTCGTCCGGAGGGACGATCGCGCGTCTGGTCAAGGCAGGGCGTGAAGTGGTCATCGTGCAGCTGACCTCGGGCGACAAGGGAACGGCGAATCGTTCCATGACCACCGAGCAGCTCGTCGCGTTGCGCGAGCAGGAAGAGCTCGAAGCGGCACGGCGTCTGGGCGTCAAGGCAGTCGAATTCATGCACGAGACGGATGGCGAGCTCGAGCCCAATCTGGCGCTGCGCGAGAAGATCGTGCGGATGATACGCAAGCACAAACCGGATGTCGTGATCACTCACGATCCGTTCCGGGCGTATGCCTTCCATCCCGATCATCGGGCGGCGGGATTTGCTGCCCACGACGCGATCTATCCGACGGCGAGGGATCCTCTCTATTTCCCCGAGCATCTGCAGGAGGGCCTCGAACCCCACAAAGTACGCGAGATTTGGTACTTCAACGCCGAGCATCCCGACCTGTACGTCGATATCACCAACACCTGGGATGACAAGGTCGACTCGTTGCGCGCGCACGTGACGCAAATCGGAGATGGCGTCGAAGTCTTTCCGCGCGTACGGGAACGATGCGCGGAAATCGCCAAAGATCAGGGTTTCGAGCTCGCCGAGGCATACAAAACCGTCGTTCTCCGGATGTGACGTGACATCTCCGCAGGTCGCCGATCCTGATCGCACTGCGCTTCTCGCCGGTCGACGCCAGTGGGGCGCAGATTGGCGACCCGCGTTGCGGGCGACGGCGCCCGGACGGATCGAGCTGCTCGGCAACCATGTCGACTACAACGGCGGGCCGGTGCTGGCCGCCGCAATCGACCGGTTTGCAGTCGCGCTTGGTGACGACCAGCCATTGCCCGGCGCCCAAATCGAAGTGCTCTTTGCTGACCTCGACGTCACGGTGACGATCGATCCGGTCGGCATCGCTGACTGGCGAAACTCGACAGAAGAACAATCACCTGCGGATTACGCGCGAGGGGCCGTCGCGGCGCTGCTTGCCAGAGTCCAAGGCCTTCGCTCTGGCCGGGTGGCGATGTCCAGCTCGGTGCCGATGGGTATCGGGGTGAGTTCCTCGGCCGCCATCTGTCTAGCCATGGTGCAGGTGATCTCGGCGACCAACCTGACGCCGGCGCAACTCGTTCTCACCGCGCAGGAAGCCGAGCACCGGGCCGGCACGCCGTGCGGCACCATGGATCAGTCGGCATCGGTCGCGGGAGGGGTCATTCTCTTCGACGGAGCGACGCTTGGCTTCGATCAACTCTCGCCGCAGCTTGGCGACATGGCATTTCTGGTGATCGATTCGGGCGTCAAGCGTTCGCTTTCGAGCTCTTCCTATCCGATTCGCGTGAGGGAGTGCGAGAGAGCTCTGACGTTGATCGAAGAGCGCCTCGCTCGGCAGTTCGGTTGTCTGGCGGCGGTGGCAGAGGGTGATCTGCTTTCTCTCAGTGAACAGAGCCTGGACGAAGAAGAGTCGCTGTTGTTGCCGAGAATTCGGCATGTCGTCGAAGAAACTGATCGTGTTCGAAGAGGGAAGGAATCGCTTGACCTCCACGACTGGTCGACGTTCGGCGCATTGATGACATCTTCCGGTCGTTCGTCGGCGACGCTCTACGACATCAGTCATCCCGTCGTCGAAGAGATCGTTTCGATACTGCTCGAGGATCCAGATGTCATCGGCGCGCGGATGATGGGCGGTGGCGAGGGCGGATCGCTTCTCGCGCTTGTCAGAAACGGGCCCGAGCCGGCAGTGCAGCAACGGCTCACAGACCGCATCAACGAGGGTTCGTCATCGTCGGAGAATCAGAGAACGATCTTTCCGTTCGGGTTCTCGGCGGGCGCGACCATCGAACGCTGGACTCAGTAGCCGCGATCCAGCTGCACGACGTTCGTCAGTGGCTCTCCGGCCAGAAAGTGCCGCAGATTGGTCGCAAGAATCTCGTATGCCCGCTCCCAGTAGCGCGGCGTCATTCCAGATGTGTGAGACGTGATGATCAGATTCGGCGCGTCCCAGAGCGGATGATCGGGCGGCAGGGGCTCCGGATCGGAGACATCGAGTCCTGCGCCGCCCAGATGACCACTTGTGAGCGCACCAGTCAACGCGTCGGTATCGACGATCTGCCCGCGTCCGATGTTGTAGAGGCGCGCCCCTTGCTTCATTTTGCCTAGGCGATTCCAATCGAACAGTCCGTGGGTTTCCGGCGTGAGAGGCACGCAGATCGCGACATGATCGGCCTCAGGCAAGAGGGAGTCGAGCTGATCGACGCCGATTACCGCATCCTCACCTGGACGAGCGGCCCTTCCGACGACGATTACGCGCATGCCAAGCGCTTTGGCTTTCGCGGCGAGTGTGGATCCGATCTGTCCGGCGCCCACGATCAACAAGGTGGAGCCCCCGAGTTCGCTCATCGATCCCAGCTGATCGTGATCGCTCCAGTGCAGCCAGAGCTTGCGCGACTGCGCTTCGAGCAGCGTGGGAAGCTGGCGGCTGAATGCGAGCATCATCGCCAGCACATGCTCAGAAATATTCGGCGCGTGGACGCCACGATTGTTGGTGAGAACGATGCCCCGCCGTTGAAGCTCGGCGAGCGGCGCTTGCTCGACTCCCGCGCCGACCCACTGCACCCAGCGGAGCCGTGCCGCCGTCTGCACATCGGCAAGCGTCAGATTCCAGGCGAGTATCGCGTCGACATCGGGTAGAAAACTGCTGTCGCCGTCGACTGATTGAAGAAATCGTACCTGAGGGAAGTCGGACTGCAGTTTGTCAAGGCTGGGCTGTGGTGGTGAAAAAAGGAGGCCGAAGGTCATTGAGGGTTCGCACAGAGTCACCAATCAGCCACCGATCTGCGACATGCCGCGCACGGTGTGCCGATCGCCTTCGGCGACACCATGTCCCCATGGTTTCCGCCAGATGCCGGCAAGCAGAATCTCCTCGATTTCATCGTCAGACGCTCCTGCCCGCAGATGGTCGCGGAAATCGATCTCATCACCCCGCAAGAGGCAAAGTCGCAGTTTGCCATCTGCCGTGAGGCGTACCCGGTTGCAGGCCGAGCAGAATGGTTGGGAGATCGGAGAGATGAAACCGATCTTCCCTCGCGCGCCTGGAATCTGCCAGAGTCGCGCCGGGTCGGAAGGATCGGTTTCAACGGGCACGAGCTCGCCGAAATGCGATTCGAGCTCGGCTTTCGTCTGCTCTGACGTGATCAGGCCCTCGTCGTAGACGATGCCCACGCCTTCCATCGGCATGATCTCGAGGAACCGGACCTCCCAATCGTGCTTCAGCGTCAAGGAGGCGAGGTCAATGACCTCGTGTTCGCTGTGGTCCTTGACGACTACGGCGTTCAGCTTGATCGGCCGCATGCCGGACGCTTCCGCCGCCTCAATGCCCTGCAGGACAAGATCGAGACGTCCACCGCGGGTGATCAGGCGAAATCTCTCCGGGTCGAGGGTGTCGATGCTGACATTGATGCGGTCGAGTCCCGCCGCCCGCAGATCGTTTGCCATCCGACCGAGGAGGAGGCCATTCGTAGTCATCGAGATCTCATCGACGCCTGGGAACGACTTCATTTGGCGAACGAGATCGACGAGATGCGGGCGAATGGTCGGTTCGCCGCCCGTCAATCGTAGTTTCCGAAAACCGAGTTTGGTACAGAGCCGCACGACCCGCAGCAGTTCTTCGTCGGTGAGATGTTCGTCTCTCGGCTGGAACTTCATCCCGGTTGCCGGCATGCAGTAAACGCAGCGGAAATTGCACCGATCGGTGAGAGAAATGCGGAGGTAGGTCATGAACCGGCCGTACGCATCCTGGGCGCGGCGTTGCATGGTGATCGGCGTGGCGGTGATTTGTGGTGCGTCGAGAACCTGAAGCATGAAAGAATCCTGGTGGGCGTTCAACGACGTAACTGCGCGTTACTCAATCGTTGAATACGACGGTTACGATAGCACCACTGCAGCCAACATGCCAGCGGTTGGGAGCCGAAGTCCGACGTACGGTGTTTGGGGTTCGAAGCGGCAAGGCTCGTTTAGACTCTTGGTCAGTAGGACGTGACGTTTATGAGGTTGGGAAGGGCGATTGTGGACGAGCTTGCCAGTGCAGGAGTGTTGAGCAGAGAAGAGATTCGGCGACTCATTGACGGCCAAATGCCGCTCGTCAGCGATTTCGTGAATCTTGAAACGCAGCTCCAGCCAAACGGATTCGATCTGACGCTCGCCGCAGTGCAACGACATCTCGGTTCGGGCACCATCGGCATCGACAATGCCGACCGAGTTCTGCCGGAGCTCGAAGCAGTTTCCGTTGACGACGCGGGTTTTGCGTTCCTCACGCCGGGACCCTATCACATCACCTATGCCGAGACCGTTTCGTTGCCGGCTGACCTGATGGCGTTGGGACGTCCCCGCTCGAGCCTGACCCGCAGTGGTGTGGCCATTCACACGGCCGTCTGGGACGCGGGGTATTCCGGACGTTCGACGTCGCTGCTGGTGGTGAACAATCCAGCCGGTTTTCGGGTGCAGATTGGAGCGCGCGTGGCCCAGCTCGTCTTCGTTCGCTTGAGTCAGGCCACAGTCAAGGGCTATGAGGGAATCTATCAGGGCGAAAACACAACGACCAGAAACTAGACCTTACGAGCCACGAATGTCCTGCCGGTTGCGAGCATAGATCGGGCGAGCGGGGGCTTCGTTCGGCGCAGGTGATTGAGACGTAGCTACTTTGCGTTCAGCCGTCTGGTTGCATTCCTCGATGGGGCAAAAGTAGATATGGGTGTATTCCCCTTCGGTTTGATACGAAAATCGGGCGGGGCGGCCCATCATTCCGCGCAAACGCATTTCCACGTTGTGGTCTGGGCAAACTGGGATCGGCGGTTGTGAGTTGTCCCGTCGCAGCGCCCAGTTGACATACTTCATGACCATTGCCCGAACGCTCCTTGTGCTGCCGGATTTGCCCCGAACCACCTTGCCGGTTGCTTCGCCGCACAGTATACGAGGTCCGCTCAGATCTGCTGGTGCCGGCCTGCGCATGCGAAATGAACGGGTACTATTCCTGCAACAGTGATCAGACTGAGTGTTTGGAAGCAGGGCAGGAGGACAGCGTACATCGAGTTGTAGTCGAACCGGACACGATCATCGAGGCAAGTAACGGCCGACGTCTCGTGCTGGCGATCGAAGACAGCGGAATCGATATTCTGCATCGGTGCGGGGGCAATGCGCGATGCACGACCTGCCGTGTCGAGATTATCGATGGCGATGCCGGCCCGATGACCGAGCCTGAGGCAGAACGGCTGGGACGCCTCGAAAACCGGCCGGACAACCTGCGGCTCTCCTGCCAGGTGCAGGTCCACCATGACCTGACCGTGAACGTGCTCCGACGGTTGCAGGATAATCCGGACATGACCGATCCGGGACCGCGACCGATCGAATGGCCTGAGGATCATCCACTGCCGCCTGAGGATTGACATCCGCCTCAGCACCGCGGTTTGGTTCGGCCCGGCCGTGGATGCTACACTGCGTGATGGTCGTGCTAGACGGGGAACTAGCGGTGCCCTGCACCCGCAATCCGCTGTAGCGGGGTTGAATTCCCTTTCGAGGTCCGGCACTGTGGGACTGGCGTGGTGGCGCGGCGTTGACGGCCGAGTCCCGCGCGGCGAGGCACTGTGAACCAGGTCAGGACCGGAAGGTAGCAGCCTTAAGCGGACCGCCTCGGGTGACGTGGGGTTGCTCCGCCTGAGCAAGCGAGCCCCGATAAGCCGGAGTGTCGCCGATCGACAAAGGGTGCACGGCCAACCCTCAGACATCATGAAAGGCTGCCGGCGACTGCCGGCAGCCTTTCGAATTTCCTGCTCTGGATGCCCGTTCAGGCGCGCTTCTTGCGAACTGGCCGGGGACGCGGAACATGCTGTCCCTTATTTTCGCGGGCGTATGCCTCCAGCTTGCGGGCATTGGACGACGACTGAGCGTACAACCGCTGCTTCACCTGATCCTCATATGCGGCACGCGCGGCAGGATAATTCTTTTTGTAGTCATAGATCATGTAGATGATCCACGCGACTAGCCCCAAGAGGCAGAGCCAGAGCCACAACCTCATGCCGAGATCGAACGGATTGATCTGCAACCACCTGATCAGAAAGAAGAAGAGACCGAGCGAGAACAGCACCAGACCGTACGCCGACCAGTGCTTGGCCATGCGGTGCAGAACCGGGTCCTTGAACCATTTCTTCGCCCAGTCGTTATAGATCACGAGTGTGAGGACGAAACCGACGGCGAAGAGAATCAGATAGACGACCGCGAATGGGCCGAAGACTTCATCCGGCCCTGGAACAGTCGTCAGATAGTCCCACGAAAAAGGATTGTCCATCCATAACCTCAGATACAGCAAACATCTCGGGCAAAAAGTCTAGCCGAGCAGCCGGAAGTCTGACTATACCGCCTCGACAATCAACGCCCGCTTGACTTCCTCAATCGCCCGGGTGACCTCAATGTCCCTCGGACAGGCGTCGGTGCAGTTGAACACGGTTCGGCAGCGCCAGACACCGCTCTGCTGATTGAGAATGCGAAGCCGCTGCCCAGCTCCTTCGTCGCGACTGTCGAAGATGAAGCGGTGCGCGTTTACGATCGCCGCGGGGCCGACGAACTGATCGTTGGTCCACGTGATCGGACAGGCGGTGGTGCAGGCAGCGCAGAGAATGCACTTGGTCGTGTCGTCGTAGCGATCCCTCTCAGCGGGTGACTGCAACCGCTCGCCACCAGGAGGATTGTCCGAAGCGATCAGAAACGGTTTGACCGACTTGTACGCATCGAAGAAGCGTTCCATGTTCACCACGAGGTCTTTGATCACTTCAAAGCCCATCAGAGGTTCAATCGTGATCTTCTCGCCAGCATCGAGCATAAGCATCTTGCAGGCGAGGCGGTTGCGACCGTTGATCCGCATGGCGTCCGAACCGCAGATGCCGTGCGCGCAGGAGCGGCGATAAGTCAGCGAACCGTCGTGGAGCCACTTCACCTGATTCAGCGCATCGAGCACGCGGTCGTGCGGATCGCATTCGATATCGTAATTGCGATAGACCGGTTTGACGTCGTTTTCCGGGTCGAACCTCTTGATGCGCAGTTTCGCTTTCACGTCGTCATCCTTTCGCCCAGATCAGGGGACCTGCCTTGATTAGTACTTGCGCTCTTTCGGTTCGAAGATCGTGATCGTCACCGGTTTCTTACGCAACTCGAGACCGCCGGAGGTCTTGCGCACCATCGTGTGAGCGAGCCAGTTCGCATCGTCACGTTGCTCGAAGTCGGTGCGGTAATGCGCGCCGCGGCTTTCCTGACGCGCCAGAGCGCCCTCGACGATCGCCTCCGCGCAGTCGAGCATGTACCCAAGCTCCAGCGCTTCCATCAGATCGGTGTTGAAAACCTTGCCACGATCGGTGACGGCGACATTCTGGTACGAACGTTTCAGGCTCTGGATTTCGTCTCGTGCAGTCGTCAGGCTGGCAGCGTCGCGGACGACGGAGACGTTGTCCATCATCACTTCCTGCATACGTGCTCTGAGATCGGCGCTACGCTCGCCTTTCGGATGGGCCATCGCGGCGTCGATTTCGGTGCGCGCCAGCAGGTCCGGGTTCGGCGGCAACTCGGGAAGCGGCGCCGTATTGACGAATTCGAGCATGTGCCTCCCTGCGCGCCGGCCATAGACAATCAAGTCAACGAGGGAGTTGGTTCCCAGCCGGTTGGCGCCGTGCACGGAGACGCAGGCGGATTCGCCAGCCGAGTAGAGTCCCGGCACCGGTGTGGAGAATTCGTCGTTGATGACGCGACCGTTCGTGTCTGTTGGCAGCCCTCCCATCGCGTAGTGCGCGGTCGGCTGGATCGGCACTGGTTCGGACTTCGGTTCGACCGCCAGATAGGTCCGTGCGAAGTCGGTGACGTCCGGCAACTTTGCGTCAATTACTTCGGGTGGAAGATGGGTCAGATCGAGATGGACATAATCTTTTCCATCGATCCCCCTGCCTTCCTTGACTTCCTGGAAGATGAAGCGAGAAACCATGTCCCTGGGAGCGAGGTCCTTCAATGTGGGCGCATATCGCTCCGCGAACGCTTCGCCGTCGCCGTTGCGCAGTATGCCGCCTTCACCGCGCGCTGCCTCTGATAGGAGAATGCCCAGGCGATAAAGCCCGGTCGGATGAAACTGGTAGAACTCCATGTCCATGAGCGGGAGGCCGCGCCGGAACGGTATTGCCACGCCGTCCCCAGTGCCCGCCATGGCGTTCGAAGTGATCTTGAAGACGCGTCCGAATCCTCCGGTGGCGATCAGCACCGCTTTGGCGTGCAAGACGTGGATTTCGCCCGTTTTCAGTTCCCAGACCACGCATCCGCAGCAGGCGCCATCGTTTGCGAACAAGATATCGAGCAGGAAGAACTCGTCGAGGAACTGAACGTTCTCCTTGATGCCTTGCTGATAGAGGGTCTGGATGATCATGTGACCAGTGCGGTCGGCGGCGAAACAGGCCCGGCGGACCGGTCCTTCGCCGTAGTTGCGGGTGTGACCACCAAACCGGCGCTGATCGATCTTTCCGTCGGGTGTGCGATTGAAGGGAAGGCCCATGTGCTCGAGCTCGATCACCGCGTCGATCGCTTCCCGGGCGAGGATTTCCGCGGCATCCTGGTCGGTCAGATAGTCGCCACCTTTGACGGTGTCGAACATGTGCCATTCCCAATGGTCTTCTTCGGTGTTGCCAAGCGCGGCGCCAATGCCGCCTTGCGCGGCGCCGGTGTGGGAACGGGGAGGGTAGAGTTTGCTGACGACGGCGACATTCGCCTTGCCGGCCATCTGGATCGCCGCCATCAATCCAGCGCCACCGGCGCCGACAATGATTGCATCGTAACGGTGATATGCCATTCGCGTCCCTCCTCACCTGTGACGATGCCTCTCAGCGCGCTCGCCGGGTTCATTTTCCCATGCTCCGCGTTCCGGCGCTACAGCATCGCGGCGCGTCGATGACTGCCAGTCAGGTATACTCCGCAAACTGGATGACGACCCTGTTCGTGGCGCTAACCGAAGGGTAAATTGCGGGAGTATGTCTCGAGTGATACCCCCCATTCCCCTCGTTGCCGGTGACGTCGGCGCCGCACTGTACGACGTTTCCCGCGCCATGGCCGGAGAGGTTATCGCGCTGGCGGCGGAGATCACCGCGATTCCGTCGCCGACGAATGCCGAACGCGCTCGCTCCGAACGCATTTCTGTGATGATGCCCGCCCTGGGTTTCGAGGATGTCGTCGTAGACGACATCGGCGATGTCGTTGGCAGGCTTGCGGGTAAGCTCGGCGCCAGAAAGCTCCTGATAGCCGCGCACATAGATACCGTGTTTCCCGCATCGACACCGATATCCATCTCTGTCGGCGAAGACCGCTCGTGCGGACCAGGGATCGGCGACAACGGCATTGGTATCTCGACGGCTCTACTGTTGCCAACGATGCTTCAGCGAGCAGGCGTTACCACCGAGACCGAAATTCTCGTGACGGGGAACGTCGGCGAGGAAGGTCTGGGCGATCTGCGGGGCATGAAGTCGGTCATGGACGCACATCGCGACGTTGGAGCAGTGATTGCGCTGGAAGGACACAATCTCGGTCGGGTCACGCATGTCGCGGTTGGCAGCCGTCGATATCGGGTCAGGGTCGAAGGGCCAGGGGGGCACAGTTGGGGTGACCATGGCAATCCGAGCGCAATCGATGCAGCCGCCAGGATCATCACCGAGCTCACATCGATGACACTTCCCTCTCACCCCAAGACGACGCTGAATGTGGGAACAATCGAAGGTGGTATCTCGGTCAACACGATCGCGCCTCGTGTCGAGTTCCTGCTCGACCTGAGATCGGTAGAAGAAGAGCCGCTCGAGCGACTTACAGGTGACGTCGAAGCGATGCTTGGCAGAGCTCGCGAGAGTATCGATGTCTCATTCGAAGTCATCGGCGAACGACCCGCGGGGGTTGTTAGGACCGAGAGCCGGATCATTCGGCTGGCCAGCACGATCCTCGAATCGATCGGCATCAATCCGGTCGGCGATGCTTCGAGCACAGACGCGAATATTCCCATCAGCCGAGGAATACCCGCGGTCTGCATTGGCATAACAACCGGCGGAAATGTGCATCGTGAAGACGAGTACATTGACAATGCTCCGGTCGCGGATGGTCTCTACCAGTTTCTCGCGCTGACCGTTTCGGTCTCGGGGTACCTGGGTCTGGGTCAGCTCTAGCGACGAAGACCTCTATGCCGCCTGCGTTCGTTGGTCAAATTCTTGTTCGACTGGTGAAGGGCATCGCCTGAGATGAACCTGATTAGTGACATCGTCCCCGACGTTTTCGGCGAAGGAGGAATCCTGTCGCGGGAATTGCCTGGATTTCAGGAACGTGAGGGGCAGCAGGAATTGGCTCTTCGGGTCGCCCGCGCGTTCCAGGACTCTGGCGCCCTTCTGGCGGAGGCAGGGACGGGTATCGGCAAGTCGCTTGCCTATCTGATTCCTGCTGCGTACTGGTCGCTGACGCAGGACGAAACGATCGTTGTGTCGACGCATACGCGCGCCCTCCAGGAGCAGCTCGTGCAGAAGGACCTGCCAATCGTCACCCGGATCATGGACGAGCTCGTTCCAGGGCGTCCACTGAAGGCCGTCAGTCTGAAAGGGCGCGCGAACTACCTCTGTCGAGAGCGCTGGAATGCTGAGCGTTCGAAGCGCACGCCAGATCCTGAGCTCGCATCACTGCTTGGGCGCATGGGCTCCTGGGTTGAGTCATCGGCAACTGGCGACAAGGCTGAGCTCGATCTCTCGGAAAGTGACGATCGGTTGTTTCAACGACTCTCGGCCTCCACCGAGAATTGCTCGAATGCCCTGTGCCGGGCGAAGCAGGGTCAGAAGTGCTTCTTCGCGCGGGCGCGGACGGCCGCTCAACGTGCCGACATCGTGATCGTCAATCACGCGCTGCTCTTCAGCGATCATGGAGCGGGCGGCTCGGTGCTTCCTCAGAGTGCGCGTCTGGTGATCGATGAGGCGCATCATCTCGAAGCGGTGGCGACCCGGCAGTTCAGCTACCGGCTGACGGCGGAGTCGATCGTTCGCCATATCGAAGCCTGGATCGAGTTGCGAGGGACCTCGGCAGGAGGAATCTTTCCGGCGACCGTTGGGTTGCTGGCCAATGCGGGCGCCTTCTCCGACTCGGCGGCTTCGAGCAGCGACGCGCTGAGCCGCATTCGCGCAGTGATCGACGATGGCGACCGCGCCGCTCGCAGCACACGCAACCTGTTCGACCGGCTCCGGGAGATGGAGAAGGAACTCTCTTCACGGGCTGCTGACGGCGGCGGCACGCGCATTCAATCGTCGACCCGCCGTCTGCCGCTCTGGTCTGAGGTCGAGGTCGATGCCGATCAGGTCGCCACAGACTTGCGCCAGATGGAAACGCACTGCCGGTGGCTGATCAAGAGTCTGACGGCCGCGATAGACAACCGCGAGATCGCCGAACCTGGTGAATCGGCGCTTGCGTCGGCAACTGCCTGGATCGAGGAGCACGGCGAAATCATCGGGCACATTGAATCGAGCTTTCTGAAGCCGGACGACAATGGCGTCTACTGGATCGAGTCACTTGCGAGAGGCGAGGGCGTCGCGTTCAATGCCGCGCCGCTCGCGGTCGGGGAATGGATCTCCGCGTCGGTTTTTGCCGACAAAG
>CAYWSE010000024.1:46853-50720 GCA_964461025.1 uncultured Sphaerobacteraceae bacterium | reverse complement strand
CCCAAGCAGAGATCGCAGGCCAACGCCCCCGCTCTGGAGTGGGTAACTGGTGATTGGTAACTGGCAACTGGTACGCAAAAGCAAGCAACCAGTTACCAGTTGCTCGTTACCAGTTACCAGTTCCCCCCGGTTCGGCACGGTCGACCCCGCCGCATGCAACGAGCTCGTCCCTTCCCGACGATGATGGACAGGACCCCTCATCGACCAGGAACCGATACGGCTCGTTCGAAGACCTCATAGTCCGGAGTTCGAAGTCCGGGGTCCAAAGCAGGCTGCCGAACAACCGGTCGCTCATAACCAACCTGCTTGAGCGGGTTTTCGGTGGGTCATACCGGGGATTCCATCCCCGGACGGTTCTAAGCCTATTGCCCATTGCCCATTGCCTATTGCCCATTGCCCATTGCCTACTCACGGCTCCGGCAGCTCCCCGATGACAACCACATGGTGCCGGGCGCGGGTCAGGGCGACGTGAATGAGCGCTGTTCGCGTTTCGTGATAGGCCCGATCGAGCTCCATCAGGATCACGACATCTGATTCGAGTCCCTTGTAACGGGCGATCGATGTTGCGCGCAATTGGTTCGGACCGGCTTCGCCCCAGGTTAGCTGGACATTGCCGAGCCTGGCGCCCTCTGGAAGCACGCTGCGATGCTGGGCGCGCGGTGTCAGCACGATGATTTGATCGAGCCCAACGCCTTCTTCCTGAGTCAGCTGATGCACGACGCGCCGCAGCGCGTCGACTTCGCTCCCCGCCGGAGCGGCGATGACGTCGGCTGCTCTGCCCTGCGGTCCCCGGCAGCGGGAGCTCCCAGGCCGGGCGATGTACCGAAATGCCAGATCGTGGATAGCGCGAGTACTGCGGCAGTTGTCAGAGAGCTGAAAATGGGGCTCGGGAATCGGCAGGCCAGCGGTGGACCGCCCGGTGTAAACCGTCTGATCCGGGTCATAGAAGAGGTAGAAAATGCCATCGACCGGATCGTCGAGCAGTGATTCGAGCGACACCCACCAGATGTCGGCAAAATCCTGTCCTTCGTCGACGATGATCGCGTCGAATCGATCGGGCAGCATGTACGTCGCGTCGCTCAGGAACTGCGGCAACATGTCGTTGTAATAGGAAGACGCGATGCGTTCCTTTTCCGACTCCGCTGGAAGTCTGATCCCGGCGCGCTGGGCGAAATCTTCGGCAAGCGCATGGTAGTGGGCAACGGTCACTCCGGACATATCGCCGAGTAGTTGCTCTTCGAGCTCGCGCCTGGCCCAACCGGCCAGCGCCTGATTGAAACAGGTGTAGAGCACGCGGTAACCCTGCGACGCCAGGCGGCGAACGACTTCGAGAGCGAGAAGCGACTTGCCCGAACCGGCAACACCGCGAATTGCCACTCGCCGGTGCGAGGCGACGAAATCGAGGAGGCGCATCTGCTCGGACGTCAGCTGAAGAAAGACGTCCTGTTCCTCCCTGATCGACGCGCCAAGTCCTGGACGGCGCAGCTCGATGGCAGGACTGAGCAATTGCACGATTGCCGCGACGCCGCCGGCGCCGATCGCGGCGCTGGTGGATGGGCGCCAGGCGCGGAGCAATGAGTGCTCGAGCGATTCGAGGTCGGCGTGGTCGAGTATCAGCCAGCGGGGCGCGTCCGGGCCGAGATCGCGGTTGCCCAGCGTCACATCGGGAAAGGCCACCGCGCGTTTCAGCGCATCCGCCATGTGCAGCTCGGGACGTGCTTGCCGGAGGATTGCCTGAAGATCGTACATCGCCCCCTTGGCCTGGTCGAATGGATTCTTGATGAGGTGCAGCGTGCCGTGCCGGTCGCGCGAGTACCAGGCGGTGGAAAGCGGTTCGCGGATGATTTCGCCGCCCTTCACTTCCACGACCAGGCCGCCATATTCTGGGTGGAGGACGAGGAAGTCGGCTTCGCCGTCGTAGTCGCGGTGCGGTTTGCGGCTCAGCCATTTGACCGAGTGCAAGACCGTGTAGGGCTTCGGAAGCTCAGTGCGGAAGAGATCGAAGAGTCGTTGCTCGGCGGAGCTTGGCATCGGTTCGAGCGGTTGTGGTGGATACATTCTGGCCATAGGGCTCACATATTCCTGATGTGCATTCCGGTGGCGCGCGCTTTATCCGGCATCATACCGTTCAGCTGGAAACATTCGGCGCCATCGGAACGAAGGACGAAAATCCATGAGAATCGATATCGACGACATTCCGCCGGGCGATCGGCGAATCTGGAAACAAGAGCCGAAAAGTTGATGGCGCCGTCAGGCAGACGTCAGTAATGATGTGAAGGCAGGTAAGCGCAGTGCTCGAGTGGACAGTTGTCGTGCTTCCGTTACTGCAGATCGATTCGCCATCGGCCGATCAGACGAGGGACGCCATTCGTCTGGTACTTCTCGTTGCGGGTTTGGCGATTTTCAGCTTCGGATTCGTCTTTCTGATTGGTCTCTGGTATCTGAAGGGCCGCGATCCCCATACCGATCCGTCGCCCGGTGCTGGCGGTACACCGCCTGGCGATCTCCCTGCCGCGGTCGCCGGATCGCTGATCGATGAGCGTGTCGATCACGCCGACCTCGTTGCCACGCTGTTCGATTTGCAGCGACGGGGCATCGTCAGCGTCGAACATACCGCGCCCGGACGGAGTGGAGACGCGTTTCGCGTCACGTTGACGACGACCGAGCTGCCGACCCACTCATTCGAGCAACCGATGCTCCATGCGCTTTTTGGCTCTGATCTCGAAACCGGCGAATCGGTGCTGCTGGCGGAGCGGGCGTCGAGTGTCGCGGCGGCATATGAGGACATTCGCCGGGCACTCTACGCCGACCTGGTGGAGCGGGGATACTTCGTCAAATCGCCGGAGGAAACGAGATCCCGCTGGAACACCATCGGCAAAGTCCTGATCGGCCTGGCGATCATCCTCTTCACGGTGATCTATTCCCTCTTCGACTGGACTGCAATCTTCCCGTCTGCCGCACTGCTTGGTATGGGTCTGGCGGTCGTCAAACTGAGCGGATCGATGCCGGCCAAAACTCGAACAGGAGCCGAAGAAGCCGCCCGTTGGCGAGCATTTCAGCGAGACCTTACCGATATCGCTCGCATGGGCGACGCCGCGCCCGCATTGGTTTCGATGGAACGGCATTTGCCGTATGCGCTGGCGCTCGGAGTTTCAACGGTGTTTGTCGATCGGTTCAGTGGCGCGCTGCCGGTCAACGCGTGGGCCAACGTGGTACGCGACAGAGTGTCGGAGATCGACCCGGTGACCGGCTCCGAGGGCTGGATCGACGTGGCCAGTGACGGAGGCGATGTGCTTCGCGGCGCAGGCAAGCTTGTGGATCTCGATGCCGGCTCGATCGGCATGCCGAATATCGATTTGCCCTCGGTCGGAACTCCATCAATCGATTCACTCGGCGCCGTCAGCGATGCCGCAGGTTCGGGCGTGCAGGGCGCCAGTGAGTTCGTGATGGGGCTGCTCAACGCCACTCCAGACGTTGGTGCCGGCGCCGATGCCGCGGGAGATGTTGCCAAATCGGCATCTGGAGCGCTGGGAGCTGCCGCCAACCTGATCGGCTCTGCTCCCGGCGCAGTGGGCGCGGCGGCGGATCTGATCGGCAACGCGCCCGATGCGATCGGCGTGGCGGGCGACTTTCTCGGAACGCTTGCAGACGCCGCGCCAACCGTGATCGATGCGGTGGGCGGCATCGCGGAAGTTGTTGATGCCGCCGAGATCCTGGAAGCCGCGGGCTCGGTGCTTGGCGCGCTGTTGGAGGGGCTCGGCGATCTGGATTTCTAGCCTCACGAGGCGGAGAGGCGGAGAGGCGGAGAGGCGGCGAGGCGGCGAGGCGGCAAGTCGGCGAGGCGGCAAGTCGGTCTACGGTCTACGG
>CAYWSE010000024.1:6686-46843 GCA_964461025.1 uncultured Sphaerobacteraceae bacterium | reverse complement strand
CACCTCGCACCTCGCACCTCGGACCCCGGACCCCGCACCCCGGACCCCGCACCCCGGACCGTTACACTATCGCAACAAACTACCGGAATCACTGGCGGGTGATATGGACGAGCCGGCGACAGGCGAGCCAAGCGTTTTTCTGTTTACCGACATCGAAGGGAGCACGCGGCTCTGGGAACGAGTTCCTGAAGCCATGGCCTCGGCTCTCGCGCTGCATGATGCCCTGCTCACCACCGCAATCGAGGCGGCGGGCGGGCGGGTCTTCAAATCGGTTGGCGACGCCATTTGCGCCGTTTGCCCGGATGCAGATTCGGCTCTGCGCACCGCCGTGGAGGGACAACGCGCCCTCTCGGCCGAGGATTGGCAGGCAACCGGGCTCGATGCTCCGCTGCGGGTGCGTATGGCGATTCAGTCGGGTCAGGCCGACGCCATAGGCGACGACTTCGCTGGGCCGGTGCTCAATCGCCTGTCCAGGCTTCTGCGGGCGGGACACGGTGGCCAGATACTGCTGACTGGCGACGTGGCGGACGAGGTTTCCAGTTCGCTGCCGGCAGGTGTTGCCCTGCGCGACCTCGGCGACCGCCGTTTGCGCGATGTGCCTGGTCGCGTGCGCATCGTCCAGGTCGTGGTCGATGGACTAGCGGCGGCGTTTCCTCCATTGGATACGCTCGAAGTCATCGAGCACAACCTGCCGGTTCCCACGGACCCGTTCATCGGACGGGATGAGGAACGCGCCAGGCTCCACGCCATGCTCGGCTCCACTCAGGGACGGCTGGTGACGCTGCTCGGTCCGGGTGGAATCGGCAAAACACGCCTGGCGACCGAATCCGCGCGGGCAGTGGTGGATGACTTCCCGGACGGCATCTGGTTCGTCGATTTGACTTCGCTGCGCGGCGACGACAGTCCTGGAGGCGCCGTGATGCGCGTGCTCGGGCTGCGCGAGACGCCTGGCGCAACGGACGACGAAACCGTTCTCGGCTGGCTGCGCGAGCGAGAAGCGTTGCTCCTCCTCGACAATTGCGAGCAGATCATCGAGTCGGTGGCGCACTTCGTGGCCGCTCTTCTGCGCTCGTCACCTCACGTACGCATTCTGGCGACCAGCCGAATTCCGCTGGAGATTCGCGGCGAGCAACGCCTGCCCATCGAGCCGCTTCCCCTGCCTGACAAACGCGCAGGCGGCGATGTCGGTGCGTTGCAGGAGATTCCGTCGGTTCAGCTTTTCGTGTCGCGTGCAATGTCGATCCAGCCGTCGTTCTCACTCGATACCGCGAACGCTCCCGACATCGCGGCGATTTGCCGTCAGGTCGAAGGGATCCCACTGGCGCTGGAGCTTGCAGCCGCGCGGATCACCGTCCTCACGCCCTCTGAGTTGACAAACCGGCTGGGGCGTCAGCTGACGACGTTGTCGAGCAAGAGCCGCGCGCTGCCGGGTCGCCATCAGACACTGCGCAATGCCATTCAATGGAGTTACGACCTTCTGCCCGTTGACGAACAGCGCGTGCTGCTCGAACTTTCGGTATTTGCCGGTGGCTGGACCGCGGAATCCATGGGCGCCATTCTTGGGCTAGAAGGTCATGAGGCGCTGAGGCTGCTCCAGTCTCTCATTGCCCAGAGCTTGGTCCGCACGCAGACGTTACCAGACGGCGCTTCGCGCTACTCGATGCTGGAGTCGATCCGGGAGTTCACCGCTGAGCAATTCGAGGAGGCCACCTCTGGTCGGGTCGTTCGGGAAGCGCACGCTGCGTACTACACGGGGTTGGTCGAACGCGCCGCGCCTTCGCTGCTGGGCGGCGAGGAGCAGATTCCCTGGATGTCGCGCATCGATGACGATCTCGACAACATTCGTTTCGCCGCGAGTTGGTGGCTCGACACGCGCAACACCGAGTCCGCACTGTCGCTTTGCACCAATATCTGGAACTACTGGTCGATCCGGGGCGCCCCGTCGGAAGGGAGGCGCTGGCTCGAACAGGCGCTTGAACTGGCCGGAGAACCCGATTCGCACCTGCGCGCCAGCGCCCTGCGAAAGCTCGGGAACCTGTCGATCGATCTTGGCGACACGCGAACCGCGCAGTCGCTCTACGAGGAGAGTCTGCGGATCGAACAGGCATCGAACCATCGTCTTGGCATCGCCGAGTCTCTTTCCAATCTCGGCATGGTTGCCGGAATGCAGGGGCGGTTCGACGATGAATTCCGGTTATTGACGGAAAGCTATGCCATTTGGCTAGAACTCCGAAGTCTTCGGGGCCAGTGCGTGACACTACTGAATCTCGGCATTCAGGCCCGCGATGCCGGGGATTCCGGCCGGTCGCATAGACACTTCGGCGATGCCAGCGCTCTTGCCGGTCAAATGAGTGATCTCCTTGCTGGTGCGTGGATCGATCTCTATCACGCCAGGCTAGACCGTGATGAAGGTCGTGTTGATGTTGCTCGATTGAGACTCGAGAAGAGCAAAGCAATCTTCGACGAAGCGGGTGATACGGGCGGCATCGGTCATGTTCAGAACGAGCAAGGAAGGCTTTTTCTGTTGGAAGATGACTTCGTCGCCGCCGAACGAAGCTTTCGGAACGGTATGGAGACTCACAGGCAGCGAGGCGATAAACCGGCGATTGCCGAGTCTCTGGAAGGGCTAGCGCAGGCACTTGCAGGACGGGGAGCAGGCCGCGACTCAGCGCAGTCGCTCGCGGAAGCAAAACGACTGCGCGCGGAGGCGGGATGGCCAGTGCAGCGCGCGGAACGCGCCTCGCTCGATCGATTGGAAGAAGCGCTTCGGGAGTCGCTCGGTGAACGCGCATTCGAGAGAATGCTTGGTTCACAAGATGAATCGTTTCTGATGGAGCCCAGTCCGGTACACTAATGGCGGCAGTGACAAGCGTGAGCATGAATGGCGTTTCCGGGGAGGTTCGATGAGCATCCTGCATAATCCGCGCACGAGGTTGACAGTACTCCTGGCACTGATCGTGGTTGCCTCCCTCTTCGCGACCGTCGCGCAAGCGCAGGAAGCGACGACTGTTGGTTCCGGGGAAAGAACGCTGCGCCCAATCTCAAGCCGAGGTTTTCGGGGTTGGACTCCGACTTCGGACACGGCGATGATAGGCATCTGGTCGATTCAAATAGAAGCATTCCGCAAAGTCTCAATTCAAGAGGCAGAAGGAACGCTGATCGGAATCGTGATGTCTG
Organism: uncultured Sphaerobacteraceae bacterium; assembly: GCA_964461025.1. Classification (GTDB taxonomy): domain Bacteria; phylum Chloroflexota; class Chloroflexia; order Thermomicrobiales; family UBA6265; genus JAHBVL01. Next base: position 43,666 of record CAYWSE010000024.1, on the reverse strand, counting down.
GTACGGTAGAGGTTGAACCCAGGTCAACCCGGCTCTGCGTTTCAGCTTCCTGTCATTCTTTCGCGCCGAGAGAGGACTTCGTTCTTGATTGGAGAGGAACATCCACGATTGCCAATCAGAGTCCTCAGCAGGCCGTTGTTCACTTAATGGGACTTGTCAGCACGACTCCAGTGCTCGTCGGCGACGGCTCAATCGAAGTCATAGCCGCGCACCTGGTCGAGCCGAACGTGCCAGAGAAGCGAATTGACCTCACGCTTGCCCAGTATTCGGTCCTTCCTGGTTATAGTCTTCACCTCACGCCGTCTGCCTGGCCAGCGCTTGTCTTGAACGGCACTCAGGATGGCACCGTAACTTTGAATACCGTTCCTTCAGATAGTGACACTTCTGATCGCGGCCTATTCGCGACCCCATCAAACGGGAGTTCAATGGCTTCTGTCTATGTTCCGCCGGATTACGAGGCGACTATCGATGTTGCGGCAGATGGCATACCAGTCATAATCGTTGTCCTCTCAATTGACGAGACGACGTTTGATCCAATGCCTGGTTGTTCTGGTCGGTGTATGTACTTCTAAATCCCAGGAGCTAGTCGAGGATTCCCGGCCAGTATCTTGAGAGGCAGTTGAGTTTTCCCGCCCGCTTTGTTGTGTCGCGATCTGTCGTGCCGAGAGTAAAGCCGAATGTGAATGCTTCTCGTCGCTGGGTGTCAGTGCCGTATTCCGAATTGGGGAGATCGTCACCAAGTCGATTGAACGACCACAAGAGGATGTTCGCATTGTTCTCTTCGTCGGAAAAAATGCTCAGGCCCGCGGTAGCAAACAGATCGCCAGCGAGACAGTCAGCCAGCAACTCAGTCGCAATTTTGACTGGTAGGGTGCGTCTCAATTGGTTTGAAAGTTCGATTTGAACGAAGTGGGCGTACTCGTGGGCCAAGAACATCGCAGGAGCCAGACTGATGAACTCCGTGTTGCCCGTGTCGTGCGATCCATACGCAAACGCTGTCATTGTCTCGATTGGCATCAGGATGAAACCGTTGACATTAACGCCGGTTTCACCCGGTGGATTTCGCGGTGGCGAATCAAATGTTGACGGATCAGTGCTGATGGTTATGTTTGAGACTGGGCCCTGAATGACGCAATACACGGGGGTAGAGTCTCTACTGGTTACGGCCTCGTCGGGAAGTGTGTTTGTACATCCCTCGACTCTTGCCGATTCTCCCTGCCTAACAAGGACGAGAATTGGCTTGTTCGGTACCTTCAGTTTCATGTCAAAGAACCATTCATCCCAGGCGCGCGCCGCCCCAGTAAATGCTCGCTGAATCTGCTGTTCAACTTCGCCACTGTGCTGCGCGATCCACGCGGGATCCCAGTAAGCATCTTGCGCTTTCGCCGCAGAGAACGATAAAGGCGTAGACAGCCCTTGCAGAATCAACAGCAAGACCAGCGCAATTCCAAGCCGTCGAGCCATCTTTGACCCTCGCAATCGATCACTACCTTGCCCAATATGGAGCATCGGCATTTTCCACAGATGAAGCTTCGCTGATGGGAATGATACCTATAGCGACGCGCACGTGTCGCAATGTGTCTCGACGATGAGCGGCAGAACGGAGCACTGAGGAACGCCTTAATGCTGAATCGCCGAGGGTAGCCCGGTCGTGGCCGGGTATGTCTGCGACCGACTTGCGACCCGGACCGGGCCCTGCGGGACGGCCATCGACACGGAGGTCGATGGCTACGGGAGGGGTGGTATCGTCGCCCAGTTCCCAGTTCCCAGTGCCCAGTTCCCAGTTCCCAGTGCCCAGTTCCCAGTGCCCAGTTCCCAGTGCCCAGTACCACCCGGCTCACTCAAACGCTGACCGCCGGACGTACATGTTCGAGAACCTGTCGCCGTAGACGGCGACCCAGTCGGGGTGGTTCTGGAGGGGGATCGTTATGCCGTCGATCGGGCGGACGATGATCACGTCGATATCCCATTGATTCATCATCGCGTCCCAGCCATTCTTGCCATCGACCATATGGAAATACTGTTCGATCAGCTCGTTTGGATAGGTGTCAGCGCGACCGTCGATGAAGATCTCCGGGTCTCCCTTGAACCGGTAGTCGAGATACCCTCCCCAGTCGTAGGTGTTGAAAAGCCGGTGTCCGGAGAAATCCTCCAGATAGATCGATGCCGCTTCGACCGGATATCCCCACGCCACCGGGTCCCGACGGAACTGTGAATTGTCGAAAATGATGCCGACGGCCAGCGCGATCGCCGCCGCCGCGGCGGCAGGAACCGCCAGCACGCCGAGCGATACGCCTTGCGGGCGCTCGGCTGGAACCCAGGCGTTGGCGACATCCTGCCGGTGCTGCCAGACGAGCCAACCGGCGAAGAGCATCGTGAAGAGCACATAGACCGACGCGAAGCGCACCGAAGTCAGACCCTGATAAAGGAAGAAAAGCAGCATCAATCCCGGCCACACTCTGCCCCGCAGGAGTTGCCAGACCGCCGGTACGACCATCGGGATCGACAGCGCAAACCCGAGATTGTGCATTTGTGAGAAATCAGGCGGCAGCCACTCGAAGATGCGCTCGTTCCAGATGGCTGGTCTGTCGCCGAAGCGAATGATCTGGTCGATGTAGTCGATGCCGAACGGGTTGATCACCAACCCCGCCAGGCAAAGCACACCAACAAGCATGAGATGCCTGACCGGTTTACGGCGAATGATCTGGTCGAGCCCGAAAACGCCGAACGCCAGAATGCCGATCACAGCGGAAAGGTGGACGTTGAACCAGATCAGGAAAAAGGGGGGCAGAATCCAGAGATGCTTCCACTTGCCAGTTTCGTACATGGCAATAAAGAGGAAGAGGAGTGCGTAGAAGGAGAAGGTCCACATCTGGGGCCGCACCGCGAAAATGCCGTCGCGCAGAAAAACGCCCATCCAGAGCACCGTGGCGAGCGAACAGGCTCGGTAGCTCAGTCCATAGCGATGCATCGCCGCGATCAATGCCCAGAATCCAAGCGCGGCGATGAGCACCGTGGCGATGATTCCCGCCTGGTAGTCGCCGACGCGGTCGGTCACTGACAGAAAAACCTCGCCCAGCCACTCATGCGCCACGAATTTGCCGTCGTAGGTGTAGAGCCATGGATCGGGCGAGGGCATCGCCCTCTCGTCGATCATGTAGTCGCCGGCCGCCAGGTGCCACCAGTAATCGTTATCGATCCACGGGTACCGATTCTGGGGCCATCCCCAGCCGTTGACTGAGACGGTCATGCCGAAGCCGACATACAGGATTGGTGCGATGGTCAGAAAGACGAGCCAGAGCCAGCCGTTCGCGCCGGCGATTCGTTCTGTCCGGGGTGAAAAGACGGGCAGATGCAGTGACTCGATAACCCGATCGCCTTTGGCCAGAGTCTTCTGCAGTGAGTCCCAGGCGGGTTCGAGCGGTTTCAGGAATGAAGGAATGTCCCAACCAGCTGGCTGCGCCGGTTGAGGCGCTTCAGGTTGAGGCGGGGTTGCGACGGATTCTCGCTCCGGTGAAGTGGCGGACGCGGACGCAGGGGAGATCGTTCGAGGGCGCTTCTCCCTCTTTCGCCGGTTGGACAACGAGCGGGACCCTTTCAGGAGTCAAAACACAGCACGCACTGCGTGCCTAGACTATAGCAATCGCCGGAGTTGATGTCTGCTATGGAGTCACCGTGCCGGCGTCAGCTCAGCGGGACGATCCATGCGCGGCCTCGCCATGTATGGCGCTCGAACGCCGGAGTGTACGCGTTTCGTTGTTCACGACGTGTCGCTCGTCTTCCCGCAAGGGGTCGGAAAGCACGCGTAGACTACGGCAATGAAGTCTTGGAAGTTCGAAGCAGGAGGACCGCCAAATGATTGACCTTTCTGGGCAAATTGCGTTCGTGACTGGGGCAGGCCAGGGAATCGGCAAGGCGATCGCCACGCATCTTGCCGAAGCGGGCGCGAGGGTCGCCGTCACCGACGTCAACATCGAGGCGGCGGAGGCGGTCGCGGCCTCGCTTGAGGGAGCGCGCGCCTGGCGGCTCGATGTCACCTCAGCCGACGAAGCGGCTGCTGTCGCCGCGGCGGTCGGAGCGGAGCTGGGCCCAATTGATATTCTCTGCAACAACGCGGGTGTCTCGACGATGAACAATGTTTGGGCGCTGACCGAGAAGGAGTGGGACTTCAACTTCGATGTCAACGCCAAAGGGGTGTTTCTCGTCACGCGAGCGGTGATTCCGGCGATGATGGAGCGCCGGCGGGGCGTGATCGTCAATACCGCGTCGATGGCCGGCAAAACCGGACCCGGACTGCTAGCGCACTATGCAGCATCGAAATGGGCCTGCATTGGATTCACGAAGTGCTGCGCGTTCGAGCTTGGTCCGTACAACATCCGCGTCAATTGTGTCTGCCCCGGCTTCGTGGCGACGCCGATGCAGACTGATGAGCTCGATTGGGAATCGGCGCTAACCGGGAAGTCGACAGAAGAAATCTTTGCCGGGTATGTCGACCAAACGCCGCTCGGGCGCATCGAAACGCCTGACGACGTAGCGCGGGTGGTCCGCTATCTCGCATCACCGCAATCGGAGTTTCTCACCGGCGCGGCGATCGACATCACGGGCGGCGCGCATTTGCCGTAAACGGGACTCGATGGTCGCCGCGAGGGCCTCCGGTCGAAACCGAAGGCTATACGCCGGCTTGCGGGTCGTTGAGCATCGGTCAGAGAGCAAAACGCGCGATGGGATGCTTTCCGCTGCGGCGGGAGATTCTTCGCTGGCGCTGCCGTGAAAAAGTATGTACGTACGTGACATCCGGGAAGCGCCATAAATGGCGAGGCTACGGTGGGTTTTCATACGCGCTGGTGCCGGCGGGCCGGCATGTGGGCTCAGAATGACACTGTAAGAGGTGCGCTGACAGGGCAATTAGCGTTGGATGCGCTACTCAGATGGAAACAGTAAGGTGAGCTAACAGGGCAACCGGCGTTGGACCCATCTACTGCGGTGAAAAAGGATGTACGTACGCGACCTCCCGTAAGCGCCATAAATGGCGAGGCTACGTCTGGTTTTCATGCCGCGCTGGTGCCGGCAGGCCGGCATGGCGTCTGCCGTGAAAACCCGATGAACGCGGCACCCAGGCCGTCACGGTCTTTCGCGAATCCGCCGCCGTCTCCCTTCGACCGACGCTGTGGGCGGGACGGAGAGTGGCAACGGCTGCGTTGCCCCGTTTGCGAAGACGACGCAATCATGGACCAACCATTCTGTGGGTACGCGTTTCGCAACGCAGGCGTTGCCGCTACGGAGGTGGTTGGTTGCACGCGCTCACGACGCAAATAACGGCCGGAGGTGAGCGTTCAGGAAGGTGCCGTCAGGGTCGAAGCGGGAGCGTATTTGGCGGAACGAGTCGATGTGTGGATAGAGCTCGTCGATGTCGTAGCGGGTAAGCCAGTGGAGTTTGCCCCAGTGGGGACGGCCGCCATGTGCGCGAAAGAGCGCGTCGCAGTCGCGCATGAAGGCTTCCCATGGCGCCTCGATTGCCTGGTGCACGCTGATCGTGACGCATTCCTCGCCGCGGGTTGGACTGAGCATCAGCGATTCCGCAGGCACGGTGCGGTATTCGACCGCCCAGCGGACATCCGGGTGTTTCGACTGCATCAACGTTCGCACGGCGTGCATCGCGTCGGGTCCGGCCGCCAGCGGCAGGGCGTACTCGCACTCGACGAATGGCTGGTTGCGGGTGGTCGAATAGACCCTGGAGCTCCAGTCGATCTTCTCCGGTTTCAGATAGCGCTCGATGGTGCCGGGTGGAAAATCGGGTTCCGGACCACCACCTGCAGGTTCCTCGGATGTTTCGGTGAGCGTTTTCAGCACGCAACTGTCGAGTGGCGGGATCCACCAGAACTCGGCGTGGCGGTTTGCCTCTTCGACGTCGAGGAAGCCGTCGAGGCAGGATTCGAAATCGAGCGGCCGAGAGCGCTCGTGCAAACGAAAGGCTGGCAACGTCCGCAACTGCAGGCGGGTGACGATTCCCAGCATGCCCATGCTTAATGCCGAGGCGCTGAGCAGATTGGCATCCGCCGCATCGATCGTGACGAGATCACCAGATGGAGCGACAAGCTCGATCGTTTTCACCATGCTGGAAAAGCTGCCGAACCCGCGCCCGGTGCCGTGGGTGCCTGTGCCGACAGCTCCGGCGATGGCTTGACGGTCGATATCTCCCTGATTGCCCAGGGCGCGGCCTGCTTCGAAGAGGGGTTGGCCGATGTCGTAGATTTTCGTTCCGGCGAGAATCGTCGCGTCGCCGGTGGTCGCGTCGATCGCTTCGATGCCAGTGATCGCGGAGAGATCTACCAGCAGGCCGGGCGACTCGCACAGCGGTGAGAAGGAATGACCGGACCCGGCGGCGCGAACCGTCCAGCCCTGGCGGTTGGCGGATGCCACCTCGGTTTGCAGCTCATCGATGCTCCGGGGCACGACGAGTCGCTGAGGTGTCGCTCGCACATTGCCCGCCCAGTTCGACCATTCCGCCATATCACCCATTCCATAGCAATGAGACCGCATATTCGCATGGTGCGAATCATCGCATTCCGGACTGGTCGCGCGTGGAACTCCGAACGAATCACCGTCAGACCACGAGTACAATGCGGCGCATGTTTGCAGACCTTGCCCATCGCTACGCTGTTCGGGGAAAGATCGCACGCGGTGGATCGTTGTTCGCTGGCGCGGTTGTCGTCGAAGGCGGCCGAATCGCCGCAGTGCTCGATGATCCTCGCGATGGTGAACTGCCCGATTCGGTTATCGAGGCGGCGGTCGTCGCGCCCGGCTATATCGATTTGCAGGTCAATGGCGCGTTTGGGGTCGAAGTCGACGAACACCCGGAACACTACCGGCACATTTCTTCTCGATTGCCGGAAACCGGGGTGACCGCCTGGTTGCCGACCGTCATCTCCTCGCCGCCGGAGCACTATCCGCGCGTCCTGCGAGCGTTCAGCGCGGTCATGAATCCGCGTGGAGCGCAACCACTTGGGTTTCATTTCGAGGGGCCCTTCCTCTCGCCGGCGAAGGCGGGTGCTCATCCGCCCGATGCCATTCGCGGCGCTCCCGATTCGTTGGTCTCGATTTTCACTGGTAGCGACGCCATAAAACTCATCACGTTGGCGCCAGAACGATCCGGCGGAATCGACCGCATTCGGGAGTTGCGCCGGGCCGGCAAGCTGGTCAGTCTCGGGCATACCGACGCCAGCTATGAGGAACTCCGGAAGGGGATCGATGCCGGCGCCGCCAAGGCGACCCATCTCTACAGCGCGATGTCCGGGTTGCACCACCGGGCGCCGGGGGCGGTCGGCGGGATACTGGTCGACGACCGCATCACCGCCGGGATGATCGCCGACGGCGTCCATGCGCATCCCGGCGCGGTCGAGCTGGCCTACCGCATGAAGGGACCGGACGGCATGGTGCTGGTCACCGATCAGATGTCGGGAGCCGGCATGCCGCCCGGTAACTACCCGATCGGTGGCCGGAATGTCGTCTGCGATGGCCGCTCGGCGCAGTTCGAAAACGGCACGCTGGCTGGATCGTTGCTGACGATGGATGTCGCAGTCCGCAACATGGTCGGCTGGAGCATTTGCGGCGCCGGTGAAGCAATCCAGATGGCGACCGAGGTTCCGGCATCGTTGCTGGGGTTGACCGATCGCGGCGTGCTGCTACCCGGCATGCGCGCCGATCTTGTGCTGCTCGATTCCATGCTGCAAGTGAAGCAGACCATCATTGCTGGCGGCGAAGCATTTGCACTGATCTAAATTTTCCGAACGTTCAGATTGACACCCGGGCGTTTCTTGGCGAGACTATTTCGCAACCGGTAGCAATGATGGTGTGATGGAGCGCTCCTTGACGTGCGTTCCAGGTGCAGTTTGCCCGGAAGGGGAGGGTTTATCCCTCAGGCGCCATTCCGAAGCGATTGAGTGAAAGTCGCTTCAGATTGAGAACCAGGGATGTTGGACGTGCCCGCTCGCCAGCTCCAGGTTGGAGCAGCGTTGCTGCTTCTGGTTTCGATTTGCGCATCATTCATTGGATTCCCGCCGCTCGAGCATGCTCGCGCTGCGCAATCGGCGACCACGACCACGGCGCTCCGGTTGCGGCTGGAACCCAACACAACCAGCGACACGATTCTGGTCATGCCGATCGGCGCGCGGGTGGAAATCACCGGTGCGCCGATTGGCAGCTGGTATCCCGTGATCTATCAGGACAACGCGGGATATGCCCATGGAAGCTATCTGCGTCTCGATCCTCCCACGATCGACGCGGGGCAAATGGTTCGCACGACTGCCGCGCTCAATCTGCGGGCCGGCCCGGCCACGACGTTCGCCGTACTGCTCGTCATGCCGTCGGGCAGCGAGGCCGTTCTGACCGGGCAGACAGACGGTGAGTTCTACGAACTGACATTCAACAGCCAGATCGGCTGGGCGCACAGCAACTACCTGAGACTTGTTCAGACACCGCTATCCTCTCCAACCGCATCGACGCAACCGACGAACACCGCAACCGCAGGTCCATCAGCAACTGCTGGAAGTTCCTCCCCCACCGCGACTGAGACGGCGAACACCGCGACTGTCCGGGCGAGACTCAATCTACGAGCCGGAGCGGGAACGAATTTTCCTGTGGTGACCATCATGCCGGTAGGCGCGGTCGTCACGCTGCTGGGACAGTCGGACTCCGGATTTGAGTTCGTGCGGTTCGACCAATACGAGGGTTGGGCGTTCGCTTCCTACCTCGATTTTGCGGGAACCGGGAACAACGCGGCGACAACCACGGCGCGCGTGAATATGAGGTCGGGCGCGTCGACGTCGTCGTCGGTCATTCGTGTGCTCTCTGCCGGAACGACGGTTTCGATTACTGGCGGTATTCAGAATGGATTCATGCCGGTAGTGCATCAGGGAACTGCGGGGTGGATTTTTGCCAGCTATCTCTCTGGCAGCAAGGTGCCGCCGCCACCAGGACCCACGACGCTCAATATCTTGCTCTATCACCGGATCCGGGCGACTCCCGGCGATTACCAGGTGACGGAATCCCAGCTTCGCGCTCAAATGGCCTGGTTGCGCGCGAATGGATACGAATCGGTCACTCCTCGGGATCTGCTGGCCTTTATCAACAATGGCGCCCCATTGCCGGCCAAACCGGTGATGATCACCATCGATGATTCGAACAACTCCGACCGGCTGTTCAAGTCGATCCTCGATGCCTACGGATTCGAAGGGACTTGGTTCTTCATCTCGACGCAGCACCTGACCAACGCAGAGTTCCGCGAATATCACACGAATGGTGAAGTCTGCGGTCATACCGTGACTCATGCGAATCTTCCGTCGTATAGCTATGCCGGCCAATGGGCGGAGGTCTACAACAACAAGGTCTATCTCGAGGCTCGGGTTGGCGGACCAGTGACCTGCTTCGGCTATCCCTATGGCGCGTTTAACGCGACGACGACAAGAGTGGTGCAGGACGCGGGGTACCAGATCGCGTTCGATGCCTGGGGCGGCTCGCAACCATTGCTCGGCTCGATCAATCGCTGGCACATCTACCGGTGGAATGTCTACGGAAGCTATTCGCTGACGACCTTCGCCAACTTCATGCGGTAACCAGACTCCGGAACAACACTACGGCCGGCGCCCTTTCACCGCCCAGGCGCGAGCGCTGATCCAGATGGATCCATCGCTGGCAGTGGGCAACAGCCGGCGAAGCGCTTGTTCGATTTCGCGTTGTTGGTCTGCTGACAATGTTCGCAGGTAGGCGGGCGCGGGGCCGGTGCCATCGCCAAACGGCAGCCAATAGTCGTCGAAGTCACGGAAGTGCATGTCGATTTCCAGACCGGTTGTCTCGATCTGAATCAGCCCGGCATCGCTCCAGAGTGCGCGTAGCGGATCGGGTGCGCAAAGCGGATTGCGATGCGCCTCGTCGACAGCCAGATCCGGATCGACCTGCCGGGCGGCATCCCAGAAGAAGCGCAGCATCTGCATGCCGTCCGAGTAGTCCCAGACATATGCCGCGACTCCGCCGCCGCTGCGCGTGACGCGGGTCATTTCGGCCGCCGCGAGCGCAGGTTCGGGAACGAAGTTGAGACAGAGACCGGAAACGGCGAAGTCGACCGTGTTGTCGTCGACAGCGATCGATTGCGCGTCGCCAATCTCGAATCGTACGCGGGGGTCGATCACTCGCTTGCTCGCAAAGGCGACAAATGGCTCCGACGGATCGATCCCCAGAACCGAAGCTGGTTCGGCGGTGGCAAGAATCGCTTCCGTCAGCGCACCGGCTCCGCTGCCGACATCGAGCCACCGCCCGCTTGGTTGCGGAGCAAGCCACTCGAGGAAACGGCCGGCCACGATCCGGCTCCAACGGCCCATGTACCGCTGGTAGGCGTCGCCGCTGGCCCATTGAGACGTTGCCTGCATGTCGTTCTCCTGTTGGTGAGTGAAGGGGTGGAACGATGGAGAGCGAAGACCGCCGCTCATGGCATTCAGTCGATATGCGGATATACATAACGAAGCACGCCGTCAGCCGGAGGGAGGCCGATCTGCCAGCCACTGGCGGACGGACCCGACAGCGACCGATCCTTCGCCGACCGCGCCGGCGACACGCTTCAGTGACCGCGATCGCACATCGCCGACGGCGAAGACGCCCGGCAAACTGGTTTCGAAGGGATAGGGCGATCTGTCCAGTGGCCAGCTGTCGAGCGACAAGTCTCTGCCCGTCTTGATGAAGCCGCGATCGTCCAGATCGATGGTTTTCGCCAGCCAGTCCGCGCAGGAGTCAGTGCCGATAAGGATGAAAACGGCACTGGCGTCGACCCCCTGTTCTTCGCTGCTCGGGATGTGTTGCACTGTCAATTGCTCGAGGCGCGATGCACCGTGAGCACCGGTGAGCTGAGACTGGAGCATGACATCGATGTTCGATGTTTCGCGGATTTCCCTGATGAGATAGCTGGACATATCACGATCGAGCGAATTGCCACGAATCAGCATGGTGACCTGGTCCGCATATCGAGCCAGGAATGTCGCTGCCTGACCAGCGGAATTTCCACCACCAACAACGACCACATGCTGGGCAGTCATGCCCGGCATTTCGACCATCGAAGAGCCGTAGTAAACGCCAGCGCCGACGAGCCGGTTGAGGTCGGGAATCGGCAAACGGCGGTACTGCATACCGATGGCAACGACCACTGACCGGGCGACAGCAGGTGGGCTGTCGGAGAGCGACACGTGGTAGTGACCGTTGTTGGCGTCGATAGCAGTGGCGCGCTGCATAGAGAGGAAATCCGCGCCGAAGAGGAGTGCTTGCCGGTATGCGCCAGCTGCCAGGCGGTGACCGGTTACTCCTTCGGCGAATCCCAGGTAGTTTCGGATGCGGGAGCTGTCGGTCGCATGTCCGCCAAATGCCTCCGGTTCGACGATCAATGTGGAGAGTCCCTCGGAGGTGGCGTAGACCGCAGCGGCCAGCCCGGCTGGTCCTCCGCCAAGAATCACCAGGTCGTAGACCTTCTCTTCGGGATGACGTTGCGATTCGAGTGCGGCGGCGACGTCGAGGAGCGCCGGTTTCGACAAAGAGAATCCGTCCTGGAAGATGGCGACGGGGAATTCCAGATCTCCGGCGCCGGCGATATCGAGGAGCGTCTGCGCCTGGGGAGTTCCCACTGCGTAGAATCCTGACGATACGCCGTTGCGATTGAGGATTTCCCGGAGATCGTGCGTGGCAGGATCCCACGGATCGCCGACGATGCGGACAATTTCCTGATGCGGGAGATGCACGCCCGCCCAGTCGCTCAATGCTTGCTGAATCTGGGGATAGAACCATTCTTCCGGTGAATGCCACCCCTTGGCGATGACACCATCGGCGCGGCCGAGCGCGATCGAGCGCTGCATCGCCGCGAACATCTCGTCGCGCGGATACTGACCTCGTCTCGTCATCGTCACCAGCAGAACGCGTTTGGCATCGCGATGCATGGGTGAGGCGAGTTCGAGGAACTCCGCGCCGCTCATTCCGGACATCTGCAGACTTGCGCAGATCAGCGCCACCGGCGTCGAACTCGCGGCGAGACGCTCGAGTGTTCGAAGCCCTGCGTGGGGCGATGGCGACGTGACAATACGGTAATCACGGCCAAACCGATGCTCGAGATCGCGTTCCATGCGCCTGAGCGTCGCGGGGTTGTCGTCGACAACGAATATGACCGGATCCGGCTGCGCCTCAGACTGTGTCTCGCGTCCTGTCATGACCACCTCTCCACATCGCTTCTGCTGGAAGATACTCTACTCGTCGCGTTTGCGTTCATGAGAGAGGAAGCGATATGAGTGACGACTGGACATGTGGAAAAGGGCTTGCGGCGCACGCGCACATTCCAGAGATGATTGGTGTGTTCGTGGAATCGATGGCCACGTTGTTCGACCGGCATACGCTGGCGCTCGACCCTGGACAGGAGGCCGGCAGAGCCGAGTATGAGGTGTACGCCGGACTCGTCGCCCAATATCGGATGATCGCCGCATCGCTCGCCAGAGTCAGCGCTGAGATGGCCGATTTGGAATCCTTGCCGATGGCCGAGCACGACATGGACGTCATGATGTCGGATGAGCTCGATGCCGCTTTTCGTGCGGTAATCGCCGCGGAGAGAAATCTCCTCTCCGCGCTTCAGTCCACGGTCGAAGAGCATGAGGCGATGCTGCGCAGTGAGTAGGCGAGGGGCCGGCGGACATGGCCGCGTACCGGGTTGCCGGGACTCTATCGCTTCACCAGCGGATCGATGACCTCGCGGACCGCGTCTCCGAACAGATTGAGCGCGATGACCGTCAAAGACAGCGTCAGACCGACAACGATCGTGTAACTGGGCACATCGAACATGTAGCTCTTGGCGGTGGCCAGCATCGTACCCCAGGACGGCTCTGGAGCGACGCTGTCTTGACAACTTCGCCCAAATGTTGCAAATTGTTGACAATCAACAGTTCGCGATCCAGGCGTTATGCAGGTTGCACGGATGCCGTCATCCAGCTCACAGGTCGATCTCTCCAGTGTACTTTCGCCGCCCCGGAAACGGGTGCTGGCCGAGGATGTCGCATCGCGGTTGCGGGCCGCGATCCTGGCGGGTCACTTCGCGCCGGGCGAGCGCCTGCGGGAGGAGCAGCTGGCCAATGCGCTCGGCGTCAGTCGCGGACCAGTCCGCGAAGCGCTCGTTCAACTGGAACGACAGGGGTTGGTCGTCATCAATCGCAACCGGGGTGCGGTGGTCGCCCAGTTGTCGAGAGAGGATCTCGAAGAGCTCTACACACTACGCCTGCCGTTGGAGGAGCTCGCCGTTCGCCGGGCAACCCAGCTGGCCACTGATGCGGATATCGCGAAGCTGGAAGCGATCGTCGGCCGGATTCGTGCCTCTGTGGAGCGGGGAGTCTCCGAGTCTGAAGCGGCCGAACTCGATCTCGAGCTTCATGACCTGATCTACGAGCTCGCCCGTCATCGCCGCCTGCGCGAAACGTGGGAAACGATCAGACCGCAAATCCACATTCTGTTGCTCAGCCGCAATGTCGCCCATGGCGACTTCCGGGAAATGCTCCTGCTCTCGCATCAGGACATCGTCGAGTCGATACGCCTGAGGGATGAGGACCGTGCCGTGAGCTTTATTCGCGAGCACCTCGCCGGCTCCTATGAGCGTGTAGAACGAAGCCTGTCCGCCCGTGAGCTGCAGACCGGCCCTGGAGAAACCCGATGACAGCGCAGCTCTTCGACCTCAGCGGCAAGGTCGCCCTGGTCACCGGCGGTGGACAGGGGATCGGCCGGGCGATCGCCGCGGGTTTGGCCCAGGCCGGCGCCAACCTGCTGATCTGCGACATCGACGAGTCGACCCTCGAACCTGCCCGGCAGGAGATCGAGACCGCGGGCAATCGCTGTGCAGCCGTGCGCATCGATGTCGGCAAACCGGCGGAGATCGATCGGCTCTTCGCCACGCTCGACCGCGAATTCGGGCGCATCGACATCCTGGTCAACAACGTCGGCACCGTCGTGCGTCGGCGTCCCGAGGAACTGACGGTCGATGAGTGGGAATACGTGCTCAGCATCGGCGCCAAGGCTTCCCTGCAATGCGCGCAGCATGCATTCGAGCGGATGGTTGCGCAGGGGAAGGGTGGAAGCATCATCAACATCATGTCGATCGCCGGCGTCACCGCGCTTGGGCGCGGAAACATGTCCCATTCGATGAACAAGGGCGCCATCGGCATGATGACGAAGGAGATGGCGGTCGAGTGGGCCAAGCATGGCATCCGGGTCAATGCGATTTTGCCCTGTCAGGTGTTGACCGAGGGGTTTCAGCAATGGCTCGATTCGCCGACGTTCGATCCGAAGCTGATGGGCGTCTTCCTGCGCGGGATTCCGATGAATCGGCTGGCGTCGCCCGAGGAGATGGCCGGACCGGCGGTTTTTCTGGCGTCCGACGCGGCGGCGATGGTCACTGGCGTATTGCTGCCGGTCGACGGCGGCAACCTGGCGCTCAACGCGGGAGGAAGTCACACATGGACCACCGCGTGAACGCCCCGTCATTCCGACCGCAGCGCAGTGTTTCCACCATGTCATTCCGTCCCGAGCGCAGCGGAGTGGAGGAATCTCTCCTCCCATGGAGGTCGTTCGCGCTCAGGGCAGATGCGCATCGGCGAGCTCGACATGACGATTGAAAGGAGGTTCGGACTGACGTTCGGGAATCGAGCAGACATCGCACGGGCAAGGCGCCCTGCGGCGAAGTAACGTTCGCAACCAAGGAGGATGGACGCGTGAAGAAATGGGACGAAAGCCGGCGGATTGCCCGGTCGCAAATCAATCGACGATCGCTGCTCAAGGGCACCGCGGCTGCTGGCGCCGGAGCGGCGCTGACACTGCCGAAAGCTAGCAAGGCTTTCGCCGCGCCGGCGCTCCTGCAGGGCGAGCAAATCGAGCTCGACTATGTAACCTGGTTCTGGAACGAGCCCGGCCGCGGCGGCGCCTGGCGGGAAATGATCGCTGACTTCCAGGCTGAGCAGTCCGATATTGTTGTCAATGAAGCGGGCTGGCCGTTTGACGAGTTCTCGAACAACATCATCATCCAGCTCCAGGCGGGCAGTCTTGATGGCGATTTGATCCAGACGACTCCGGACCTGGTGCTGCGGTTGCTGCAGGCGGGTGTGACTACCTCGCTCAATCCGGCGCTCGAGGCCAACAACATCACGAGCCTCAGCAGTGCCCACGACTACATCACGGTCGATGGCGAGGTTCAGGGGCTGGACGTCGTGACGGTGGTGTTCGGTCTCTTCTACAACCAGGCGCTCTTCGAATCGGGCGGCGTTTCCGACCTGCCGACCGATCCGGAAACGTGGCTGGAAGTATCCACATCGTTGACCGATCGCCCCAACAACATGTATGGGATGTTCAACGATCACCTGATGTCGGAAGCGGAATCGTTCTGGTTCACCCTTCAACAGTGGGGCTGTATCTACGACGGCGTGTGGGCCGAGGGAGCAACACCGTTGCTGACCTCAGAGCCGATTCTGCAGGCGCTCGATCTCTTCCACCGATTCTATGATGCGACCTTCCCGCAAGGAGTCGACAACTCTACCTCGACGCAGCTCTGGGCGAATCAGCAAATCGCTCAGCAGTTGATCGTCTCGGCGGCGGCGAATGTCTACAGGGACACCGCTCCCGACTTCTACCCGTTGATGAACAGCTACACGCTTCCCTGGGAAAGCAAGAAGGCGATCGCCCGCATCCACCCGATCACCATCAACAACCAGAGCGAGAAGCAGGAAGCGGCGATGGAGTGGGTGACCTGGCTCTACAAGCCGGAGAACTATGCCAATCTGGTGATGCGCCAGCTCGACGTCATTCCGGCGATCGATGTCGGGGATTTGCTCGACGAATACCTGGCCGATCTGCACTGGCTGACCGGATTCCAGGACATCAACCTGACAACACCACCACAGATGGTTGGCGATTTCATCTTCGCCAATCAGGAGTTTGGCCAGCTCGTGCTGACCAACTTCCAGAACGTTCTGACCGGCGCGCAGTCGGTCGAGGATGCGATGGCTGCGGCCCAGTCTCAGGCCGAAGACCTGGCTGGCCGCTTGGAGTAACGACAGATGCATGCAGGGGCAGGTGGACAACGTTCGCCTGCTCCCGCACCGTCTCCTCCACGTGCTTGTGATTGAGACCGAAGTCTAGAGCGTCGTGTGAGAATATGGGCCTCTCGAACAAGGGTTGTGATCCTGAGCAGTCTGTCCAACGTAAATTGTCATGTGGGCCAAGCAACCAAAATGCCATGTCATTCTGAACGCAGTGAAGAATCTCCCGCCGCAGCGGAAGGCGTCCCACAGAGCCGTTTGGTCCCCGAACGAGAGATTCTTCGCTACGCTCAGAATGACGATGTGCCTGGACGCGCCAATTCGTATGAAACCTGCTCTGACCCGGCGGGACACCCTGCGATGAACTGGATTAATCGTTGAGCGCACTCTCCGAACCGATAGTCATCCCAACCGAGGCGCCACGCCGGCGCTGGCGGTCGGCGCGGTGGTTGCCCTATCTGCTGGCAATCCCCGTGCTGCTCTACGAAGGCATCTTTATTCTCTATCCAATTTACGATGGATTGAAATCGAGCTTCTACCAGCAACGCAATCTCGGCGCGCCGGCCAAATGGGTCGGGCTGGACAACTTCCGCCGCTTGATTCACGATGAATTCTTCTGGAACTCGGTCGAGCGCACGCTGATCTTCATGGCCGGCGTGATCGTCCTGTCTATCAGCTTTGGTCTCTTGTCGGCGATCGTGCTGAACAACGCGTTTTTTGGCCGCTCGACCGCGCGCGGCATCATCACCATGCCATGGGCATTTCCGGATGTGCCGGCGGTCCTCGTCTTTCTGTGGATGCTCAATCCCCAGTTTGGGGTGATGAATGTCTTCGCCAACTGGTTGCCGTGGGTCGACGAAAACCCCAAATGGCTGCTCGACCCGCAGCTGGCGATGATCTCCGTCATTCTGATCACGGCGTGGAAGGGCTTTCCTTTCTATAGCCTGGTGATTCTGGCCGCATTGCAGACCGTTCCCCATGAGCTGAGTGAGGCCGCACGGGTGGACGGCGCCTCACGGCGGCAGGCGTTCTTCGCGGTGACGCTGCCGCAGATTATGCCCACACTCCTCCTCCTCGTCGTGCTCGCTGCGATCTTCGCGTTCAAGCAGTTCACGATTGTCTGGTTGCTCACCGGCGGTGGTCCAGCCGCGGCGACCGAGACGGTCGTTGTACGCATCTACACCACCGCATTCCGCTTCTACGACTTCAACTATGCATCGACCATCGGCGTCGCCGGATTCCTGATGGTGTTGTCGATTGCCTTGCTCTTCCTGATGATTCAGCGGCGGCAGGAACTGGAGGCAGGCCGGTGAGCATCGCGACCCTGGACAATGTGCACACGCCGCCACCGAACAAGCCGTCGCTCCGCAAGAGACTTGGCAAGATCGGCTTCTATGCCGTGGTCGTCCTCGTCTGCGCGATCACCTTTTTTCCGATCTACTGGATGATCGTAACAACACTTCAGCCGACGCGGTATTCGCTGTCCTATCCACCATCGCTCATTCCGCAGGTGCTCGATATCGGGATCTTTCGGGAGGTCTTCGCCGAAGAACCGATTGAGCGGTGGATTCTGAACTCGATCTATCTTTCCAGCCTGACGACGATCGTCTGCGTTGTTCTGGCCACACTGGGTGGGTATGCCCTATCCGCATTTCAGTGGAGCGGCAAGGTCTTTTTCGCGATTTTCCTGCTGATGACCCAGATGCTTCCAGAAGCGCTGATCGTAGTGCCGGTCTTTCGCATCTTCGTCGATGTTCCTCTTCTCGGGCAGGACATCCGCAACAGCATTCCCGCGGTGGCGATGCTCGATGCCGCGTTCATCCTGCCGATTTGCGTCTGGGTGATGAAGAACATGTTCGACACCGTGCCCACCGAGGTGCGGGAAGCGGCGCTGGTGGATGGATCGTCGCAGTTGCGGGTTCTCTTCCAGATCGTCCTGCCGATCACGCTGCCGGGACTCGTCGCTGTTGGCGTTGTGGCCTTCTTTTATGCCTGGAATGAGTTTCTGTTTGCCCAGATCATGATTCAGGACAAGGATTCGTTTCCCGCGTCAGTCGGACTGGCGGGAATGATCACGATGCTCGATACGCCGATCCAGCGTCTGCTGGCAACCGGAATGATCTTTGCCATTCCGCCGGTAATCTTCTATATCCTGATGCAGCGATACATCGTGGCCGGAATCGCTTCCGGCGCGGTCAAGGGGTAAGGGAAGGACAACGAGGCAGTCATGTCGCAACGGATTGTGATTACTTACGGGAAGTACGGGGACACATCAGTCGAATCGGCGATCCTCGAGGAGGCGGGATACGAGGTCATCCTGGCCAGCAATTATCCGGAGGCGGATCGACCAGCGCTCTGGCGATCAGCAGATGCGCTGATGGTTGGCATCGATGTCTGGACCCGCGAGATTATCAACACGCTCGATCAATGCCGGATCATCTGTCGCGTCGGAACGGGAGTGGATGCCATCGACATCCCCGCCGCGGAAGAAAAGGGCATCTGGGTCACGAATGTGCCCGACTACTCGATCGACGAGGTTTCCTCGCATGCCATTGCCCTGGTTATGGCCCAGGCCCGCTATCTCTTTCCGCATCGCAATCTCGGTCACTCAGGAAACTGGCGCTATCGCGGCGAAACGCCGATTCGCCGATTGGCGAATCAGACGCTCGGCGTGATTGGGCTTGGCCGCATCGGCAAGGCTTCAGCGCGCAAGGGGAAAGGGCTCGGTCTGCGGGTCATCGCAAACGATCCTTACATCCCGGATAGCGACTTTGCATCGGTTGGCGCGGAGAAGGTCGATTTCGACACGCTGATGCGAGAATCGGATTACATCACGCTCCATGTGCCGCTCTATGATGGAACGCGCAGGTTGATCGATGCCCGGGCGCTCAGCCTGATGAAGCCGACAGCGTTTCTGGTCAACACCGCGCGCGGTGAAGTGGTCGATGTGCCGGCGTTGGTCGAGGCGGTGAGGGCAGGCGTTCTGGCGGGCGCGGCGCTCGATGTCCTGCCGGTCGAGCCGCCCGACCCGGACGATCCCGTGCTGCATGACGAGCGGATCATCGTCACGCCACACATCGGCTGGGCATCGGAGGAAGCGGGACACGATTCTCGCGTACGGGCTTCCGAGGATGTTGTGCGTGTGCTCTCTGGGCAGCCGCCAATCTACCCGCTGAACAACCCGACTGTGCCCACTGGCGCTGCGGACTGAGATCGCTGCCTGCATGCACGACAAACGCAACCAGAAAGGCGAAGCGATGGAATTCGGAGTCATGGTTTCCCCGGTGCCGCGCACCGGAACGCTGCAGGAGATGCGCGAAGCGAACGAGCGTATCCTCGCCGCGGCACAGCGCAATGGGTGGGGTCTCTGGTTCGTCGACCATCTGCAGGCAGACGACATGCCCTACCTCGAGTGCTGGACGCAGATGGTGCATACCTCGGCCCGCTTCCCCGAGCTGACCGTTGGCCCGATCGTGCTCTGCCAGAACTATCGCAAACCGGGATTGCTGGCGAACATGGCGGCAACGCTGCAGTTTCTCTCCGGCGGCAAGCTGATTTTTGGCATCGGCGCGGGGTGGAAAGAGGACGAATATCTCGCCTACGACTACGAGTTTCCTCGCCCCGGTGTGCGGCTCGATCAGCTGGAGGAAGCGCTCCAGGTGGTCAAAGCGCTCTGGAGTGGCGAACGAGTAACGGTCGAAGGCGAGCACTACCGGGTCACCGACGCGATCGCCGTGCCGGCGCCCGATCCGGTGCCGCCGATCATGATCGGCGGCAATGGCAATCGCACCGTCGGCATTGCCGCGAAGTATGCCGATTTGTGGAACGCCGATCTCGCGTCCCCTGAGACCTTCCGGGAGAAGGTCGCGTTGTTGCGGGACAAGTCAGTCGAGGCAGGCCGCGATGCCGGCGCCGTTCGCCCGACAACCTTCAACATGGTCAGCATCTCGCGCGATCCGGACAAGGTGATTCGGCAGGGGTCGCGTCCAAGCATTCACATGACGGCCGGTACGCCTGATGAGATTCGCGACCAGATCGTCGAATATCGCGATGCCGGCGCCACATACATGCAGGTGAACTTCATCGACTTTCCGGGCAGCGAGAGTCTCGAACTGTTCGAGGAGATCGCGCAAGAGCTCCAGGCTGAAGCCCGGAGCTAAAGCGACAAAGTCCCTCCGGGACTGGAGTAGTGTCGGAGGATCGGTTTCAAGAGCCCCGGAGGGGCTTCGTAGTCTTAGCCCGGCACCTCGGTGCCGGGGCCGGGAACGAACCAGTGACCGAAGAATTCCAACGAACATGTGAATCGCTCCGCCAGGCCGGCGCCGACATTGCGATCCTGGCTTCGGTGGCAAATGTCACCTACGCCACTGGTGTCGAGGCTCCGATTCCCTTCGGCGCCCTGCCGGAGCTGACCTACGCGCCCTGGATGGCGATCATCGATGCCAGGTCGGAGCAGGGAAATGTCGTCGTGCCTGGTTTTGCCGTTGCCCATTTCGGCACAGGTACAGGGTTCACTGGTTTCGGCTATGAGGGCATGGACAGCTTCCAGCCGACCGACCCGCGAGGCACCTGTCTGGACGCGGTGGCCGAAGCGCTCAATGCGGCCGGCATGTCCGACTCGGCAACGGTGGCCATCGAGAGCCGCGCGGTGCCGGCGATGGTCATCGATCTGGTGCAGAGCCGCTGGCCCCAGGCGAAATGCATCGAGGCGGAAACGGCGATGGCCACCGCCCGTCAGATCAAGACCGATTGGGAGATAGAAAAACTGCGCTTTGCCAGCCGCTTGTCCGATACTGGCCAGACGACCCTTGCGCAGCTGATTCAAACAGGAAACAGAACGGAAATCGACTGCTGGACCGCGCTCAGCGCGGCGATCTTCCAGACAGCCGGCCGGGAGATCGTGCTGAGTGGCGAATTGATTTCCGGACCACGCACTGCCACGGTCCGCTATCCGAACGGACCGTGGGATCGGGCGATCGAGCCCGGCGACGGTGTGCTCATGGACTTGAGCGGGCGGTTCGACGGCTACTGGTTCGATTGCACCAACACGCATATCGCCGGCGGGGAGACGCCGACCGCCGAGCAGAGACGTTTCGCCAATGCCAGCCGGGACGCCTGTGAAGCGGCGATGGCGGCCCTGCGGCCGGGCGCCAAAGCGAGCGATGCCTTCGCCGCGTCGGAACGCGCCTTTGCCGCTCACGGATTGCCTGCCGCGCATTATGCCGGCCATCAGATCGGAGTGACCGTCAATGAGCTGCCACGGCTCGTGCCATACGACCACACCACGATAGAGGCCGGAATGGTGTTTTGCGTCGAGCCGGGCGCGTATCAGGGCGAAGGCGGCACGTTCGGAGCGCGCTCCGAGAAAATGGTCCTGGTGACGCCGTCCGGACCGGAGATTCTCTCCACATTTGCATGGGGTATTGCGTAGGACGAACGGTCCTGATGAACAGGAATTGCCTATGACCGCGACGATGACACCAACTGATTTGACGACCGAGCAAGCCGAATGGCTCTACCGCGAGATGCTGCGAATCCGGAAGGTCGAGGAGGCTCTGGCCCGCGCATATGCGCAGGGCCACATCCCCGGCGCCTGCCATACCTACGTCGGTCAGGAGGCGATCGCGGTCGGCGTTTGCGCACATCTGCAGGCGGACGATGTGATTTTCAGCACCCATCGCGGTCACGGACACGCGCTGGCCAAGGGCGTGCCGGCCCGCGAAATGATGGCAGAGCTCTTTGGCAAGGCGACAGGGGTGTCGCGCGGCAGGGGAGGATCGATGCACCTCTTCTCGCCGGAAGTCGGTCTGTTGGGAACGACCGGCATCGTAGGGCCAGGCATCCTGCAGGCGACCGGCGCTGGATACGCCTTTCAGCTGCTCAAAACGGATCGTGTCAGCGTCGGGTTTTTCGGGGATGGGGCAGTGAACAACGGTGCATTTCACGAAGGTGTCAATATGGCAGCAATCTGGGACCTGCCAGTCGTCTTCGTCTGCGAAAACAACAGGTTTGCGACCGAAGTGCCATTCGAGTACGCGACCCGGAACACCAATGTCGCCGATCGAGCCCGTAGCTATGGCATTCCCGGCATCGAGGTTGACGGCAACGACGTTCTGGCGGTGCATGAAGCCGCGCAGATGGCGATTGCCAGGGCGCGCAACGGCGGTGGGCCTTCCCTGCTCGATTGCCAGACCTACCGAACCCGTCCCCATGCCGAAGGGATGCGAGACGGCGGCTACCGAACGCAGGAAGAGATCGACAGCTGGAAGCGGCGCGATCCGATCACGTTGTTTCGCGAACGGGCCATCGACATGGGATGGGCCGAGGAAGAGAACCTCAACGGCATCGACGAGGAGATCATCAGCGTCGTTGCCGATGCGCTCGAATTCGCGAAGGAATCACCTTACCCCGATCTTTCGACGGCATCTCTCAACATCTTCAGTGAAAGGGGCTAGGCGTTGGCCACAGCTGTAGCGATGCGCGAGCTCACATTCACGACCGCGGCCCGCGAAGCGCTCGACGAGGAGATGGAGCGCGACCCGTCGATCTTCGTCGTCGGCGAGGGAATTGGCGAACGGGGCGGCAACTTCAACACGACGTTGGGGCTGTACGAAAAATATGGCCCGGAACGTTTGCGCGACACCCCCATTGTCGAACGCGGATTCATCGGCATGTGCACAGGCGCGGCGATGGCCGGCGCGCGGCCCGTCGTCGATTTTATGTTCTTCGATTTCATCCTCGACGGTCTGGGCGAGATGATCAACCAGATCGCCAAGCTCCAGTACATGTCGAGCGGTCGCCTGACGATGCCGATCGTGCTGCGCGGGTGTATTGGCATCGGCGGTTCGTCGGCGACGCATCATTCGGGCAACTACTATCCGATTTTCGCCCACTTGCCCGGTTTTCGGGTTGTCGTGCCGACCACGCCGCGCGACGCGAAGGGGTTGCTGAAAACGGCTCTGCGCGGCGACGATCCTGTGCTCTTTCTGGAACACAAGCTGCTGCTCAACGCCAAAGGAGAGGTGCCCGACCCGGAGGCGGATGAGCTGATTCCGTTTGGCCAGGCGGCGATTCGGCGCGACGGGACCGATGCCACCATCGTGGCGATTGGCGCGATGGTCGGCAAAACGCTCGACGTGGCCGAACACCTCGCTGCGGAAGGGGCGTCGCTGGAGGTCATCGATCTGCGCTCGATCGCGCCGATGGACGAGCAAACGATTCTCGATTCTGTTCGCAAAACTGGCCGCTTGTTGATCGTCGATGAGGACTTTCAGCCCTGCGGCATGGGCGCCGAGATCTCGGCCGTCGTGATGGAAAAAGCATTCGACGATCTGGATGCGCCGGTGCAGCGGCTGAACGGGATGTTCACCCCGGTGCCCTATTCGCCGGCGCTGGAAGCGGCGGTGACATTGAGCCCCACGCAGATCGAGCATGCGATCCGTGACCTCCTGGCGGAGTAACCAATGCCTGAACCGTTTACAGGACCTGGGCAACGCCCGCAGCGGCATGCCCCCCTTTCATCAACGGGAGAGTCAACGTGCCAATCGAAGTAGTCATGCCACGTCTCGGCTGGACAATGGAGGAGGGCACCGTTGTCGAGTGGCTGAAGTCCAACGGCGAGCCGGTCGAGGCGGGCGAGATGCTCTTTTCCGTCGAAAGCGACAAGGCGATCACCGAGGTCGAAGCCCTCGATTCCGGTGTTCTCTACATCCCTCCGGAAGCCCCGATCGGCTCCCCCGTCCCTGTCGGCTCGACCGTCGGCTACCTCCTCGCCCCCGGCGAACCACAGCCAGCAATCTTCCCCCCCTCTCCCGCGGTCGGCGAGCCGCAGCTAGCAGCTATTCCCCCCTCTCCCGCGGTCGGGAGAGACTCCCTTTCCGGGACGGAGAGGGCTTGGGGAGAGGCAGGAGGGGGTGAGGGATATCCGGCGGTCGCTACCGCTTCCCCCCGGGCAAGACGCATCGCGGCCGAGCTGGGCATCGACCTGGCGACCGTCACGCCGACCGGCAAGACCGGCCGCATCCGGGAAGCCGATGTACGCGCCGCCGCGGCCGCCGTGCCTGCCAATGGTGCGCAACCTCGCATGTCTCCATCCGTGAAACGGATGGTCGAAGAAAGCGGCATTGATGTCCGCTCGATTCCGAGCTCAGGTCCAGCCGGACGCGTCACCCGCGCCGACCTCACTACATCAATCCACTCCCCTCTCCCGCGGTCGGGAGAGGGGTCAGGGGTGAGGGCAGTCCCCATGTCCGCCTTCCGCAGAGCGATCAGCCAGCGGATGTCGGAGAGCGCTCGCACCGTCGCCGCCGTGACGCTGACCAGCGAAGCGGACGCGACGGAGCTGGTTCGCCTGCGCGAGTCGCTGAAAGCCGAGCTGGGGAGCTCGTCCGACCCACTCCCCTCGTACAACGACCTTCTGACCCGATTGGTGGCCAAAGCGCTTGGCGAGCATCCGCATCTGAACGCCTCAATCGATGGCGAGCAGTTGCTCTTGCACGACAGCGTGCATATCGGGCTTGCTGTCGATGCTGAGCGTGGTCTTCTGGCGCCGGTGATCCGCAATGCCGACAGACTCGGTGTCTTCGAGATTGCGGCAGAGAGCGCCCGCTTGATCGCGGCAACCCGCGACGGTTCGATCGAACGCGAGTCGCTGACCGGAGCGACGTTCACCATCACCAACCTCGGGATGTTCGACATCGATGCGTTCACGCCGATCATCAATCTGCCGGAAGCCGCCGTGCTCGGTGTGGGCCGGATCGTCGCCAAACCGGTGGTGATCGACGAAGAGAGCGAACAGATCGCGGTTCGCAAGATGATGACCCTCAGTCTGACGTTCGATCACCGCATCGTCGACGGCGCCCCGGCCGCTCGCTTCCTGCAGGACCTCAAGAACATGATCGAACGTCCATTGCGCTGGCTGATGTAATCGCTAACCTGGCTGCGGTGCTTCCGGGAGGTGTCGCAGCGTCGACATGCAGACCATGAGCACCGGAAGAGCCAGATTCAGCGCGACGAACATCTGAAGTGCTCGCTCCAATCCCTGCGATGTTACGAGAAAGCCGTACATCATCATGCCAACCGGCATCGTCAGCAGGTTCATGGCACTGACAAGTCCAAGCACCCGCGCCAGCATCCCGTCCGGCACGATCTCCTGGAGCATGGTGATCGACATCGGATTGACCGGTTCCAGCGCCACCGCGCCAACGAAGATGGCGATCGCCACCACCCACCACTCGGGCATCGTCAGCATCACGGCGAATGCCAGACCACGAATCGCGAAGCCGGAGAGCATGATTGCGCTGCGGGAAACGCGATTGACGATCTTGATGTAGAGGAAATTGCCGAGGATAGAACCGGCAGCGAGCATCGCATAGATGAAGCCCAGTCTGGACGGACTTTCCAGCACCTGGTTGGCGTAGATCGGCAGCAGAACGGAGTAGAAAGGCTCGGCCACCAGACTGCCAATCGAAAACGCCAGCACGACCAGCAACAACAACCTGTTGCCGCTGACAAACCGGAATCCCTCTTTCAGGTCGTCGAGATAGCTCGTCGCTTCCGACGGTTCGCTGGCGACCGGTTTCTTCTTTTCGAGCGACGGGACGGTCAACGCAAGTACGCCCGCCGAAAGCGCGAACGTGGCGGCGTTGAAATAGAGAAGGGTAGCCGGACCTGTGGCAGCGAGAATCAGGCCAGCGGCAGGCGGTCCGAGCAGACCGGCGATGCGTCTGGTCAGGGCGAAAGCGGTGTTGGAGCGATCCGCGGACATCTTCGCCATCGATGCGAGATCGGGGAGCAGCGCCTGGCGCGCGGACATGCCGGGTCCGTCGAAAAATGAGCCGAGAAAGACGAGCACCAGCAGCTGCCAGAACGCGAGACCAATAGTCGCGTGCAAGACCGGAATCAGCAGCGCGGGAAAGAAGCTCAGAAGATCAGAAATGATGCTCGCGGAGCGATATCCAATGCGGTCGACGACTGCGCCACCCAGCACACCGACGATGACGAGCGGGATAACGCCAGTTGCCGCGGTGATGCCGGTCTGACTGGCGCTGCCGGTCGTTTCCAGCACGAACCAGGGTATGGCCAGCAAGCTGAACGAATTGCCGAACTGGGCAATGGTGTTGGCCGCAAGCAATCCGTAGAGCGGTCGCCGCCGCCGGTTGGTTGTGTGCAAGTAGGGTTGCTCCAAATCGCCCACCACGTCGATACCGGAACGGATGCTACCGTACTAAAGGCGGAGAGGCGGAGAGGCGGAGAGGCGGAGAGACGGAGAGGCGGAGAGGCGGAGAGGCGGAGGGAACGCGGAGTCTTGCTTAGCAATATGGTAGTGTTGCTAGGCGGGACGCTTGAATCAGGAGAGAAGCGATGCCTGTGAAAGTGAAGATCAGCAGTAAGAATCAGATCGCAGTCCCCTCAGCGTTTCGCCGGGAACTCAATGTGGGCGCCGGGGATCACCTGCTCGCGACTGTTAGTAACGGCGTCATCGTGCTCGTGCCGTTTCGCGGTGATGCGGTCGATCAACTCGGTGGTTTGTACAGCGAAATCTGGCAAGATGAAGACGTGCAAGAGTATCTCGACCGGGAACGAGACTCGTGGGACACGCCCTAACCGCGCTCTCACGGCACCAGCTTGTCGGATTTGACACCTCTGCTTTCATCTATCGCATCGAGCAAACAGGCCGGTGGTCGGGGGTTTCACTGGATATCCTGCGCGCCCTTGCGGACGGTCAGTTCGCGGGATTGACTTCTGTCCTGACCCTCATGGAGATGTCGATCAAACCGGTGAAGCTAGGTCGTCCGGAAATCGCCGACGCATACGAGGTCCTGGTCCGCGCGATACCACATCTCGATGTGATCGAGATCGATGCACGGGCCGCGCGCGTCGGAGCCGAGCTTCGCGCCCGACATGGTCTTCGGACACCGGATGCGCTTCACGTCGCGACCGCCATCGCGCACGGCGCAACTGCCTTTGTGACCAATGACAAGCGCCTGCGCCGCATCAGCGAGATCGAGATCGTGGTTCTCGATGATTTCGTTGCACAAATCGTAGATCGCGGTTGATGGTGCAAGGTGTATGGTGAATAGTGCATGGACCGTCGGTCCCAAAACCATGCACCATTCACTATGTACCTGACACTCTTTCCCAATGCCCAATGCCCAGTGCCCAGTGCCCAGTGCCCAGCGCCCAGCGCCCACCTTTGCCTTTTGCCCATTGCCTATTGCCTAAGAAAGAAACCTCACCACCTGCCCCACCGCTTCTTCCGGACGCTCGAACAGCACCCCGTGACCGCAGCCTTTCAGAATGTAAAGCTCGGAGCCGGCGATGCCCTCGTGGATCGCCCGGGCGCCCGCTCCTCCGGGACCGCAATCGAGCGGCGTCAGCCAGTCTTCGTCGCCATGGAGCACGAGCGTTGGCGCGGTAATCTGTCCGAGCACATCACGCACATCGGTTTCGATCATCGCGTCGCAGGCGCCGCTGAAAACTTCGAGCGACGTGTTGCGCAGAATCGATTCCTGCATCCATGACAGGGAATGCAGATTGCCGCTCGTCACCATCTCGTCGAGATAGGCGCGTGAAAACGCGTGAGTCAGGAGCATCAGGGCGAGCTCTTCCGAACCGAGCCCAAACGTCTGTGCCACTCGTTTCCAGAGCTCGAAGTTCGTGCGGGCCAGCCAGTCGCACTTGGCGACCGCGCCATTGAAGACGAGGCGATCGACCTTTTCCGGATATTTCGCGGCGAAGAGCACGGCGATGAACCCGCCCATCGAGCCGCCATGGACGTGCAGTTTTTCGTAGCCGAGAACGTCGATCAGCGCGGCCATGTCGTCGACCCAGACATCCATGCCGTACTTCTGGTCGGGCCGGTCGCTCTGTCCGTAGCCGCGATGATCGAAGTCGATCACGGTGAACTTGTCGGTCAGCAATGGGGTAATCAGCGCATACCCTTCGTGACCGTTGACCGCGCCGCCGATCTGGATGACTGGGGGCCCGCTGCCATTGATTTCGTAATAGATCTTCGCGCCGTTGACCTCCGCGTGCGGCATGACTATTCCTCCGGAACGTTGTAGACATAGGCCGTGACGCCACCGCAGACCATCAAGTTCTGACCGGTGACGTACGACGCCTCATCGGACGCCAGATAGACGAACGCATTGGCGATGTCGTCGGCGGCAGCCAGGCGGTTCATTGGCACGATCGGGAACTTCTTGCGGAACTGCTCCATCGTCTCTTCGCCGACGAGCTGCACCGAGCGCGGCGTATCGGCCGGACCAGGTCCGACGCCGTTGACGCGGATATTGTGTTTGGCCAGCTCCACCGCCATCACCTTGATCAGCCCTGCGATGCCGGCCTTGGCCGCCACGTACGAGGCGAACTGGGCGCCTGCTCCCTGGGCGTTGATCGACGTCGTGTAGAGGATCGAACCGCCGCCCGATGCGGCCATCGCCTGCGCCGCGCGCCGGCCGAGAAAGAACGAGGCGTTGAGCTGCACGTTCATATCCGAAAACCAGAAATCGTCCGTGAACTCGAGAAATGGTTGCGGACCATGAAAGGGAGCCGCGTTGCTGACCAGGATGTCGAGTTTTCCATCCACCCAGGCGAGGGTGTCGTCCATCAGCTTGTCGCAGTTCTCCTTCGCGCCGACATCGCATTGCAGGGCCAGGGCTTCAACCCCGAGCGCTTCGACTTCCGCCTTGACTGCTTCGGCGCCTTCCAGTCTGATGTCGGCCAGCACGATCTTGCTGGCGCCCTCTTCGGCGAAGCGGCGGGCAGTGGCGCGACCGAAGCCGCTGCCGCCTCCGGTGATCAACGCGGTGCGTCCCGCCAGTCGTGGTCCTGCCATTGTCGTCCTTATCCTTTCTCTTTACGATTCGACCGTAACTCGGTGATAGAACGGGTAGAGAATCGCCTGGGCTGGATCCCAACCATGCACGCCCGCGCGATGAACGTAAACGTCCTGCGGCACGAGCAGTGGGATGTAGGGGAGTTCGTCGGCGCAGATCAGCTGCACTCTGGTCGCAGCCGTTTGAAGCTGCTCATCGTTTTCTGCCCGGAGCCACTCACGGTACGCTTGGTCGAGCGCCGGGATCGAGGCGTGCTGCCAGTTGGGCCGTGGTGATCCCCAGCTGGCGGTGAATCCGATCGCCGCATCGACCGGGTCCTGCCAGAGCCATTTGTTGATGAAGCTGGCTGGTCCGGCCAGGACGGTTTCGTAAAACGCCTTGAAACTGAGCACCGGTTTGAGCTCGACCAGCACGCCGATGGCTCGCAGCTGATCGCGCATGCCGGTGGCGATGCGCTTGTGGATCGTGTCGTCCTGGATCACGCATTCGAACGCCAGACGCACTCCCTCTTTGGCACGTGTGCCGTCGTCGCCGAGAACCCAGCCGGCGGAGTCGAGCTCGGCGCCAGCCGCGACAGGATCGTACTCGCGTCCCTGCTCGACGATCGGGTCGTAGAACTCCCCTTCGGGTGAGATCGGTCCCCAGGTCGCCGTGCCATAGCCGAGAACGGCTTGCTGAACGAGTGCGTCACGGTCGATGCCCTTCGCGATCGCTCGCCGTACGCGGACATCATCGAATCCAAGGTCGGTGCGATCCCAGTTCAGACCGAGGTAGGCATTCGAAGCCTGGCTAAAGCGGACGACGCGGAAGCGGTCGTCCGCTTCCAGGCGGGCGACCTCCTCGTAGTCGGGTCCGTGAATGCAATCGACGTCGCCCCGTTCGAGCGCGGCAACCCGTTCCGCTGGTTCGAGCAATTTGGTCCATTCGATGCGATCGACGAGCCCGCCCGGACCGGGAGCAACATTGAGAAAACCTGCCGGCGACGTCGGATAGTCGTTCCACCGTTCAGCGACGACCTTGTCGGCGCTCTGGCTGACCATGCGAAAGGGTCCGGTGCCGTCGGCGAAGGTGTAGCCCGAGCCGTTCGGGTCGGCGGCGCGGCGCGCTTCGTTGTAGATCGCGGTGTGGGTTCCCCAGAGGAGTGACGGCAGGCGAACATGGGGATGGTGCAGTGTGAAGACGAGCTGGTTGGGTCCGTCGGCGAAGACCTTGTCGACGGCGTCCCAGTACCAGAGCTGACGGCCGCCATGGAATCCCCAGCGCAGACCGTTCAGCGCGGCGACGATTGCGTCGGCATCGCATGGATCGCCTGAGTGAAAGCGAAGTCCTTCGCGGATGTGAAATCGCCAGGTCAGCTGGTCGTCGGAAATGGTCCAGGTGTCGGCAAGGGCGGGATGCGCTCTACCGTCCGGCCCCTTGACGACGACCGTCTCGTAGATGGCCACACTGGGCGGATCGATGTGATCGCCATGCGGATCGAGCTGGCTGAATGGGTAGTCGAAACCTTCACGCAGAAGCATCGCTGCGCTCGCTTGGCACTCGGCACTGGGCACTCGGCACTGGACGGAGGGCAAAAGGCAAAGGGCAAAAGGCAAAAGTGGTTTGGCGGACGTTGTTGTTCATTTGCCAGTCCTCATGCAATGGTTCAAAGTCCGAAGTCCGAAGTCCGAAGTCCGAAGTTCGGGCACCTGTGGCCCGTCGACCGTAGTTCGGGCGGCCTTTAGCCCGTTTCGTAGCCATCGACCTCCGTGTCGATGGATGGCCCGCAGGGCCATAACCGCGTCACCAAGACGATGTCGGCGCCCCGACCGCTCAGGCCGCCATCAACGCTCTCTATCGACCTCCGGTCGATTGCTCCGGCAGAGCGCCGGAGCCTACATCCACGTGAGCCGTATTCCGTAGATCGTATGCCGGAACGAACCGGAACATGATTCATAGCCGGTGTCCCATCTACCATTTCCAGTGCCCAGTGCCCAGTGCCCAGTGCCCAGTGCCCAGTGCCCAGTGCCCAGTGCCCGGTGCCCGTTCCTATTGCCTATTGCCCTTTGCCTATTGCCCAACACCACTACTTATACCTGTCATGCCAATCCACGCCCGACCAGGTCACAAAGTTGACGGGAGTGACTTTGAACAGCCAGCGATTGTTGCCCAGTTTGGGAATGAGATAGTCGGGACCGTGCTCGCCGAGATAGCGGACCGACATTCGCTCGGCAATGGGAACCCAGGCGCCGCCGACGTTCGGTTCTTCGACCGTTTCGACGAGTCCCTGCACAAACACCTTGCGTAGCGGTGACTTGTCTTCGTCGATGCTCATGGCCACCTTGGGGTTGTCGATCATCATCTTCGCCCACCGGCTCTTTTCCCGGGCAATGATCCAGAAAACCCCTTCCTCCGGATCCCATTCATGCCAGACCGGCACGATGTAGGGATAGCCATCGGCGTCCAGGGTTGCCAAACGTGTCAGCAGCCCCAGATTCAGAAACTCCGTGACCTCGTCGGGGTCCATGCCGCCGATCTTGCCGCGCCAGTCGACTTTTACGCTTTCCTGCTCGGTCATTTCCGTTCTCCTGCCTATGCGTCCACGCAACCGGTTCTGCGAGACGATAGCAGGATTCTCCCTTCAGCTACACGAGGTTCTTTGGCACGCCGAGCGCATCGAAGACCGCTTTCGCGGCCACGATGTGACGCTTGCCGTCTTCGAGCGAGATGCCCAGATGTCCAGGCAGATGGGCGTCGAATTCGAGCTCGGCCAGTTTGCTGACGCTCGAGGAGTAGTCCTGGATCGAGCAATCGTGCGTGTTTTGCAGGAAGACCGTGCCGCCGAAAAAGACCACGTCCCCCTGAAGCAGATAGACCCGCTCGCCCCCTTCAACCAGGAAAGAGACATGCCCGGCAGCGTGGCCAGGCGTCTCGATGACGCGCAAATTGAGCGACCCAACGGCGAACGTCGCGCCCTCGGTGAGATCGCCGGCGCACGGCGCCGATCTGAGCACATAGTCCTCGGGAAAGTAACCGGCCCGTTTCGCTTCGGGAAGACTCACCTGCTGCTCGTCGCCTGCTTCCAGCGTGCGTGCGGTCAGGGGAGAACCATGAAGCTCGCAACCGAGCAGGTCGCGCATCTCGGCAGCCCCTCCCATGTGGTCGGTGTGGTAGTGGGTGAGGAAAAGGCGGGAGATGCGGGAGGGGTCATAGCCGTCGCGTTCGATTTCCGACAGGATTCGTTGCGGATCGCCGGCCACGCCGCCGATGCCGGCGTCGATCAGGAGAAGATCGTCTCCGCCGTCGATGAGGTAGACATGGCAGTCGCCGGGGGAGGTAAGGCCGAAACCGAACCTGCCGCCGCCGACCAGGCATACGTCGCGTGTCAATCGCATGGGTGCGCTCCGTTTATCATCAAGGCTGAACCTTGCAGCAATGTGCGACGCTGCGCATTGGGTGGTGCATGGTGGATTGTGACGCTCCGTCAGACATGTGGAGAATGATATAATATAAATCTCAACCTGTGAACAAGTTCACTCCATGATGGAGAGATTGACGAATCGAACGCGTAGATTCCGCAGGGGTGGCGCTTCGCTGCTGGAGCCGAAGACTGTGCCGACTAACAACAACAACGATCTGATCAGCTCGGTCGAGCTGGTCTATCAGCGAACGAGGCAGGACATAGTCACGGGCGAGCTCGCGCCCGGCGCGCCGCTGCGCCTGCAGGAGCTTGCCGCCCGCAACGGCGTCAGCATGATTCCGGTCAGGGAAGCGCTCCGATTGCTGGAAGCGGAGGGATTTGTCGACATCCTCCAGAACAAGGGAGCCCGCGTGGCGCCCTTCTCCAAAGACGACATGCTCGATGTCTACCGGACCCGGTTGGTGCTCGAAACGGAAGCGCTGCGTTTGGCTGTTCCCAACACCACGCCCCAGGTCATCGCCACGGCCCGCAAAATCAACGAAAAACTGGGCCGCCAGAAAGCGAAGAAGGGGGTTGTGCTGACCGACGATCACCGCCGTTTTCACCTGATGCTCTACGAGCCTTCGGGGTCGCGCTGGTTGATGCGACTCATATCCAGCGTCTGGGACCACAGCGACCGGTATCGCCGTCAGGTTGAACGACGCGTCACACACCGGGAAGTTGTCGACGAGCACGAACGGATTCTCTCAGCCATGGAGGCGGGGGACGCCGATGGAGCCGCCGAGGCCCTGAGAGACCATCTGGTTAGCTCGATGGCGATCATGTCGCTCGACTTCGATGAGATGGTGGAGAAGGCGGCAAATTCGGGCTGAGGTTGCGTAAGAATGCAACAGTCGCCGGAGTTGTCTTTTTCATCCTTCCCGTATAATTTATAACAAGTCCGCTTCAAAGCGATTCGGATGCGAGGTTCTTGGCAGTGTGGCCGGCGAGTGTCTGGCCATCATGGACAGAGAGGAGTCTCCGGTGAAGAGTGACGTGCGGAAAGAGGGGGCGCTGTCGGCGCTCGTCGAGGACTTCGCTGCCGCGCGGGTGAGCAGGCGGCAGTTCATCGGCCGCGCGGCGGCAATGGGCATCGGCGCGTCGGCGGCAGCGGGGCTTCTCGCCGCGACGACCCCGCAGCTCACCGCCGCTCAGGACGAAGAGCCCGTACCAGGTGGACGCTTCACCTGGGGCTATGACCGCGATGTGAACAAACTCGACCCTGTGGCCAGTGGTTGGGCCGACCCGGGCTACAACGCCCTCTATGAGTACACGATGATCCGCCACCCGGAAACCGGTTTGCCGGTCGCCGCGCTGGCCGAGTCGTGGGAGATTTCCGAGGACGGTCTCGAGTGGAGACTGAAGATTCGCGACGGGATCACCTTCCAGTCAGGTGAGCCGCTGACCGCAGAGATCGTGGCCGCGAACTTCAATGTCTTCCGCGATCCCGAACAGGGTCAGAACGCCATCTTCTGGGCGACGGTCACCGACGTCTCCGCCGCCGAAGGCAACGTCGTCGTCGTTACGACGAGTGCGCCATTCGCGGCATTTCCGGAAACGCTGGCTACCGAGTACTCGATGATCTACAACCCGGCAGTCCGCGAGGAGCTGGGCGACCAGTTCGGCGCTTCCGGCGCCGATGGTACAGGCCCGTTCACGTTGACCAACTTTGCGCCGGGACAGGAAGCGCTCCTGACCAAGTGGGCCGAGTATCACGGCACGAATATCGAATTCGTGCAGAACAACGGTCCGGCGCACATCGACGAGCTCCGGTTCGTGCCGATCATGGAAGCGGGCAACCGCGCCATTGAAATCGAGTCGGGCAATGTCGATGCCGTCACCAATCCAGGTGGACAGGATGTCGATCGCCTCGCCGCCAATCCGGATCTGGTTGTCGTCGAGTTCCCGCAACCGGCCAACGTGATCCTGTCGCTGAATCACCAGGACACGAGTCTCGGATTCGACGATATTCGCGTCCGCCAGGCGATTTCCCATGCCATCGACCGCGAAGGCATCGCCCAGGCGGTCTACTTCGGGCACGCCACGCCAACCCAGGGTCCGATTGCCCCGAACTGGAAGTGGTACGACCCGGGCGTCGAAGCGTTCAATGCCTTCGATCCAGAGCTTTCGAAGTCGCTTCTCGATGAAGCCGGCTGGGCAGAAGGCTCGGACGGCGTCCGGGAGAAGGATGGCGTCAAGCTCGCCTGGACCAATGTGAACTTCGCCAATCAGCCGTTCAATCAGCCGATCATGGAGATCATCTCCGAGAACCTGCGGGAAATCGGCGCCGAGATGTCGAACGAGAATCTCGAGCTGGCTGCATTCGCGGAGGCTCGCTCGGCCGAGCCGGCATCCTGGAGTCAGGAATGGCTCTGGTCGTCGCCGCTCGACGTGCTGATTATCTTCGCTCGCATTTTGCCGAATGCGGCCTACAATGGCGTCACGGCTGAGCTGGAGCAGTCCTTCGTTGATTGGCAGACCGCCGCAACGGAGGAGGAACTGATCGATGCCGCGAGCCGCGCGCAGCTTGAGTGGGCTGAGCAGCTGACCAAGATTCCGGTCGTTACAGCGAACGGCGTCTGGGTCAACCGGACATCGGTGCATGGATTCACGCCATCGCAGTCGATGCTCTACCCGCTCTTCAACGACGTGTGGGTCGAGCAGTAGACCTCGATCGAACTGGCCCGGCAGTCAGGCTGGTGACTGCCGGGCTTTCTACGTCAGCCGCGAGCGGCGCCATGGAGCGGCCGGCCGTGTGCCGGCTGGTAGAGGTCGCCATAAATGGCGACGCTACGCGGAGCCGCATGCGACGCTTCCCGCTCTGAGGATACGATTCACAGACTTCGGACCACGAACGTCGGGGCACAGGTCCCCGAACTACGGACTTCGGCCTACGACTTACGAAACGTTATGGCTCGAACAATCGCCTATCGCAGTTTCTATGCGGTCCTGCTGCTCATCGCATCATCCTTCATCGTTTTCTACGGGATGCGGCTGGCGCCCGGTGACGTCGCCGACGTCATCGCCAGTCATCCCACCGGTCAGCTGACGGTCGAACGCATCCGCGAAGATCTCGGCCTGAACAATCCTTTGCTCGTGCAGTACGCGCACTACATGGGCGATCTGCTGACGGGCGATCTCGGCGCCTCGCTGATCACCGGGGAACCGATCTCCGAGATCCTTCGCACGTCATCGGTCTACACGCTCAAGTTAGCGGCCCTGGCCGCCTTGCTCAGCATCGGTCTGGCCATACCGCTCGGCATCCTGGCGGCGGCCAGACGAAATTCACTCTTCGATCAGGCCACCATGCTGCTGGCGGTCATCGGCATGGGTATTCCCAACTTCTTTCTGGCCGTTCTGCTAATCCAGCTTTTCACGGTTCGTCTGGGCTGGTTGCCGGTGGCGGGTTACGAAACACCGAAACACATCATCATGCCTGCCATCGTGCTGGCCGCCGAAGCGCTGGCCATCAATCTGCGGGTGGTGCGTTCCTCCGCGCTGGAGGAGCTGAGTCGCGACTACGTTCGCACGCTCAAGGCGAAAGGCGTCACCAGCTCACGCATTCTCTGGATTCATGTTCTGCGTAATTCGTTGCCTCCGGTTATCGCACTGGCAGGGATCATGATGCGCACCCTGCTTGGTTACACACTGATCGTGGAAACGATCTTTCGCTGGCCCGGTTTGGGCTACCAGCTCGTCAATGCGGTGCTGAAGCGCGACTACACCGTGGCCCAGACGCTGGCGATTCTGCTGACGGCGGCGGTGATTCTCTTCAACACGATCGCCGATTTGCTCCAGCAGTGGGCCGATCCGCGCACCAGGGGAGGATCGGGGCACTGATGTCTGCCGGCGAACTGGCCACGATCAGCCCACAGCTTCCGCCGGAAGCAACGGTGACTACCGCGCCCGCCCGCACCTGGGGCGACCGGCTCGCGCCCTTCCTGGCGAACAAGCTGGCGGTGCTTGGCGCCATCCTGACGCTCTTCTTTCTGATCGTCGCCTGCATTGGCGCGGCGATCATGTATGTGCCGGGCTGGAACGATCTGTACATCGACCAGCGCTTGCGGGAGACGCTACTCAAACCCCTCTCGCCCGGATTTCCGCTTGGCACCGATCAATTCGGTCGCGACATGATGTGGCGGATTGCCGCCGGCACCGCTGTTTCGCTCTTCACCGGCGTCGCGGTGACGATCATCTCGATGTTCTTCGGCATGATTCTGGGAGCAATCGCCGGGTACAAGGGCGGCATCATCGACCGCCTGATTTCAGCAGTCATCGACCTCGTCTGGGGATTCCCGGTGATCCTCGTCGCCGTGATTCTGGTCGGGATGTTGAAGCCGGGGCTGACCGCGGTGATTCTGGCGATCAGTCTGGTCAACTGGGCAGGATTCGCGCGTATCGTGCGGGCACAGGTGATTTCACTGAAAGAGCGGGCGTTCGTCGAAGCGGCGCGGGCGCTGGGGGTGCCGTCGTGGAAGATCATTCTCCGGCACCTGATACCAAACATGCTGGGTACAACGCTTGTGATGGCGTCGTACTACATCGCGGTGACGGTCATTGCGGAGGCGGGACTGGCCTTTATCGGACTGGGCGCGCAACCGCCGACCCCGA
>CAYWSE010000024.1:0-6676 GCA_964461025.1 uncultured Sphaerobacteraceae bacterium | reverse complement strand
GGCGCCGATCTTCGTGCAAGTCTCGCTCAGCGCCGGCGCGGCGATTCTGGTCGAAACGGGACTTTCATTTCTGGGATTGGGCGCGCAACCGCCGACCCCGAGTCTGGGCCAGATGATTTCGGAGGGCCGCAACTTCCTCTATGTCAATCCCTGGGTGGCGATTCTACCGGGCGTGACGATCGCGCTGATCGTGCTGGGTCTGAACACGCTCGGCGACGGGTTG
Organism: uncultured Sphaerobacteraceae bacterium; assembly: GCA_964461025.1. GTDB lineage: Bacteria > Chloroflexota > Chloroflexia > Thermomicrobiales > UBA6265 > JAHBVL01. The sequence goes on along the minus strand of CAYWSE010000024.1, from coordinate 6,453 downwards.
CGGGATATCTTCGATCCGCACCTGAGGCGGTGGTGAAATGAGCGCGAGTTCACGTTATTGTGCCGAAACAAGTATTCGTCATCCTGAACGAAGTGAAGGATCTTCCGCCGCAGCGGTAAGCGTCCCGGAGCGCCGTCTGAACCCCGAACGAGAGATTCTTCGCTCCGCTCAGAATGACAACGTGCGTTGGGTGGCGGATCTATGACGGCCACCACCACGGCCATATCCAATGCGCCCGCCGGCGATTCGGCGCCGCTGCTCGAGGTGCGCGATCTGGTCACATCGATCAAGGGTCGCAAGCAGGACTTGCATGCCGTCGATCACGTGTCGTTCGATGTCGGGAAGGGCGAGATTTTCGGCGTGGTTGGGGAGAGCGGCTGCGGGAAGTCGATGACCGCGCTCTCGATCCTCCGGCTCATTCCAGTCAACGCCGCGATCACGCACGGCAGCATCGAGTTCGACGGCACGGATCTGACCCGGCTGAGCGACGGGGAGATGCGCAGGATTCGGGGCAACCGAATTTCGATGGTTTTCCAGGAGCCGATGACCGCTCTCGATCCCTCGTTCACGATTGGCTCGCAGATCACCGAAGTCATCCACGCGCATGCGAAGGTGTCGAAAGATGAATCGGAGCAACGGGCCATCGCCATGCTCGACCGCCTCGGCATCACCAATGCCGCATCGCGTCTCGACAGCTATCCGCATCAGTTTTCCGGCGGCATGCGGCAACGGGTGATGCTGGCCCTGGCGCTGGTGATGAACCCGCAGCTTCTTATTGCAGACGAACCGACGACCGCGCTCGACGTGACAATTCAGGCCCAGATTCTCGATTTGATCGCCGATCTGCGCCGGGAGATGGGACTGAGCGTGTTGCTGATCACGCACAACCTCGGCGTCGTGCACCAGGTTGCCGATCGCGTGGCGGTGATGTACGCAGGGGAGATCGTCGAGATCGGTCCGGTTCAGCAAATCTTTGCCGATCCGCAACACCCATACACACAGGGACTGTTGCGCAGCATGCCCTATCTGACGTCGCGACAGGATCGCCTCTACGTCATTCCGGGACGTGTTCCCGAGTTGCGGGCAATGCCGACTGCCTGCCGCTTTGCGGCGCGTTGCGCCAACCGGATCGACATCTGTACGCAGTCACACCCGGAATTGACCGAAACCGCGCCGATGCATGCGCTGCGGTGCTACAACCCGACGCCCTATGCAGACTGACGCCTTGCTGACCATCCAGGAACTGACCAAGCAGTTCCCGGTCGCCACCGATTTCTTCGGGCGGCCGACCCGGTTCGTCAACGCGGTCGATCGGGTCAGTCTCGACATCCAGCGAGGCGAAACGCTGGCGCTGGTTGGTGAGTCAGGCTCAGGTAAGTCGACGCTGGCTCGGTTGATCCTGCGTCTGATCGAGCCAACCTCCGGTTCGGTGCACTTCGACGGCGGCGATGTGCTGGCGGCGGGCAAGGGCGATATGCGGGAGTTTCGGCGCAAGGCGCAGATCATTTTTCAGGATCCCTTCGAATCGCTCGATCCGCGCATGAAAGGTGAAGCAATCGTCGCGGAGGGGATGTCGGAAATCAGCCGGTCGAAAGCGGAACGCAAGGCACGGATCGCAGAGCTGCTCGATCTGGTCAACTTGCCGGCGGATGCGGCGTTGCGCTTTCCGCATGAGTTTTCGGGTGGGCAACGGCAGCGATTGAGCATCGCCCGGGCGCTGGCGGTCGATCCGGTCTTCATCGTCGCGGACGAACCGGTCAGCGCGCTCGACGTGTCGATGCAGAGCCAGATTCTCAACCTGATGCGCGATCTGCAGGACCGGCTTGGTCTCACCTACCTGTTCATCAGTCACGACATGAGCGTGGTGCGGCATATGGCCGATCGCATTGCCGTCATGTTTCTCGGCAAACTCGTCGAGATCGGTCCTGCCGACCAGGTCTTCATGACGCCCGTGCACCCCTACACGCAGGCGCTGCTCTCGGCGGTGCCGCCGTTGATCGTCGGCGATGAAGAAGCGATTCAGATGACGAGTTTCGACGACTCGCTCGCTGCCATCGGTGGTTGCCTGGACGAAGGATGGGCGATGCAGCCAGTCGCGGGCCATCCCGGCCATCTCGTCGCGTGTTTCAATCAGGACGCCTGGGATCGCATCCAGTTGAGGGCGAGATGAGTGTGAACGCCCAACCAGTCGAGGTCACGCTGGGCGACGAGACGATCGTGCGCGGGCTCCAGTGGGGCGACGGACCCGACTGGGTCATCCTGCTGCACGATCAGGGTGACGATCGCGATCTCGATGACTGGCGGCCGTTGTTGCCGGCGATCATGACCCCCGAACGCACGCTGTTGACATTCGACCTGCCTGGGCACGGCGCATCGGAGGGTGAACCAGATGCCGACCGGCTGGGAAGCGATCTCGATCGTCTGCTGGACCACGCGAACGGTCACGGCGCGGATTGGATTGCGCTGGCCGGGGCCGGTCAGACCGCCAGGCAATTGCTGGAGAAGTCGGGAGAGCGGTCGGTGGATGCGCTCGTGTTGTTGACCCCGGAGCTCTCCGAAGAGAATGCCCGCCAGCTGCGTGGCAAGGGAGAGCCCAAGCTCTTCGCGGTCGGCAGCCGCGACGAAACGCGCGTTTCAACCGTTCGTCAGGCGCGGAACCGCTCGATCGGCTGGGCGATGCTCGTTTCGTTGCCGACCGCACAACAGGGAACCGATCTGTTGGCGGGCGCTTACAGCAGTCAACTGATTGAGCGGATCGTCGTGTTTCTTGCCGAACAACGGATGTTGGCCCGCATGTTGAGAGAGCAGCTCTCACAGAACACCTGATTGATCGAATTCGTGCATATTGCAGAGAAGGGGAGAACACGATGATCAAGCTCATGGGTACTGCGTATAAGCGAGACGATTTCACGACGGAGGAGTTCTTTCAGTACTGGCTCGATGTACACGCGCCGATTTCACGTCAGGTGCCCGGTGTGCGTGGCTATGTGGTCAATGAAGTTATGCGCCGCCTGATGGGCGAGATGGTGACCGAGGCGTTTGTTGAGCAGTGGTATGACGACGAAGACGCCTTCAACGCCACGCAGGGCACACCAGAACTGGCGGCGGCGTGGGAAGATGTCGGCAAGTATGCCCGCACCGACGGGACGTTCTGGTTGGTCAAGGAACATGTCATCATCCCACCGCCCACGGAACCGGGGTATGTGAAAACGATGGGCACGGCCTACAAACGGGATGACTTCACCACCGAGGAGTTCTTCGCCTACTGGATGGATGTACACGCGCCGATTTCGTCAAAGGCGCCGGGGTTGAAGGGGTATATCGTCAACGAGGTCGTTCGGAAGCTGCAGGGCGAACTGGTATCCGAGGCGTTCGTCCAGCAGTGGTACGCCACGCAGGAGGATTTCGAGGCGTCACGCGACACGCCGGAAGTCAAAGCCGCCTGGGCCGACGTCGCGAATTACGCCCGCACCGACGGCACCTTCTGGCAGGTCAAGGAGCACGTGATCATTCCACGGCCGGGCTGACGGGATGTAGTAGATAGTAGATGGCGGAACTGGCCACATGTGCCATCAGCCATCAACCACGAACGATCAACCAACAACAAACCGGGGGAGCAGATCGCTCCCCCGGTTTCTTTCAGCTTTGTGATGTGGGCGTGCCGCTTACTGCAGCCAGCGCCGTCGCATCGTTGCCGCGCCAAGACCGAAGAGAATCATCGATCCGGTGGCGAAGAACAGCGCATTGCTGTTGTCCGTCGATCCCGTACCCGTGTTTGGCAGGGTGTCGACATCCGTCGTACCGTCAGCCGATCCCGGCTTGCTCGGCTTGCCTGGTTTGTGCGGCTTGTCCTTCTTGTAGTAATTCACCACTGTGGCTTCAGTGGTTTCATCTTCGTAGATGTCGAAGTAGACATATTCGCCCGTTTCGACTTCCACGAGAACATGCTGCCCGAGTGTGCTGTTCGTGATCGGCAGAGTCAGCCAGGCTGATCCATCCTTGCCGGTATGGAACTCGATCGGGTCGCCTTCACCGTAGAGATAGACCTCGAACTCCGCGTTGCCGAGCCAGCACTTCTTGCTGGGATCAGGTCGGCCTTGCTCGCTGTTTGGTGAAACCGGATAGTCGACCGAGATGTCAGTCGATGCTTTCTTCGCCGGGCAGAAGTACTTGGTGACGTGCAGCTGACCGGAGATGTAGACGTAGTTCGTCACATCCAGGTAGGTGGTCTGGCCAGCGGTGATGCTGAACGGATGACCTACCTGCGACCCGGTTTCGGTGATGGTGTACGCGTTGCTCACCAGCAGGTCTTCCACCAGGAGGTTGCCGTAGGCGTCGGTCGAGTACGTACCGACATACGATCCATTGAGGTAGATATCGAACGATGCTGGTCCTGGACCGCACTTGTCACCTGTTGGATACGCCCAGTCGACCGACACATCGTCCTCATCGGCCACTTTGCAGTACCACTTGCTCACTTCCAGGTCGCCAACAAGGTGCCTGAAAAGCACGGTCCAGTCGTTGGTGCCGGTGCCGATCGGATCAGTCGTGTTGTTGTTCTGGAAGTGGAAGATGCTGTCTCCCGCCAATTCGTAGTTGGCAGGCGGAGTCACCAGCTGGAGGCGAATCGGCGCGTACGGCACCGTGAACGTCGCGCTGCCGCCACTGGTGGTGACGCCAGACAGCCCGGCAAGCGGGGCGCCGGCGGCGTCCAGGATGTTGTAGACGGCGCCATCGAACGGAACCTCCGAGCCAGACGTCACATCATGCGAACGCAGCGTGAAGCTTCGCGTTACCTGCTGCAGCAGCACAGTCCAGTCCGAGGCTGTCGTGGCGGACGTTGTGTTGTTGTTCTGGAAGTGGAAAATGCTATCGCCCGCAAGCGCAAAGTGCGTCGGAGTGCTGACGAGCTGGATCTGAACGCCTGCCGCAGGGACGGTCAGCACAACACTGCCGCCCGACGGAATGGTCACGCCGGTCAGACCCGGGAAGACGTTCGGATCGATCGCGCCGCCGCTGGCACTGAGAATATTGAAGACTGAACCGCCGAAGGGAACCTCGGAGCCGCTGGTCACATCGTGCGTGCGGAGGGTGAGCTGCCTGGTCGGAATGGGTTCAAACGTGACACTCCAACCGTTCTGGATTTCCGAGTACGACTTGACGATGTACCCGTTGGCAAAATGGCCGACGCTATTGCCGGACAACTGGTAGCCGGGTGGCGGACTCACAAGCTCGAAACAATACGTGCCTGCGGTATCGATAGTAAACGTCGCCGATCCGCCTGCAGTCGTTTCGGGACCATCATGGATGTTGCCGCAACTGGGAGGAGTCCAGTAGCGAACCTGGAACACCGCGCCGTCCACGTTGGAGAAGATGTTGACGTTGGCGTCGGCCGCCGCGTTGACTTCTTCGTCAGATGCCAGGGCACCGATACCGCCGGAGCCTTCGTCACCACCAGTGTTGCCTTCGTCGCCACCGGTGTTGCCTTCGTCGCCACCAGTGTTGCCTTCGTCGCCACCAGTGTTGCCTTCGTCGCCGCCAGTGTTGCCTTCGTCGCCGGTGTTCACTTCACCAGTGTTGACCGACTGATCATTCCCTTCCCCGTCATCTGCGGACACGGTTGCGCCGCCGATCGACAGGAACAACGAAAAGACCAGTGTGAATGCGATGAGCCACGCCGGCCACCTTCGAGCTTGCACAGCTTTCCCCTACCCTTCCGTGGATGCACGCCACGATTCCCGGATGCACGGAACCAGCAACCGTGCAGGCTGCTGGTCGTACCTTTAAATATACTCTGAAACTGTCGATTGGGTGACACAGTCGCATTGCAGTGTGCGCGATTCACAATGTCGTCGTTTCAGACGATGGGTAGGTTCTGACCGGCGTGAAAGGTGCTGCCGGCAAGGAGGCGAACAAGCCGTCCTCTTACACGGGTCGATCAGCACAGCCCTTGCTCATTTGGCCTGTCAGATGGCGAAGCGTCTCACTCGACTGAGCAATTGACGTAGTTGCCCTCGCGGTCGGTATGGTACGTGAGCGTGTCAACGCCGTTCGAAACGACGATGCGATAGCCTGGCGTGACGACCTGCGCGTAGACGCCGTCCTCCTCCGGGCAACCCAGAGAGGCGTCTGACCAATCGACTGGTTTGAAGCTGACGACGGTCAGCTGGTCAATGTCGGCGCCAAACGCGACAGCGGCGTCTTCGAACACGCGTTGCACAATCCCGTCGGCTTCGGCCGGCACGTCGGTGCGGCCGTCCGGTGGGTCACCGGCGCTGGCGATGTCCTGAACGATCCACAGACCATTCTCTTCCTGCACAAACCAGGTGATCGAACCGAAATCGGGATTTCCAGTCACGAAGACTTGTGCGGCGATGATGCCTTCCTCGATGAGCACAGCATCGTCGATCACATTCACGCGGGCGACAGGCGTGCCTTGCGCATTGACCTGCG
>CAYWSE010000023.1:0-50987 GCA_964461025.1 uncultured Sphaerobacteraceae bacterium | reverse complement strand
CGCCAAACCGTGCGCATTGCGGTGAAAAGATAGCTCGTTTTATATGCTGAGCACAAACTGACAACGGTCCAATACGGCATCCTGAACCTGTTGAAACGGATTCTGCGCGTTTAGACTGAATTCACCCAGGTGAGCAACGTGGCTCAGGGCGTCGTGCGCGCTTTGCGCGACGCATCCTTCCGGCCCCACGACGGCGCCGCTCCGAGCCGGGCATCAAATACAGACGCCAAATATCCAGGTTTCGTATCTGGAGCACGAAGAGCGAGAGAACCGCGCGGGAACGACCCGCTGAGACGAAGGGAAGGCCTCCGATGGCCCACGTCACACCGAAAACGACCGAGTCGTTTGGACTCTACGATCCAGCCTATGAGCATGACAGCTGCGGCGTTGGTCTTGTCGTCCAGATTGATGGCACGCCTTCGCGACGCATCGTCGAACTGGCGCTGGGCGGGTTAGTCAACCTCACACACCGCGGTGGGGTCGGCGCGGACGAGCGCACAGGCGACGGAGCCGGCGTGCTGACGCAACTTCCGCACCGGTTCTTCGCTGCAGAACTGGGAATGCCCGATCTTTTCGCTGGTGAATACGGCGTGGCCATGCTCTTTTTGCCCCCGCAGGCAGCGTTGGCCGCGGAAGCGCGCACGTTGATCAGCGAAACGATCGCCGAGGCAGGATTCGAGCAGATCGCCTGGCGAGAGGTGCCGGTCGAGCCCGGCGTGCTCGGTCGCATTGCCGCGGATACCCAGCCGGCGATCGCGCAGGTTTTCGTTCGCAAGCCTGCCGGCATCGATGCAGACGCATTCGAACGTCAGTTGATGTTGCTGCGCAAATCAATCGAGCGGGCGACGGGCGATACCGAAGCCAACGACATCTATGTTGCTTCCTGTTCATCCCGCACGATCATCTATAAGGGATTCTGTTTGCCGGAAGACCTGGCGGCCTTCTATCCCGATCTGCGCAACCCCTGGTACACCAGCGCGATCGCGCTCTTCCATCAGCGATACAGTACAAACACCCTGCCGACCTGGGCCATGGCTCAGCCATTCCGGTATATCGCCCACAATGGCGAAATCAACACCGTGCAAGGCAACCGGAACTGGATGCAGGCGCGGGAATCGACGCTTACCTATGCCGACGGCATTGGTCCGGCTGAGCTGTCGCCGGTCGTGAGCATGACCGGATCGGACTCGGCCAGCTTCGACAATGTGATCGAGCTCATTTACCACAGTGGCCGCACGCTTCCGCACGCGATGATGATGCTCGTGCCCGAACCGTGGGAACAGTTGCCGGACATGCCCGCGCAGAAGCGAGCGTTCTACGACTACCACGCCGGGCTGATGGAGCAATGGGACGGTCCGGCGGCAATGGCCTTCACCGATGGCGTCGTCGCCGGCGCCACGCTCGACCGGAACGGATTGCGGCCGCTGCGCTATGCGGTGACCAGCGACGGGCTGCTCATCGCCGGTTCGGAAGCCGGTACGGTCGCTGTCGATCAGACCTCGATCATCGAAAAAGGCCGTTTGGGCCCGGGTCAGATGGTGGTCGTCGATACCACGCGCAATCTCGTTCTCCGCAACCCGGAGATCAAGGAAGAAACCGCGTCAGGGGCGCCGTATGGCGAGTGGCTGGAGACACACCGATTGCGATTGCCGGATCCAGCCGGTGAGGCGTACGCGACAACCGCGATCGAACCGCTGCAGGCGATTCAGCGCGTCTTCGGCTACTCCGGCGAGGATGCCCGCCTGATCGTCAATCCAATGGCGGGGGAATCGAAAGAACCGACCTGGTCGATGGGCGACGATGCACCGCTGGCGGTATTGTCGGAGAAACCACGACCCCTCTCGGCGTACTTCCGGCAGCGATTCGCGCAGGTCACCAATCCTCCCATCGACTCGCTGCGTGAAAAGAAGATCATGGCGCTCGATGCCTTCATCGGACCGCGAGGCAACGTGCTGGCCGAGCATCCAGAGAGCGCCCGGCTGATTCATTCGGCGTCGCTGCTGCTCTCTGAAGGGCAGATCACCCATCTGCAGAGTGAAGAGAGTGGACTCAAACCTGCGACGATCAGCACGCTCTTCCTGATCGCCACATCCGCTGAGCCCGGCTCAACGCTTTCGGCGGCACTCGACAATATTGTCGCCTCTGCCATCGAAGCGGTCGAACAGGGCGCCGAAGTGCTGATCCTGACCGACCGCGGCATCGACGAAAACACCGCTCCGGTGCCGATGCTCCTTGCCGCGGCAACCGTGCACCACGAGTTGATCCGGCGCGGACTTCGGATGCAGACCGATCTCGTCTGCGAAACCGGCGAGGTGTGGGATGTGCATCATCTGGCATGTCTCGTCGGGTTCGGTGTTTCGGCGGTCCACCCCTATCTCTCGCTGCAGGCGGCGGCCGGTCTGGCCGGGTCGCGTGGATTCGAGGAATCCACGCCGGAGCAATTGCAGGCCAACTACATCAAGGCGCTCGAATACGGATTCCTCAAGGTCTGCTCGAAGATGGGCATTTCCACGGCGACCGGGTATCGCGGCGCCCAGATTTTCGAAGCGATCGGCATCAGCAAAACGATCATCGACCGGTCATTCGCCGGCACGCCCTCCCGGCTCGGAGGGATCGGCTTCACGGAGATCGAAACTGACATTCTGCGACGGCATCAGGATGCGTGGGAGTTGCCAACCGCCAAACTGCCCGATCCAGGGTTCGTGCGGTTCCGCAAGGACGGAGAGGCACACGCATTCAATCCGACCGTCGTCAAGGCATTGCAGGCCGCCGCTGTTTCCAACGATTCAGGCGCGTACCAGAACTATCGCGAACTCGTGCGCGAGCATCCGGTCACCGCCATTCGCGATCTGATGCGCATCAAACCGGCGGGAGCGCCAGTGCCGCTGGAAGCAGTCGAGTCGGTGCAGGAGATCGCCTCCCGGTTCATCGTCACAGCGATGTCGCTCGGCGCGCTGAGTCCAGAAGCGTACCGCGTACTGGCGATTGGCATGAACCGGGTGGGTGGACGCAGCAACTCGGGCGAAGGTGGCGAAGATCCAGACTGGTATGAAGAGCCAGGACCAGATATCGCGCACAGCAAGGTGAAGCAGGTCGCATCCGGTCGCTTCGGCGTCACCGCGAAGTACCTGGCGATGGCTTCCGAGCTCGAGATCAAGATGGCGCAGGGGTCCAAGCCGGGCGAGGGCGGTCAATTACCGGGTCACAAAGTGACCGACTTCATCGCCCGTGTCCGGCACGCGGTCGAAGGGCTGCCGCTGATTTCACCGCCGCCGCATCACGACATCTACTCGATCGAGGATCTGGCGCAGCTCATTTACGATCTGCGGCAAGTCAATCGCCGCGCGAAGATCGGCGTCAAGCTCGTTGCGGAAGCCGGCGTTGGCACGATTGCCGCCGGCGTGGCGAAAGCGCGGGCTGACTACATCCTGATCAGCGGGCACTCCGGTGGCACTGGAGCTTCGCCGCTGGCGTCGATCAAGCATGCCGGTTGTCCATGGGAGCTCGGACTGGCGGAAACGCAGCAAACGCTGGTCATGAACGGGCTTCGTTCACGCGTGCGATTGCGAACCGACGGCGGCATCAAAACGCCTGAGGACGTCGTTGTCGCGGCGATGCTCGGCGCCGAGGAGTATGGATTTGGCACCTCGGTTCTCGTGGCAATTGGCTGCGATATGGCCCGCCAGTGCCACCTCAACTCCTGCCCGACGGGCATCGCGACGCAAAAACCGGAGCTGCGAGCGAAATTCACAGGCACGCCGGAGATGGTCGCCAACTACTTCACGCTGATGGCTGAGGGCATCCGGGAAGTGCTCGCCTCGATTGGGGTGCGGTCCATCGACGAAATCGTCGGTCGGTCAGACTTGCTGGCGCAGAGAAACGATCTCGAGGGCCGCGCCGCGTTGCTCGATCTCTCTCCATTGATGCCGGAGCCTGCAAGTGAGGATGTGCGCCGCAAGACTATTGATGTGTCCGATGCCCGCCCCACTCTCGACGATGAGATTTTGGCCGAATTTGGTCAGGCGATCCGGGAGGGTCGCTCGGTCAGCGTGAACAAGCAGATCGCTACACCGGATCGCACCGTCGGCGCGCAAATCGCCGGACAAATCGCACTTCACCATGGTTTGCATTCGCCGGATGCGCCGCATGTCGCGGCGCGATTCACCGGCAGCGCCGGTCAGAGCTTCGGAGCCTTCACGGTGAACGGGATGACGCTCATCCTGGAAGGTGAAGCGAACGATTATGTCGGCAAAGGCATGGCCGGCGGCACGATTGCGATCAAGCCGCTGCAGTCGGCAACCTTCTCGACACCACAGGTCATCGCCGGAAACACGATTTTGTATGGCGCGACTGGCGGCGAGCTCTTCCTGGCCGGCAAAGGCGGTGAGCGTTTCGCGGTACGGAACAGCGGCGCCACGGCGGTCGTCGAAGGTGTCGGCGATCATGGCTGTGAATATATGACCGGCGGCACGGTCGTCGTGCTGGGGGCGACCGGACGCAACTTCGGCGCCGGCATGACCAACGGCACGGCCGTTGTATTCGATGATGCCGATCATTTCCCGGCCCAGATCAATGGCGAATCGGTGCTGGTCGAGCGCGGGCTGTCGCAAGCGGACGCCAGGCAGCTCAAGCAGCTTCTGACCCGGCACGTCGAGCTCACCGGAAGCGCTCAGGCGCGGTCGCTGCTCGAAAACTGGGAGAGCGCGGTCAATCAGTTCTGGAAGGTGATCCCACGTGCGACGCTGCTGCTGCAGGCCGTTTCGGCGGACGAGGTAGAAGCGAAGGGCGCGGCGGACTAGCTCCCTTTTCATTCGAACGCGGATCCGCTCACTGATGCGTCGTTCGATGTATCTTTGTGTCCACTTGCCGGTTCAACCTAGCGAATCAATCTGACCCACGCTAGCTTTCCTTCGACATGCTCGAACATCTTGGCGTCACAGGTCCACAGTGTCGCGCTGTGTTTCTCGGCTGCCGCGAGATAGTGTGCGTCGTAGGTCGCACGCAAGCCAAAACGATCAGCCAATGTCATTGCTCGTTGGTGGAACTGGATATCATCGTCGATCGTGATCGGCAGTGACAATGCTGTGTCGAGAAAGAAGCGGCACTCCTCAAGCGTATTTCCATCTCTGACATAGTGGCCAAAGAAGGCATTTGTCAACTCATATCTCATGAGCTGTGGAGCAACGAGTGTCAAGTTCTGCCTGTCCCATTCCTCCCAAAGATCAATGATCGCCTGACTCGTTCCCGTCACGAGTCGAATGATGAGGTTCGCGTCGCAACAGATCGGCGAATATTGCACTTTCTCGCTCCTCGCGTCCCATGTCAATCAGAACATCCGGATCGGGCAACTCATTTCCCCGAAAGGTCTGCCGAAAGAGCTGTTGTGATTCCCTCAGGCGTGTCCTCCAATCGGTCCCAGCCGTTAATGACGTCAATCTCTGATATTCATCCACGGGAATCACGACTGCGACTTCCAGTCCATCTCGTTCAACCACGTACGTGGCGCCTTCTTCGGCGATCCCTCGTAGGATTTGGCCGAAATGAACTCGCGCTTCGGTCGCGCTTACGGTTCGGGTCACGGCAATCACCCCCTTTCAGGATTTGCGGCAAGGCCACGCTGGTAGTTGATCATCTCTGGAGATGACGATGGCTAGCTGCCTGCCAACTACACGAGCAACTTGACTAGCGTCCACGCACAGCATCTTCGATTTGCTGGGCACGTTCTTCTCTCCCCTGACGAATGTGTTCTTCCCAATCGAAGCGCGCCAGTTCCTCCGCCAGTGGTCCAAGATCCTCGCGCAACTGCTCCGCCAATGTGACGTAGCTGGGTTTGGTCCGCGCTTCGGTCAATCGCTCATATTCCTCGCTGGAGAGAATAACTGCCTGCGGATTGCCGGCTCGCTCCACAACGTACGTGGCCTTCTCCTCTGAGACCGCTCGCAAGACCTCACCGAAGTGCACTCGCGCTTCCGTTGCTCTTCATCTGGGGCCGCTCCTACCGAATACGCCGATTATCCATCGATCGCTTAATCGATTGAAAATCTACCACGCTATGGCTAGCGCACGCGGCCGCGCGCGTCGACGGTCCACTCGTCGACGACCACGCCGTCGCGCACGACGATCATCCTGTCGTGCAGGTTCACGGAGGTGCAGACGTGGTTGGGAATGATCTCGACGCGGTCGCCGAGCGAGAAGCCGTCTTCTCCGTCTGGGAGAATGGCGACGCCATGTTCCTCGTTCAGGCGGTCCATGCGCACGCCGGGATGTCCAACAACGTATCCATATCCTGGCCAGCCCGGGCTGCCATCAGCCGCAAGTGTCTTGGCTCCGGAATCGAGCACCGCGCGATCGGAAGCTGGCCGGCTGGCAACTGTGGCGAGATAGCGAACCGCACAGCGATCCGGGCCGTAGATGCCGTAGCGGAAACCCATCGTGTCGCGGAAGACATACGTGCCGGGCCGCATTTCCGTGACGCCGTCCACGCTTGGCGTGTGCATGGCGCAGGGAGTCGAACCGACACTGACCGTCTGGATCGGGATGCCGGCTTTGCGGATCCACTCCGCCGTTTCAACCAATCGCTCGCCCGCCTGCAGCGACACTTCGCGGATCGTTTCGGGCGGCTGACTGCTGGCCTGGCCCTCATGAGTCATCACGCCGACGAGATTCAGCGCCGGCAACGCGGCGACCGCAACCGCCAACTCTGTGGCCGGCTGACCGAACAGCACACCTGCCCGATCATGTCCGGTGTTGACCTCAAGCATCACCGAAAGCTCGCGGCCTTCCCGGTGGAGCGCTGATGAGAGCGCTTCGGCCGCGCTCAATGCATCGAGCGCGACGGTCAGATCGGCGCGTTCCATCAACCCGAGCAAACGCCGGATCTTGAGGTCGCCGATGATCTGATAGCCGACGGCGATGTTCGTGATTCCGGCCTCGGCGAAGACCTCCGCTTCGCCGATCTTGGCGCACATGATGCCGACGGCGCCGGCGTCGAGCTGCTTTCGGGCGACAACGGTCGATTTATGGGTTTTGATATGGGGCCGCAGCGCGACGCCGAAACCTGCGGCCATCTCTGCCATCTCATCGATGTTTTGCTGCACGATCGACTCGTCGACAATCAGCGAGGGTGTATCGATCCCCTGGCTGTTGACAATGACCTGACGATCCTGCGTTGCGATCGGTGCGACCATCCCGGTCCCTCCTGGCGCTTGTGAGCGACTCGATATTCTGGAGAAAGATTATCGCAGGCTGTGGTGTATCACCGGGCTCAGTAGTTCTGAAAACGACCGCGCTCGACTTCGATCCAGCGACCCAGCTGGCTCGAACGCACGGCGCCGTCCATCAGCTCCTGAACCTTCATGCCATCGAGGAACGAAGGAGACTCGGTTTCGCCTGTGCGAATCGAGCCGATCCAGACGCGCAACAGCAGTTCGGTTGGCCCTGCCAGCGGATGTTCGGAGGGAGAAACTTCCTCGGTCAACTCGGCCGGCAGTTCCTTCTCTTCCAGCATGCCGCCTCGTTTCGCTCCGTAGAGCTTGCGATCGCCAGTCATCATCAAAAGACCGTCCGAACCGGAGAGGATGATCTGTTCGCCGGCCTCGAAAGCGGCGGTGGCTGAATAGGTGACGGTGGCCATGGCGCCGGAAGTGAACTTGAGGAGCACGGCGAAGTTGTCATCGGCGCTGACCGATCCCATCTCATGAGAGTCGGCAAACCGCCGCTGGCGAATCATCGTCGATGTGGCGCCGGAAACCGCTCTGATGTCGCCGAACCACCAACGGAGAGCGTCGAGATAATGAGAACCTGCCGCCCGCAGCATTCCCCCACCCTTCGCTTCATCCATCAGCCAATCCCAGGCGACGCCGTGAGGGTCGTTGAGGGTAGAGCGATAGACCGTGACAGTCGCCGAATGCGGCTCGCCGAGATATCCCAGTTCGATCAACTGCTTTGTATAGACGCGGGCCGGTTCGAAGCGAAATTCGTGGTTGACCATTGCCACGACGCCCGCCTGCTGGGCCAGGCGGACAAGATCGCGCGACTCCGCAAGAGTACGGGCCAGTGGTTTCTCGCAGAGTACATGCTTGCCAGCTTCGATCGCGGCGACGGTCATCGCGTGATGCAGACTTGGCGGCGAAGCGATGACAACGGCATCGATATCGGGGTCGCGAACAAACTCCCGGTAGTCGGTCGATTTCTTCCGAATGCTGTAGCGGGCGGCAGACGTCAACGCCCGTTCAGGACGCCGCGAGCAGATTCCGGTCACTTCCACAAAGGGAATTTTCTGTAGCGCCGGGATATGCACACTGGCTCCGAAACCAGTGCCGATCACGCCGACCCGAATCGTCCGGGTTGGTATGGCAGTCGCACGATTGGCCGAAACCGATTCCATCACACACTCTGCTAAGCGCAAAAACAATCACAATGACATCGAACAGCCAGGGCAGGCGACGCTGGAGCAACGATCTGGTCCATCGATTCTGCGATCATCATATACGAGGTGTTCCCAATGACCCGACTCTATACAGGAACCGGAGATTCCGGTCAGACCGATCTGCTCGGCGACCGCGTCGCCAAAGACGATCCTCGCATCGAGACGCTTGGTGACATCGACGAAGCGACGTCGGCGATCGGCATTGTGCGATCGCTGATTGGAGATGATCTGCTTCAGGCAGTGCTGATCGACGTGCAACGGGATCTCTATCGCATCATGGCGGAGCTGGCCTTCACCGACGAATTGCGTCCCGCTCAGTATTCGTTCGGAGCAGACCGTCTTCTCTGGCTCGAAGAACAGATCGCCCGAATCGGGAAGCGAGTAGAGCTGGCGCCGGCGTTTGTCCTGCCGGGTGAAACGGTTGCAGGATCAGCGGCCGATCTCGCCCGGGCGGTTTGCCGGCGGGCGGAGCGGCGAGCCGTTTCGCTGAGCGAAGCTGGTCATCTGGCAAATCTGGAAATCCTGCGCTACCTGAACCGGCTGTCGTCGTTGATGTTCATCGTGGCCAGAGCCGTAGAAGCGTCGAGCGGCGCCGAAGCGCCCCGCGCCAAAGCCTGATTACGTGCTGCCTGCCTGGGACACCTGACCGCTCGACGTATCGATGCGCGACTCAGCGCCAGGCTCGAGCGAGAGGCCATCGTCGCCAACCTTCAGAATCGCCGCCGTTCCGACGATTCCCTGACTTCCGACGGCATGTCCGCGTGCTTCGAGATTGGCGATGACATCGTCCTCGAATCCAATCTCGAGCTGCAGCACGTTCAAAACATCAAACGGGTACGTTGTCAGTGGGAATGAGGTGCTGACGAATCGTGGCTGGTCGATCGCCCGCTGTGGCGACAACCCGAAATCGACCATACTGATGAACTGCTGCATCTGCGCTTGTGGCTGAGAATCGGCCCCCGTGTTGCCTCCCGAAATCCACGGTTGCCCGTCCCGGAAGACCATGTACGGGCAGGACGTGTGCCGCACTTTGAAGCCGGGCGTCATGGCGTTCGGCTCCTGCGGGTCGAGCGAGCAGAAGGTCATCCGGGCATTGAGGTGGATGCCGGTGTCGCCGGCGATCATGAACTGCGCGCCGATGCTGGTAGTCGCGCCGGCTATGTTCCCCTCGCCGTCGATGATGTGGAAGGTCGAGGTGTTCGATCCGTTCGACCGGGCGAGACCGCTTTCAATTGGCCATTGCTGTGCCTGCGCCATGTCGATGCGGGCTCGCTGCGTCTCGGCATAGGCGTCGGAGAGCAGCTCGTCCAGCGGTATTTCGACCCGATCCGGATCGCCGATGTGCGCGTACCGATCGGCGAACGCCAGCTTCAGCGCTTCGACCTGGGCGTGAATCACATCTGGATCGTCGATATTGCGTCCAGCAAAGTCGATGCCCTTCATGATGTTCAGACCGAGCAACATCGTGATGCCCTGGCTGTTGGGAGGGCACTGATAGACCGTGACTGCATCGGTGTAATCGATAGAGATGGGCGGCACAATCGAGGCTTCAAAGTTTGCGAAGTCTTCGAGTGTCAGATATCCACCGTTTGCGGCAATCCAGGCGACGACCTCCTCGGCGAGAGGACCGCGATAGTAATAGTCCCGCGCCGCCCGAATGGCATCGGAGCGCGTGGCGCCGGTGGAGGTTGTGTACGCCTGAGCGAGCCGCTCGAACGTTGTGGCGAGATCGGGAATGGTGATCGTGTCGCCAGTCGAGGGCATTGCGCCTTGCGGCAGGTAGGTGCGGGCTGCCTCGGGAGCGGCCCGGACGTCATCTTCGAGGCGTTTCAGCCAGTCGATCATCAATGCGCTGGCCGGAAATCCCTCTCGTGCGATGCGAATTGCCGGAGCGAGCACCGAACCGAGATCGAGTCTGCCGAACCGATCGAGCCAGAGCATCCAGCCGTCCCAGCTTCCTGGCAGAATCGACTGATGGGCGCCCGGCGTATCGGCAATCGCCTCATATGCCGAAACATCGACGTTCATGCCGACGGGGCCGACGGCATCGAGAGTCGTCAGCTCCTGAGTGGGGGCCTGGAAGTACATTCCCCAGATTTCGCCGCCAAGAACGTTTGAGAACCAGCCTTCGACCACACTCAGGATGGCTGCTACCGCGACCGCGGCGTCCGCCGCCGTTCCTCCCCTGGCGAGCATCTCCATTCCGGCGTCTGTGGCCAGCGTATGAGCGGAAACGACTGCATGTGGCCGGCGCGGTGTTGGCGATTCCTGGGCCGACGCGATGTTGGCGCCTCCCACATACACACCGGCCGTGGCGGCAGCGGCCGCGGTCAGAAGCTCCCGCCGGTCCAGAAGACTCGAAGCACATTCGAGTCTTTCGGAAGCCCCATCCTTCGTGAAGAGAGAAGCGGGTCGGGTATCAGAAGAGCTGGCCATGACATGACTCCCGCGGTGCAGCCGGCGTGCAGCGATGATGCAACGTGCCGGACTCAGCTGTAAGCCACCGCGGGTACGATGAAATCCTCGATGATTGGTGTTACCCGCTGCTGGAGCTCCGGCCGTTCCGGGTCGGCGTCTGCAAACGCCGTGACGACCACAAGATCCAGGTCTGGAACGACATAGATCATCTGACCGCCATACCCGATCGCCGCGAATCCGGTGAATTCGCCGGGCGTCGCCACCCACCAATGATACCCATAATCTCCGGTACCGATGTTGGCGCCACTCAGGAAGCTCTCGCCGCTCGATTGCGAAGACGTTGAAACTTCCAGCCAGGCCGCGTCAATCAACGATTCCCCTTCCCAGACTCCACCCTGAAGCGCGAGCTGACCGAGTTTCGCCAACTGACGCGGAGTCAGAAAGGTGCCGCCACCGCCTCGGTTTACGTCGTCTTCCGTCACGATCCAGTCAGGTCGTTCGATGCCCAGCGGAGCGAAGATGCGCGACTGCAGGTAATCGACCATATGCTGCCCGCTGACCTCTTCAACGATCGCCGCCAGGATATTCGAGCAACCGGAGTCGTACTCGAAACAGCTCCCCGGCTGACACTGGAACGGCCGCCGCATCATCAGATCGAGATCGTCGGTTTCCGCGGCACGCGCGAAATTGACCCGGCTGTCCCACGCCCAGCCGGCGGTCATCGTCAGGAGCTGCTCCAACGTGATTCCGGCGACGCGTGGATCGGCGCCGGGCGGAATGCGTTCAGGAATCAGCTCGCCGATTGTCTGGTCGAGCGACTCCAGCAAGCCTTCTTCGAGCGCCAGACCGATAGCCATGCCGGTTATGCTCTTGCTCACCGACCAGACATGCAGCGGCTCGTCCGGGTCGTACTCTTCCGCGTACTGCTCATAGACGAGTTTGCCGTCACGCACGATCAACAACGCGGAAAGGAGCGGCGTCTCCGAACGCAGTCGGGTTTCCAACAGCGCCAGTTCTTCGGTGCTGAGACCCGCCCCGCGCGGCGATCCCGCCGGCCAGCCGTCGGTACGCGCGGCTGGAGCAAGCTGCGCCGTGCCGGTAACGACGACGGCGAAAAGCACGACAGTGAAGATCAGTCGAACAATCAGGGAACGACGGGGCATTGCGGAGCATCCTCTTCACACGAACCCGGCTCCTGGAGCGGCGAGTCGCGAGAATGCTCAACCTTACCCTACGCGGCCAAACGAATACCTGTTTCCGAAGCGCTGTTCAGCTCGAAAGCGCGCGCTTCGGGACGGCTCAAGAGCTCGATCGCCCACTCCAGCGCATAGCGACCGTCCACTTCGCCCAGAGGGGTTGTGGCAAATGCCTGTTCCTGCCGATCGAGCTCCGCCTGTACGTCAACCTGGTAGCCGTCCCGTCGCCGGGCCCAGAAACGATTCATATCTATCTCCTCTTACGTCCATTCAGAACCAATTATCTGAAGCGTGGCCGTATCGCCCGCTCACCACTTACTACTCTCTCTAACGAGAAAGACTGGCGCATCGTGAGAATGACGTATATGACGGGAAGATCAGGCGTCCAGTAAGGCGTGCACATCGGCGATGGTCGTATCCGCCGATTCGAACCAGTAAGTCCACAGGGAACCGAGATCACGACCAGCCGCTGTTTCGAATGCCTCCAGCAGATCGTCAGGCGCGGCGATGCGGAACGACTGGCTCTCGGCGTAGGCGTCGAGCGCCGAGAAAAACGCTTCGTCGCCGATCTCCAGCCGAATCGCGTGCAACCCGAGACCACCCTTGCCGTAGATGAGCCGTCCGAATTCACTCATGCTGCCCGCATCGTCGACTGGCCGGTCGACCACGCCATCCGGATTGCCTTCGAGAAACCGCAAATACGGTGCGGCGACATAGGTCAGCAGCGTCTGATGCGCCACATCGGGGCCGAAAATCGATTCCCAGGCAACGACGGTCAGGTAGTTGGCAAGGCTTTCGTTCATGAACGCATGATCGTTGGAATTCACGCCGATCTTGCCGCCCCACCACTGATGCCCGATCTCATGCGCCAGCGTAAACGCGAGCGTGCCGGCCGGATCGTTGACTGAGGGCAGACCGAACTGCAAGCTCACGGCGTCCATGAACAACACACCGGACCAGGAGACGCCGAGCGCCCCGGCGAGCTCGGTCTGCACGATATCGAGCTCATCGAAGGGATAGGGACCATATCTCGCCGAATAGTCGCGAAGAACATTTGCCGCGAGGCCCAGCAGACGGTCGGCGCCAAAAGCAGGAGTCGTAGCATCAAGGAAGAGTGTCAGGTTGACGCCGTCGACAACGACTGATTGCGATTTGAAATCATCATCGATAACCAGACTGAACTCCCGAACCGGACCGGTGACGACCTCATAGACATCGGTCACACCATCTGAGCTCAGAAGCGTCTCACGGCCGGCAGCGGCGACATCCATACCGGCCGGAACGGTCAAACGAACGTCGTACACCGAGGTATCGGTGAAGGTCGGGTCGCCCCAGATCGTCGGTGGTTCGAGTCCCCAGCCGGTGTCGACATCCCAGCCGGCCAGCACCGGGTACCAGTCGGAGAGCACCCAGGTTTGTCTCTGCAGGTCATAGCTGAAGATGCCAAAACTGCCCGGCGAGTCGGTGGGAACGATCGTTTCGAAATCGAACGTGATGACGACCGATTCTCCCGCTTCGAGTTCGTGACCCAGCGGCACGAAGAGCACCGTGTCGACCACATCGAGCACCGGGACGACGGCGCGATCGTCGATCGACACGTTGCTGACGGTGGTGCTGCCCTCGCCGTAGTACTCCGCATTGGGAAACAGCCGGAAGGGAACGGCATCGACCGGGCTGCCGGTGTGATTCGTGAAGGCAACCTCGATTGTCCCACCGAGCGACTGGGATTCAGGATCGAGGGTCACGTCCATGAGGTAGCGGGCCATATCCGCCGGTGGCGCGACCGGTTCCGAGATCATCGCCTCAGTGACCGGCCAGTCTGGGTCCCATTCCTCCTGTGCCAGCAGGCTGAATGGCTGGCTGACCAGGAGCGCAAGGAGCAGGAGGAATGACAGCCGAATCTTCATCGACGTCAGGTGATGCCGTTGCGAATCGCCAGCGCCGCGGCAGCAGATCGCGATTTCACATCGAGCTTGTGGAGGATATTGGCGACATGCCGGCTCGCCGTGCCTGTGCTGATGAAAAGCTCGTCAGCGATCTGGCGATCCGTCCGCCCCGCCACGATCAGAGCCAGCACCTCCAGTTCGCGTGCGGTGAGTCCGTACATCTCCTGCTTGCGTTGCGCTGGCAGGGCGCTCGTTGGCGGAGGCGATTGTTTGAGCTCGAACGCCAGGGCGAACTGCGCCGCTTCGGACATCGACATCTGCGATCCCCTGACCCAGGCGCTGGCGAACACATCGTCGCCCAACGTCTCCTTCAATCTGGCAATCACCTGAGATTCGTGCCTCCGAACGGCATCCGGCACACCAAGCGAAATCCGGGTGCGCAAATGTTCGACGGCGCCGAGCAGTACGGTTGACGTTTCTGGAAAACCCGCCAGTTCGGCTGTAAAAGCGATACCGGCCAGGGATTCGGGCGTACCGCCCATTTCCTCGCGGTCGACCCGCAGTCGAAGCGACTGACGGTCGAGCGAGATTGACTCGTCGAGCTGCTTTTCCTGACGTCGAACCGCGGCCAATCCCGCTAGCGCGCTCGCCAGCTGCCCTGTGTCCTCGGCGGCCTGCAGATTGGCTGCCTCCGCCCAGTGAACCCCGGCGGTTTCGTAGTCGCCGAGACGATAGGCCATGAGCCCCATGCCATTCAGGGCCCAGGCGGTGCCATTCGAATCGCCATCGTCCTTGACCAGTCCGATCGCTTCTTCGAATATCCCCCGGGCCTTTTCATACTCTTCGATCTGCACGTAAACCCAGGCCAGATTGACGATCGAGACTTTGAGATCCGACCTCGTTCCGGCGACGCGGCGCGCCTCGAGGCCACGCACATAGGAGTCGGTCGCCTGTTCGTACTCACCAATGTCGTAGTAGACATTGCCCAGCGCATTGGCGCCAAAACCGATTCCCTCGACGTCGTCGACGGACTCGGCAATGGCGAGACACTCCAGTGCACGTTGCCGGGAGAGTTCGTAGTTGCCTCGAGAAAAAGGCAGCGTAGCGGCGCCATACAGTGCACGAGCCCTGAGTTCTGGAGCGACCGCGCCGGGCAGAGCCAGCACGCGATCGCACCACATGTTTCCTTCGTTCAAAAACCCGCGCCAATCCCAATACCGCCAGAGTCCGGTGATCAGGCGAAGACCGGTTTCGACGTCGTTCGACTCCACCGACATCGTCAGCGCAGCCCTGAAATTCGGATACTCCAGGTCGTACTGAGCAAGACGCCGCCGCCGGTCCGCCGTCACCAGATTGGCATTCCACTGACTGCCCAGTCGCGCATACCAGTGCAAAAAGCGGCGCCGAACCAGATCCTCTTCGTTCGATTCGCGCAGTTGCTCGAAGCCGAATGCCCGGATCGTTTCGAGCATTTCGTACTGCGGTTCGGTCGGATCGACCACGTCGATTCGGGCGACGACCAGGCTCTTGGACACGAGAGACGACAGGCCCTCCAGAGTCTGAAGCGAACGCCAGGGATCGGACGTCTCGAAGAATTCAGCTTCACTATCCTCGCGAGGTTGGGCAACTGCTTCGGCGTCAGTCAGCGTGAATTCGCCACCAAAAATGCTCAGTGCACGGAAAAGCGCCTGTTGATCTTCGGTCAGCAGGCGATAGCTCCATTCGATGGTCGAACGCATCGTTTGCTGACGAAGTGGCAAATCGCGTGCCCCACGCACCAGCACATCGAGCTGGCGATCGAGATTCACCAGGAGCCGCTGTGGCGGCAGAATCTTCACCCAGGTCGCGGCGAGCTCCAGGGCAAGGGGGATACCAGCGAGCCGGCGACAAATCTCGTGAATCGCTTCTCTGTTTTCGGCAGTTGCTTCGAAACCATAGCTCGACTCGCTGGCGCGAGTGACAAAGAGTTGTTCGGCAGCGGACAGCCCGGATGCGTCGTCCGACGTCTCTGTCGACAGGGGATGTACGGGATAGGCGATCTCACCTCGCACCATCAGTGGTTCGCGCGACGTCGCCAGCACCTTCAGCGATGGCGATGTCTGCAACAGTGTGGCGATATCCGGAGAAACAGCAATCACATGTTCGAGGTTATCGAGCAGGATCAGCGAAGGCAGCGAACCGATCCGCTCGGCAATGCGAAAGATCGTTTCGTCGGCATCGCCATCACGAACGCCAAGCTCGGCGGCAATTTCCGGAAGCACAAGACGCATCGCTTCGACTGAAGCAAGCGAAACGAACCAGACGCCACCCGGAAAAAGCCCTGCAGCGCGATCGGCCACGGCGAGACTCAACCGCGTTTTGCCGACGCCTCCTGGACCGGTGAGCGTGATCAGACGCGATGCCGGATCGCGCAGCATCGAAACGAGCGTTTCGATCTCGCCCTCCCGCCCAATCAGTTCGGACTGATGAGCAGACAGACGTCCAACGCCGTGGCTCAGCGAAGTTTGCGTCCCATTCTGACTGGACATTGAAATTGCCGGCACCTGTACTTTCGCGGGACTTTCTGCGATGGAACGCAGTCATGCACAATCTTAGACGGAGAAGGCGCCAGCGCACATCTTCGCCGACTAACGAAGATGCACAACAGATCGGATCGGTCACATGAGCATGAACGCGGCATTTCGAATCGGCCTGCAATTGCCGGAGACCGAGCGCCTTGTGCGCTGGCCAGAGCTCCGGGAGATGGCAATCCGGGCTGAATCACTCGGTTTCGATACGTTGTGGGTGGGAGACCATCTTCTCTACCAGCCAGCTTCCGGTCCACCTCGTGGTCCATGGGAGGCCTGGTCGACACTCGGCGCGCTGGCGGCGGTCACGACACGCGTGAAGCTCGGACCGATGGTGGCGTCGACCTCATTCCACGCGCCGGCGATGCTCGCCAAGAAAGCATCGACCATCGATGAGATCAGCAATGGCCGGTTGATCGTCGGTCTTGGCGCCGGCTGGAACGAACCGGATTACACGGCCTTCGGTTTCCCGTTCGATCACCGCGTCAGCCGTTTCGAAGAAGCGTTCACGATCATTCGTCGATTGCTGAGCGGTGAGACCGTCTCTTTCAAAGGGGAGTACTACGAAATCGAGGAGAGCGTGCTGCTGCCCGAATCGACACGGACCGGCCGCGTGCCGTTGTTGATCGGCTCGATCGGCAAGCGGATGCTGACAATGACCCTCCCCTGGGTCGATATCTGGAACGCGTGGTACGACGACTTCGCCAACGACTCGGCCAGTTTTCGGGAGCTCAACAAACAGATTTCCGCGCGTTGTGAAGACGTAGGTCGCGATCCCGCAGCATTGATTCGGTCCGCTTCGGTGCTGGTGCAGGTGGCGGGAGGCATGGGCAGACAAACGCTCTACAGTGACGGCGAGCAAGCCAGAGCGATCAGCGGTTCGGCTCGCGAGGTCGCCTACCAGCTCAACGCCTTTCGCGAAGCCGGCGCGCAGAGTCTGGAGATCGTTCTCGATCCCATTTCGCTGAAGGGAATCGAGGCGTTCGCGCCGGTGCTGGAGGAACTGAGATCATGACCTCCCGTTTATGGATGTCGTGACAGCCAAAAGCGGTCGCGTGGGTGAGAAGTCGCCATAAATGGCGACGCTACGCAGGTCATTCGTAACGCACCGGCGCCTGCCGGCGCCCCACGGACGTCCAAGTTATTCGATCGGTGCGCTGTCCTGGGGAATGAATCCCAGCAGGCGCTGCGCTTCCTTCATGTCCCAGAACTGGCGCGGATTGTTGGAAATGCCATAGACCGTCGCCCAGCCGATCGTTTTCGCTTCCAGGCAGCAGGCGATCAATTCGCAGCAGTCGCGCTTGCTGAGCCAGGTCGAGCGGAGACGATCGAACTTCTGCTCGGGCGTCAGGTCGAGCCAGAACGATCCTTCGGCCACCGACGGATCGCGCGGATCGTCGTCGCCGCGAACCGATCCGATCCGCAGGTTGTAGACCCTCAAACCAAACGCTTCGTGGTAATGACGGCCCAGCGCTTCGCCGAAGACCTTGGCGACGCCATACAGGGAGTCGGGGCGAAGCTCAGCGTTATGGTCGTAGCAACGAGGATCTTCGAGATCGTAGATGTCGGGGAGACCGTCGAGCTCATATCCGCCGATCGTGTGATTCGAGGAGGCAAACACGATCGCTTCGAGCTCGTTGATCCGCGCCGCTTCGTAGACGGCGTAGGTGCCCTCGATATTGTTGTGCAGAATGTTGTCCCAGGGCGTTGTCACCGATGGAGACGCGGCGAGATGGACGACGGCATCCATCCCTTTCAGCGCGTCAGTCATCGCACCGAGATCGGCGACGTCGGCGACGACGCTTGGAAACGACGCCGGCGTGCGCGTGATGGCGTGGAGCTCGTACCGGCCTCCGAGATGCTCCATAACCGCCAGCCCGATCACCCCTGCCGCGCCAGTCACCGCTACCTTCATGCCGATCAACCTTTCCATGGTTTGTCCATGATCACTTCATTTTCAGACATGGATCGTACCGCACCGCAAAGGCTGGCATTGGGATTGCGGCTCATCTACTGAGGTGATGCGACAATGACGCAGAGGTCTCAAACCCGGCCGGGTGGGGCCGGATACCCCAGGGAGGATAGCAACGTGTCCGCCGTAACCATGACCAAAGGAAAGTTCGACGGCATCAACGCCTGCGCGAATGCAAGTGGCGTCATCGCCGCCGCGGCGATGGACCAGCGCGGTTCGCTGCAGAAATCGATCGCTAAAGCACGTGGCGAGGATGGCAAAGCTCAACCAGACGATCTGGCCACCTTCAAGGCCGCGGTGACCGAAGTTCTCACACCGTATGCCACCGCGATTCTCATGGATCCGGAGTACGGGCTCGTCGCGCTGGAAAAGAAAGCGCCGGGGACCGGCGTGCTCCTCGCCTATGAGAAAACCGGCTACGACGCGACCGTGAAGGGCCGCCTACCCGACCTTCTCGACGATTGGAGCGTACTCCGCTTGAAAGAGCGTGGCGCCGATGCGGTCAAGATTCTCCTCTACTACGATCCAGACGACGAACCATCGATCAACACGATCAAGCACGCGTTCATCGAGCGAGTGGGCGCCGAATGCAAAGCGCTTGACATCGCCTTCTTTCTCGAACCGGTGACCTATGCGGATGGGGTGTCGGGCGCCGACTGGGCGCGCCGCAAACCAGATGCAGTGACCAAAGGGATGGCCGAGTTCTCCAAACCGCAGTACGGCGTGGATGTCCTCAAGGTCGAGGTGCCGATCGACATGAAGTACGTGTCGGGCACGCAGGCATTCGCCGGCGAGGAGGTCTATTCGCGCGATGACGCCTTGCGGCTTTTCGTCGAAGCTTCTCAGGCATCGACGAAACCGTTCATCTATCTGAGCGCTGGCGTCAGCAACGAAATCTTCCAGGAGACGCTGGAACTGGCCGCGGAGTCCGGAGCAAACTATTCTGGAGTCTTGTGCGGACGCGCGACCTGGCAGGAAGGCGTTCCGATTTTCGGCCGGGACGGCTCGGCGGCGTTGGTTTCCTGGCTTCAGGACGAAGGCGTCAAGAACATCAAGGCGGTGAATGCAGCCGTGGCCAAGGGCGCCAAGCCCTGGTGGACCGTCTACGGCAGTGTGGACAATATCTCGGTCGTCGACCCCGGCTCAGGGTGATCGGCGCATCTGGAAAGCGGGTAACACAGTGGGAAATGTGGCAATTCATGGGTTTGGGCGAATCGGCCGGTCGGCGATGCGGGTCGCATTGCAGAACGACTTGTTCAGTCCTGTGTCGGTCTCCGATATTCAGAATCTGGAAACGCTGGCGGCGCTGTTTGCGGTCGATTCGAACTACGGCGTCTTTCCGGAACCGGTGTCGAGCAGCGATGGCTCGATCACCGTTGGCGAGCGCTCGATCAAATACATCAACGGCAAAGAGATCGAAGGGGGAGTGCCGGATTGGGCCGCACTGGGCGTCGATGTCGTGATCGACTGCACTGGCATGGCCACCAGCCGGGCCGGCGCCGAGAAGCATCTGGCCCGGGGCGCCAAGCGGGTCTTGGTCAGTGCGGCCAGCAAGAGTCGCGACGACGCCGACATCTTTCTGCTGCCGGGCATCAGCGCCGATCAGTACGATGCGTCGAAACACCGGATCGTGTCGATGGCCAGCTGCACCACGAACGCACTGGCTCCTGTCGTCAAGGTGGTGTTGGAGGAGTTCGGCATCGTGCATGGGCTGTTCTCGACGGTCCATGCCTACACGAATACGCAGTCGCTGACCGACCAGCCGATGAAGGACCGACGCGATTCGTGGGCAGCGACGGAGAACATCATTCCGTCGTCATCGGGAGCGGCGCGGGCACTGCAATTCATCTGGCCCGATCTGAAGATCACTGGCAAGGCGTACCGGGTGCCGACGCGCACCGGGAGCATCGCCGAGATCAATCTGATCACCGAAAAACCAGTAACTGCGGAAGCGGTCAATGAGGCATTCCGCAAAGCGGCGGCATCGCCGGCACTGAAGGGGATCATGTCGGTGCTGGAGGACGAGTGGGCATCGTCCCGCATTGTTGGAGACAGCCACTCGTCGATCGTCGATCTGCCATTGACGCAGGTGATGGGTGAGAATTTCCTCTCCTGCGCCGCCTGGTACGACAATGAATGGGGCTACGCCTCTCGCCTGGCCGAAACAGCAGCGATGCTGGCGGACTCGTAGAGGGCACTGGGCACTGGGAACTGGGAACTGGGAACTGGGAACTGGGAACTGGGAACTGGGAACTGATTGTAGTGTGCCCGCCTGCATACGCTATTCCACTGTCGCCCCGAGCGCAGTCGAAGGGTCTCTCGTTGCCGGCACGTAGGGTGATCACAGGAAGCGTGCGCGACCACCAACGAGAGATTCCTCCACCTCGGCCGGAATGACGACGCGCGTGGGCGAAATGACCGCCCTTCGACAACCGGCTGCTCGCTGCCCGCCGCCCGCTGCCTGCCGCCCGCTTTCGTGCGAGACTGACGCGACGTGGTCCGCTGTGTATCGCCGAGGAGCGCATGAACAATCTCCCCTTCGACAAACCTGGTTCGTTCTGGCGGGGCAACCTGCATACCCACACCGATCGGTCCGACGGCGGTAAGCCGGTCGAGGAAGTCGTCGCGGCCTATCAGCAACAGGGCTACGACTTCGTCTCGATCACCGATCACTTCATGGAGCGTTACAACTACCCAGTCGTCGACACCACCGGATTCCGGTCAGACAGCTTCACGACCCTGATCGGCGCCGAGCTGCACGCGCCCGCTCTCTGGTACGGCGACATCTGGCACATCCTGGCGAACGGGCTGCCGCCCGATTTCGCGCCGACCAGTCCCGGCGAGGATGGTCCCGCGCTGGCTCGGCGCGCCGCCGAAGCTGGCGCGTTCGTCACTGTCGCTCATCCGAGCTGGTATGCGGTGTCGGTCGAGGATGCGATGTCGATCGACGTCGCGCACGCGGTCGAGATCTACAATCACACCGCCCACCACCACAATGGCAAAGGCGACAGCGCGGCCTTGATCGACCTGATGTTGATGCAGAACCGCAAGGTCAACATCGTGGCGGTCGACGACGCGCACTTTTCGACGCGACCCGACTTCTTCGGCGGCTGGGTGATGGTCAGGAGCGAATCGCTCGACCCAGATGCGCTGCTGAACGCGCTGAAAGCAGGTCACTTCTATTCGAGCCAGGGTCCGCGATTGGTCGATGTGCAGGTCGAAGGCGACGCCGTGAGCGTGAAAACGTCACCGGTGCAATCGATCTTCCTGAGCGGTCCTGGTTCCTCGATCGAACGTCTGCGCGGCGAACGGCTGACGGCAGGAACGTTGCCGGCCGAGCGTTTCAAGGGCCGCTACTGCCGCGTCACGATCATCGACGACGCCGGCAACCGCGCCTGGACCAACCCGATCTGGCTCGATTGAGATCGATCAATGATCGTCTCGCAGGAGAACACCGCCGGTCAGCGCGGGACTTGATCTGACCGGCGCTGGAACGGTGTCGGGAACGGCAGCGTGCGAGCGGCGATGCAACCAGGACCTCGCACCGGTGGTCACGTAGACAATTGAAAAGATGGCTGTGCCGAGAAGGACGATCGCCGCGCCGGAGGCGATGTCGAACTCGAAGCTGAGAAACATCCCAGCCATCCCGGTGAAGGCTCCCATCACCGTCGAAATGACCACGAGGGGACCAAACGAGTTGGTGACCAGCCGCGCGGTCGATGGCGGGATGACGATCGCGGCGGCGATCAGTGTGACGCCGACGATGTTCATCGAGGCGACGACCGTGGCGGCAAGCGCCAGCGCGAATCCGGCGTCGATCCAGTTCGTTTTCACCCCATAGACGCGGGCGATCTCGGGATCAAAGGTGGTGAACAGCAACTGCCGGTAGCCGAGAAAGACTCCGGCGAGCACCACCACGAACACGCTGGCGATGATCAGGATATCCTCGAGCGTGACGCCGAGGATATTGCCGAAAAGCGCTGCTTCCATGTTGCGCGTGAACGTGCGCTGTTTGCTGATGATCGCCACACCGAGCGCGAACGACGCCGTCGTGATGATGCCAATCGCCGCATCGGCGCCGATATTACGGCGGCGCGAGGTGGCATTGATCAGCAGCGCAGAGAGAAATCCCCATAGACCCGCGCCGATGTAGAAGTTCCAGTTGAGCACATAGGCAACCACCGCGCCGCCGAAGATCGAGTGCGAGAGCCCATGACCGATGTAGCTCATGCGTCGGAGTACGATGTAGACGCCCATCAGCCCGCAAAGCGCACCGACGAGCGTGGCGACCATCACGCCATTCCGGAAGAACTCGTACTGGAGGGGGTCGGTGATAACGTGCACGGTCGTTCTTTCAGGCGGCGTCGCTCAGTGAAAACGGCGCGTGCGATCCTGCTTCGGCGACCAGCAATGCGCCTGTTTGGTCGTCGACCAGCACACGCATTTCGGCGTCGAAGGTCTTGCTCATGATGTGATCGTTGAACACCGTGGAGGGCGGACCCTGCGCAACGATGCCGCCATTCACACAAATGACCCATGGCAAATGCGCGGCCAGACTGTTCAGCTCGTGGGTGGTCATGACGATCGTTGTGCCCGCCCGGTTCAGCTCGGCCAGGAGGTGAAGGATGTCGTCGCGGGTTTTGATATCGACGCTGGCGGTCGGTTCATCGAGCACCAGGATGCGTGGACTGCCGATCAGCGCTCTGGCCAGAAATGCGCGCTGCTGTTGCCCACCTGACAGATCGCGAATGTGACGACCTCCCAGCCCATCGAGACCGAGTCGCTCCAATGTTTCACCGACGCGCTTTCTCTCGCTTCGGGAAGCCCACGGCAACCGGCTGGCCGAGCGGGTGATGCCCATCATCACGACATTCTCGACCGAAACCGGAAACGACCAGTCGATCACGCCGACTTGCGGAACGTAGCCGACCCCCGCCGGTGGTGCATCGGGGCGGACGGACTGACCGCCCACGGTGACCTCACCATCGACATGCGGCGCCAGGCCGAGCATCACCCGAAGCAACGTCGTTTTGCCGGCGCCGCTCGGGCCGATCACGCCGGTGAACTGCCCCGCCGGCAGGCGCAACGAGAGATCGGAGAGCACCGGCACTCCGTCATATGCGGCTGTGACGTGTCGCAACTCGATTGCGTGCGAAGACACGATTTCCCTTCAGCGGGCAGACCTCGGCGCGCCCGTCACAGAACTAACGCTGATAGGTGTCCTCGGGTGAGACGGCGGCCAGCGCAGATGGATCGCCACCGAGCGCGTTGGCCATGATCTCGATGTTGCGGAGCATCATGCCGATGAAAGTGTGCTCCGGCGCATCGACATCTCCCGGCGGTTCGTCGTCGCGCAGATCGTCGTAGTACTCGGCGCCTGTTTCGCTGGCGATCTGTTCCAGCACCGGACTTGGGAAGACTTCCGAGCCGAAAATCGCCGGGACCTCTTCTTCGTTGATCTGGTCGATCAGGTCGGCCACTTCCCGGGGAGAGGGTTCGGAAAAGTCGGACGGCTGGATCGCCCCAATGACCGTCATGCCGTAGTTCGGCGCGAAATAGGCCCAGGAATCGTGGTACGTGAGCAGTTTGCGGTTCTCCTCCGGGATCGTGTCGATCGTCGCCTGGATCGCGGTGTCGAGCTCCTCCAACCGGGCCAGATAGAGTTCCAGATTGCCGGCGAAATACTCGGCGTTGTCGGGATCGAGCGCTGACAGCACCTGCTCGATGAGCCGCGCATATTCCATGGCGTAGGGCACGTTGGTCCAGAGATGCGGGTTCGGATGGCCGTCCTCTTCCGGAAACGAAAAGTCGTAGGCGTACTGCTCTGGCGAGATGACCTTGTCGCCGAGCGTGAAGACTTCCGCTCCTTCCGGCAGATTCGCTTCTGCCAGCTCGATGGTCGGAAGCTCCAGATCGAGACCGTTGGCGATGAGGACGTCCGCATTCGAAAGAATGACCGCATCGGATGGCGCGGGCTCGAACGTATGCGAATTGACGCCATCCGGCACGATGCCGCGCAGATTGATGCGGTTGCCGCCGATATTGCGAACGATCGAGCTGATCGGCGCCACGGTTGTCGCTACATTGAGCAGGTCGTTTCCGCCAAGCTCGTCCGACCATCCCGAGGTCGCGTCCTGCGCGGTGGTCAGGTTCAGTTTCGACGCCGCGGCGACGCCCAGACCGCCGGCCAGCGCCAGTCGAAGTGCGGTGCGGCGTGACATTGCCGCGGAAGGTACAGGACCACGTGAAGTCATGATGTCAATTCGCCTCGTATGTCATAGTTGCGACCGCTTGTAGATGCGACTAGTCGCAAGTAGGTCAACATTCAGACTACGCGCTGTACCATTGACCGTCAAGGGTTTGACTCGATGACGCAGAACGAGAATCCAGATTGACGTCAACCACTTCCACTTTCGACCAGCGAATTGATCCGCGCTACTTCGAGCTCGCCGAACGATTACGCGCCATCGGTCAGCGGGCGACCCCGCAACGCCTGATGATTCTGGCCGCGTTCGAGGAAGCCGAGGCGCATCTCACCGCCGACGAAATCTTCGCCCGGGTCGGGTCCGCCTCTCCGGCAGTCAACCGGTCGACGGTCTATCGCACGCTCGAACTCTTCCGCGATCTCGGCGTGATCGCCGAGACCGATCTTGGCGGCGGCGTGCGGCACTACCAGATCCTCGAGCAGGATCGCCACCACCACCTCGTGTGCCACGATTGCGGCGCGATCGTGGAGCTCGACGATGACGTGCTTGAACCGGTGCGCCGCGAATCGCTGGCCCGCTATGGGTTTGTCGCCGAGATCGATCATCTGGCGCTCTTTGGTCGTTGCCGGCAGTGCTCGGAGGGCTCGTAGTGCCTCTCTACGACTTTTCCTGCGCCGATTGCGAGTGTGTTTTCGAGGTCGAGCGCCCGATGAGCGAAGCCAGTGACCCGGCCGACTGCCCCGTTTGCGGGCAACCGGGCACGCGGCAGTACGTCACGCCGAGGTTCCTGTTCAAGGCCGACCCGCGAGATGTGCGACCTGTCTGGCACGAGCACGACGGCTACGCGCACGCTCACGCACCACGGCGCGGTCGTCACAAAACGCCAGCCGACGATCACTGATCGGCTGCGGCGTTCTCTGCCCAGTGCAACATCGCAAAGACCGGAAGATGATCGGAGCCAATGTCCTCGCCGACATTGGCGTCCGAAGCATAGAGCTCCGGAGTGTGGAGAACGTAGTCGATGCGCAGCACCGGCTTCAGTTTCCATTTGTCCGCCGTCGAACCGACCCGGTGGGTGTTGCCAACCCGAACCGGAAATGTCGCCGCCCAGCGGCCCGCATAGCGAAAGGGGTCGACCAGCCCCGCCGAGAGCAACTGCAGGTATGCCTGCTGCATCGACGTCGTATTGAGGTCGCACAGTACGATCGCCGGCCGTCCTGCGACGGCCAGCTCGCCCACCTGCCTGACCTGGTTCTCCGTGATCTCGTCGAACAGCAGTCCGCCGCGTGACAGCCTTGGTGGCCGGGGATGCGCAACAATGACCCGCAGCGGCTTGCCGTCGATCAGTACCGACGCGTTCAAGTCTGGCCGCTCAGGGGCGAAGGACATGACGCCGCTTTCCTCGATCGGTCGCTTGCTCAGCACACCCTTACCGGCGAATCCGCCCGGATGGAGAAGCCGGTATGGATAGTGCTCGCTGAGGTCGCGTTCGATTGCAGACGCTTGGCTTTCGGAGAGCTCCTGCATGCCCACGACATCGGCATTGCTGCGAATCAGGTAGTCGCACAGCAATGATGAATCGGCAAGCCCGTTGCCGAGATTGCAGCTAAGCGCCACAAATCCCTGCTGATCCTTGCGCTCGGACTGCGGCGTTCGCACTTGGCGAACCGTCTCTTTGCCCTGCTCGAGCAGAAGGCGAAGGCGGGTGCGCTGTAGATACATGGTCTATTCCGTCAGGCTGGCAAACGCTCCTGAAAGCGGCGAAGCACGTTGGCGGTCATTCGCGAAATGGAGTTCTCTCCGCCATTCCACATCAGACTGCCGATCCAGTTGATCGATCCAACTGAAAAGACCGCGCCGCCACCTACGGGGTCTTCGAGCAGGATGATGTCCGACCGGACTCTGCTGTCCTCGGTTCCGCCCCGTCCTGCCAGCATGAAGGTGCAGTCCTCGATGACGACCTGATAATAGTCGGAGTGGGCTCCTTCGGTCGTGGCCAGACGCAACGTTTCGGGTGGAGTGCCAAGATCGAGATCGAAGCGGTCGAGCTCGTCGCCGGCGGCGCCGCCCATAACCAGACCGAAATTGCCAAGTCCCTCATCCGCTCCGATACCCTCGAAGACGAACGACGCTTCGGGCCGGTCACTGTCCGGCAGCCGGGTATACCCCGGCGCCCCGCCCCACCCCTGCGCGGTGAACCCGACGCCAACCGATTTGTTCGGAAACCGTCCACGATACCGCCAGAGGCCCCCCAGCTCGCCGGTGGTGCTCAGATGGACTTCGCCTGGATGGGAGGTCCAGGCGCGGGTGCCGTTGATGCCGCGCCTGATCTCGACAATGTGCGGGGCGTTGTCGCTGATGCCAGTCACCCAGTAGAAACCATTGCCTCCCAGATACATGCACTTGCCGCCACCAGCCAAATACGCGTCCAACGTGTCGAGCGCGGGTTCGGTCCAGTACTCAGGATGACTGCCAGTGACGACAACGGCGTAGTCGCTGAGCAGATCGAGTCCTTCGATGTGGAGGTCCTCGTCAGTGGCGACGTCGTAGTCGAATCCCATCTGCTCCAGCCACTCGATCAGGAAAAGATCGGCGCTGAAGTGCCGCGGATGACCGGTCGTCCAGCTCGAAGCTTCCGGCCGCATGGTCACCACCGGTCGCAGGCGACTCGAATAGCAGATGCCGGTGTGGTCGGGATGAATGTCGTAGACCGAAGCGCCGATTTCCGGATGAGCCATCAGAAAGTGGTCGCGCTCGGTCAGCTCGACAGGGTCCTGCACCGACCGCTCGATGAAATCGGGCGTCGACTCGATACCGTCGTAGAGGCGCTCGTTGCCGTAGGCGAGATAAGTGTTCGTTGGAGCCAGATAGAGGATTGACGGTTTGGCGACCCCTTGGCCCGAACGAATGTAGAACGGGATGTGGTCGACCGCTTCCCCGGCATCGATGCGGGCGCCATAGACACCCGGTTGCAGTTCGGTTGGCACGATCCAGGTCAGGTCGGTGTCCCAACCGCAATCGCCAAGATCGTCTTCGTGAAAGGCGATCGCGTCGTACTCGCCGGGCACGAGCTTCGGGTTGACCTCCGTGCCCCGCCAGTGCGGTCCCACCACCAACCGCATTGGCTGGTTGTGGACACGACCGTTTGCGCTTTCGCCACTCACCTCGACGACGTGATCGGAGTCTGTCGCCAACGAAAAATCCCACGCCGCCAGGATGCCCTGAGTATCGGGGTCGCCATCTTGGTCCAAAACGCTGGCGATTGCCGTTGCTGCCCCGGCTTCACCAAGCACAGGAGATGCGATCTTGCCGTTGAAGCAATGTCGAGGGCAACCACTTGCATCGATCTCGCCGGCGCCGGCCAGGAAGGCCATTGCCGTGGAAGCGGGCAGCGCTGCGTTGCCCGCTTCGCACGCGACCTCCTGAGCGGAGAGCCACGAGCGTGGCATCAGCGTGCACTGCAGGGTGAGCTCGGACCATGACTCGCCGGTCGACGCAATGACCCGGTACCAGCTGTTTTGCCGCAGCGGCTCGAGCGATCGGGCCGGTTTGCCCCCTCTGCCGCCGAACTCCAGATGGCCCGCCTCGTCCAAACGAATCTGCAGGAGTGGGTTGTCCGAATCATCGAGCAGAGATGCGATCACCTGCGGGTGGCCTGCTTCCGTCAGCGTATGCAGGACGTAGCACCCGATGACGACGCCCGGTTGCAGGTCAAGCACCGGATCGAGCTCGACTGACATCCAGGAGCCAATCGGCACCGGCTGAACGCGACCTGAATATTGGCCGTCGAATGCGCTGGCGATCACCTCCGGTTCGATCGGACGCTTCGGCCACATCGAGCCTCGAAATCGCACCAGGCTGGCCTGATACGCGGGGACATCGCAACTGACTTTGAACTCGATCATATCGCCAGGACGTACGCTCAACCGGTTGGCGTATCCCATCACCGACATAGCCCTACCACTCGCCCTTTCATGTCGCCGATAGCCGTTCCCGCGCTATTCCACCTAACCTGCGACCTTCCGTCAATCGCCTATT
Source organism: uncultured Sphaerobacteraceae bacterium (assembly GCA_964461025.1). Classification (GTDB taxonomy): domain Bacteria; phylum Chloroflexota; class Chloroflexia; order Thermomicrobiales; family UBA6265; genus JAHBVL01. The sequence goes on along the minus strand of CAYWSE010000023.1, from coordinate 22,276 downwards.
CCGTTCATCTGGCAATTCTGGCATGGGGTATGCGTACGAACGCTCGTAACTTGCTTTTCGATGCTATCGTTATGTCAGCGCGAATCATGACTTCCGCGCATGGGTCTGGGATTGGAGGATCGAGATGAAGCGGCTTCTGGGCGCTCTATGGCTGGCATTTGCCGGCATCGTGCTTCTGGCCGGGATTGCGGTTGCGCAGGAGACCGGCAATACCGATGACGACGACAGCTTTCTCTTTCGCGTCAATGGCTCGGCCGTCATCGCGGAGGACGAGACAGTCAGCGCGGCGTTGATCATCAACGGTGACGTGACCGTGAACGGCAACGTGACCGATTCGCTCGTGGTGGTGAACGGCACCGCGACGATCAATGGCTCGGTCGGCGAAGACGTCACCGTCGTCCGTGGCGACCTGGTGTTGAATGCCGGAGCACAGGTCGACGATGTGATGCTCGTCAACAGCTCGATTACGCAGGACCCCGGCGCGACCGTCACCGGCGACATAGAGAAGCGCAGCGAAGGCGATTTCTCGCTCGGCCGCGGCGCGGCGGTCTTCTCGATCCTCTTCTGGCTCGGCATGCTTGTGCTCGGCATCGTTGCCGCAGTCATCTTCGCCTGGCTCGGCCGCGCGCAGCTGTTCGGTTCCGTGGAGACTCTGCGCTCCGAGTTTCCGATGAGTCTGGTCACGGCGATTGTGCTCTTCATCGCCATTCCAATTGCGGCGATTTTCATTGTCTTCACTCTGATCGGCACGCCGCTCGGTCTGACGACCCTTCTGGCCGTGTTGCCGATACTGATGTTGCTCGGTCTGATCGTGTTCGGCTCGTGGATTGCATCGTTCCTGATCAAGTCGAACTCACAGGCTGCGGCGATCGGTACCGCGGTACTCGGCATCGTGATCCTTGCGCTGGTGTCTCTGATTCCGTTCGCGGGCTGGCTGGTGGCGATCATCGGCGGCATGCTTGGCGCCGGAGCGCTCGTCTACCGAACATTCAAGCGAGCAACGAAGAACGATCTTCCTCAGACTGTCTGATCGAAGAGGAGCCGCCGGCGAGCACCGCCGCTCGCCGGCGCATGTTTCATCCAGCCATCGCAACTAACTTCCTGCCGACGGCGTACGCGCGCAGGTCTGCGCGAAAATCTGGGTGTGCGATAGAGATCAGCAGTTCCGCCCGCTTGCGAATCGGCTGCCCTTCAAGATTCACCACGCCATATTCGGTGGCGACGTACTGGACATGACCACGCGTCGTCACCACGCCCGATCCGGCGTCGAGCGTCGTGGCGATACGGGAGATCGTGCCGTTCTTCGCCGTTGACGGCAGGGCGATAATCGCCTTGCCGTCAGGCGCCAGGTTCGCGCCGTGAATAAAATCCATCTGTCCACCAATGCCGCTGTAAATCCGCTCTCCTATCGAATCGGCAACGACCTGTCCCGTCAGATCGACCTGCAACGCCGAATTGATCGCCGTCATCCGCTCGATCTTGCGGATCTCCCGGGTGTCATTGACGATGTCTGACGTGTGGAACTCGACAAACGGATTCCCGTCGACGAATTCGTAGAGACGCTGACTGCCGAGCGCGAATGAAGTGACGATCCGGCCCCGCCAGGTCGACTTGAAGCGGTTGGTGATTACGCCGGCGTCAGCGAGGTCGACCAGCCCGTCGGTGAACATCTCGGTGTGCACCCCCAGATCGAGTCTGTTGCCAAGCCGGGCGAGTACAGCGTCGGGGATCGCGCCGATACCCATCTGCAACGTCGCACGGTCGGGCACGAGCGCCGCGACCTGCTCACCGATCTGGCTTTCGACTGGACCGATTGAGGCGGGCGCAATGACCGGCAGTGGCGCGTCCGACTCGACCAGCGCATGAAACCGGCTGACGTGAATCGCCGAGTTGCCCATCGTGTGCGGAACGCGGGGATTCACCTGCCCGATGACGAAGGTCGCCGTTTCTGCCGCGACGCGTGCACAGGCGATCGACATACCCAGCCGGCAGAAACCATGACGATCGGGCGGCGATACCTGCAAGAGGGCCACGTGGATCGGTAATCGGCCTTCCCTGATCAATTCCGGAATCTGCGACAGAAAAACCGGCGTGTAGTCGGCCCGGCCCTCGTTGATCGCTGCACGAACATTGGCGCCGGCGAAGAGCGCGTTGTGCCGAATATGTCCCTCCAGGTCGGGTTGCACCCAGGGCGCGGGGCCCTCTGTGTGCAGGGAGACAGTCTCGACATTTTCCAGCAACCTGGCCCGCATGCAGAGCGCATCGGTCAGGAGATGCGGGGTCATCGCCACTTCGTGCAGGTAGACGCGATGTCCCGACTGCACAACACTGACGGCTTCTTCAGGAGTCACATAAGGAAGGGAACGATTCGGCACGAGAGGGTAGCCTTTACGCTGAAGGTCAGATACGGCAGATTCATTGCGACAATCTTGCAATGAGCGGTCACGTTTCGTCATACCGGATCGAAGCCCGACGGTCCACAATAGTGTTGATGCATTGTCGGCAACGAGGTACGCCGATGCCCAGAACGATCACCACAAATGATGGACGAGTCCTGCCAGTGCGTTCGATCCGGCCGGACGATGTCGAGCGGTTGCAGGCGTTTCATCGCGGTCACAGTGCACGCACGCGCTATCAGCGGTTCTTCGGCCACTACCCGGAGTTGAGCGATCAGCAGGCGGGATGGTTCACCAGCGTGGATGGGCACGATCGTCTTGCGCTGGTCGCAGTCGATCCAGATGAACCGGAGCATTTCGCCGGTGTGATCCGGCTCGACCGCGACCCCGGGACATCCTCGGCGGAATACGCTGCAGTGGTCACTGACGCCTGGCAGAGTCAGGGTGTCGGCCATGGATTGACCATGGAACTGCTCAACGACGCAGTGAGAGAAGGCATCACGACGATCTACGCCATGGTAATGCCCGGCAATCATCCAATGCTGTCGCTGCTGAAGGGGTTAGGACTGCCGTGGCGGACATCGATTGGACCGGATTATGAAAAAGTCGAGATCGAGCTCGACGAGACCTGGGGAGCATCATCATGACGATACGACGGATCGCGGTAATGACAAGCGGTGGCGACGCGCCCGGTATGAATGCCGCCATCCGGTCGATCGTGCGCAATGCCGTGCACCACAAAATCGAGCCATATGGCGTGCGCAACGGGTACAGGGGCCTGATGGCCGGCGACTTCGAACCGCTGACGAACCGGGCGGTCGGCGGGATCATGCTGCGCGGCGGCACTGTGCTGGGCAGCGCACGGGCGCCACAGTTCGCGACAGACGAAGGTCGCGACGAAGCACTCTCTCAGCTCGAACGATCCGGCATCGATGGCTTGATCGTGATCGGCGGAAACGGATCGCAAGCCGGCTCACTCAGCCTGCACCAGGTGGGATTTCCGTCGGTTGGCGTGGCTTCCACGATCGACAACGATCTCTCTCTTGTCGACATGAGCATCGGTGTCGATACCGCTCTCAACACCGGGCTGGGATTGATCGATCGTTTGCGTGATACGGCGTCGTCGCATCATCGCGCATTCGTTGTGGAGATGATGGGGCGGAAAAGTGGATATCTGGCGTTGATGGCCGGCATCGCTTCCGGCGCCGAGCTGATCTGCACACCAGAGTCTCCAGTTTCTCTTTCCGAAGTCATCGAGACGGTCCAGGCGTCGCGCGCAATCGGCAAGAACCACTTCCTGGTGGTCGTGGCGGAGGGCAGCCCAACCACCGCACCCGAGATCGTGACGGCATTGAACGAGGACGGCTGTTACGAAACCCGGCTCTCCGTGCTCGGTCACGTGCAGCGTGGCGGCGCCCCACTGGCATTCGACCGGTTGCTGGCCAGCCGCAGCGCCGCCATGGCGGTGCATGCGCTGTTGCGGGGCCAAAGTGGCGTTCTGGCCGGCCTGGCGTGTGGTGAAATCACGCTCGTTCCGATCGCGGAGGCGATACTTCCCTCACAGAAGGTGACGCCGGAGCTCCTCGGGCTCGGTCATGTGCTGGCTCACTGAGACCAGCAGGGTCGCTAAATCCGCGAGAATCGCGTATCCGAAAGGGCGACAGGCATGCCGAATTCCCTTTACGACCGCATCATCGTTCCGCTCGACGGCTCGGAGCTCGCCGAAGCGGCATTGCCGACGGCCATGACGCTGGCGGGATCATTCGGGTTGCCCGTCCTGCTGATTCGCATCGTCGATTACGCAAAACTCGAACGCTACGGCCCCTATGGATTGGCGCTGGAATATGAGGCATTCGAGCCGGTTGTTGGTCGCGAGGAGAGTGACGCAGGCGACTACCTCGCGGAGATGCAGAAGCGATACAAGCCAGAGGGCGTGAAAATCGAAACCGAGGTCCGGAGGGGCGCGGTGGCGCGCGATCTCATCGAACTCGCCGGACCACGCGACCTGATCGTGCTCGCTTCGCATGGCAGGGGCGCCATCGCGCGGTGGTTGCTCGGCAGCGTGACGGAGGATATTGTCCGCAATGGCGCCTCTCCGCTCCTGCTTGTCAGAACCTCGCAGACTGAATCTGAGGAATCGTGACTCAACCCCTCACCTTGCCAGCGGAAATCGATCACCGAACGCTGATCGCGGCGTACGAAGCGTCGCTGGCGGTCGCCGCGGAGGTCGATCTCGACATCCTGCTGCAACAGCTCACCGATCTGACACGGGAGCTTGTCGGCGCGCGATTTTGCGCGCTGAGCGTGACCAACGCCCAGGGCGTCATCGAGTCGTTCATCACGTCTGGTCTGACGTCGGAAGAGCGCGCCGCAATCGGTCCGCTGCCGGTCGGCAAGGGTCTCCTTGGCGCGCTGGCCCGCACGCAGCAGAGCATGATCGTGCCGGACATGCAGGCCGATCCTCGCTCGGTTGGGTTTCCTCCCAATCACCCGCCGATGAAGGCAATGCTCGGCGTGCCGGTGATGGTCAGCGACCGTTCGGCGGGCAACCTCTATCTCTGTGACCGGCTCGATGGTCAGCCCTTCAACACGCACGATCTCGCCGTCGTGCAGTTGCTGGCGACACACGCGGCAACGGCGATCGACCGGGCGCGGTTGCACCGGCAGATCGAGCAAAGCCGGGCCGGGGCGGAAGAGCAGCGCGACCAGTTACGCTCGATCATGGACAACCTGCCCTCTGCCGTGATCATCCAGTCGGCCGAGGACCTGCAAGTGGAAATGGCCAACAGCACCGCGATGTCGCTCTTTTTCGGTGGAACGTTCACGCCCGCCACCGTGCCAGTCTATGAGCGGGATTTTCTGCTGACACGGGAATCTGGTGAACCGGTGTTACGGCATCACCAACCAGCTGCCCGCGCGGCGAGCGGCGAGGTCATTCGCAATCTCCAGCTGTTGTTGCGCAAGCGAAACGGCCAGACCGTGCCAGTACTCGTGCAGGCGGGCCCGCTCAGAGACTCGAACGGCATGATCACGCGCGCCGTCGTCGTCCTCCAGGACATTACCGCGCTGCGCGAAGCCGAGCAGCTGAAAGACGACTTCATTTCCCTGGTGTCGCATGAACTGCGAACACCGATCACCGCAGTCTACGGAGGCTCTCATCTGCTCGCGAATCAGCGGGAGAGCATTCCCGCCGATGTGGCAGATGAACTGCTCAACGACGTGGTGATCGAAAGCGAACGGCTCAATCAGATGCTGGAAAACCTGCTGAGCATCGCGTCGATCCGGGCGGGGCGCCTCGAACCGGAAACCGAGCCCGTATTACTCGAGCCACTGACTCAACGGATCGCCAGAGACGTCGCTCGCCGCACGACACTCCATCAGTTCGTCGTCGACATTCCTCCAGCCATCCCGCCGGTCGAGGCAGATCCGCACCATCTGGAACAGGTTCTGCGCAACCTCTATGAAAACGCCATCAAGTACTCGCCGCGCGGTGGCAATATCCGGACGACGGCGAGCGAGAAAAGACGCACGGTGACACTGGAGATCTCCGATGCTGGAATCGGCATCGCCCAGGAGCATCTCGATCATCTCTTCGAGCGCTTTCGCCGGCCGGGAGCGCCGGCGACCGTGCGCGGCATGGGGTTGGGTCTCTACCTGAGTAAGCACCTCGTCGAAGCGCAGGGCGGCGTCCTTTCCGTATTCTCCGACGGTGTGGGCAAGGGGGCGACATTCTCCGTCACCCTGCCCATCGCCATGGGCTGGGAGCTGGAGCGGCAGTAACCCGTCTTGCACCATGCAACATTTCCTCCTATGGTTCAGGCAGAAATTGTCTGCTGCAACAGGACAAAGCTCATATATGAGAAAGCATCAGATTCTGGTTGTCGATGATGAACCGGCCATCGTGCGGCTGGTGAAATCGAAGCTGGTCGCCGATGGCTACGCTGTGGAGTCGGCCAATAGCGGAGAAATGGCGCTGGAATTCCTCGAAGATGAACGTCCCGACCTGATCATTCTCGATGTAATGATGCCCGGCATCGACGGTTACGAAACGCTGCGCCGGATTCGCGGCAAAACCCAGATTCCGGTCATCTTGCTGACAGCGAGATCGGGCGACGCCGATCTCAGTCGCGGTTTCCATGCAGGCGCCGACGATTATGTCACCAAGCCATTCAATCCGGACGAGCTCGGATTGCGCGTCGCAGCGGTGTTGCGAAGAACGGCCGGCGCCGCGCCAATCGGCGGATCGGCAATTCTCGAATATCCCGACGTGACGATCGATCTCGACCGTCGCACGGTGCTGGTGAAAGGCGAAGAAGTCCGCCTGAGCCGGACCGAGTGGGAGCTTCTCTCCCAGCTGGCCGGAAATGCCGGCCGGGTTATGTTGCACGGCGAGCTCCTTTCCCGCATCTGGGGGCCGGAATTCCGCGACGAAGCCCACTATCTGCGCACCTGGGTCAGCCGCCTCCGCGCCAAACTGGAAACCAATCCGGATGCCCCGGCACTGATTAGCACCTTTCCCGGTCTCGGCTACCGGATGGAGTCACCGCCGGGCAAGGAGACGTAGGGCAAAGGGCAAAAGAAACGTGGTCCGGGTTCCAAAGGAGACACTCGCAGGCGTCGGCTAGGCTCGTCCACGACCTTGTCAATCGTGGCGATTGCGGTTTGCTCGACCTCAGACTTTGGGCGGGGGCGTCTTGCCAGCGAGCGAGTCGCGCGCGGTATGGATACGCGGCTTCGTGACAGTGTCGAGCAAGAGTCAGCCTTTCAGCTTCCTGAGTGAAGATAAGTCGGCTGTCAGCGACTGCATTTGCCGAATTGCGTTCTGATTGAGAATTCTGAATCGTTTCTGCCGGTCGATGCCTTCATGAATAAGCTGTGCATTGAGACTCTCCAGATTAGAGAGGACGACCAATTGCTCAACAGTGGCATGGTCTCTGATATTGCCTTCGCGCTTCCGATTCAGTCGTCTCCACTCCCCCGCTGTCTGACCAAAGAGCGCTAAATTCAGTACGTCGGCCTCACTTGCGTATGTCAGTCTGGCGGTTTCAGGGTCCAACTCTTCGGGAATGAGATTGGCTTTGATTGCATCGGTGTGGATGCGGTAATTGATCTTCGCCAGTGAACGATTGAGATTCCATTCGAGAGAATCCCTGCGGACTTCATCTTCCTTGAGTCGCTGAAACTCTTTGATCAGATAGAGTTTGAATTCAACTGAAATCCACGCGGCAAACTCGAATGCAATGTCAGGATGGGCGAAGGTTCCGCCATACCTTCCTGGCCGTGAAACGATCCCAATCGCGCCCGTCTTTTCAATCCATTGTTTTGGTGTGATTGCAAAAGAATTCAAGCCCGCCTGCATTCTAAACCCGTCGAATTCGACGGGTTTAAACGCTGAATTGTGAATCAACTCCCATGTGCCAAGAAACTCGATCGTATTTCGGCTTCTGAGCCAGTTGCGAATGAGATCGTCAAGGTGCTCAGGATCCCTGGAGCGAGCGATATCAGTAAGGCTGATGAAATCACCCGAGTTCTCCAGACGAACGGCAATCTCATTTCCCTGCACCTCGATGCGCTTCTTACTGGATGAACTTGACATCTTCTCCCCTCATGCTGCGAATCGGCTCCACAGCGCTGAGTTCTTGATGGACTCCGGCACGATTGTCCGGTTCTTGCCGGGATTGCAGGAAAATCCTAGACGAGTAAACGGGGGACTGGTGGCCAGATCGGTATGGTAGGGGCCCTCGATGATCGGCCACACCTGGTTGCCATCCTCCTGTCCCAAATGCCCGGCATCTAGTGCCGCGTTAGCCTCTCCGCCAGGCTCTTGCCGGATGGAGGTTGCCCGGATTTGGCCGCGACATCGTCGATCTTGCCGTAGGCACGCTGTACGTAGCGGACACCGGCGAAGCGAAATGGCTCGGGTTCCCAGCTCGGGGATTTGTGGTTGACTGGCGGCAGGGTCGTCCGCTCTGTTTCGGCGCCCAGCATGAGGTCGGCCAGGGTGCGACCAGCGAGGTTCGCCGTGGCGACACCGTTGCCGGTGTAGCCGCGTGCTGAGGCGATATTGGTTTTCGGATCGAAGGCGAAGGTCGGCATGAAGTCGCGCGGCCAGCCGAGCGGTCCGCCCCAGGTGTGCGTGAAGCGCACGTTCTTCAACACCGGAAACCACGTACGAACGTTGTCCTGCAGCATCTGATGGGTTGCATCATGGCGATCGAAGCCATCATCGATTTTCGATCCGAAGTGATACGGCGCGCCCCGGCCACCGAAGAGAATCCGGCCGTCCGCCGTTTTCGAGAGGTAGTCGATGGTGTACTTGCACGATTCGACCGTATGCCGCGTGTACCAGCCGATCTCCGCCCACTCCTCGTCCGAGAGCGGCTCGGTCAACGTGATCAGCGAGTAAACTGGCATCAGCTGCCGTCCGATTCCCTTCAGCCCGCTCATGTAGGCCTCGCCGCAGAGGGCGATCATTTTCGCCCGGGCATATCCGTGATCAGTGTGCAATGCCGGATAGGCGCCACCGGTGAAACCGGTGACGGTCGTGTTCTCGTGGATCGTCGCGCCCATCGATTCGACCTGACGCGCCAGTCCGCGGACCAGCTTTCCGGGATGAATCACTGCTGTTTCCCGCAGCCAGACTGACCCGAGCGTTTCCGTGATTCGGATGCGTTCTTCGGTCTGGGTCTGGTCGTAAACCTCGACTTCGTCCTCGAATCCATACCGTGTCAGGGAATCGGCGATCGACTGAATCGCCGGAAGTTGGGCGGGGCCGCGCGCCACGAAGAGTGCTCCCGACTTTTCCCACTGGATATCGATGTTGTGACGTTCCGCGACTTCGCCGACTTCGTCGACGGCGCCAGTCATCGCCCTGTGCATGGCGACCGCTGCGTCACGACCCCACTTGCTGGCCAGGGTGTCCATTCCAGTCGGGAAGCCAGAGGTGCACCAGGCCCCATTGCGCCCTGATGCGCCGAACCCGGCGATAACCTGCTCGAGAATGGCGACCTTCAGCGACGGCGCCTGCTGCAACAGGTAATAGGCGGTCCACAAACCGGAGTAGCCGGCGCCAAGGATCGCCACATCGACGTCGATCGAGCCGCGTAGAGGCGGGCGGGGCGTGAGGTCGTCGTCACACGATTCGAGCCAGTAACTATACGAACGATAGTCGCGCGTTCCGATCCCCACGTTGTCATGCTCCTGCGTCATCCGGCACTCAGGCGAAATAATAACGGGGACGGCATCTGCCGCCCCCGCTACCAACGTTCTGTTTGAATGCGCCGGAGGCTACCGATCGATGCGCACAGCGCCTCGCCGCAACGTCATGCCAGCCACAAAGACCAGCGCGGCGGCAATCATGCCCATCAGCGCCAGCGAGCTACTCGCTTCCTGGACAGTCGATCCAACGCCGGTCGCCGGTGTAGCGGTCGTTTCGGTCTCACCACCCGTTGCGGCGACCTCAGTCGTTGGGACATCGCCGCAGGCCACATAGGTGGCGATGTCATCGGCCGAGAGGTGAATGTTGATCGCGTGCGGCCCGACCTCAGGATCCTGAATCGTCGAGAGCGGCAAGGCGACTGTCGTGATGCTCACGCCGTCCGCATCGACATCGTTGAGAGCGACAACGACGTCACCCAGCTCCGCACAGGTACCGGAATGGAGATGAATCGGATGATCACCGGTCGAACCATCGACGAGCACGTCGATCGTTGTGGTGCCGTCGCCATTGTCCGTCAGTGTCGCGTCGCCGGATACGCCGGAGCCATTCAGTTCCAGAATGGGCACAATGACTTCGTTGCCCTGTGCCGAAACCTGCATCGATCCCACCGCCACGAGAGCGGCAACCATGAAACCCGCGACCCCAAGTCGCATGAGCACTCGTAATCCTCGCTTCTGCATCGACGTTTGATCTCCTTCCGCGTTCGCGGCAGTATGCGGGGCTCCCGCCGGATAGAGGGTCATCCTGCGCGCGTGCGTGAATTGGGAAATCCAAAGCGCGATGTGCCAGGACGTATCTGCAGCCTATCGCGATTTATCCGCAAACGCAATACACGATGCGGTTGACGCAATGACTGCATTGCCCATTGGACTTCACAAACCTCTGAAACGGCTGTGAACAACAGCAGGACGACCAGAAACCACACTGCCGGTCGGTCGCATCATGCCGTCGCGGCCAGCTGTTGAGCCCGTGGAGCAAGCAGCGATTGCAGCTCGGACGGCGACAACCCAGCCATCGGGCGACCGATAACCCGCTCGATCTCGCTCTTGTCTGGAAACCCGGATGCTTTCGCCCACTCCCAGAAGAGCGTCCATTCCTGGCCGGTCCCTCGCGGCGACGGAGCGCTCGACGAGGGCCGCGGTTGCTGGCGAGGCTGCGGGGTGCGGGGCTGAACGGCACGCGGATCATCGTGGTCATTTTCGGCGAACTGAGCTCCAAACCCAAGTGCGTTCAACGCCCGGCCCAATGCTTTCGTCTCTGCCTTTTCGATGTAGTCGCTGAAGTCAGTGGCCGTTTCGCTGCCATGTCCTGTCGCCACACCACCTCCCTGCAACCGGACATGCGCCTGAAAGACCGCCAATTGGTCGTCGAGCCGCACCAGCTCCGTGACGATTTCCGCATCCGGGTGTTCGGTCCGCAGCCAGAGAAGACGGTGTTTGACGTCGAGGTAATCAGTCTGGCCACCACGACCGCGCAACTGCCGAAGATATGGGGATGGATCAAATCCGCGCGGACCGGAAGGTCTCCGCTCCCGCTGTTCTGTCTCCATCATCGCGTCGGGTTGAAGGTCGCTGATGGCGCTCATGGGAACTCCTGGTGTATGGTCGAACAGGAGTCAACGATAGAACATGTGTTCTTCTGTGTCAACCATGCAGAGGAACCTGTGAGGCACAGGGGTTCCCATGAGCACGAAACCCGGCAACACCGCCCAACCGGAAGAGTGGCTGCAGATCATCTGGCCCGAAACCGGTTTGCACACGACCGCTGCCGGTCCGGTCGTCGGCAAAGACAGACTCAGCGAAGAGGACGAGCTCGAACTGAGCATCGATTTTCTGACACTCTCGCTCTCGCCGCTGGAGTTCATCCAGCTGGCGTCGTTCATGCGCATGAGCGTCGATATCCTGCTCGACCGCCATCCCAGCTATCAGCGAGCCGTGGTGAATGCGTTCGACATCAAGGATTGAGAGAGTCCGAATTCCGAAGTCCCAACAACGTAGCCTCCGGCGCTCTGCCGGAGGGCGGCCCGCAGGGCCGCAACATGCAGCGACTTCCCTGAGCACGGCCAAGCTCGCCGGTGGCGACTGTTATCGGCCTCCGGCCGATTGCTCCGGCAGCGCGCCGGAGCCTACGAGGCGCGGACCTAGACCGAGACCCGAGGGCCGCGCACCTCTACCATTAACCATCTACTATCCACCATTCTCGTCTCAGGTCCCGACCGCGACCGTCCCGCCACTGATGAGCGATTCGCGGGCCGCGAGCGCGACCTGCAGCGCTACGCGGGCATCGGCCGGTGTTGCCCGGTCGGGCGCGACGCCCTGTGTCACACATGAGGCAAAGTAGGCGATCTCGTTTCCGTACGGATCGGATTGCTCGACGCTGAGCACCTGTGGATCCCCTTCGTTGGGGTAGAGCTTGAGCTCGTTGACGCCCGCGCCCATCTCCACACTGCGGCCACCGGCCCGGAACTCGTACTCCATGGCGCCGCTTTCGCAGAGCACCTGCAGACACGATGAAAAGGGATAGGACTCCGGCATCATCATGCCACCATCGACAAGCGCCGAGGCATCACCATAGTCGACGAGAACCTGGATCTGGTCCCAGCCCCCGGAACGGGGGTTATGCAGGCCTTTCGCGGTGACGGCTTTCGGGGAACCGAAGATCCAGTTCAAGGTATCGAAGTCATGGATCATCTGGTCGATAACAGCGCCCCCGGTCAGATCAGAACGCGAAAAGAGTTCCGACCAGGCGGGAAAAGGCTGACGCCGAAAAGCGAGCGCTGATCGCGGCGCACCGTAGTCGCCGCCGCTCACGAGACGTTCCAGCTCGACATACTCCGGCCAGAAGCGCAGCACATGCGCCATGACAAAAACCTTGTCGGTGCTGGCGGCGAGATCGACGAGCGCTGCCGCGTCGTCATCGGTCAGAGCGATCGGTTTTTCGAGGAGCACGTGCTTGCCGGCAGCAATCGCCGCTTCGGTGACCGGGCGATGCTGGGGCGTCGGTAGGCAGATATCGACGGCATCGATCGAGTCGTCTCGCAGAATCCGGTCGAGCTCACCGGTCCACGTCGTGCCGAGCTCTTCCGCCAGGGGCTTCGCCCTCTTCTCGCTGTGAGCGTAGATGCCGGCGATCTCCAGGTTCGGCATCTTCGCCATAGCCCTGCCATGCGTGGAGCCCATGAATCCGGCGCCCAGAATAGCCACCTTCATTTTCAATCTCCCACCATAACCGTAGGGGCGGACCTCCGTGTCCGCCCTCGACCTCCGACGCCTGTCTTCGAATCCGGAAGACCCTCCAAGACGCATTGGGGCGACACGGAAGTCGCCCCGTACGGAAGGACCGCGGTCCTAGTCCGCCACGAATTGCGTCAAGTAGTCGTGCGCCGTTTTTGCGGCGGCATCGACGTCTTCGAGCGACGGCCATGGCTCTCCCGTGAACTCGATTTCAGAGGAGACCGGTCCATCAAAACCGACTGCTTCCAACGCGGCGAAGATCGGGGCAAACTGCACTTCCCCGGTGCCTGCCGGCGGGAAGTTCCAGACGCCGAAACCACCAATGTTGTCCTTGGCGTGCACGTGCTTCACATAGGGCGCGGCTGCTTTGATGTCCTCTACCGGATCGGTGTTGCCGTAGAAGATCACATTGCCCGGATCGTAGTTGATGCCGATATTCGGTTTGTCGATCAGCTGAATCAACTCAGCCGACAGCGCACCATTCGCGACGAGTCCGCCATGCGTTTCGAGGCAGATCGTGATCCCCTTGGCGGCCGCCTCGTCGCAGAGCGGTCGAATGCGGGCCAGAAACATCTCGCGCTGCTCCTCGAGCGAGCCATGAGACGACGCGTCGTGTCCGCCGGTGCTCGTGGTCACAAAGGGAATGCCCAGCTTGTGCGCGACATCGAGCGCCTTGCGGAACTCGGCGACGCCGCTGTCGCTGGCCAGATCGGAATGTCCGGCGAAGCTGACCGCCGTCTGCCCATACTGCTGCAGCAGGTCCTTGACGTTCGCCAGTTCTTCGTCGGTGGCATCGCGGCGGACGTGCTCCGTCCAGCCGGGAACTGATGTCAGCTCGACGCTGTGAAAACCGGCCTTCTGGGCGCCAGCCAGCGAGTCTTCAAGCGAATAGGAGTGATAGGTGTTCGTGCAAAGTGTCAATCGGTCTGCCACTTCAATTCCTCCAAGGTATCGAAACATGCTCCGTCCAGGCTTCGCGACGGACTTGCGCTATTTTCCCCCAAACCAGCGACGTCCGGGATAGAACTTCATGTACTCGACGTAGAGACCATCCTCGATCGTGAACGCGACACGCGCAAAGGGGGGATCGTCGACATCGAAGGGTTCCAACACGATTTCCTTCCCCTCCAAGTTCGGTTCCAGCTCATCGACCTCATACGCCACGTGCGGGGCATTTTGAAAGTCCTTCGCCACTGGACTGTCCGGCTCATAGCGCAAGAGCTCGACCGTGTAGGGATGATCGGCCGGATCGGTCACCCAGCACTTGCTGGCCGCGACCCAGTCTTCCTTGGGCTGCTTCTCCAGCGTCGTCAGCCCGACATGATGAAATTTCTTCACGTTTGTCCTCCGTCGAGATCACGTCGAAACGCAGCCGGGCGGCCACCCCAACATTGGGTGAACCGCCCGGTCCGCCAAACTATGCGTTCCTGAGCTGCAACTACGCTCCGGCCCCTTCCGGCTCCGGAACCGCCGAGAAGAGCTCATCCAGCTCGAAGTCGGCGGCTGCCTGTTGGACCATCGCGTAGTCGAAGTCGTTGGCGCCGGCCACGAACTCATTCTTCACCACATCTTCTGTGGCGAACTCGCGGGTCAGCTGGTCGATCGAGCGAACGGTGTCGAACCAGAGGTTCCACGAATCGATGCTGTGATCGCCCCAACCAGCTCGGTTGGCGAAATCGCCCCGATAGACGTTCGCCAGCTGCCACATGGAGGCAACGCCGTTGGCGACGGCCTCTGGGTCGTCCGGCGGGAAGGAGGTCTGCAGGCCTGCCGAGATTGTCGGCTCGTTGTACGTAATCTGAGCTGCGGCACGCGGGTTGTAATGCCCAAACTCCAGACCCATCGCCCACGCCTTGAGAAGCGCGATGTACGAAGCGTGTGTGGAGGCATCCTCAAAGTCGCTGGAGCGAATCACAAACGAGTTGGCCGGCAAATTCGAGTGCTCAATGCCCAGCCAGTAGTCGAAGTCGAGTCCCTCAGCGTCCCACTGCGCGCGCAGACCTTCCCAGGAGAGGGCGGCATCGCCCTGTCCCTGCTGCAGCGAGGCGCCCCATGCAGTGACGCCCGCGACGACGTACTCGACCGTCGTGTGGTCAGCGCCACCGGCAACAAGCATCGGATCGGAAATTGACTGCCAGGATGCATCACCGAGGATGATCGTTTTGCCTTCCATCTCCTTCATGTCGCTGATGCCTTCGCCTACACGGAAGGCATAATCGAAGACATCATAGGCGCCCATCTGGAAAACGGAGACCAGCGGCACTTCAGCCTCGAGATTGATGGTGAAGACACCCGGGGAGGGATACGCCATATCCGCCTGACCCTCGGCGACGAGTCGCTCCGAACCGGCTGCAGGCCCGCCTTCCATGGTGACCTCGACCCCTTCGACCCAGCCAAAATGCTGCGACACCCAGAATGGATAGTCGTCGAAGACTTCCAGGCGCCCACGCGGAGAAACCCATGTGAGACTGCCATCTTCCTGGGCCGCCAACACATGGGAATTGTTCAGCATGTGCAACGCAGGAGCGGAAAGCCCGAGCGCCGCCGCGCTCTGCATGAATCGACGTCTGTCGATGCGATGTGAGGTCAGGTCCGTGATCAGATCGTCCAATCGAGTCATTCGGGTACTCCTCCTCTGGCGACTTCTCGCCTGAATCGATCGCCCAGTCACCCGACCAGGCAATGCCTTGAACCCTTGCCGATCTCGCGGCCGGTACGCGTCACCAGCCCTTTCCGGGTCTACCGTACATGTGGCTGAATGCGTTACCGGCTAGATACCCTGCCGCGGTCCCTCCTGTCAATACGGGTCGCCAGCTATGCCTGCCAGCTGGCCCACTTTTTGCCGATCCAGAAGAAGATAACGTAGATTGAAACACCGATCAGCGCGATGAGGAGGATGATTGCCCAGAACTGCGCCATCTTGATCAGCGAGGCATACACCTGAAGCTGATTGCCCAGTCCATTTTTACCGCCGACCATTTCGGCGCCCACCGCGGTCAGCAATCCGAAAATGCTGCCAACCATCAATCCCACGATGATCATTGGCAGCGCCAGCGGAAAGCGAATCTTGGTGAATATCTGCAATGTGCTGGCGCCATAGGACCGTGCCAGGGCGATCTTGGCGAGATCGGTACGGCGGAATCCAGTCGCTGAGTTAATCATCACCATCGGGAACACGGCGAGAGTCACCGCAATATACCGAGGGGTGCTGCCAAAACCATAGTTCAGCATCAGCAGGGGCACGAGCGCGATCATCGGCGTCGTCACCAGCAACAGCACATACGGCGTGACGATCTTCTCGATATAGGGAAACTGGGTAATGATCGCCGCCAGTGTGATGCCGATCGACGCCCCAATCGAAAAGCCGACCAGCAACTCTCGGATGGTCACTTTCATGTGTGGCCAAAACGCGTCGAAATCGTTCCAGAGCGCTGATCCGATCTCACTCGGTCGTGGAAAAACGTAGCTAGGCACGTCGAAATACCGAACGGCAATCTCCAACCCGCCGATCAGCAGGCATGCGACAAGAATCAACCCGCCGATTTCCGCTCCGCTTTTGGCGACTGATGCACCTGTCAAAGCCGACCAGTTGGTCAGATCAGCGCCTTGCTCATCAGCAGAGGCATCCCCAAACGTGGGAATTGTTTCTCGCAGCTCGCTCGCCATCAGGCGCTCTCCTCGGACATATTGAAATCAGGTGTCACGGTATTCCACATGTTGGAACTCACGATCGGGGCGTATAGACGCCGGTCATTATCGTTTCCTTGATCTCCAGAACCTTCTCGATGAACGGCGGCGAGAATGTTTCATCGATCGTCCGCGGGCGCGGCAGGTCGATATCGAAAACGTGCGCGATCCGGCCGGGTCGTGGCGTCAGCACGACCACCCGGTCTGCGAGAAAAATAGCCTCTGTCACGTTGTGGGTCACGAAGATGATGGTTTTGCCCGTTTCCATCCAGAGTTTCTGGATGAGGAGATTCATCTCGTCGCGTGTGAACGCATCGAGCGCGCCGAACGGCTCGTCCATCAGGATGACTTCAGGATCGAACGACAGGCAGCGAACGATACTGGCGCGCTGCTGCATGCCTCCAGAGAGTTCGCGCGGATATTTGTTCTCGAATCCAGCCAGACCGACTTCGCCAATTAGCGCATTGATGCGGTCTTCGTGTGCGCCAACTTTGATCTTCTTGATCTCGAATGGAAAGTTGATGTTTTGCCGCAGGTTCCGCCAGGGCAGCAGGTTGGCATCCTGGAAGATCATGCCGATTTCCGGACGCGGATCGATCACCGGCGAACCATTCAGCACGATCTGGCCTTTGGTCAGCTCGTGAAGACCGGACATGGCCCAGAGCAACGTGCTCTTGCCGCATCCAGAAGGCCCGACAACCGCAACGAACTCGCCTTGCTGAATGTCCAGATTGATATCTTCGAGCGCGTGTACATGCCCGGTTTTCGTCTTGTAGTACTTCGTTGCGTGCTCGATCGACATTGCGAGCCCAGCACTGCTCTGGGGCGCCACGGCCCGCGCTTCGACTGCTTGCGCCACTCTCGTTCCTCCGATTGCTTGCACCTGATTCCCCGAGATGCGCCACTGGAACCCGGGTCATTTCTCTTGTCTTGCGCCCACTCTTGCTGGCATGCATTGTTGCTCAGCGTCGAGCACGTGGATCACGCTCAATTGACCTCAATGCACGCGATTCTATGAGCCATGTGAAAGTGTGTCAACATGACTGAGAGACGAGTTACCCCGGACAACGGCGTTCCCGGACGCACGCTGTCAGGTAGCATTGTGACCAATCGCGCTACCTGGAAGGCCACAAATGGCGAAACGGACAACACACTGGACGCACACCCCGGAACGCACCGTTTCCGGCCGAATGGCGAGCATCGCCATGGCACTCGCCAATCGTCTTGTCATCGCAAACGTGCTGGACTCCCGTCGCAGCCTTCGACGCTTCCTTTTCCTGCCAGTGTTATTGCTTCTGGCGCGCGGACTGCGCTGGTGGTCGCGCAGCTATCTCGGTCAGCGTCTCGGATTCGGCTGGTCGCGGCAGACCTATCAGGCCGGACACGACAAACGATATGCGCCGGCGGACATTGGCGATTCCTGGCGGCAGTTCCGGCACGGCAGCGTGACTATGTCCCCGCGGCACCGACAGGAGAGAACCATCAAGCGCCCCTGATCGCTCAGGCCACCGGCTCGACGGCGAAGTCCCGGTCGGTTTGCGTCTGGCGAATCCAGCCCCGCAGCACCGCGTTGACGTGAGCCGCTCCGACAATTTCCTCGTCGCCGGCCGAGAATTCGGATGGATAGAGCAGAAACGGTCGCTGTTGCGTTCCGCCGAGTCCGCCGTGGTTCCCCACCAGCTCCTCGAACGCGGCGACGGAATCGTCCTCTGCCCAATAGGTGCTGTTGACGATGATGTCCGGCGCATTCGAAAAGCCGTTTGTGCGACGCAGATGCTCGGCGGCGCGTGCTCCATATCCGGCAAGCGGATTCTCACCCTCGACGGTGTCGGTGCTCAGGAAATAGACGCCCGCCGGGCCGATAATCATTCCACCTTCGACCGCGTCGTTGACCATCGCGAATCCAACGCCGGGATGACTGGTGAGCACGTTGAGCAACTGCGGGAATGCTTCCGTGATCTGATCCAGATTCATGCGCTCTTTCCAGTCAGTGAAGGAGATCAGTCCCAGATTCCCGGACGCCAGCACCGTTACTGCCGTGTTCGCGCCATCGTCAGTATCGGAGTCAACAGTCCTCTCCGAGTTGGACTGCTGCTGATTTTCGATCAGCCGGGAGATCGTGCGGGCCGAGCGAGGATGTTCATCCTGATTCTCGAGCACAACTGCGCGGAAGTGGGCCAGTGATTCGTTCGAATCGAGAATCGCCGTGACACCGGAATCAGAAGGAAGTCCCTCTTTCACCAGATCGGCCAGTGTTTTGCCGTAGCGCTGCCTGAATGTCGCTCCCTGGCTTTGGCCGTGATCGGAGAGAATCACAAAGTGCATCTGCCGGTTGGCCGTCCTGGCAACTTCTTCCAGATATTCGAACATATTGTCGATTTTGCGAAGTACACGAAGGGTGTAATCACGGTCGATGCCTGTGTGGTGGGCCACCTCGTCGTACGCAAAAATCGTGTAATAGGCGGCGGGGACGCCACGAAAGATGTCGGCGATGCACATGAAGCGCGTGAGCTCGAGCAGCGCGGCGGTTGTGCCTGCCCGCACAAACGCATACGTCCATGGTCTTGCAATGCGCGGTTGCACGTTCTTGCGGTTCTGACGGAACTCCTCCCACCACTCCCGAACGACTTCCTGGGCGAAAAGCGAGATCATGCGGCCAAGCGTGTATGGATTGACGAAATAGGCCCAGTAACTGATCTGTCCATCTGTCGAGTTCAGGCGACTGAACGTTGCGACGCAGTCGGCCGCGCCACCTGAAAAGACATTGAACCGGCTGACTCCATTCGGCGCCAGCAGGCCGCGATCGCTGGCGAGCTCGGATTCCAGGTGCTTCGCGGTTTGCATGCTGCTGGAGACCATCATCTTCTGCTCGGTCTTGTCCCACCAGCGAAACGCAGGGATGTTCTCGTTGCTTCCCAGCAGGATGCCCGCCTGACTGGCTGAGGTCTGGCTCGAGAGGTCGGGCTCCCATTCGACCAGCGTATGAGAATCGTTTTCGATCCAGCGCTTCATTGTCGGCACATACCCGTCCTGGATCGCCTTGTCGAGCACCGGCCGGGCAAGCCCATCGATTTCCAGAAAGAGGAAACCCGGCTCTCGCGGCACATCGTCGGTCTCGTATTTCGTCCGCAGTGGCTGTGTGACCATGCGGTCGTACGTGTGGCTGTCATCAAGGGAGAAAATCGCCGAAAGGAGCGTCATCAGAAAGGTCATGCCCAGCGAAATCCAGATCGCCTCCGACAGACCTTCGACGCGGAAGCTGTCCAACCCGACGAGATCGTCGAAATTGCTCACGCCGAGGATGATCAGACCGGAGCCAACGAAAATGACGATCGGGAAGAGAACTGCCGGCAACCACGAGGAAAAGCGATAGACGAGTGGCCATGCGAGCGCTTGTCCGATGGCGATCGTCGCTGCCGCCAGGATGACGCCTTCCGGGCCGTCGATCCAGAAGCCATCGAGGATTCTGGCCATGATCGCGATCGCCAGCGAACCGACGAATGTCGTCACCAGAAGCCATTTCATCTGCCGGATTGGCTCTTCGATGAGGTTCAGCATGGATGCCCCCAGTATGGCGCCCGCGGTCCGCAACGGATGTCCGGAATCGCTACGCTCCTGGTGTGTAGTAGTTGGCGTACTGCCAGATGGCCTGATCCAGGAGCGATTGCGCCGTCAGCCCGGCGCCGGCGAATCGTCCAGGATCGAGCAGTGAGAGGTCGAACGGCGGCTCGCCACCGACGATCCACTCGGCTACGCACCGGCCAACCGCGGACGATAGAGAAAATCCACTGCCATTGCATCCCGTCGTCACCCAGAATCCCCTGACCTGCGGCGCAGGACCGGCGAGAAGTCTGCCATCCGCGGTCATCGAGAAGAGCCCGCCGCGGTCCTCCTGCGAAGTGTGCCCTGCCAGCGCCGGGATCGACAGTCGCAGCGCATCGGCAAATCGATCTATAAGACCAGGATCGAACGATATCATGTCGGTTGTGAAGCCAGCAGGCAACCGATCGGGATAGGCAACCGGATCGGACTCGAACCCGCCAAACATCAGCCCATCTCGCGCCGGCCGGGCATAGGCCGACGCATCAGGAATCCGGACGATCGGCATATCGGCCGTCACACCCTCAATGGGACTGGTGATGCGCAACTGATGACGCATCGGAACGATGGGAACATCGACACTCGCCAGAGCGCCGACCATGCGCGACCAGACACCGGCCGCATCGACAACGACAGGCGACTCGATGGCGCCATATAGTGTCTCGACGCCCCGGACCTCGCCTTTCTCAACCACGATGCCGGTGACGGGCGTGTGGCCAACAACCTTCAAGCCCAGCGCATCTGCGGCTTGCCAGTAGGCGATCAGCATCGAACGGGGTTCTTCGATGTAGATGTCGCCAGGGATGTGATACGCGGAAACAATTCCTTCGGGAGCCAGATAACCGCAAAGCCGGGTAGCTTCCGCGGCGTCGACGCGCTCGATCTGCACACCCCAACCGGCCGAGTCTTCGACTTCGGCGTCGACCATCCCGGCATGCGCTGCCGTACGAGCGACAAACAGGCTGCCGACCGTTTCGTGTGGAATCGGGATGCCGCTTTCCTGTTCGAATCCGGTCACGATCTGACGCGAAAGCAGCGCCAGTCGCGTCTTGGTCTCGGACGACTGAATCATCTTGAAGAGCCCAGCCGCCTTTGGCGAAACCTGCGTCCCCGGCTCGTACTGATCGAGCAGAACGACCGCTCCAGCGCCGAGTTTGACCAATTGATAGGCCACGCTGAATCCGAACGCTCCCGCTCCGATGACAACAGCATCTGCCTGGGAAGGCAGCTGGGTGTCAGCACGTGGAATGCTCATGCCTGATCACCCTGCAGGAGCTGATTGATGAAGAACGAGCCGGCAGTCAAACCGCCATCGATCGGCAATGTGACGCCGGTAATCCACGATGCGTCCTTCGAGCAGAGAAAAAGCGCCGCGGGAACAACGTCGTCGACTTCCCCAACGCGTCCGAGCGGGTAGACCCGCGCCAGGTTGTCGAACACCTGCGGATCCTTCTCCTCCCGGGCGCCCCAGATCGGCGTGCGAATCGTGCCGGGCGCAATGCAGTTGACCCGAATGCCTTTCGGCCCGTAATGAATCGCCATGTTCTGCGTGAGGTTGATCATGCCCGCTTTGGCCGCGCTGTAGGCCGACTCACCGAGACCCATCAGACCGTTCACCGAACCAACATTGAGGATCACGCCCGATTCACGGTCGATCATGCCCGGCAGCACCGCTCTCGAACAGAGATAGATGCCCTTCAGCACGACGTCGAGATTGCGATCCCAGGCCGCTTCATCGAAGTCCAGGATCGTGTCGCCGACAGAAAGCCCGGCGTTGTTGACCAGGACGTCGATGCGGCCGAAGCGCTGCAGCGCCGCGTCGATCGCCGTGGCGACCGAAAAGGCGTCGGCGACATCGACTTCGACGCCGAGCGCGTCACGGCCCCGTTGCTCGATGCCGCGCGCTACCGCCTGCGTTTTCTCGAGCGTCAGACCCGCGACAACCACACTGGCGCCGTCGGCCGCCAGTGCTTCAGCAATGCCCTTGCCGATACCCGAACCGCCACCGGTGATGAATGCGACTTTGCCTTCGAACCGCGCGCCCATTCAAAGCTCCTCCAGTAATCAAGCTACAGTGATCGTAGTTCGGGGCATGTGCCCCGACGTATCCACACAACCGCCCACGTCGGCCCACCGGTGGC
>CAYWSE010000022.1:0-51098 GCA_964461025.1 uncultured Sphaerobacteraceae bacterium | reverse complement strand
GCACTGCAGCTGGCGTATGTCGACGCCAATTTCCCCATCTCGCTGACCTTCGAGCACCAGCCGCTGCCGAATACCGGAACTGGGCAAACCACGTTCGTCGATTCCAACACCGGCGTCTCTTTGGCGTTCGCCAATGTGACTCAGTCCGGCACCACGACGATTTCCGTGGACACCAGTCCACCGGCATTGCCGGCAGGATTTTCGATCGACGGCGCGCTCTTCTTCGAGATTTCGACAACGGCGCTCTTCAATGGAAGCATCGAGATCTGCCTGCCGTACGACGCGGGCGCGTATGCGAATCCGCAAGAGCTCAGGATGCTGCACTTCACCGGTGGCGCCTGGGTCGAGGTTTCGCCTCAAACGAACGACGGTGCCGGCACGGTCTGCGGATCGGTGACCTCACTCTCGCCATTCGCCCTGGCGATGCCTGCGCCCGTTGCTCCGGCAATGGTCATCTCCGGATTCCAGAGTCCGGTGCTGATGAGTCAGGTCAACGAGCTGACCGGCGGCGCGGCGGTCAATCTCCGCTTCACCGTTACGCTGGACGGCGTGAAGGTCACCGACCCGGCGCTCGTCTCGGTGACCGCCCAGCAAGTCGATTGCGCGACATCGGCGGCCATCGGTGCATCGATCGCAGTCTCACCGGTGACCTACAGCAGTAACCGCTTCAACGCCAAGTGGACGACACCCGAGATCGACGGCTGCTTCATCGCCACTGCGGCGACGACCGACGGCGCATCGACCAGCGCGAACTTCGAGCTGTCTGGCAATCCGGGCATCTACACCATCAATGGCTTCCTGGCGCCGGTGCTGATGGACGTCGAGAATGTCGTCGAGGGCGGCAAAACGGTTCAGGTCCGCTTCCAGGTCTATCGCGACGAAGACCGTGTAACAGATGTCGGCATTGTCGATTCGCTGTCCTTCGCGCCAGTCGAATGTGACACCCGAGTTTCGACCGGCGAAAGTGTCGAGGTTCCTGGGCTCACGTATGCCTCGAACCGCTTCCAGACCGTTTGGACGACACCGGAAATCGACGGGTGCTTCGTGCTGCGAGCCGAGGCCGGCGGCGCGGTCGCCACGGCTGATTTCCGGTTGTGGGGCAACTCCGGTCTCTACGAGTTCGGCGGATTCCTGGCGCCCGTGGTGACCGGCGGACTCACCGAGATGACCGGCGGGACTAATCTCAACATCCGCTTCAAGGTCACCTTCAATGGTGAGCTCGTGCAAGACCCAGCGGTAATCGACCAGCTTTGGGTGAGTGAAGCGAGCTGCTCGACGAGTGAGGTTCTGGACGAAAACGCCCGCATCGACGTCACCGGGCTGACCTTCACGAGCAACCGCTTCCAGACCACCTGGAAGACACCGAAATTCGACACTTGCTACCTCCTGCATGCTGAAGCGATCGACGGTCAGCAGATCGAGTCGTCGATCCGGTTGACCGGCAATCCGGGCATCATCAGCGTCGATGGTTTTCTGGCGCCGGTGCTCATGGATACGGTCAATTCGCTCCAGGGCGGCAAGTCGATTGCGCTCCGCTTCCGCGTCAATCGCGACGCGGACCGCGTGTCCGAGCTGGCATTCGTTGAATCGCTCGCCTATCAGCAGATCGACTGCGACTCGAGAGCACCAGTCGGAGAGCCGGAAGCAATTCCGGGTCTGACCTATGCCAACAACCGCTTCGAAACAAGCTGGACCAGTCCCAAGATCGACGGCTGCTTCCTGGTCACGGTAACGGCAACCGGCGGCGCTGCCAAAACGGCCGAGTTCGTGCTCTGGGGGAACCCCGGCGTCCACGAGTTCGAGAATGGCTTCACGTCTCCCCTATCGATGGCCGAGATGATCCAGTTCGAAGGTGGTCGCAACCTCTCGGTGCGCTTCCAGGTCAAACTGAACGGCGATCAGGTGTCCGACCTCAACGTGGTCATCGCGCTTGGTTACGCGGAAATCGACTGCTCGACGCTCGAGCTGGTGCCGGGCGGCATAAGCGGTTCCCTCAAGGACGCCCTGGCCCACAACGGCACCCGCTTCCAGGTTGCCTGGTCGACGCCGGAAGTCGACACCTGTTTCCGGATCGCCGCTGAACTGATCGATGGCGCCGCGATCCAGACGAACGTTGAGCTGTTTGGCAATCCGGGCATCATCACCGTCGACGGCTTCATGTCGCCGGTTGTGATGGGCTCCGTCAACTCGCTCCAGGGCGGCAAGTCGATTTCGCTGCGCTTCCGCGTCTATCGCGACGAGGACCGCATGACCGAGCTGGCCTATGTCGAATCACTGACCTACCAGCAGATCGACTGCGCGGCGAGAACGGCAATAGGAGCGCCAGTGCCGATTAGTGGTCTGACGTACACCAACAATCGGTTCGAGACGAGCTGGACCACTCCGCAGATCGACGGTTGCTTTCTGGTCACCGCGACCGCTGCCGGCGGCGATGCGAGAACGGCCGAGTTCCAGCTTTGGGGGAACTCGTGGCTCCATGAGGTGAACGGGTTCCTCTCGCCGGTAGTGACGAATGGGACCAACGTCTACGCGGGAGGCGCGAAGGTCTGGTTGCGGTTCGCGGTGACCTTCAACAGCGTCGTCGTTCAGGACCTGTCGAAAGTCACATCGCTCACGTACACACCGGTGAGCTGCGCTGACCACAGCGTCTCGATCGGTTCGCAGGTAGCGATCTCGGGCCTTGAGTTCTCAGTCAACAAGTTCCAGGTGCGCTGGACAACGCCGGCCGCGCCGGGGTGCTACGCGGTGACCGCGACCACGGTCGATGGGTTCTCCACGACAGCATGGTTTGAGCTGACCTGACCTCAGCTCGCGATCATCTCTCCACCGCAACGGCGGCTCGCATGTCGAGCCGCCGTTGCGGCCTCACCTGGCAGCCGCGGCTTTCCTGTAGGCATCGACCTCCGTGTCAATGCCCAGGGGTAAGTGGGAACGCCCGCGATGATGCAGGTGACCCTGCCGTCTCGCCGTCTCCGATACACTGCCGTCTCAAGAGGATCGGCCTCTTTGCTGAAACGACATCAGGAGCATCATGAAACCACCCGCAGTCTCGTCAACCATCGATTTCGACAAACCCGGCAAGCAGATTGGCACACTTCGGTATCCGCGCATCGCCAACAACGCCGGCTGGGCATACGAGCTGGTGCCCGTTGCCTGCATCGCCAATGGCGAGGGGCCAACTGTGCTGATCAGCGGCGGCAACCATGGCAACGAATACGAAGGGCAAATCGCCGCGCTGCGGCTGATCAACGAGCTCGAACCGGAACAAGTCACCGGGCGCATCATCATCATTCCGGTCATTTCGGCGGAGGCGGCCTGGGCGAGCACGCGTCTCTGGCCATCAGGCGCAAATTTCAACCGCTCGTTTCCAGGCCGTCCTGATGGACCGGGCAACGAACAACTGGCCGACTATTTCACCCGCGTCCTCTTCCCGATGGCCGATGTAGTGATCGACATGCACTCAGGCGGCAACGCCTTCTGGTTTCTCCCCTGCTCGCACATGCATGTCGTCGACAACCCTACCCAGCGCAAAGCGATGCTGGAGGGGATGCAGGCATGGAACAGCGACTATCACTTCCTCTATATAGACGTGAATGGCGACGGTCTCCTGCCGGTCGAGGCGGAAAATCAGGGCAAGACGGTGATCACGACCGAGCTTGGCGGCGGCGGACGCGTTCCCGCACACGTGCACCAACTCGCCTGGAGTGGTCTGAACAATGTGCTCAGACACGAAGGCGTGCTGAAGGGAGCGGTCGAAACCCGTGCGTCTCTCGGTAAGGAGCCGGCCGTGATTCTCGACGGTCGCGATCCCGTCAACTACGTCAACACCGAAGTCACCGGATTCTGGGAACCGCTCCATGAAGCCGGCGCGTCGTTGAAGAAAGGCGATCCAGTTGGCCGCATATGGTTCCCGGATGAACCAGCCCGCGATCCGCACCTCTTCACCGCACCACTGGACGGCATCCTCGCTGTTGTTCGGGCCACGACACCCACTTATGCCGGCGACAGCGTCTTCGTGCTCGGACAGCCGATCGAGGCCGCTGATTTGCTCTGATTCCGGGCCTCAGTTGCCGTCATTCACCACAGGCTGGTCGCGTCCGTAGCGATTTTCGGATCGACGCCATGTCGGACGACTGCCACGTCCGCACCGGCCCTACTCCGCAGAGAGCGATTCTTCGAGGAGCTGTTTCAAGATCAGAGCGTGGTTGTACTCGACGTCGTGCGAACCGTAGAGCAACACAACAGGTCCGGCCTTGACGATCGACAGAAGCTCCTGGAATGGCCCCTGATTCGCAGCGACTTCCGCCTCATAGCGGGAACGGAATACATCCCAGCTGATCTCACCGCCGTGAAACGCTTTTCGGAGTTCGGTGCTCGGCGCTATCTCTTTCAGCCAGAGATCGAGAGCGGCGCGTTCTTTGGAAATGCCGCGTGGCCAGAGACGATCGACCAGAACGCGCGTACCCTCGCTTATCGTCTGCTCTCCGTAAATACGCTCGACTTCGATCACCATTGTCACACTCCTGCGGTCAGTCTATTCCGCGAATCCACGTTGTCAACAAATTCTTGCTTCATGAACAGGAAGTGAAGAATTATCGCCTCCCGGCTATATTTCATCGAGACATTGACGCGGTCACATCGGTCTATGGCCCTTTGAATTTTGTTCGGGCCATGAGTCCAGTGTTGTGCGCTGGGCGACCTGCTGCCTGCGTCGCTTGGGATCGAGTTCAGGAGTCACCGGATGAGCATTCCCGCATCTCGCTTGTTCCGTTGGTGTGTCATCGTCGTGATGCTCGTCACGATTGTCGCGCCGCTGTCGGCCACAGGCATTGCACCGTCACCCGTCAGCGCCCAGTCTGAGGAGGAAAACGGCGGCGCCGGGGAGGATCCCGTCGGTGAAACGCCGCCGGCCACAAACCCCGAGTCGCCCAGCGCGCCCGCGGATCAAGACTCGTCGACAACCAATTCGGGCCAGACTGACGAACCTGTCGCGGATCCGTCAACAGAGCCGGACGCAACGTCGAGCGATGCATCCCTGGGTCCGGCCACGCAAAACGCCGGCGCCTCGACCCAACCCTCCGGCAATACACCCGCGGGATCGAACGTCGATGTGACCGGGCTCGGCGACGGCACGATTTCCGTTCAGTACGAGTCGGTACTCGCCGAGGGCCAGACCGATGCGCAGATCATTCCTGCCGAAACACTGCCGGCGGCACTTGAGAGCGAATCGGCCGTGTCGTTCGAGATCACCACAACCGCGGAGTTCGCGGGGAGCGTTTCCGTCTGCGTCGCACTGACAGGCATCGCCGCTGCGGATGATGCCGTCGTTCTTGTCATGAACGATGGCGCATGGACAGAGCTCTCCACTCGCATCGACGCTGCATCTGGCCGGCTCTGCGCCGACTGGACGACTCTTGGAAGGTTCGCGATCGCCGTTCCGCTGGCGGAGGAAACCACTGTCCACGCGGCCGCTGAAACGGGCTCCATCAGCGTGCTCGTCCAGGGTACGGGCGGCGTGCCGGCGGAGTTTGCGCAAATCGGTCTCTATACGACCGACACCAGCTGCGAAGAGGCCAGCGATTTTCTCACGGACGCATATACCGACTCCACTGGTTCATACCTCTTCGATGATCTCCCGACCGGACAGTATTGCGTCTGGCTCAACGGGAGCCCGCCCGGTTTCGCCGATGTCGATGTTGGTTTTCACTCGATCATTGTTACCCAAGGTGTCGTCACGCCCGCCATCTTTACCTTTGCCACCTATCCCACGCCCCCCGACAACGGGATCTGGGGACTGGTTCGGCTCGAACTTCGCTCGCTCGGCGGCTCGCCGTTGCATGTCATCGGAGGCACCGACTCCTGCGTGGTCCTGAGCGAACCACAGCTCCACGACAAGTCCATCGTGTGCGATACCGACCACTTCTCTGGTGAATCAGGGCAACCCGACAGCATCATCGACATCTACGTCGAAGCCGGCAGCACCGCAACTATCGACTCCTACACGCCCCCTCTGATGTGGGTGCTTGCGGATGGCGAAACGCTGCCATCACTCGCCGTTGACGCTGGCGAAAGGCTGACCTACACGCTGGCCCATGACTATTCTGGCACAGGCGCGCTCTCCGTCTATAGCGGAGTCTCCGGCGCGACGTTCGACATTTTCAGCGTACCGGCATCATGTGATGATGATAGAGATCTCGTGGACTCGGTCACCACAGGCGACCACGGCTTTGTCCACACCGAGCTTCTTCCTGGCATCTACTGCGTCGTTCACGCTCACGGACCAGAGGGATACACGCTCCTCTCCGCACCGCAGCAGGAAGTGGCGATTTATACCGCCCAATTCTCCGGGGTCGAGTTCGAGTTCGAACCTCCCCCTCCACCTCCGACGTCGGGATCGCTCGAGATCAGCGTGCGGGGCGGCGACGGCATGCCGTCGCGAAACACCCGTGTGGAAATCTGGGTCGAATACAACGGTGATTGCTCCTTTCTGGCATGGGAATACGTCTCGGGCTTCACTGGCGCCGATGGCACGTTCCTGGCCAGCGATCTTCCCGGCTGGTCGTTCTGCGTTCTGGTGAGCGACCCGCCACCAGGGTATGGCGACATCGATCAGGATAGACAGCCGGCGCTCGTCGAACTCGGCGAAACAGTACAGCTCACCTTCACTTTCGCCACGTTCCCACCCGCTCCCGACCCTGAGACGTATGGTTTGGTCGAGATCGAGCTGGTCGATCTGGATGGCAACAGGGTGATTGCCGGCAACTCCTGTATTCACCTCAGTACGGCGCAAATCGGCGATCAGGCGATCGTCTGCGATTCCGACCACTACACCGGTCAGTTCGCCCCGGACGGTTTGATCGAAATCTGGGTCATCGCCGAAAATCCACCGGAAAACATTGGCTTCTATGCGGACCTCTGGAGTTTGGCGTCCGGCTATGAGCTTCCCTCGCTGGCAATCGAGGCCGGGGAGACAGTTCGCCGCCAGCTAGTGGTCGAACCTAATGGCAACGGTCTTCTCGTGCTCACAGTGGATACGTCTTTCGGGAGTCCGGTGCAGGGCGCCTCGTTCGACATCAGGTTGTCCGACAACTGCCTCGATACCGATGACATCGCAACCAACCTCCAAACAGATGCAAGCGGCCGCGCCGCCTATTCGCTGTCGCCCGGCTCCTACTGCGCCATCTTCTCGTCTGCGCCCGACGGATATGGCGACATCAGCCAGGAACGGTTCCCGTTCGAGATCACCGAGCTGGACACCACCTACGCCGAGTTCACCTTCTACACGTCGCCGCCCTCGCTCCGTATCTACGCCCAGGCAGCCGACGGTCGGCCGGCGCCTAACGCCTATTTCGAGGTCACCACCGCGGCCGACCCTTCGTGTCAGGGTGGGGGAGACTATCGCGGTGGCGGGACAACCAACGACGATGGAAACCTCCTGATCGGCGGACTCGATCCCGGTGACTATTGCGTCTACCTCTACGGCTCTGGATCGGGCTTCGGCGATCCGGACGAGTGGGTGAAACCGGTCACGGTCGAAGCGGGAACGCCCGGTGAAGTGACCTTCACCTTCAACGTCTATCCCCCTCCACCACCAGACCCCGAAATCTATGGACTCGTCCGGCTGGAAGTGCGCGATCCCGACGGCAACTTCATCGACGGGCTGGATTCCTGCGTGGCGATCGATCCACCGCAGATCGACGACATCACGGTCATCTGCGACTCCGATCATTACACAGGTGAATATCAGTTTCCCGACGGCCGGATCGACGTCTACGTCACCGCGGACGGCGCCTCGCTGCTCTGGTACTCACCGCCGGTCATGTACGAGACGGCCGAACCTGAGGCCCTTCCCACCGAGCTCATCGCCGAGCCAGGCACGCAGACAACCCACACGATCAACGTCGAACCGACTGGCCAGGGCGCCGTTCTGATCGACGCCTCGGCCAGTATGTCGAGCGCGCCGGGCACGATCGTCGACATCACCGAGGGCAATGCCTGCCTCGACAGCGACACGGTCGTCGCCACGATCACCACCGAGGGAGATCCGCCCAGAGGGCTCGCGGTTCTCGACCCGGGAACCTATTGCGCGATTCACATCGAAGCGCCCCCGGGTTATGGCGATCCTCAAGATGAGCGAATACCGTTCACCATCACGGCCTCGGTGATCCGGTACGTGACCTTCTGGTATCAGACCGAGCCGCCTTTGCCTGAACCGGACATGACCACGCACGGGCGCATCTTCGTCGACCTCGTGGGACCGGACGGTCAACGGCTGCCCGTCGCTGCCGCCGGACTGAACTCCTGCCTGCAGGCTTTCAGTCTCGATGAGAACGGCAACTACTGGAACTGGAATTCGGTGTGCGACTCACTGAACCTGGCCGCGAGCCCCGGAATCGACGGCAGAATCGTCTTCTATACGTCGAGTCCGAATAGTGTCAGCTACGAACCTGACCTGTTCGTCCCGCCTTCCGGATACACTCTCGTTTCCGACCTCCCGGCCCTGATGACCGCGGCGCCCGGGGAAACTGTGACGTACGAGATCGAGCTCGCACTCGACACCGAGCCATCGTTCCTGGCCCTCGAAATCGTCGACGAGATCGGCAATCCATTCCCCGGCCTGTCATTCTCCGTCAATGGCGGAAACGACACTCCCGACGACGCGGACGGAGCGAATGACGGATTCGTCCACTTCCACGGCTCCACCTATGGTCCGGGCGAGTACACCGTCACGGTCAATGACTACTACGCCCGGCTTCTCGGTCTCGGAGTCTTTTCCCACTCATTCGAAATCACTTCGGCGGGCGGGCTGCATACTGAGAAGATCACGCTCAGGCCATCGCTCGTCATCTCGCTCGAATTCGATGGAGTGCTGGGCAATCCGGGGGTATCGGTCTGCACTCAGCTCGCCGATGAGGAGCTTCATGCCATCGACGTGTGTGACGATCCCGCCACTGGCGCCGCCGACGGCATCCTCACTTACTACAATTTGCTTCCCGGCAACTACCACGTTATGGCACTCTTCCCGGTCGGTTTCTCCGGTCCACCCGAAGGATCGATCCCGGTCACGATCACCGATGGACAGACCACTCAGTTAACGATTTCCCTCACCTCTCGCGACGACGGCGCGCTACGCGTCGACCTCGTGGACGGAAATGACGATCCGCTCTCCGGCGGTTGCTTCAGCGCTGGTCAGGGCACGGTCTGCGACGGGGACGACGGCAGTCTCGATGGCTCGACGATGCTCTACAATATCGGCAGCACGGTCGATCTCTACCAGGAACGCGCGCCGCACGGCTATCGCATCGCCACCAGCCGATCGGTCACGATCGAAAACACACCCGAAATCGTATCCGTTGTCAACGAGACCGCCACACCCTCGGCGACGGTGCTTCTCGTCGACGAGGAGGGCACGCCGCTGACTGGCGGATTGCTCCAATACGGCAACGACTTCAACAGTTGGTATGCCTGGGATACTGACGACGGCGCAGCTGATGGCGTCTTCACACTCTATGACCTGGAGCCGGGCGCATACTGGCTGTACGGCATCTTTAATAGTCAATCCGCCACGCTCAACAACGTCGATATCCCCGCCGTCAATCCGATTTCTCTCGTCATCGATCAGCCATTCGGGCAGCCCGTCTTCGTCGTCGATCTGGTCGACGTCAGCGGAGCGCCAGCGCCCGGTGGCTGTGTCCTTCTGGCCGAGCTCGGGGGTCAGCAGAGATTCCGGGCGTGCGATGACGACGGCGATGGCGCCATCACGCTCCGTCGCGAGCTCCAACCGGAGAACGCCACGTATCGCGTCACCGAAACGAAGGCGCCGGCCGGATTCCCGCTTGCCTCTTCGCAGACGGTGGTACTTGGTTCGACTCGACCGATGGTCGTCACCCTGGTACACGGTGTCAACACCGGAGTTGGCGTTGATCAAACAGTGACGCCCCTCGGCGTCGATGGCGCAACGATCTCCTTTTCCGAGGTCCTCGATCCCGGGTTGACCACGATTCAGATTATTGGTCCAACGCAGTTGCCGATGCTGCCGGATGGTGCACTCTTCTCCCTTGGCGACGCGACCTACTACGATATCCGCACCACCGCCAACTACGACGGCACGATCACCGTCTGTCTGCCATCGAGCAACCCGCTCGACCGGCTCCTCCACTTCGATGGATCGGCATGGGTGGATGTCACCTCCACCGGCTACCCTGACGCCGGCACGATCTGCGGCATCGTCGAGAACCTGTCGCCGTTCGGCGTCGTGCCGTTGCTCGACGACGGCGGTGACGACGGCAACACACCGGCCGGGTCGAATGTCCTTGTGGAGGGATTGGGGGACGGGTCGATCTCGGTCCTCTACTCGACAGTGACGGAGTCTGGCGACACAACAGCCACGGAGCTCGAGGAGTATCCCGATCCTGACTGGGGTCACGGTCTGTATTCGAATCCCTTTGTGATCTCGACCGATGCGGTTTTCACCGGCCAGGTGGAGATCTGCTACACCTTCGAGTCCACGCCATACTCCCCCGAAATCCTGCGGATGCTGCAGTTGGGAGAGGATGATGCGTGGGTCGAGATTCCCGCCACCGTCGATTCGTCAGGTGAGTCCGTTGTCATTTGCGGCACAGCGAACACGCTCGACCTGCCATTTGCCATCGCCCAGGCGTTGACCACACTCGAGGTCTACGCGTTCGCCTATCCCGGCGGTCCGCCGCTGATCAGCGAGCCATTCGATCTCTACGACAACGCGGCCTGCACCGGATCCTCGATTTCCACCTGGTACACGCAGTTGGACGGACGAATCGAGCTCTATGGAACACTCGTAGGTGACTACTGCTTCCGGCATGACGAATCGGGACAGACACATTCCTTCACCAGCACGGTCGCCGGTTCGGTCCAAACGTGGACCTTCTATGCCAGCCCCTACAACACGGAGCCAGGAAGCGGTGTCGTAGTGGAATCGGTATCCGGCTTGCCGATCACCGTTACCTTCTCTGGCACGGTTACCGATGGTGGCCTGACCACGGCCAGCGCGATCACCGATCCGTTCTCCGCTCCCTGGGGACCGATCGACATTGGCTATCCGCTCGATTACGAGACCGCTCTCGGGTACGCGATTTCCACAACCGCGAGCTTCACCGGCACGGTCGAAATCTGCGTGACCTACGACCCTGCGGATTTCAATCAGTACGGCAGTGTCGTCATTGCGGTCTGGGATATGCACGGGAATGGCTCGGAAAGCTGGAACTATTCGAACGAGGCCAGCTATCCGGCTCAGACGACGCTGTGCGGATATGACTCCGACCACCTTGCCGGAGTGCTGCTGATCCAGCAATTCGGTGGAAGCATCGGGCTTCAGATTGCAGGAGCTCCGGTACCCAGCGATCCCTCCGGGGCCGCCTGCGCCACCTTCCATCACGTGGCCGATGCGTCGATTCCCGACATCGCTGTTTGCGATGGCGACAGCAACGATATCGACGGCGAGTTGAACGGTGAATTCGCGGTCCGGCCGCCATTCGGCATGTACGAGATCACCGCGTACACCCCACCCGCCGGCTACCAGCCCCGCTTTGATCCCGTCGGGACGCAGATGGGAGTCTTCGGGAATGGCGACAACTGGTTAAGCATCGAACACGATGCCATCAACACGCCGGCATCCGACCAACCCGTCATCGTGACGCCACAGGGCGCTCCGGCGGGCTCATCGATCACCTTCCCGAATGTCACGACCCCTGGTGTGACATCGGTCCAGCAACTGGATCAAGAGACGATCGAACAGCTGCCCGCACTGCCGTCCGGTCTCTATGAAGTCGGTGGATTGTTCTTCGACATCACCACCACTGCCTCGTTCGACGGGGTGGCCACCCTCTGCCTCAGCTACGATCCGGGCTATTTTGAGAATCCGGAAGAACTCGCGCTCCTGCACTATGACGGCGACGCGTGGGTCGAGATCACGACCTCGAACGATGCGGTCAACGGCTTGATCTGTGGCGAAACCGACCATTTCTCGCCATTTGCCATCGTCGAGAAGCTCGATGACGACCCCACCGGGCCCACTGAGCCCACCGAACCAACCGAGCCAACGAATCCCGGCAAACCCGGGAAACCGGAAGGATCGAAACCGGGCGGGGACATTGGGTCGATCGATCAACTGCCCAACACCGGCGCCGGCAGCAGCACCGGCATCGACCTCGCGTCGGGGCCCTCATTCTGGATGGCACTGCTGATTCTGCTGCTTATGGCGACGACGTTCGCCCTGCGGCGAGGCAAGTCATCGCGGCCCCGGCACGTCTGAACGACAGGCGCAAAGTTCGAGCGAACGGATTTCGGTCCGTTCGCTCGAATTCACATCGCGGCAATTCACAGATTGCACACAAAAAACGCTTGACTCTTGCTTGCTGATTCGTAGGATAGATGCTGGCGTCGCGGGCTCTCCTCGTCGTTGCGCCTTCGTCTCCAATCATCGCAGAATGTTGCTGCCGAAATTGCGCGACTCATATCTCACAATTTCATTCACTGCGCGTTGATGCAATCAGCCGGGCAGTCCGCCACCGGCGACTCCCAATCACAACGCTCGAACAGCTCCGCATCGCCTGGCGCCATGCGGGCTCAGGGCAATGACGATTGCTTCGTCTGCCTGGAGGAAGAATGATGGCGCAGATCAGTGGCCTGAATGGTCGTGTGACCGATAGCAATGCCAAATGGTTCACGCTGATTGCGGCGTGCTTCGCGCTCTTCATGGCGCTGCTCGACAACCTTGTCGTCAACATCGCGCTGCCAACCATCAACCGAGAGCTCGACGCGACGAATACCCAGCTGCAGTGGGTGATTTCCGCCTATACGCTCGTCTTTGCCTCTCTGCAGATTACGGCTGGTGGACTTGGCGACAGATTTGGCCGCAAACGGTGGTTCATGGCCGGACTGGCGATGTTCACCATCACCTCGTTCATCGCCGCATTTTCCAGCAGCATGGAGATGTTGATCGTCATGCGGGCACTGCAGGGGTTGGGCGCGGCGTTCATCATGCCCCTCTCCCTTTCGCTGATCTCCGCCGCATTTCCACCGGAAGAGCGAGGACGCGCGGTGGGCATCTGGAGCGCGGTTTCGGTTTCGAGCGTTGCGCTCGGCCCGATCGTCGGCGGCGCCGTTGTGGAATATGCCTCCTGGGAGTGGATTTTCCTGATCAACATTCCGATCGGGATCATCGCGCTGTTGCTGACGACGGCCGTCGTGCGCGAATCGCGTGACGAATCGGGCACGGTCGCCACGGATATCCCCGGCACGATTCTGATTACCGGCTTCATCGCGTCGCTGACGTGGGGACTGATCGAAGCGGGCGCACGCGGCTGGACCGATCCTCTCATCCTTACCGCATTCGCGATTGCCGCGGTCATCCTGCCCGTCTTCATCTGGGTTGAAATGAACACCGAGCGACCGATGATCCCGCTCCACTTCTTCAGGTCGCGCACGTTTACCGGTGCGAACATCGACTCGTTCATGATCGCGTTTCTGATCACGGGCGTCTCGTTTTTCATGACCCTGTACCAGCAGAACGTACATGGCTTCTCCGCCATCAAGACTGGTCTGGCGCTCTTGCCGATGGTCATCGTCATGATGATCTTCTCTCCGATTTCCGGATCGCTGATCAACAGGATGGGACCGCGTCGCCTGCTCAGTTTCGGCATGGCCACGACCGGCGTCGGCACGCTGCTCCTCCTGCTGTCCGGAACCGATGCCTCGTATTACGCGATCCTGCCCGCATTCCTGATGATGGGTCTGGGTATGAGCTTCATCTGGGCGCCAATGACCACGGCTGTACTGAACAGCGTACCCAGCGACAAAAGCGGCATCGCATCGGCCGTCAATGGGTCGCTTCGGGAGATCGGCACCGCGTTTGGCGTCGCCCTGCTCGGCACGCTGGCAAATCGGGCCTATCAGGACTACTACCGGAACTCCGACGATATTCAGTCTATTCTCGCCAGCGGCTCAGAACAGGTCGCTGGTCTGGCGGCGCTGATCGGTTCCGGCATGAACTACGGCGGGCATGTGGTCGAATCGATTGCCGCCGAATTCGGCATCACCGACGACAGCATCGCCACCATTCAGCAAGTCAGCGCGGAGGCATTCATGAAAGGCATGGATCGCGCGGTGATCTTCTCAGGCATCGCGATCATGGTCGTTGCCGTACTCTCCTACTTCATGATCGACGACGAAATCGTCATCAAGTCGGAAGAAGAACGGCAGGCCGAGCAAGAATCGGCTATCGCATCGGCTGCGAGCGCGCCCGCTGATTGAGCCTGATTGTTTGCTGTGACGCTGGTCCCGGCACAACGTCCAGGGACCAGCGCGATGCAACTGAATCACGGCCGTTGCCGGCTCTCAGCGGGTGCTGGCCCTCTGCCGATCCCATCGAGCAACACGCTGGCGATCGTGGCGGCGAGTGATTCTGTCGAAACGGCCGGCCCCTCTCCCAAACGCCGGGCGTTGAACTGATCGAACACCATGCTCAGCCACAGTGTGGCCATGATGCGAGGATCGACATCTGACCTGACCTCTTTCGAGGCCGCTGCTGCGACGAAAACAGGAACTACTCCCTCATGCACGAAAAGTGTCTTCCTGGACGAGAACTCGGCCTGGTCACCGGCGCAGAGATGTTCGAATGCTTCGAGCATCACGCGGGGCAGATCACCCTCCATCGACTCAAAAAGGAAGACTCCGGCCCGCGTCAATCGCACGCGCAGAGACTCGTCTGCATTCAGCAGCTGCCTGAGCCCCTGCCCAATTCGATCCATTTCGAGAAAGGCCATCGTGGAGAAGAGTTCGTCTTTGTCCCTGAAGTGATAATAGAGAGCCGCCTTGGTCAAAGCCGATGCATCGGCGATGTCCTGCATCGACGTCTCTGCAAATCCGCGCTCCAGGAAAAGCGTGCGCGCTTCACTGAGGATTCGCGCCTTGCCTTCCAGCAACGGTGTTTCGGTCTCCATAAATATGCTTACCACTTCCTGCTCTTGCTATCAGGTGAATACATTTTGCTCCAGACAACCACGGTGTCAAGTCCACATATCGGGCGCGCCAGGTCCAAGAGTTGACACTGGTCTGCGCGTTCGCTAGTATACCACCTACTGACCGGTCGGTAAGTGCGACTGGTTCCTTTTCGCTCATCACCCGACCGAACTGTCGGGCGCCGCTTTTCAGGGGGACATTACACGTGGCTGATTCATCGATCCCGAACGACGTCGCGGGCCAACGAGGCGAGCCGACTGGATCTCTTGCTCGTTGGGCTGCCTATATCACGCGACATCCCAGGCGGGTGCTTGGGGCGTCGCTTCTGGCGATCATCCTCTTCGCCGCTGCCGCCATTCCACTGGCCGGTGAATATGCGGATTCGTTTACGTTGCCTGGCGCTGAGTCTCAGCAGGCATACGACTTGCTGGAACAGCGATTCCCCCAACAGGCCGGGAGCACCGCCACAATGGTGTTCCAGACCGATGATCCGGCCGGCATCGCTGCACCGGAAACGCAACGTGAAATCGAGTCGATTCTCGCGGATGCATCGACCCTCCCGCACGTCTCACACATAATTTCGCCATTCGACGCCCAGCAGCAGATCAGCGCCGACGGCCAAACAGCGTATGCCACCGTCGCGTTCGATCAGCTGGCCACTGAGATTCCCCTCTCTGATATCGAACAGTTCATCGCATTGGTTGATACCTCCGGAACAGATTCGCTTCAGGTCGAGGCCGGTGGCGAAATCGTGGCCCAGTCTGAGTTCGAGATCAGTTTCACCGCCGAGCTGGTGGGTATTGCCGCGGCATCGATCATTCTGCTGATCGCCTTCGGTTCAGTTGTCGCCATGGGACTGCCGATCCTCACCGCCCTGCTCGGTCTCTTCATCGGATTTCTGGGCATCGGCATCGTCGCCAGCATCATGGACGTCGCCACGTTCGCACCGGCGTTCGCGTCAATGATCGGTATCGGTGTTGGCATCGATTACGCGCTCTTCGTCGTCACCCGGTATCGCGAGGCTCTCGCGGCTGGTTTAACGCCACAGCAATCGGTCGTGCAGGCTGTCGATACGGCGGGCCGGGCCGTCATTTTCGCCGGCGGCGTGGTGGTTATCTCGCTGCTCGGGTTGTCCGCCGTTGGCGTGCCCTTCATCACCGCGATCGGCGTCGCGGCGGCGATGGTTGTGGCGGCAGCGGTTCTTGTTGCGCTCATCATTCTGCCGTCGATCCTCGCTTTGCTTGGACGGCGCATCGACAAGTGGAGTGTCGGCCGGCGCCGGACTGGTGCTGATTCGGAGCGCGAAAGCGTCCCCGTCGGTCGCCGGTTGGCGCGCCGTATTCAGGCCGCTCCCTGGCCGTACGCGATTGCATCTTCAGCACTGCTGGTGCTCCTGGCATTGCCGCTCGCTGATGTCACACTCGGCTTTCCCGATGCCGGAGCAAATCCGACAAGCTACAACACGAGACGGGCTTACGACCTGCTCACTGAGGGATTCGGCCCGGGATTCAGCAACCCGCTGTTGATCGTGCTCGAGGATGAGCAGGGCATCAGTCAGGCAACACTCGACGACATGGCCGTCGCCCTTGCCGAAACTCCGGGAATCGTCCAGGTCGACCAATCGTTCCTGAACGAAGCTGGCGACACGGCCGTTATAAACGTCATCCCGGAAAACGGTTCGAACGACAGCGCCACTCAGGACCTCGTTTCCGACTTGCGAACCGTGACCATCCCCCAGACACTGGAAGGAACAGGCACCAGCGCCTATGTCGGCGGTCCGACCGGAAGCTTCCTCGACTTCTCCGAACAGCTGGTCAGTCGAACACCGTATGTCTTCATCGTGATCATCGGGCTGAGTTTCCTCTTGCTGACTGTCGTCTTCCGCTCACCAGTCATCGCCCTCAAAGCCTCGATCATGAATTTGCTGTCGATTATGGCCGCATTCGGCGTCATCGTGGCGGTCTTTCAGTGGGGCTGGGGCGGACAGTTGATCGGGCTGGAAGAATCGCAACCGATCGCCGTCTTTATGCCGATGTTCCTCTTTGCCATTCTCTTCGGACTGTCGATGGACTACGAGGTTTTCCTGCTGAGTCGCATCCGCGAGTTCTGGGCGCACGGCGACACGACAAGCAACGCCGTGGCGAACGGACTGGCAGTGACCGCCAAAGTCATCACCGCCGCGGCGGCGATCATGATCAGCGTCTTCCTGGCCTTTGTCGCGACGCCCGATCCGATCATCAAACAGTTCGGTCTCGGATTGGCAGTCGCGATTTTCATCGACGCGACGATCGTGCGCATGATTCTTGTGCCCGCGACGATGGAACTGCTTGGCAACCGCAACTGGTGGTTCCCAGCGTGGCTGGACAGAATCATTCCCCACGTCAACATCGAAGGTTCTACATCGCCTCTCGATCCCGTGACGCTCCCCAGCGTCGCCGACTAATCGCCGGACAAAATCGCGGCGCGCCCTGTCACACCGACAATGGGGCGCTGCTGCGTCTCTCCATTGATTTCGAGCCAGCCCAGGCCAACGCGGCACTTTGATCATATGTTTACATCTGTAGACCCAAATGACGCCGGCGGCGATGTACTATCAGCGCCGCGATTCATCGAGGAGTCCGGAGAGGGCTCTGTCGATTTCGCGTTTCAGCGTTCGACAAGGTATGCGCGTGGACGTTATGCAAGGAATGAGCCAGCGATTTCGAACATCGTGATTCAGGCTGAAATCAGGGGGTTTACATATGTCGAGTATTGAGCAAGCACGATCGGGCCAACGTAAGAATGGCGCGTCGAAGCCGGGACTCCTGGCCCGGTGGACGTCGCTCATTTGTCACAATCCGTGGAAAGTTCTGATCGGCGCGCTCGTGGCCGTTGTGCTCTTCGGTGCGTTCGCCTTCTCAATGGCCGGCGAATTCAGCGATTCATTCAATCTGCCAGGCGCCGAGTCGCAGAAGGCGTATGACTTGCTCGAGGAGCGATTCCCGCAGCAATCTGGTAGCACGGCGACACTCGTCTTCGAAACGAATGCCGAGGGTGGCTTCACCAATCCGGACATTCAGGCCGAAGTGCAGGGCATTCTCGATGAGGCATTGGCACTTCCTCATGTCGTCGGCGTCCTCTCGCCGTACGACGCACCGAATCAGGTCAGCGAGAGTGGGACCATCGCCTACGCCACCGTCTATTACGACGAGCTGACCAGTGATATCCCCATTGCCGACGCCGAGAAACTGGTCGATCTCGCGGACGCCTCGAATAGCGAGACACTACGCGTCGAAGTTGGCGGCGAGGTGGTCGTGCTCACCGAACAGGAATTCGGCAGCACTGCCGAGCTTGTCGGCATCGGCGCAGCGATCATCATTCTCCTCGTCGCGTTTGGCTCGGTTGTCGCGATGGGATTACCGATCGTCACCGCGCTGCTCGGTCTGCTACTCGGTTTCATGGGCATCAGCATCGTCACGCGGTTCATGGATGTCGCCACCTTCGCGCCGGCCTTCGCCTCGATGATCGGCATCGGTGTCGGCATCGACTATGCGCTCTTCATCGTCACCCGCTACCGCGAAGGCCTCGCCGAGGGAATGAGCGTCGATCAGGCAGTCGTCCGAGCGGTCGATACCGCCGGCCGCGCGGTCATTTTCGCCGGCAGCGTAGTCGTCATCTCGATGCTCGGGCTTTCAGTGATCGGCGTACCCTTCGTCACCGCGCTCGGACTTGCGGCGGCCCTGGTCGTGTTGTCCGCGGTGTTGGTTGCGCTCGTGTTTCTTCCGGTCTTTCTCCGCTTGGTTGGCACGCGCATCGATAAATGGAGCGTTCATCGCACGAAATCGCCAAACGCCGAAGACGAGGTCTCGTTC
Source organism: uncultured Sphaerobacteraceae bacterium (assembly GCA_964461025.1). Lineage (GTDB taxonomy): Bacteria > Chloroflexota > Chloroflexia > Thermomicrobiales > UBA6265 > JAHBVL01. Next base: position 32,250 of record CAYWSE010000022.1, on the reverse strand, counting down.
GGCCGCAAGCTCAGCGAGCGGATTCGCCAGCATCCGAAGCGATACGCCGCAAGCGCTGCCGGGTTCCTTATCCTGCTGGCGCTGCCAATCACCGATATTCACCTCGGATTCCCCGATGCCGGATCGAATCCACCTGACTATCACTCTCGGCAGGCGTTCGATCTCTTGAATGAGGGCTTCGGCGTCGGCTTCAACAGCCCGCTCATTCTGGTCGTGGAAGACGAGGGCGGAATTCCCCAATCGTCACTCGATGCGTTGACGTCGGCGGCAGCAGCGGTCGAGGGCGTCGTTCAGGTCGATGAGCCGATCGTCAACGATGCAGGCGACACAGCGGTGATTACCGTCGTACCGGCGGAAGACTCCAATTCCGATGCGACCAAGGACCTTGTGACGACATTCCGCGAGGAAACGATCCCGACGGCGCTCGAGGGGACAGATACGGTCGCGTACGTCGGTGGTCCGACCGGCAGTTTCCTCGACTTTTCCGAGCAGATGACCAGCCGTACTCCATGGGTCTTTATCGTCATCATCGGGCTGAGCATGCTCCTCCTGACAATCGTTTTCCGCTCGCCAGTGATCGCCATCAAAGCGGCATTGATGAACATCCTGTCGATTTCGGCTGCCTTCGGCGTCGTCGTGATGGTCTTCCAGTGGGGATGGGGAGGCCAGCTCTTTGGCGTCGAGGAATCGCAACCGATCGCGGTCTTTATGCCGATGTTCCTCTTCGCAATCCTCTTCGGATTGTCGATGGACTATGAGGTCTTCCTGCTCAGCCGGATTCGCGAGTATTGGGTCGGCGGTCGTGACACGAGCGACGCTGTTGCCGACGGGCTGGCGGTAACCGCCCGAGTGATCACCGCGGCGGCAGCGATCATGGTGGCCGTGTTTCTCTCCTTCGTCTTCACACCAGACCCGATCACCAAGCAGATGGGCATGGGCCTGGCAGTCGCGATTCTGATCGACGCGACGATCGTCCGGCTGATTTTGGTGCCGGCGACGATGGAGCTCCTCGGCGAATGGAATTGGTGGTTCCCCCGCTGGCTCGACCGTCTGGTGCCGCACATCAATATCGAAGGAACGATGCCCGTTCCCGGCGAGCTCGACCCCGCCGTCGGCGCTGCTGACTGATTCCTCGGCTTCGAGTTGTGCCGCGCCCTCTGTCACTTCGACAGGGGGCGCAGGCATTTTTGGAGCTATGAAGCTGTCAGCGACCAGACGCCCATCACCAGCGTCAGGCCACCAGCGATCGACAACGTCGCCGTCCAGATCAGATCGAGATTGATCCACGCGCCGCGCAATATCCCGACGCCGATCCATCGATAGACCGCCAGTGCGATGCACCCCGTGACAAGAAACATCGCCGCCGTGTGCACCGAAACCGCCGCGAGAGCTGTCGGAAGCGATTCACTCTCACCGCTGGCGTGGTGGTGATGAGGTCCGGCCAGCGGCGCGAGTTCCGCCGCCGACGCGTCCCGTTGGGATGACAGTCCAGCCAGCGCCGGTACCAGCATCATGCCGGCGCCGTGGGCTGCGGCCATCAGCGCCGACCACGAAACGAGTTCCCGGTACTGCACACGCATCCCCACCCAGCGTGGATGGCGAAATCGCGTCATCACCTTCCACACGGCGTAGAGCATCAGCGCCAACCCGCTCAGGATGAGCAATGGACCAGTCGGCAGCACAATCTGCAAAAGCCCAACCGGGATCGCAACGCCGGCGATCGCGATTGCATGACCGAGCGCGATGGGACCGATCGCTTTGCCCACCGCCCGGGCGCTGTGGTTTTGGAACCCCAGTGAAACTGCGAAAAGCCAACCCATTGCCGGATTGACGACGTGAAACGCGCCCAGCAGAGCAAGCGTGACCCAGGGCCACCACGCATGGAAATCAAGCATCGCCTTACCCTCCATGATTCAGCATCGACCGGCCAATCTCGGGAGCGACTGGCGGACGCCCCCGCACGATTCGGTCGTCAGGCGAAGCAGAAGGAGTCTGTGGAGGCATCGCCGCCCAGCAAGCGGACCTGATGCGGCCGCTGGTCACCGAAATCGACGAAGAACTGCTGGTCGAGGTCGATGCCACCGTTGGGATCGGCATTGGCCATCGCCATCCAGCCCTTGATGCCGTCTGGATAGAACTGCGCGTCCCACGGCAGATAGAGAGAATTCGTGAAGTAGACGCGGCGACCGTCACGGCTCAGCTCGACCATCTGCGGACCGCCGTTGAGAGGACCGCTGCCCGCGTGATGGCTCGCCCCTCTGGCGATTCCACCGATGCGAATCGACCCGGTCAGCTCCGGTGACTCTGGATCGGAAACGTCGTATTGACGCAACTCACCAGTTCCCCAGCAGGAGACATAGAGGAAGCGGTCGTCGAGACTGAGGGCGATGTCGCTAACAAGGGGCGGTACCGCCTTGAATGGCTGCAACGCTGGAGGAAGCTGATCTTCTTCCGCCGGTTCCGCAGGAATCTCGATGATCTTTTTCGCGTCCCAGGTTCCATCGGGAGAGCGGTTCCACAACCAGATCGCCGACGACAGGTCGTTCAGATTCAGGACCGTGTTGACAAATCCATACGCATGCATGGGGTTGTGGGCGGGACGTAGCTCGAGCGCGATCTGGTGTTCCTTGCCGAGATCGATCGTCTGGGTCAGGCGGCGATCGCGCAGGTTCCAGAAATGGAGCTGATGCCCATACTGTCCGTCCAGCAGCAGGTCGGGTTGCACGCCTGTCTCGACCATGTTGGGCGTGCCCCATTCGCTTGTGATCATCGTGTCATATCCAAGGTGCCACCAGAAGTCGTAATGGAGGTACTGCCCACCCCGGTCGATCTCCCAGGGACCCAGCACGTCGAAAGTATCGTGATCGAGCACGAAAATGCCGCCCGGGCCGTCGCCGTCAGGGTTGCCCAGCGCACTGACGTAGATGCCGTCTGCCCCGCAATGGACCGTGTGTCCGCGCGAGTATCCGGAGCGCGACGCCACCTCCCGCGGTTCGATCGTCTTGACGATGCGCGGCCTGGTTGGGTCGGGTTTGGTGTCAATAATGTAGATGCGCGAACTGCCGAGCCCGGGAACGATGAGATACCGCCGCTCGACATGGGGATGTGCGGCATTGGGGCAGAGCATCGAGCTGCAGGCGTTCCAGCTGAAATGGTGCAGCTCATCGCCGGGATAGGTCATTTCGACCTCGCCAACGATGGAGCCGTAGGTGCTCGACGCCGGGGAGGTGTCGACAACCACCATCGCATCCGGCCGGTCTCCCCCGTTCGGATTGATCCGCACGACATAGGCAAGCTCTTCAGGCGGCGCCGCCATTGCCGACCGGGCAGAGGGATAGAAGGAAGGATCGGGCCGCCAGACATTCATCGATTGCTTCCTTTCAAGAGTCCCGGACAGAGGAGATTGCGACGACGTTGCCAGCGAAACCGACGCTGCTGTCGCAGTGGCGAGTCCTCCGGCTGCGGCGCCGCCGAGCAGCGATCGCCTCGTCAGGCCGAGGCGGCCCTTCTTCTGCTCCTTGTTGCGTTTCACGGTGTCCTGCCTTTCTCTCGACCACTCCGCCTGCGCAGAGCGGTCCCACCAGCTCATCTCCCTGGACTTGGCGCTCCCAGGGGTTGACCAGAGCGTGCCGCGGCGGGACAACGGTCTCAATGTCGCTTTGCACCTAAATTGGCGGATCGGGATGCCTACTTTGGCTGGATTCCCTGTTGCGCGGCTTTCGCGACCGCCTCGGTTCGAGAGCGCACGCCGAGCTTGGAGAGAATCGCGGACACGTGATGTCCGACCGTGCGTGGCGAGAGAAACAGGATGTCAGCGATCTCGTCGGTGCTCTTCTCCTCCGCCAGGAGTACGAGCACTTCTCGTTCTCGCCGCGTCAGGAGAAACGGATTGGCCTGTGTCGACGGACGCGGGCCACGCGGAACGTTTTCGGCGCCGAGCGATCGCAGCCGGGAAGCGATCATCGAAACTGCAGGCACCGCTCCGAGCCGGGTCAGTTGGGCGTGCGCGTAACGCAGCTGAGATTCGTCGCTGCTATCGGAGAGAGCAATGGCGGTTTCGAACGGACAACCGAGCGAACGCCATTGAGCGGCGGCTTCCTTCCAGCGTCCCTCGATCTGGTCACTGAACGGCTGGAAGGCATTGTCCGGGACGAACGGCGTTTCTCCCGCTCGCCAGAGCCAGTAGGCAATCTGACCGACATACCACTGATGCTTGCTCCGTAGCGCCAAGTCGTAGACCGACGCGACTTCCACCCGAACGCGGTCCAGGTCGCCTTCCAGCCAGGCCAGTTCCGCGCGAGCGGTGCGGACCGGTCCCAACCGCTGCAGCTCTCCTGTGGGAAGCGCAAGTTCGAGAGCTTCATCGAGCAGTGCCGGCGCGGACGCATCGCCTTGACGCGCCCGGACGTGACCTGAAGTGGTGAGCGCAACGAGCTGGGTCGTGGGCGCGAGTCGTGGCTGCTGAAGCACGTGAGCAGTCGTCCGCAGCGCTTCTTCCCAGCGCCCCTGGTACGCACAGGACACGGCCTTCCACGCAAGCAGGTAGTTCAACCGGTGATCGAGGTCTCGTGCGGAGCAAAACGCGATCCCTTCGGCGATCGCGGCATCGGCCTCGGCGAAGCGGTACATCTCGCACTGCCCGGAGCCGAGGTTCGTGTAGGCGAAAGAGGCCGCATCATCGAGACCATGCTCGAGCGCCAGCGAGAGACTCTGGCGAAGTTCGGCCTGACCCTGGTCAGGTCCCTCGACGAGATAGTTGGCGGAGCCGGTGATGGCCATGGCGCGGACCATCGTTTCGGTCTCCCCAAACTGCTCTGAGAGTGCGATTGCTTTGCGGCCCCAGGCAAGCGCGGTCTCCATGTCCCACGCCACCATCTGCTTGCCTGCCAGCAGGCAGTAAAGAAGCGCCAGCTCCCGTCCGGGCGGGTTCTGTTCGAGCAGCGTCAGCGCTTCTTTCGCAGCCGCATCGCCTTCAATTCTGCGACCCATGAAGAACTCGACTGTGGACACCTGACGCAACGCATCGCCGATCCGCAGGGTATTCCCCGTTTCGCGCAAGAGCGCGACAGCTTCCAAACTGGCCTGCAATCCTCTTTCGACTTCTTCGACCTGAATACACTCTTTCGACCAGGCAAGGAGCATCTCTGCTCGTTCTTCCGACGGCAGGTCGCTGGCATTGCGCAGGGCAAGTTCGTAAAACGCGGCTGCTTCCCTGTGCGCCTTGAGGCTGGCCGCGCGCCCCGCAGCGGCGCGCCCGAGCTCCAGTGTCGCTTCGCGGTTCATCGCCGCGGTAGCGTGGTGCACCAGCCGTTCCAGATCGCGAGGCGTTGCCTCTCGAAGCAGATCGAGAATCGACTGGTTGAGCTGTACGACGCGAGATGGCGGAATCTCGCTGAGTACGGCCAGCCGGGCAAGCTCGTGGCGAAAAACGAGCTCGTCGCCCTCCAGACGAAGCAACCCTCGCTCAACACATTCATCGATACCCTGCGGTTGCACACAGGTGACGCCAGAGACCAACCATCGTTCCGATGACGATCCCGCAACGGCAGCCGCTTCCAGAGCGACGCGTCCTTCCGGTGTGAGACGGGCGACTCGGGCAAGGACGGCGTCGCGAATGGTCTCGGAGAGGCCCGCATCCTTCGCCAAAATGACTTCGGTGAGGAAAAACGGGTTGCCGCCTGTCAACCGGAAGAGCTCACCGGGATCGAACCCGGACTCCTCAGAGAGCTGGGCGACCGCGTTCGCACTGAGTGGAGCGAGTTTCATGCGCCGGACCGCCGGTGCCGTTGTCAAATCGCCCAGCACGATTCGCAGCGGATGATTGGGGCCGATTTCGTCGTCGCGATAGGTGGCGATCACCAATGAATGAGTCGTCGCCACACGCCTGCCGAGATAGCGCAGGAGGTCGTAGGTGACGTCGTCCGCCCAATGAACATCTTCGATGATCGCCAGCGTCGGTGTGCTCTGCAGTTCGGCGAGGGTCGCGCTGAGGAGCGCGTGACGAGGGGCCGTCTGCTGGATCAGGCGTTGCAGCTCGCCGCGGGTTTGAGAAGCGAAATCGAGCAATGGCCCCAACGGGCGCGGGGTCGAGAAGGGATCGCAACCACCCGTCAGTACGCGCAGAGAACCGCCTGGTGCGGCCCGGAACTGATCGACCAGCGCCGTCTTGCCGATTCCCGCCTCACCGGCTATGAAAATCAGCGCGCCCTGCCCCCGCACCGCTTCTCGTTGGAGGAACTGAAGTTCTTCAAGTTGGGACGACCGCTCCAGGAGACTCATGCCACACCTCGTCTCACTGGCTATTGTGCCCTACAGAGGCGAACAGGCGGAAAGGAGGACGGGACGATGCGAGACCGTCACTGTCCTCCAATCAGCCTCCCATTTCTGGGCGCGTTTCCTGATCTTGGCTTTTATCTTATGCGGGCGGCGCCGCGTCTGCCTGGGAATGGTCTGGTGAGCGGTTCCACCGATGCCTTGATCTCCCTCACGAGCCGCTCCAGCGTCAGCAAGACGGACCTCTCCGCGGACGATTCTGCCCGAATCTCATCAGCTCTCGGCTCGCGTTCCCGGCAGCGTCGCAGATGCTCGATCTCCATCTGATGAATCGCCGCGTGTCCAATCACGCTTCTGCTCATCTTCCGCCCTCCTGCTTCTTACATTGGGGGCTGATTCGCGCAAATCAGGCTGTCAATCGGTAAAACTTGAAGAAGTCGTTGGCAATCGGCAGAACCTCGACCTTTTGATATCCCGCTTCTGCCGCATACCGCCGGAATGTGCTCTCCCGCATGACCGTGCCTGTTCCAGCTGATGGTTTTTCGACCATCCCGACCGGCAGGCAATGCAGAAAACTGAAGCCGTACATGAAGCGCTCGATATCATCACCAATCGCGCCAAACGCATCCGCCACCGATTCATCCATGATCAGCACGGCGCCTCCCGGCCCAACGAGCCGTCGCATCGAAGCAAGCACCGAAACGGGATCCCACATGTCGTGAATGCACTCGAACGCCGTCGCCAGATCGTACTTGCCCGCAAGCTCGGGGTCCCCGGCATCGCGAACCTGGAGCGTCACCCGGTCGGCAACGCCGTGCTCAGCAACGAGCTTTTGGCCCGCTTCGACCGACGCTTCATCGAGATCAAAACCATCGACGATTGCGTTGGGAAACGCCTTGGCGAAGGCGATGCTCGACCAGCCCATGCCCATACCGATATCGGCGATTCGGGCCGGCTTCTCTACATCCTTCAAACGCGCTTCGATGTCGGGCATCGCCGGCAACCACTCGGCGCCGAGCGCCTGCTCGAATTGCGGACGGTTCATCGCTGCCTGGCCTTCCATCAAATCGACGCCATACTCCTCGTAGGTCACGCCGTCACCGGTCCGGAATGCGGAAACGAGTGCTTCGAATGGCGCCGCCGCGCCAGTCAACAACCTGGCCATCGGCGTCGCATTGAGCGGGTGACCGGGCTCGACGAACACAGCAGCAAGTTCTTCTGGCAAACGGTATGTCCGCAGGTTGTCGTCGTCGGATGGTGAATCGACTTCCAGGAACCCGGATACCGCCTGCTGCTCCAGCCACTCCCGCGCGTAGCGCTCGTTGGTTTGCGTATTCGCGGCCAGCTGCGCCGAGTTTTGGGGTCCGATCTCCTGCAATGCCCGGTAGTAGCCGAGCCGGTCGCCGAGACTGATCGCGAAGACGTCGAACGCCGCCAGAACTGACGAGAAGACTCGTTCGACCATCGCATCTGCGCGAGCCGCGCCGGTAGGTTCGGGAGGAGACACCGTACACATACGTCAAATTCCTTTCCTGAGGCAATCACGAGCAACGCAGGTTCGACGTGGGGCCATGAAAACTGCCGCTTCAGAACACATCAAGCATGAACTCATGTGCCAGAATCTGTTTTCGTGCCCTATCGCCTCGCGGTGAGGCGGTCAGCGCCCGCGCATCTCGCGCAGGTCGCGTGAATGAGACTGAACCTCCAGGGAGGTCCAGTCTACTACGCTGCCAATAGTGACCACAATTCGAAATGTTTACGCGGCTTCTGAGAACGGCTTCGCAAAGGGATCGTCGAGATCGAGCAGGAACGATGCACGGGCGGCAGGAAGCTGGTAGCGCCGCTCCCAGTCGGGAGTCCGCCGGTTGTCCGAAAGAACCACACCGAGTGCGACCTGCGTATCCAGCCATGCCTTGGCCGCGGAGCCAGTCGTTCCCGCCGCGGCGGCGAGTTCGAGATAGGTCATCGAGCCATGATCGGCCAGAATCTCGTAGTACCCATTTCGTGTACCCTGATGAATCGTCATCAGCCGCTCGACCAGTGATGAGATTTTCGCGCCGTGAATGTTCGAACTCGCGACCGCGGGCGCCATTACCGATTGCATCTTCTCTCTCCTCTATGTGCACCACGTTTCCCATTACGGCGAGACCGCACCGATCTCCGCCAACACCATCATGGCATTGCCAGTGTGCCTGCACATCCGCAACCTTGCGTATTTGGCGCCGAATCATCCATCTACGTAGTCGTGCGTAGTCCGCAGTCCGTAGGCCGTAGTCCGTAGCCCGCAGTTCGTAGCCCGTAGCCCGTAGCCCGTAGCCCGAACAACTCCCTGCTACCCCATTGACTTTTGCCTATTGCCCTTTGCCTATTGCCCTTCGCCCCCAACTGTGCCCAGTTGTCCCAGGTCGGTCATCATGGTATCTTGCTGGCAGATTTGTACGTACACTCGATGGCCATCGAGGTTCCCGCTTCATGACCCGCATCATCGCCTTCTTCAATCAGAAGGGCGGCACCGCCAAAACCACCAGCACGCTCAATGTCGCTGCCGCGCTGGCCGAGCGCGACCGGCGCGTGCTGACCGTCGACCTCGACCCCCAGGCCAGCCTGACGATGGCGACCGGCGCCGACGTCGGATCGCTCGAGCTTTCGGTCTACGATTTGCTGCTCGACGACTCTCTGGCGGTCGCAGACGTCATCGTTCCCACCAACCTGCCGGGGGTGAGTCTGGTCCCCGCCCATCCCGATCTCGCCGCGGCCGAGTTGGAGCTCCTGAATGTCCTGGAACGCGAACGCCAGCTCGACTACCGTCTTCGCGCCCTCGATCTCAGCGACTGGGACTACGTGCTCATCGACTCGCCGCCGGCGCTGAACATCGTTTCGGTCAACATCCTCGTCGCAACGCGCGATCTGATCATTCCTATCGAACCCCACCCTCTGTCACTGATGGTGCTGGACAGGCTCTTTGTGACAGTCGAACGCATACGTCGCTTGAATCCGAATCTGTCAGTGCTCGGATTCCTGCCCACCAAGGTGCATTCGAACTCCCGCCTGGCTGCGGACATGATGTCCGCGCTCGAGGAGACGTTTGGCGACTATCCCCTTCTGCCGCCAATTCCCTTGTCGGTGAAGAGCGCCGAATCGATCGCCGAGCGAACCAGCGTGTTGCATTACATGCCGAACTCACCGGTGGCAACCGCGTATCGACGCGTCGCCGCCTGGCTCGATCAGGATCTGTCGCCGGACGATGTGCTCATCGCCGTGCAACCAGCTGAGGGGATTCATGTCTAGCCCAACCGCTTCCACCGGCAGCGGCCAGGCCCAGCGCCGGCGATTCACCGTCGATGCCCTCTTCACTGACACGCGTCCGCGCGCCACCGGTGTCGCCGATCTGCCATCCGCCAAGGAGATTCGACTCGACCGGATCGTGCCCGATCCGGCCCAGCCACGTCGCAATTTCGACGAAAACCGGATGCGGGAGCTGGTCGACAGCATCTCCGCTGAAGGCGTACTGCAACCGATCGTCGTTCGCTACGACGAAGCTGACGACATCTACGTCATCGTGCACGGCGAGCGCCGCTGGCGGGCCAGCCGGGAAGCGCATCTGACCGTCATCCCGGCCATCGTCCGCGACGTATCCGGTGAACGAGTGCTGGTGCAGCAGCTGATGGAAAACATCGTCCGCGAGGATCTCAATGCGATCGATCGCGCCGCCGCGCTTCGTGCTTTGAAATCGCAGATGAACGATGCCTCATGGGAAGACGTGGCGTCTGCCGTTGCCCTGAAGCGAAGCCGCCTCTTTCAGCTGCTCGGCACAGAGAAGCTGCCGGAGTCGATACAGGATGACATCCGGAGCGGTCGACTCAGCGAAAAGCAGAGCCGGGCGCTGCAGGGCTTGCCGCCTCATGCCCAGATCGCGTTGCGCGACGCCATCGTCGCCGACGGACTCTCGGCATTGGAAGCGATGCGACTGGGCAGACTGCTGCGAACCACGTCCTTCGATGATACGCCGGAAGGAGCGGCTCTCAAACTCAGCGAGATCCGGCGCACCGGCGCTAAGTCAGATCAGGCACAGGACCGGGAGCTCGACGCCATCGCGTTGCTCGACCTGATCGGCAAAGCCGCAGGCGGCAACGCATCCGATCGTGCCGCGCTGGCTACAGCGGCGAACAACGCATGGGCGGCGCCGTTCGACGCGGAGCGCCTCGAGGAGCAGGTGCACGGACTCGCCAGAACCCTGTCGCGCATTCCCGTGTCGCAGCTGAAACCGGGCACCACATCGTTTGGCCATTTGCGCGCGTTGCAGCGCACGCTCGAAGCGATCCTCGACTAGATTCTGACGCCGAGATTGCGCTGCACGTAGACTGCGGATATGGAAAGTTTCGCCACGCAGTCAGCGCCAACCGGCCCTCGCCGTAGCCTTGTTCGATGGGCCTGGTTGTCGATCGGCGCTGCGCTGATCACACTGGCCCTGAAATTCGGCGCTTATGCGGTGACTGGCTCAGTCGGTCTGCTCTCGGACGCGATCGAGTCGTCGGTCAATCTGGTTGCGGCCGTCACTGCACTCTTCGCGCTGTGGTATTCCGTGCGTCCGGTCGATCGCAGCCATAACTACGGTCACGAGAAGATCGAGTTTTTCGCAAGTGCGGTTGAAGGCGGATTGATTCTGCTCGCTGGCGGGGGCATTATCTGGTACTCGCTGCAGCGACTGATCGAACCACGGCCGATCGAATCAATTGGCATCGGCGCCGCGATCACCGCAGTCTCGGCGGCGGTCAATTTCCTGGTCGCCCGGATTCTGCTGCAAGCCGGCAAGGACCACGACTCGATCGTGCTTGAAGCCGACGGCAAGCACCTGATGACCGATGTCTGGACCTCACTCGGCGTGATCCTCGGTCTAGTTCTGGTGTCGGCAACGGGCTTTGAGCGCATCGACCCCATCATTGCGCTCGTTATTGCCTTCAACATTTTCCGGACAGGCGTGACGCTCTTGCGCACATCGTTCGATGGCCTGATGGACAAGTCGCTTCCCGAAGAGGAAGAGGCGGCGGTGCGTGCTGCGGTTCAGGATGCGCTCGACAATGATGAGACGTTCCACGCGCTGCGTACCCGCAAGGCAGGCGCCACCCGCTTTGTCGATTTTCATGTACTGATGCCGGGCAAGACCTCACTCAAGGACGCCCATGACACGGCGCTCCGCATCGAACAGCGAGTCGAAGCGGCATTGCCCGGCACCGAAGTGACCATTCATCTCGAACCGTTGGAAAGCCCTGAGGCATGGAACGACAGCGAGTTGCTGCGCGTGGAACCGCCAAACGTGGCGTTCGATCTCCCGGACTTCCTGCAACCAACCAGCGGCAAACCGGCCGCGGACGGGCCATCGGACCCAAAAACATGAGAGCGTCCGTTAACCGGACACTCTCATGTTGCGAAAAGGGGTGGAGGAGAGAAACGAAATATTCAGTCTGTGCCCGAACTTCCTACAGGTTCGGGCGAGCGTCCATTCGCCTGCTATCGAGGCCGTATTTCAACGCGAGAACGTCGAGCAGCACGATCAATGAAAGGAACGTAATGACAATGACAAATGATTCGCTCATGTGGCGCCTACCTGGTTCCTAGCGGGGATATCCGACCCCGAACAACGCGGCATTCGACGTCCAGCGAGTGCGATCGAACCTGGCCATTCGCTGCGCGTCGAGCTTCGCAAGCTCGTCGTCACTCGCAGACAAGGCATTTGGGAATCGCTGGCTTACCGAACCAGCCTGTTCGACGATGAAATTGATCACCAGCCGGCGACGTCCAACAGCAATGTTCATTCCGACCTCCGCATCGACGGGATGTCCGCCGCGAGTCTTTGATTACCTTCCTGGCCTTTGCGAGTTGCCGGCGCTCGCTCGCTCTCGCCACGTGTCTATATGACGCGATGGCCTCTGAAATGTGAGACGATTTTGAGAGGTATCTGTCGTTTGCGTAAATGCTCAAACGCTACCCACACCGCTCCTGAAATCGAGCCTTCCCGGAGCCTGGAATGACGATCGAAGAGACTGAGTTCCTGCCGTATATGAGTCTTGTCTCCGGTCCCGAGAGCGCCGGGTTTGGCTCGTCTGGTTCTTCAGACGAGGGACCGTGGCGGCGTGTGGATTCGCCCCATCTCGAGTATCGAATCGTCCGCACCATCGCTGCGCTGGCAGACGTCGAACTGCTGCAACGCGAGGTGTTCGGCGTAACCGATCTCGATCTGATGGCGGCCAGCATGCTGATCGTTCTCGCCGAAACCGGAGGCGACGTGCTTGCCGTCTACGATCTGTCGGCAGGGAGCGAGCGGCTGGCCGGATTTGTGACGGCGATTGGCGGATTCGTCCATGGCAGACCGCGACTCTGTTCTGACATGATGGCCATCCATCCTGCCTATCGCGGCGCCGGACTCGGTCAGTTGCTGAAGCGCTTGCAGGGAAGCATCGCCATCGCGCGTGGTTTTTACGATGTCGGCTGGACCGTCGATCCGCTCCGAGCAGCCAACGCGAGGCTCAACTTCGGCAAGCTCGGCGCGCATGCCGAGCGCTATGAACGCAACCGGTACGGCGAATCGTACGGATCCGGGCTGTACGGAGGCATGCCCACCGACCGCCTGCATGTGATCTGGCCGGTTCAGAGCACCCGCGTCCAGCGTGTCCTCGCCGGCGAAACGCTCGCGCCATTGCCAACACCTGCCAAGGCAGTGGCGATCCCCCCGGAGATCGACGAACTGGTTCAGCGCGATCCCGCCGCGGCACTCGAATGGCGGCTCACAGTACGCGACGCGCTAGAATCCGCCTTCGGCGATGGACTGGTCGTCGGCGGCTTTGCTCGAACGCCCACCGGAGACCCGGCGCTTCTCCTCACTGACGCAGGCGATTTCGTGGCCGGTCAGCTCCCATGACCACCGGCTTCGCCGTCACCCGCATCGAAATCATGCCCATCCGCTTGCCGTTGATCGAGCCGTTCGTCATCGCGTACGCAACCTATACCCATACGCACTCCGTGCTCGTGCGCATTTCCCTGGCTAACGGCGTCACTGGATGGGGCGAATCGACTCCCGATCCCGATGTCACCGGCGAGACGTGGGACGGTGTCTTCGAGGCTCTTCAGGTTGTTTCTCCCGCTCTGATCGGGCTTGATGCCCGGCGCATCGACGCCGCTCATCAACGAATAGATGGCGCTATCGGCAGTGCGCCAGCCGCAACCGCGGCACTGGACATCGCCCTGCACGACGCCGTCGCCAGCGCAGCTGGTCTCCCCGTCTGGGCATTGCTCGCTGGCCGCGAAGCCGGCCCCTTGACGATTTCCCGCGTCGTCAGCATGGGCAACCCGGATGCGATGGCCCGCGACGCGATGGATCGCGTCGCGCTCGGTTTCCGGACGATCAAGCTCAAAGTCGGCGACGCGGATCATCCCGACCTCGATGCGCAGCGCATTCTGGCCGTCCGGCAGGCAGTTGGACCCGACATCCATCTGAAAGTCGATGCGAACCAGGGCTGGCGGAGCGCCGGCGTCGCCATCGAGGCGATCCGGCAATCGCTGCGCGCGGCAGTCGATTACTACGAGCAACCGGTCGACAAGGCTGATCTCGATGGTTTGTCGCAGGTGCGGCGGGAGACTGGCGCGCCGATCATGGTCGATGAAGGTTGCCACGGACCGGAGGACGCCCTGCGCGTCGTCAAGAACGATGCCGCGGACTTCATCAACATCAAGCTCATGAAATGCGGAGGTCTGCGTCGTGGCGTCGCTATCGACGCGATCGCCCGCGGAGCCGGTCTTGGCACGCAGGTCGGCACGATGGTCGAGAGCTCGATCGCCTCAGCCGCCGGTTTGCACCTTGCCGCGGCGCTGTCAAATGTCGCCACCGTCGAAATGGGTGGCCCGCTCATGCACGCGGCCGATATCGGTGATGCGCGAGCGTGGTATTCCGGCCCGTCGATCATTCTCCCCGACCGTCCCGGTCTCGGCATCACGGTTGATGAGCGTCGCCTCCAGGAGCTGCAAACGGAGCATGTGGTCATCGGCTGATGGACGTTACGCAGCCGAATACACGAGCTCACCTGCCCTGATCGTGTGCTCCACTTTGAGCTTTCGAGAGGCCCTTTCGTGCTTGCCCTCTGAGTCGACAAGATCGAATTCACCGTCGAGCATGCGAAACAGGGTGATGTCGGCAACACGCCCCGTGTGCAATGTGCCGACCTCGTGTTCGCGGTGGATAAGCTCGGCCGGAGAGAACGTGCTCAGACGAATGACTTCTACCAGATCGAGTCCCAGGTGTAGAAATTTCGTCATGGTCGTCGCCATGTCGTAGACCGGTCCGTTGATGTTCAAGCTATGGATGTCAGTCGAAATGGCATGAATGGGCAGTCCGGCATCGAGACAATACCGGCAGGTCTCGAAAGAAAAACTTGACTTCCCATGACCGATATCGAACTTGACGCCTCGCTCCACTGCCGCGAGTGCTTCGGGAATGGGTTTCCTGTCCCTGCCCAGAAGGTTTCCCGCTGTTCCCTTGAAGCAGTGGGTGAGGATGTCGCCATCGTCCATCTGGTTGAGAACGTCCTGGATAATCGGAGGCGCCTCGCCGATATGCACCATCAATCCGGTTCCCGAGAGTCGCGAGGCCTGAACGGCAAGCTGCATCGGGATATTGCCGAGATTGCCGCAGTGATTCTGGCTGGCCAGCACCTTGATGCCCAGGCAGACTCCAGCAGCAGCTTCTTCTTCGGCTTTGGCGATCGTCACCCCCTGGCTGAAGTTCTGCCAATCGCCATGTCTGGGGCCGAACTGCGGCATCAATGAGACATTCATGAATCCGAGGACACGGGTCTTGCCGCGATTGACGACTAATTCGCGAAACGCGTCCCAAGTGCCTGCTCCCGAGGTTCCAGCGTCGATAACCGTCGTCACGCCCTTTGCGATTCCGCAGTCCGCATCGGCATCAACCGAACCGAGCCCGGGGATCCCGCCAAAGACATGAATATCGGGAAAGCAGTGCACATGCAGATCGATCCAGCCGGGACTCACGAACAATCCGTTGCCGTCGATCGTCGTCATGGCACTGGCCGTGGAGTAATCGCCGATTCCGGCAATGGCGCCGTCGCTGATGGCCACGTCTGCTACCCGGTCGATTCCCTGGGCTGGATCGATGACATGTGCGCCGTGGATGACAATGGAGTAGTCGTTCATCGATTCATCTTCCCTTGATCTGTTTCCCCAGCTCGATATCCGCGAGACTGGGAGTCGCACACGATACCCGGAGAACGACGCACCGGCGCAGTGTCCAGCCGAAGGTCTTCAACCCCGGACTAACCGACGATCCGCTGCAACTCCCGTGCAACAAATGCAAGCTCATCGTCGGTCACATGCACCGGCTCCAGAAGAAACCATCCTTCGTCCGTGTGGTGAGCTCGCGGCTTGATCGACGGCTGGCAAGCGATTAATGCTGCACAGATTGCCTCCGCGCTCATGCCAACCGCGCGTTCGTCGACATCGAGTCTCACACGATATACGGGCTGACCAACCTTGTCCTTCTCAACTGAGACGCCGACGCCGTTCAGGTTCTGCAGGAGTCCCGCCAGGCGTTCTGCTTTGGCCCGCTGGCTCGCTTCCCAGGCAGTCAAATCGGTGGCAATGCGTTCCTCCAGAGCCGCAATGGTTCCGAAATAACCTTCCTTGCCGAGCTTCATGGTCCTGCCTATGCCACCGCTCTGCATCTCCACGGCTCTCACCAGATCGGCTCTGCCGCAGACGATCCCGGCCGTCGGTCCGGAGAGATATTTCTGGACACTCAGGACGATGAGATCAGCGCCCGACTGAACCAGCCTTTCAATCTGCTGGTCCTGAGCCGCCGCGTCGATGATCACCGGAACCCCTGCCGACCGGCAGATTGCGATGAAGTCCGCCAATTGCGCGAACCCGTACTGGACGGTGTGATGCGAAATCACGAACATTGCGGCCGCGGTGTATTCGGAGATGGCATGTTCGATCTGCGCGCGAGTCGTTCCGTTGACCGTGCCCACTTCCCGAACATCGGCGCCGGCCAGCCGAATCATCTGCTCGATTGGGGCGCCGAAATTGACGCAATGCCCCTTTTGAATCACAACCTCCCGCCGCATGCCATTCGCGTCTGGAAGCTGCCCGATCTTCCCTGCATCACACCCGGTCATGCATGCAGCCACCGCCAGTGTGACCCCGGATGCGGAGGACGAGGTCAGCATCCCCGCTTCGGCTCCGCTCCACTGAACGACGACTTCTCCCGCCTGACGCGCAAGGTCGTGCATCTCCCAGTGATGCTGCATCGCGGTCGCCATCGCCTCGCCGACGCCAAGAGAACTGATCGACGAGCCGTAGATGGTGAGTGGCCCCGAGAGATTGATCACCGGTTTCAGTGATTGCCGATCCGAAACGTTCGTCATGCCATGCCTCAGGTTTCGTCACCGCAAAACGGTGACCTTTCCCGGCATTAAACGGGCGGAGCGACATTCCGTCAATCGTGAGCTCACGGGACGGTGGACGTCAGGAATTCACAGTGAGAATCTGCACATTAGTCGATGTCGAGCTTCGCCGCAAGGTGAAGCAATGCGAGGCCGGCGATGCCGCGATGTATGCAGGGAGACTCGATCAGATCGTCGAACCAATACGCTTCATGGGCAGTGAAAGAGCGGTATAAGAGACGGGGTGCCCCCGGAAGTGGTTGACGGTGAATTGTCAGGATTGCCGAGGCGGGAGAATGGCCGCACCCGGTTTGCGGCGAATTGACGGTCGGCCAATCCGCTGCATGAAAGACTCGAAACGATTCCGGATCGCACCGAATCCAATATCGATCATCCCATTGACCAGTATCAGCACACCTGCCACCAGGAGTACGACCAGGAAGAGGTTGACAAAAGCGTCAGCGCCGAGCATTGGAACGATCCTTGGAGAAAGAGGACTACTTCGTCCTCTACCAGCCTAGCGGCGGTGGTGACTCCGTGACATATCCATCCGCACCCAAAATCAGGCTCGTATGTACGCCAGCTGGATCACATCGTGCTGCGAATCGCCTGCGTCCGCCGCAGGAGTACGTTGTGAGCAACGACATGCCGAAGCGATCGTACGGGGTGCTGGTTTTGCGGATCGCGGTTTACTCGGTCAACGCAGTTTCGCGGTCGCCCAGCTGCAGCGTCACTGTCAACACCGTGCCGTCGCGCAGCAAATCGGCATTCACTGTTTCGCCTGGCACGTGTTCGAAAAGCAGCTCTGAAAAGGCATTCTGATCGGTGATCGGCGCGCCGCCAATCGATATCACAATATCCCCCGCCAGGATTCCGGCTGCTTCCGCTGGACCACCGGGGGTCACTTCCATGACATACACGCCGTTGTCGACCGGCAGCCCCGCCTGTGCGGCGGTTTGCCAGGTGATCGTCTGGTAGGTGATGCCGAAGAACGGATAGCGGACCTCGCCATCGGCGATCAGCAGCTCAACGATGGAAACGACTGTGCTGGATGGCACCGCAAAGAAAAGCCCCTGCACCGGCTGCCCTTCGATTTCCTGCACCCCAAGCGTATTGACGCCCACCACTTCGCCGCGCATGTTGAACAGTGGACCGCCCGAATTGCCCGGATTGATCGCCGCATCGTGCTGTATCAGATTGTTGTACCCGCTGCTTTCGAGATCCCGGCCAAGCGCGCTGACGATGCCCTGTGTGACCGTATTGGTGAACGATCCAAACGGAGACCCAATGGCCAGCACTGTCTCGCCGGGAAAGAGGCCGTCCGAATCACCAAATGGCACCGTCGCCGGCACCGGACCATCCACCTTGATCACGGCGAGGTCGCTCAGCTCATCGGAGCCGATCAGCTCCGCGGGCGCACGGTCACCATTGAAGAAAATGACCTGAAAGCTGACCCCGCCCGCCACGACGTGCCAATTCGTGACGATATGTCCGTCGGTGTCGATGACAAAACCCGTTCCCGAACCGGCCGGGACAGGATCATCGATACCTTCGAAAACCTGCTCATTGACGACGGTGACCACTGCCCGGCCCGCTTCCTGGACTATGAGCGCAGTAGTGCTGGTGGGTGCCGTGCCATCTCCCTGAGCTGCTGCCGAATCAATCGACACATAGGTCGTCGTCACCAGGAATGACAGCAGCACGAAGAGAGCACGATGTGTCAGGTAGACAGGCATTACGTTGTTCATCCTCGGTTCGAACAGACGATCATCCCGCCCAGTTCACCGGGGCCGGGAATGCATATTCTGCACTGAACGGCGTGCGATGGATGGTTCAATGCGCTTGAAAATCCGGAAAAGGGTCTGAAAACGAAGGTGGCCGCGCGGATGGCTGGTTCCGCGCGGCCGACTCCTCAGGAGGGAAATGTTCTCAACAGAATGGCTGGTTCTATTGAGATGCCCAGTCTGTCCGGGCTGGAGATAGGAGGCTGGCTGACCGCTATCTCTGCAATCAGAATACTGCGCACACGCACTACGAACCGGCCCCATTCGGATACAAGCGACGGCACCTTTGAACTGATTTTGCGCGAAACCAAACTAGATCAAGCCGCGTCGCATCGACTCGGCCACCGCATGCGCGCGGTCGACGGCGTTCAGTTTTGTGAAAATGACCTGGAGTCTCTTCTTGATTGCGATCTCGCTGCGCCCAAGCTCCCGGCCGATTTCACGGTTCGTCAGTCCACGTGCCGCGTGGCGTAGAATCTCGCGATCCTCCTCAGAAAGGTCAGCCTCGCGTTTGGTGTGTTCGCGCGCCAGTCCGGAGAGGTCCTCCAGGACCGCATCGATCAGCTCGGGGCTCAGCTGACGACGCCCGCGCACAGCATTGCGAATTGCTGAAATGAGCTGGTCGGGAGGGGTGGTTTTCAACAGATATCCATCTGCCCCCGCTTCGAGCGCCTGCCGGACGTACGCCTGATCACCGTATGACGTGAGGATGATGATCGCCGATTGCGTTCCCTGCTCCCGCATCCGGCGGGTAGCCTGCACGCCGCTCGCGCCCGGCATGCGAAGGTCGAGGAGAATGACGTCCGGCTTGAGCAACCGTGCCTGATCGAGCGCGCCCGCCGCATCGTGAGCCACACCGGTCACCGAAATGCCTTCTGTTGTTTCAAGAACCTTGCGAACGCCTTCGACGACTACCGGGTGGTCATCGACGAGAAGTACGGATATCACGCGTTTTGGGCCTCTGGCAGCTCTGCGGGGTGATAGGCGCCGTTCGATGGCGACGATTCAGACGGTTTGCTGCCATTGTTCGCCGCTGGTTGCTCCGCGACCACATCGTCGGCCTCCTGTGGCGGCTCCATGACGTCATTCTGCCACGATCTACGTAGAACGACGATGGTTCCCGCACCCGGCCTGGAAATGATATCGAGATCCGCGCCAATGGCCGTTGCCCGTTCCTGCATGCTGAGCAAGCCCAGCGATACCGACCGGGTAGCCGATTCCGGATCGAAACCAGATCCATTGTCCCGAACTGAGACCCTCAACTCGTCGTCCAGATATTCGATCTTCACCAGCGCCTCGTCCGCTCGCGCATGACGCAGGGCGTTGTGCAGCGCTTCCTGTACGATGCGGTAGACGCTCAACCGTGTTTCCGGGGAGAGGCGCCGTTCATCACCGCTGACTTCCAACTCACAAGGCAGCCCGGTTCGGTTGATCTGGTGAACATATCGCTCGATCGCTGCCACAACGCCGACATCATCGAGATCGGGCGGACGCAATGCAAAAATAACGTTGTGCAGTTCGTCCATCGATTGCTCGAGCAGTTCGCCAGTAGCGGTCAGACCATCTTGTGATTCGCCATTCTCGGACTGGGTCGCGAGCTCGGCCGTTCCGTTCTCGCGCATCAAAAGCGCTCGAACCTGATAGAGGGCGCCAGTGATCAATGGCGACACGGCATCGTGGATATCCGCGGCGATACGACGGCGTTCATCTTCCTGCGTCCGCACGGTCCGCCGCAACAACTCGCGCATGACATCGTTTTGCATCGCCATGTCGCTGCGCGCTGTTTCCGCCTCGCGCACTTCAGCTGTCAGTCGGCTGGACATCTTGCCAAGCGCCTGACTCAACGCGGCAACCTCCCCTTTCCCGGCGAGCTCGACAGGCTGCTCCAGATTACCGGCGGCAATGGCCTCGGTTTGCGCCGTGAGCTCGCGAATCGGTCGGGCGGTCAACTCTCCGAAAATCGTTGCCAACAGGAGCGTGACTGCGGATGCGATCGCCAACGCAACCAATCCCTCCCGCAACAAGCTCTGATTGGGGCCATACGTTGTCGGCGATGGCCCGGTCACCGCCACTGCCCAGCTCGCGCCCGGATAGTCGACAGGCAGCAACACTCCTTGCCGTTCCTGTCCATTGCTGTCGGTATAGGTCAGGATCGTACGCTTGCCGGCGGCCGTTTCGGCAATCTCTGCTTCGAGCTGCTGAATCATTTCGGCCGTGTTGTTGCTCGGAGACCCCTGATCCGCGACCACGCCATCCATCGAGACCAGCGCCACGCTTGTCTGACTGTCGGCGTCACCGGTGACAGGAAGAAACGAACGTTGCAACCGGTCGACCGAGATAAACGAACCAATCGCTCCGACTGGCAATCCGGTTTCCTGCGTGGAATCCGTCTCTGCCAGCACCGGCGACAGCATGGCGATCACACTGACATCACTGCCAGGGACCGTGAGTTTGGACGTGATTGCCGTTTCTCCGCCGGTCAATGCAACGTCGGCGGCAGGTCCGAGCTGCGTCGTGAATTCCTCCGGATCGATGCCGCCGGCGTACGCCACGATCTCCTTGTTGGGATCGAGGAGAAAGAGGCCGGTCAGGCTCGGACGCAGTTCCTTCGCTTGCGCGAGCAGTTCCTGTGAGGCGACAGGGTCCATTTGGCGAATCGCGGGATTCGCGGAGATTGTCGTCAGGACATCCTGATTTTCTGTGAGCGTCTGCGTAATGCCACGCGAGACGACTTCTGCAAAAGCCAGCTGGGTTTCGAATACTTGATCGCGGCTGTTTTCCAGACTTTGCTCAAGAATAAAAAGCACGACCCCGAGCAACGGCAGGAGACAAAGCGATGCTGCTGCAACTGCTCGTGTTCGCAATGACCATCGTCGACCCATCAGGAAACCTCTACCAACACTCGTGCGTACTCCTCCATCGCACAGATTGGCTGAGACATCATGAAATAGTGATGCATCCAGCCCTGGCTGACCATATACGGTTGGGCCGCCTCACCTATCCATCAGTGCCCCTTGTTTCGACCGGATATTCTGACGACGTGCGCATTTGCGTCGCGCGCAAGAACCTCCCGACTTCAATGGCGTACGTTTTCCGTATCGGCATCGTATCATCTGGCGCAGAATCAGTGCGAAACAGCAAGGGAGATATGCAGGATGAGCGCACCAACCGCCGGCTCGATTCTGAACCGAGGGGTGCTGGTTTACGATCTCGAACAACCCCGTTTTCAGGGCATGCCGATCCACGAGTCGCACATGCCGGGATATGCCTATTTCCTCCACAGGCGCCATGCTGACTACTCGGATGGCCCCCGCTCCGGAGCGTCCGGGGTGATCGTCTCCATGGAACACGCCGGCACCCATATCGACGCACTCTCCCATCAGGCGGAAAACATGAAACTGTACGGCGATGTCCCGGCCGTGGGGCTCGACGGTGGCAGGGGATTCGAACAGAACGGCGTTGAGGAAATCGCCCCACTCGTCGGTCCTGCCGTACTCCTCGACATTGCTCGTTACCGTGGCGTCGAAGCGCTGAAATCGGGAGATGTCGTCAAGGTCGCGGAATTGAAGGACTGCGCGAAAGAAGAGAACGTGGAGATCGAGCCGGGTATGGTCGTCCTGGTCCGTACCGGCAATGGCAAGCTCTGGCATGACCCCGAAACGTACCTTCCTGGTCCCGGCATGGACGGCGATTGTTCACTCTGGCTCATGGACAAACGAGTGTCCGCCGTCGGCGCCGACAACATGGCGTGGGATGTGATCGGGCTGATCGACCCAGTGGCGGGATGTGAGCTGCCAGGTCATCTCTATCTCCTTGCCCGGTCGGGCATCTACATCATCGAAAACCTGAATCTGGAAAGTCTGGCGGCGGATGAGCGGTGGTCGTTCACCTTTGTCTGCATGCCGCTCAAGTTCAATGGCGCCACTGGTTCGCCCGTTCGGCCGGTGGCGATCGTCGGTGCCGGCTAGCGTGAACCAGCCCGCGACGCATGACCAGAACCCCTTCGACGCGACACTCCCGGCCCTTGATCTCGTCTGGGAGTGGGCTCGGGAGTATGTCCGTTCGTTGCCCGAGCATCCTGCCGGGGTCGACGTTGCTCCAGCGTTGCTCGAAGCGGCATTCGCCGGCGCCCTTCCGGAAGAGGGCATCCCAGCCGAAGAAGCTGTTGCCGAGTGGATGGCGCGTGCGGCGCCGGGCATCACCGGCTCGCCAGGACCCCGAAATTTCGGGTTTGTGATTGGGGGCGTTACACCCGCGGCGCTCGCTGCCGACTGGGTGGCTTCGACCATCGACCAGAACACGGGCTTGTGGGTTGCTTCGCCCGCCGCGGCCCACACCGATACGGCAGTCATTCGGTGGCTGAAGGAGCTGTTCGAGCTTCCCGCGTCGTGGGCCGGGTCGATCACCAGTGGCGCCACGATGGCGCATCTGGTTGGACTTGCCGCTGCAAGGCAATGGGCATCCCGGCAACTGGGATTCAATGCCGCGGTCGACGGTCTGGGCGGGAACCCACCGATTCCCGTGTTGAGCAGCACCGAGATTCATATGAGCGCCGTCAAGAGCCTGAGCACACTGGGCTTTGGCCGAAGCTCCGTGCACAAACTTCCAGCCATTGCCGGAAGTGTCGATCTCGACGCGCTCGACGCTGCGCTCTCATCGATCGATGGACCGGTCATCGTCATCGCAAACGCCGCGGAAGTGAACACCGGCGCCTTCGACGACCTCACCGCCATTGCCCAACGGTGCGCCGCCCATCCGGGTGGCGCCTGGATGCATGTCGATGCCGCGTTCGGACTCTACGCCCGCCTCACCTCCCGCACCCGGCATCTCCTCGATGGCATCGAGCTGGCCGACTCGGTCTGCTGCGACGCGCACAAATGGCTCAACGTCCCCTACGACAGCGGTTTCGCCTTTGTCCGCGACGAAGCGCTTCTGCTCGAAACGTTCAGCACCCGCGCTGCCTATCTCGATCCCGCCGGCGACGCCGGCAAGGATTACGACGGACATGGCCCGTTCTTTTCGCAGCGATTCCGCGGGTTGCCGATCTGGTGCGCGTTGCGCGCCTTCGGGCGGTCGGGCTACCGCGCCATGGTCGAACGATGTCTCGACAATGCCGCCGCGTTCGGCGCCTGGATCGACGCATGCCCGAGCACCGAGCTTCTCGCTCCGGTTCATCTGAACATGGTCTGCTGGCGCTACACGCACGCAGGCAAGTCAGAGGAGGAACTTGCTGCGCTCAACCGCTCCGCGGTCGATGCCATCCAGCGCGACGGCCGCGCATTCCTCACCCCCACCGTTTGGCAAGGCAAACAGGCAATCCGCTGCGCCTTTGACAACTGGGCGACCAGCGCAGCGGACGTTGAGATTCTGCAGTCGGTCGTCCTCGACATGCAGCCTGTCCTGTCCGAACCACCTGTACAGTAACAACGACCACAGGTTCACTTGGGATCGTGAACGACACCACGGTGCTGTCATCGCCTTCGAGCTTGATGATGACCGCGTGGTGGAACCGCACGGTAACTACAGAATCGATAATCATCTGCGATCCTTCGAGCGAAGCATCCCACGCCAATGGGCTCGATGGAGCAGAAGATGAATAGGCAGTAACCGAGAGGGGACATCTGCCCATGCACCCACTTCCGCCTGGGCCAGCTGCCTCTGTGGTCAAGAGTGGCCCGGTAACCGTGAGCTCCACTATCGACGGGCGAGGTTTACCGGGGGCTCGGCCCGCTTCGCATTTCCTCTTGCGAAAGCGAATGCCCGGGACATTGAGACTCGCTCTGGTGCTATGCTGCCCGTGTTCAGGCATGTTCTTCAAGTGAGGATCATTCAGTTTGCCGACCGATGCGGGAAACCACGATTTCCGGCTTGTCCCCCTGTTCAGCGGATTGACCGATCGCGCCCTGGATGATCTCTCCAGAGTGAGCATTCCACGTCGCCTGCGGGACGGCAGCATTCTCTGTAATGAAGGGGATCCTGGCGAAGTGCTCTATGTGCTGGAGCAGGGAGAAATTCGGGTTTCGCGCATCACCTCGGACGGTCGCGAGATCGTCATTGCTGTTGTCGATGCGCCAGCGGCGCTCGGTGAGCTTTCGCTGCTCGATGGTGGTCCGCGCTCAGCAACGTTGACGACTCAGGGCGACGTGCAACTTCGCGTCATTCCTCGTTCAGCATTTCTACGGCTATTGACCGATCAACCGGCGATGCGGGATGCGATCTTCGTCCGCCTGGCAGGCATTCTCCGCAACGCGAATCAGCTCCACGTCGATCTCCTTAGCCTGGACGTGCCAGGTCGCCTCGCCAAGTGGCTCATCCAGCGCAGTCAGCGGGTCTCAGTCGATGCGAAGGGCGACATTTCGTTCTCTCTGGGCAGAAGTCAGTCCGATCTCGCCAGTCAGCTGGGCACGACGCGCTCGACCCTCAATCGGGCACTGCGTGGCTTCGTCGATCTCGGCCTCATCGAGTACGACGGTGAGCGAGTTGTCGTCCTGGATGCTGCCGGCCTGGCCGATTTCACCAACTGAACGCCGTCAGTTCACGCGTCAAACGATGGTAGGATATGTCGCGTTGAGCCACAGCAGATTCCTTCATGCACTCCTCTTTTCCGGATGACAGACTGATGACGCTTGGTGATCTGATTCGACGCTACCGCCTTGCCGCCGGGCTCAGTCAGGAGGACCTGGCCGAGCGCGCCGGTCTCAGTGTGCGCGGCATCAGCGACCTCGAACGAGGACGGCGGCTCTCCCCGCATATGGAAACACTGCGGTTGCTCTCGGATGGTCTTGGTCTCAACGATGACGATCGAGCCACGCTTTTAGCCGCTGCCAGACCGGAGCTTCAGGAGTCCAGGCAATTAGCCGAAGCACCTTCCGAGCCACAGCCGTTGCGACAGCGCCGATCGGCATCGTTGCCGGCGCCGCCGACGGCCCTGATCGGCCGCGGCGAGCTTGTCGACCGTATTGTTTCCCATCTGCAGGATGACGGCATCCGCCTCGTCACATTGACCGGACCGGGAGGTGTCGGCAAAACCCGCGTTGGGCTCGCCGCCGGCCGCACGATTGCGCCACAATTTGCCGATGGCGTCCTCTTCCTCGATCTTGGTGATCTTTCCAGTAACCGGCAACTCGGACCTGCGCTACTCGACGAGCTGGCTTTCACTGGGAATCAGGGCGCCGATCCGGTCGGCCAGCTGATCGATCTGCTTCGGGATTCATCGATGCTGCTCATTCTCGACAGCTTCGAGCATCTGCTCGACGCGGCGACGAGCATTTCTCGCATCCTTGCATTCTGCCCGGGCGTCAGCATCATCGTCACCAGCCGCATCCGGCTCAGATTGCGAGGCGAGCTCGTCATGCCTGTCCCACCGCTCTTGCTGAATGGTGAGAGCCCGCCATCGGAATCGCCGTCGCCGGCCGTCCAACTCTTTATTGACCGTGC
The DNA here is from genome assembly GCA_964461025.1 of uncultured Sphaerobacteraceae bacterium. Lineage (GTDB taxonomy): Bacteria > Chloroflexota > Chloroflexia > Thermomicrobiales > UBA6265 > JAHBVL01. The sequence continues at coordinate 6,305 of CAYWSE010000022.1, read as the reverse complement.
CCGCGAGTCAGTTCCAGACTTCGCGCTGACTTCTCAGGACGCCCTGACGATCGAACAGATTTGTCGACAGCTGGATGGCTTGCCGCTGGCTATCGAACTCGCCGCAACCTGGTTGCGCGTCTTGCCGCCCGCCGATCTTCTGGGCAGGATCGACGACCACCTTCCTTCCCTCGGCGGAGCAGCCCGCGATGCCCCTGAGCGGCATCAGACGCTGCATACGACGTTGACGTGGAGTCTGCGCATGTTGTCCGCTGAGGAACAGCGGCTCTTCCGCCTGTTGTCGATCTTCAGCGGCGGCGCGACCCTCGACGCACTTCGACAGGTAGGCATTGAACAGCCACAGTCTGATGTCGAGCTCCTTGGTCTTCTTTCCAATCTGGTCGATAACAGTCTCGTCCGGCAACAGGTTGATGTCTCCGGAACCACGCGGTACTCGATGCTCGAAACCATTCGCGCCTTTGGCCGCGACCAGAGTGAGGAGCAGGGCGACGCCACCGCGCTGCGTGACGCCCATCTGGCCTGGCTGGTCGGACTTGCCGAGGAAGCGGAATCGGAGCTCGTCGGCCCAAACGAACCTGCGTGGCGCAACCATCTGATTGCTGAGCAGGCCAACATCCGCTCCGGCCTGGCGTGGGCGATCGAACAGGAAAACACCGAGTCGGGATTGCGCCTCGCCGGAGCGCTCTGGCGCTTCTGGTCGAAGCGCGGCGCTCTGCTCGAAGGACGGGAGTGGCTCACGAAGGTACTCGACTTGCCGGGAGAACCTGAACCCGCGTTGTTGGCAAAATCCTCCCAGGCGCTGGCGAATATGTCGTTCGATCTCGGCGATTACAAGGAAGCGCAGCAGCGATTCGAGACGAGTCTCTCCATTCGCCGCACATTGCCCGACAAATCGCTGATTGCAAACGCGCTGAACGGCCTCGGTCTCGTTGCCTTCGCTCAGGGCGACCTCGAACGCGCGCAATCGCTGCACCGCGAAAGTCTTCAACTCAGTCAGGCAGCGGGCAGCTTGATCGGCATTGGCAACTCGCTCTCGAACTGGGCAGATGTCGAAATGGCCCTTGGCAATACCGCTGAGTCGCGCCGCCTCCAGGAGGAAGGCCTCGAAGTCCGACGCCAGCTGGGAGACGAAAACAGCATCGCTTACTCGCTCTATAACCTGGGTGTGCTGGCCAGACAGGAGGAGCGCTATGACGAGGCACTCGAACATCTCTCCGAAGCAGCCGGGCTCTTTCGCGCTTCTGGCGACCTGTTTGGGCAAGCGTACGGACTGTGTGATCTGGGCGTCGTACGGGCTCAATTGGGCAACGCTGGCGCTGGAGCGCTTGACGAGCTCGAATCGATGCGATTGCGGATCGAGATTAGCGATCCGCGGGGCATGATCGACTGTCTCGAGGGCGCGGCCAGAATTCTCTCACTGAGCGGCGAAACGGAAAACGCGTTGCGTCTGGTCGGAGCGGCATCGAGCCGCCGCACGCTTGTCTCCTCTCCGCGCACGCCCGCCGAACTCGTGGAGCTGGCGCGTTGGACTGATCCACTGAGCCAGGAGCTTCCAGACACTAGCGTCGGGTACGTTGAAGATGGCGGCGCCTTGTCGCTTCCTCAGGCCATCGACCTCGCCAGGGAATCGCTTCTGGCTGTGACGGCAAGGTCGCGAGTGTAAATCAGCTGCTCGCCTCGACAGGCCGCGCCGGATCCGCGCTCCATTCCGCAAATGACCCGGTGAAGAGCGCCACGTCCTCGTACCCCAGCTGCCGCAACGTGAAGTAGGTGACGGCCGATCGCACACCGGTCGAGCAGTAGGGAATGACCCGTTGACCCGGCAGAACGCCGGCGTCTTCGTACAGGGCGTGCAGGTCGGACGGTGTTTTCCAATAGCTGATCGGACCGGCAACGGCATTCTGCTGGTACGGAATGTTGACCGCGCCGGGAATATGTCCCGCCGCAAATTCATCACTCGACCGAGCATCGACGAATGTCGCTCCGCCCGATTCGAGCGCCGCGACTGCCTGATCGATCGTCGCTATCACACTGTAATCGGGCACTCCCTGATAGGACTCGCTGGCCGCCGCAACGTCCGGCAGCCCTGAAGCGAGCGCCCCGCCGTCGGCGATCCATGCGCCAAGCCCACCATCGAGAATCCGGACGTCGGCATGTCCGAGCAAGTGCAGAATCCACCAAAGCCGCGACGCCCAGAATGTCCCGCCGTCGTACACGACCACCGTGTCGTCTCGCTCGACACCAGCATCGGTCAGAATCGCTTCGATGCTGTCTATCCAGGTTTCGACCGATGACTCACTGGTTTCGACGATTTCCAGCTCCGGCCATTCGAGCTTCGCGGCGCCCGGGATATGTCCGGCAATGAACTCGGGCTCCGGCGTCAGGGCCATCACGGTCAGGTTGTCGCGACCCAGCTGCTCCTTCAACCAGCCGGTATCGGCAAACCACTCCGGATGCTGAAACCCACCTGACTCGGAGTCTTGGGCGGCTGATGTCCGTAGCCCCAATGAAGCAAGACCTGCCGCTCCCCCCAGAACCAGCGCTCTTCGTCTCATCGGCGCCATTTTGCCCCCGTCTAAGGCACGATCTGAATCGTCCCCTCGCGAGCAACGACCCCGAAGTGCCGATGATCGAGCGTGGCCACCCGCCCGCCATGCCGCTCGGCACAGGCGATCACGGTAGCGTCTGCGTAACCCAGAGGAAGATCTTGGTATCGCTCAGCGAGCTCAATCATCCTGCCATGGAGCGCTTCGCCACAGTGGAATGAGAAAACGCCGTTCTCAATATCCCGAAAGAGTGCCTTGAGTCCGGCAAGCCCGTGAGAACGCTCAACAAAATAGCAGACTTCGCCGAGAATCCCGACGGGAATGATCAGTGGCCCGCGCTCCGACTCGGCAAAACGCAATATCTCCTTGTGGCGACGCTCTCTCCGATCAAACAGGGACAGCAACGCTGAAGCGTCAAACGTCACCAATCGCGCTTCCAGTGCTCGTTGAGAAACTCCTCATAGTTCTCGGCGTCGATGGAGCCATCGGAATACATACCCCAGGACTGCGGCGAGGGTCGGCCAGCAGATTCCTCGGCGACATACTTGGCAATGGCAGTACGGACGATCTCAGCTTCCGTGCGAGTGGTCTGCCTGGCCAGCGCCCTCAGTTCATATTTGACGCTTGTGGGAAGATAAATCGTTGTCTTTTCCATGCGCCGAACACTACCATACCCATATGTGATCACCCAAGGCGGCTGATGCGCGGGCGGCCATGCTACGCAGGCACTCCTCCTTCCAGGATCGTCGCGAGCCGCTGGAAGTCGATGTTGCCGCCGGAGACGATCGCCACCACTTTGCCACTCCCGGCCAGCCCGGCCAGAGCCGCAGCGGTTGCCGCCGCTCCAGCCCCTTCGGGCACCACGCGATTCCGCTCGATGATCAGCCGCAATGCCTCTGCAATGGGCGCGGGCTCGATCACAAGCGACCCATCGACCAACTCCTGCGCGAGTTCGAACATCTCCAGATTGACGAACGGTGAGCCGATGCCATCCACGAAATTCGGCGTGAAGGGAACCTCGACCGGTTTGCCAGCAGCCAGTGACGGTGCTAACGGCGCGCCGGTCGAAACTTCACAGGCGAATACCTTGCACGCCGGCTTCAAAGCCTTGATCGCCGAGGCGATGCCACAGCACAGTCCACCACCTCCCCAGGGCACAACGACGGCATCGACATCGGGCAGGTCTTCCAGGATTTCCAGTCCCGCCACGGCGTTGCCAGCCATCATCACCGGATCGCTGTAGGGATGGACAAATACGCCCTCCGCGCCGGGATAGTCGCGGTTGCGAAAGATGCCGACCCAGTCATCGACCGGCAACTCGACAACCGTTCCTCCGTAGCGTTTGACCGCATCGATCTTCGTACGCGGCGCTGTGTTCGGGACATACACCGTCGCCGGAACGCCGAGCTCACGCGCGGCCCAGGCGACCCCCTGAGCCATATTGCCGGCACTGCCCGTCCACACGCCGCCAGCCAGCGCCTCGCGACCCGCCTGCAGCATCGCGTTCGCCGCGCCCCGCAGCTTGAAGGAGCGGATCGGCTGCAGGCACTCGAGTTTGAGATAGATTTCGCAGGGCGCGTCGTCGTAATCGAGTTTGACCAGCGGCGTCCGAAGAACAATCCCCCGGGTGCGCTCCTGCGCCGCGCGAATGTCTTCCAGCGGCACTGGTGTGTAGTGCAGTTGTCCGCTCTCAGGTACTGCTTTCACGTCTAGTCCTTCTTTTGAACCGCTTCAATGTCTGAACACGTCGGAGGTGGCGCGGGATCGAGACGAACTCCGGAGCCGCACGTTCTTCTCCACCGGATGGCAATTCTGGCCAGAGCACTACACCTGGGGACCAGGCAAGTTCGTCGGGGTTGGTGGTGCAGGCGTCTGCGGTTTGTCAGAATCCCCGGTCAACGCCAGCTTAGCCAGAATGAACGGCAAAATCATCTGGGCGGCCACAGATGCAATCCAGATGATGAACGTCGCGATAAACCAGGTGCTGATGCCGTCGATTTCCAGGCCATCGGTAAACGCCGTCGTGATCAGCAGTCCCACCAGCGTCGTCACCAGCGCAATACCGCCCATCAGGAACGTCGCACTCTGCATCGCAACTTTGACAATGAATGGTCCCAGTATGATTGTCGCGGCGCTAAAGACAAGCACAGCCAGAATGAACGAGCTTGTGTTGATCGTGAAGTCGTCGAGGAAATACGTGGCAACCAGCAAACCGATCGCGTTTGCCAGAACAGTCAGCACCGTCTGGATGAGTAGTCGCATCATTGTTGCTTCTCCAGTCTTCAGACGGACGCAGGCGTTCTGCTGTCCCCAGGTGTTTCTCATTGTATGACCCGGAATTGGGTATGTCATCCTGGCACAAACCGCCCGATGCTGAACGTGCTGAAATGCGTCCAGGGACTGGTATGATCGGAGTGCGACAGGAGGCGCCAGCAATGGTCGATTACATCAAAAAGCTGATCACCGGCAGAAAAGACGAGCCTGCCCCCGCAAACCGTATCGAGGCGCGGCCCTCTCCACAGGCGCCGCCTCAGACTCAGCCTTCACCGTCGGGCACGGTCGCCCCGATTCAGTCGAAGGTCTTGCTGATCGTGCACAACCCTCCCCTTCAGTCCGAGAGCGGCAAGCGGATGACGGAAGCGTTTGGCTGGAACGATCCCGCCAAACTTGTCGAGGGTTACATCGCTGACATCAAAGCGTGCAGCGGAGGATATCTGAACTACGAAGTCGTCGAGCGCATCGACGACGACATCTACCCGCTCAAGGAAGATGGGTTTCGCTACACGGAAGAGACCTTTCTGGAAACATGGAAGTCAAAGAAGGGTCACGATCCCGACCGCATAAGCTATCCCGAGCTGATCAAGATCTACGAGCTCGAACACCGCCAGCGCATGGGACAGTTCAATGAGGTCTGGTTCTTTGGATTCCCCTTCGCCGGTCACTACGAGTCGACGATGGTCGGACCCGGTGCGTTCTGGTGCAACTCACCGCCAGTCAAGGAGACAGATCGTTTCAAGTCGCGCTTTGTGATGATGGGCTTCAACTTCGAGCGCGGCGTCGGAGAAATGCTCGAGAACTTCGGTCACCGCACCGAATCGATCATGAAACACGTTTTTGAGCAGCCCGGCCGGCGACGCAACATGTGGGATCTCTACCTCCAGCACGAAAAAACGAATCCCGGCCAGTCACATTGCGGCACGGTGCACTTTGCGCCCAACAGCGAGAAGGACTACGACTGGGGCAATCCCACGCCCGTCACGAGCTTTTGTGACGATTGGTTAACCTACCCGGACCTTCCGGGAAGTGCGAAGACGATGACCACCGCCGACTGGGGCGGAGGCGACATTCGCAAGCACCACGTCTGGTGGCTGAGTCACCTCCCCAAAGTCAGCGGCGAAACGAACGGCGTCAGCAACAACTGGTGGACCTACGTCGCCAATCCGAATCTGATTCCATAAGCGGTGACATTCAAGCGACCATCTCCCTGCGCGCCGCGTACACTTCACCGGCGCGTTTGGGTCTGACGCGCGCCGACGTCTGCCTTCGAGTTCCAGACTCACAAATACCGACATTCGCGCGAACCATGGCGTGCGTACTTGCATGTCCGTAACCTCAGAAAGTGATCTGCTTTGAATGTGCTTGTGACGAGCTTCCTGCTCTTCAGTGAAGCCGGAAATGCCTCCGATGACCTGACCGGCATCGCCAAATGGGCTGTCGACCTGATGGACCGGCTCGGGGCGCCAGGAGCCGGGTTGGCCA
>CAYWSE010000021.1:0-52634 GCA_964461025.1 uncultured Sphaerobacteraceae bacterium | reverse complement strand
CCAATGACGACGTACAGGGAAACTGCGACGACGCCGACCGACAGCGACACACGACCGGCCCAGATAACGCGCGACAGCACGTCCCGGCCGGCGGAATCGGTTCCCAGCAGGTGTTCGGCGCTCGGTCCCTGACGGTAGGCGCGCAGATCGACGTGATAGGGACTTTGCCGGGCAAAAACGGGCGCGCCGACCGAAATCACGGTCAACGCCAGAAGAATGGCCAAGCCGATGATCGCCAGTTTGTGGCGGCGAAAGCGTTGCCATTGTCGCGATGCGGGAGATACGACCGCCGGTTCGACGAAGCCTTCGACCACGGTTTCCATCAGCGGTAGCGAATTCTGGGGTCGATGACGGCGTACAGCACGTCGGCAATCAAGTTGCTGATGACGATCACCAGGGCGCCGATCAAGGTCACCCCCATGATGACGGGATAGTCGCGCGCCAGCACTGCGGTGATCGCCAGGGTGCCCATGCCGGGCCAGGAAAAGATCTGCTCGATGATCACCGCGCCGCCGAATAATCCCGGCAGCTCGATCGCCACGATCGTCACGATGGGGATCAGGACATTGCGCAGCGCATGCCGAAAGACCACCACGTGCTCGCTCAGTCCCTTCGCGCGTGCCACCGTGATGAAATCCTGGCGGGTCACCTCGAGCATTCCTGAGCGTACGTAGCGGATCAGGGGAGCCATCTGGGCCAGACCGAGGGCAACGGCAGGGAGGATGAGGTGGCGCAGGCTGTCGCCCAGCTCAGGCGGCTGCCCGACGGTGTTCATGCCGGCGGTCGGCAACCATTGCAGTTTGAGCGCGAAGATGTAGATCAGTCCCAGTGCCAGAAAGAAGGAAGGGACCGAAACCGCAGCGAATCCCAGTACCGTCACGAGATAGTCGATCCACGAGTATTGCTTGAGGGCGGATATGATGCCGAGGGGGATGCCAAAGAGGATCGCCAGCGTCATTGCCGCGGCCATCAGGCGAAGGGTGGGACCGAGCCGCTCGAAGATCAGCTCGGCAACCGGGTCGCCGCCACGGTAGGAGTAGCCGAGATTGCCGCTGACGACCTCCTGCATCCACCGTCCGTAGCGGACTGGGAAGGGGTCGTTGAGTCCGAGACGTTCGCGTTGCTGCTCGACCCACTCGGGGCCGAGTGACGAGACCTGCTCGGGACTCAGCATGGCGGTGACCGGATCGCCGGGGGCGAAGGTCAGGAAGAGATAGGTCGAAATGCTGATGCCGACCAGTACCGGAATGGCGATCACCAGTCGCCGCAGGATGAACGGAGTCACGAATCGCCTCGGATCGTCAGGAGATTGGCCGGGAGGGCCGGGGCAAGAATCCCAACCCTCCCGTCAACGTTTTCAGCTAGTGACCGTCCAGTCTTCGGCGTTCCAGAGCCGGTTGTCGACATATCCTGGGCCGACGAAGCCCTGGACGCGATCGTTCACGCCGAAGTGGGAGTTCGGCGACCAGAGGAAGAGATTCGGCACGTCTTCATTCAGGATCTGCGCCGCCTGTGTGTAGATTCCCTTGCGGACTTCGAGGTCGTTCGTGGCCCGGCCGTCGATGAAGAGCTGATCGAGCTCCGGATTACTGTAGCGGCAGAGATTGCCGCCGGCGGGAGCCCACTGATCGGTGGCATAGAAGAGCGAGGCGATATTCGGATCGGCACGATAGGTGTCGCCGCCGTTCAGGAAGGAGTCGAAGGTCGCGTCTTCCTTGAGAATCTCATCGAGCAGCTGGCTGACATCGACCAGCAGGAGCTCGAACTTGATGCCGACATCGTTGATCTGCTGCGCGACGACTTCACCATACCATTCGCCGGGGGAAACGGACATCGAGATGATCTTCTGATCCGGATCCCAATTCATCTCAGCGAGCAGCGCTCTGGCTTTCTCGGGATCGTACTCGTAGGGATTTAATCCCTCCGGAATGCCCATCCAGTCGGGACCGAAGATCGGGGAGTTGACCACTTCGCCCTGGCCGGCGAGGAGGGAATCGACCACGGCCTGACGATCGATGGCGTGCATCATCGCCTGGCGCAGCCGCTTGTCCTGCAGATAGGGGCGGGTCACGTTGAGAACAACGTGATCCATGCTTGGACTCTGGACGCTGACGGCGGAGACATTCTCCATGCCTTCGACCGCGCTCAGATCGTCGAATGTCAGGCGCATGATGTCGATCTGGCCGAGCTCGAGGTCGGCGAGGGCGATTGCCGGATCGCGGATGACCAGCAGGATGCGGTCGAGCGCTGGCGTCATCGGTGTGTAGGTTTCGCTCCGTTGCAGCTCGATGTACTGATCGACCTCATAGGTCGTGAGGTTGTAGGCGCCTCCAGTGACTTCCGGTTCGAGGTAGGTCTTGTTCGCCAGCTGGTCGGGCGGGATGTCTTTCAGGGCATGCTCGGGGAGGATGCCGAGTCCGGAATAGTCCGAGAGGGTCAACAGAAACGTGCCGTCGGGCGCGGCCAGTGTGACGATGACCGTCCGGTCGTCGGGAGTCTCGACGCCGCTGATCGTGTCGGCAGCACCGTCGGCGAACTCCTGCGCTCCGGCGATGGCCATGATGCGTCCCTGCCAGACACTGCCGACTTCCGGTTTGATCGCGGTTTCGAAGGTGAAAGCCACATCGCGCGAGGTGAGCGGCTCACCATCGTTGAACGCCAAATCTGGCTTGAGGACGAAGGTGTACGTCAGACCATCGGGCGATGCCTCGACCGATTCGGCGAGATCGGGCACGGGTTGCATCTGGTCGTCCGACTTGACAAGCGCACCGAAGATCAGTCGCTCGATTTGCTGCTCGTTGCCCGACGTCGAATAAAGCGGATTGAGGGTGGAGGGTTTGCGAATCAACATATTGACTTCGCCGCCCCCCTGCGCCGCGGCGTCGTGCAGCGCCCGCAGGCTGAAGGTGGTCATCGCCGCAGTTGCGGCAGCGCCTTTCAAGATCGTGCGCCGTGAGATTTCGCGGTTTGGATCAGTGAGGAACGCAGATTGCTGAGTCATGATTCGGAACTCCCCTTTGCGCAACAACATGCGGGACGCGATCCAGCGATCGCGTCGTTCGAATCGCCATTGACCGAGAAGCCTGCCAGGTCAGCTCACGTGCGATGCGCTGATCCGGGAGGAGCGTCACGGCGCTGTGACATTGTCGAAGTTTCGACGTCTGAACGTTACGGCCTCGAATGGGGAAATGCAATAGATTGATTGCCGCCCGCGATTGAAAACCACGGGCTTAGTGACCGAAACCTGCTGAAGCAGGTTGAACGGCCAATGAGGACACGCCGTATCGCCCCCTATCCCCGGCTCTTTTCCCCGCTGAGGAGATGGGTTGAGGCCGGATGCGATTGACCTCTTGGTCATTTTGAACAACGGGTAGCTCCTGTCCGGACGGAAACGTGCTGGGACGGACAAGGAGACGGACGAGCCGTCTCCCTACGCCGGTTTCGATCATCGCATTGTTGGACGTAGGGAGGCGCCTCGCTCGCCTCCACTTCACCGACAACCACGACCGTATACGGCAGCATGCCCACCAGCCCGCAAGGTTGTTCGGCTACTATCTGGCGAGTCGATGACGGCTCTGTGGAGGCTTCGAGCGTGGCAATGAACCAGGTACGTCCGACATCCGAACCAGATCTCGTGCTCACCGGCCGGTTCGAGCCGGGTGAAGAGAGGATCTACCGGCATGTGCCGTTCGAGTTGCCGGCGGGCAAACGTCAGCTGCACATGCTGGTCAGCTACAACGATCAGATTGGATCGAGTGTTTTTCTGTCCGGCGGCAATACGCTCGACATTGGATTGTTCGATGAGCGGGGGACGCAGTCGGGGAGTCGCGGGTTCCGCGGCTGGAGTGGCAGCAACAAGACGTCGATCACCGTCGGGGAGGGCTGGGCGACGCCGCCCTACAAAGCTGGTCCGTTGCAGCCGGGCACATGGAATGTGTTGCTCGGGCCGTACAAGATCGGCCCGAACGGCCTCGATTATGAGGTCCGGCTTTGGTTCGACGCAGACCTTGCTCCTCCATCGCCAGAGCTCGAACCGATTCCCGTTCCTCCAAAGCTCAACTTGCCGGCATTGATCGAACCGGGCTGGGTGCGCGGCGATCTGCACACCCACAGCGTCGCTTCCGATGGCGACTCGACGCTTCCTGAGCTGTTGAAGGCAGCGAAGGGGGCCGGGCTCGACTTTCTTGGCAGCACCGATCACAACGCCGCGATTCTGCCTGTCGGCAATGGCGACCCAGACCTGCCGGTGCTGATTCCCGGCGTCGAGGTGACCACGTACAAGGGGCACTGGAACGTTTGGGGCGCCGATCGGTGGTTCGATTTTCGTTTGCCGGATGGAGAAGCGGTCCGAACGGAGATGGAAGAAGCGATCGCCGCAGGTGGCTTCGTGAGCATGAATCACCCGAAGCCGTATGGACCAGAATGGGAATACGGATTGGGTCTGGGTTACCAGGCCGTCGAGGTCTGGAATGGGTTCTGGCCGGCGCTCAATTCGGTTAGCCTTGGCGTCTGGGACTTGCATTTGGCGACTGGTCAGCGTGTTGTGGCGATGGGCGGTAGTGACACCCACTTCCTGCGCGGCGACGATCCGGGCAAATTCACGCGGGCAGAGCTCGGTCACCCGACGATGTGGGTCAAACCCGCCGACCCGCGCAGCGCCACGTCCATTCTTGAAGAGATTCGGTCTGGGCGAAGTTTCATTTCGGCGGGTCCGGAGGGCCCGCAGCTGCTTGTCGACCTCGTTGAACCGCGACGGCTGCGGATCCGGACTGCCACCGCGACCGGGAACGCACTGCAGGTGATCTCTTCCGGCAAGGTTGTCGCGGCGGCGGCCATCGATCGGGATCGCTGGGAGTGGGAGTATCCGATTCCTGCGAATCTGGGACACGTTCGCACGCAGTTGGTCGATGCGGCAGGGAATGTCGAGGCGGTCAGCAATGCGATCTGGCTGGATGATCGAGGCTGAAGTCAGAAGAAATGTAGTAGCGCACAGCGGTGCGCTCAGCCCATCAAAGCCACGCTCGAAGCACGGCAACGATTCCTCAGAGATGCGCCGAAGCCGAAGCATTTTCTCGATCGCAACCAATGTGCCGTCCCTGTGCGCGTCACCGCCGGCAAGGGGCCGGGTTCTACACCGCCTATGGAAGAGCTTTGGCGAATCGAGCTGCCGTCGCCGCGAGAAGGTCGCCATAAATGGCGACGCTACACAGGTTGATGGGGCCTGGTAGGCGCAGGGCATTGACCTCCGTGTCGATGCCATAAGGTTCGTCGTTGCGAGGTTGCGCCGGTACGGGGCCGGGATCTATGTGCTCTCGATCACGGTCGTGCTTTGGGCGTCGGCGAGGACGTCGGGCCAGAGGTAGGGGATCTGGACGTACTGGCCGGTGCGGTGGAACTCGACCTGATCGCCGTAGTGTGGGCTGCCGGGATGACCGGAGTGGCCGGGCCAGGTGATCGTCCAGGTCGCGGATGCTGGATCGAGCGAGGAAATGATCCGGTAGCTGGCGCCGACTTTGTTCTGGAACGACCCGGGCGGCAGATAGAGCGCGCTGGAGAGGGTGGCCGAGCCGCCAGGATGCGGCAGCTGCTTCATATCGAAGATGTCATGCTGCAACGGGGTGGTCGCGACCGGGTGGACAGCACCAAGGGTATGGAGATCGCCCCATCGCCAGGCATCAGGATCGGGTCCGAGCGTCTCAACGAGGTAGTCGAGCGCCTCCGCAAAGGACGTGCGCATCGTTTCGGTGCGGGATTCGTCGCCGGTGAACCAATCGTGCTCGTTGGCGTGCATCAGGGCGCTGCTCAAGCCATGACCCGAGTCTTGCACGATCGTCGCGTGCACTTCGGGGAACCGCGCGCGGACGACGTTGTGGTGCCAGCGCCAGAAGAAGACGTAGAAAATGGCCCCGCCCGCGCTGTCGATCGGCAGGGAGCTATCCCACTCCTGGAGGATCCGGACGGCTTCCAAGGTACGCTGGTCGGAGATTCCTTCCAGCGCGGCGAGGAGAGGCGGCACGCCACGAGAGGCCCGGCCGGAGTAGACATCGTTTTGCATGGCCGCGAAGGTTTCGAAGGAGTGGGGTTGCATCTCTTCGACCAGTTTTTCTGCCCGGGCGGCGCGATCTTCGACAGTCCAGGTGCCGAAGAGTGGGTAGGGAAAACTCGGCGGGGCGGTGGGATTATTGGCGCTAACGACCCAGCCGCGCTCCGGATCGACGACATGCGGCATGGCATCGAACGGGATGTAGCCTTGCCAGGCGTCGACGGAGTCATTGGCGTCGCGATAGCCGCGCCAGACGCGACCGCGCAACGGAATGGCCCCGGAACACTGGTAGCCGACCGATCCCTCAGTGTCGGCAAGGACGAAATTCCAGGTGGGACAGCGGAATCGGCGGAGTGCCTCGCGTCCTTCGGCAACGGTTTTGGCGCGGTTGAGATCGAGGAGGCTCTTCGGCTCGTCGGAAAGCTCGAACCCGACCCAGGCCAGCGAGAGCACCGTGTGGGCGCCACGTTCGCCCCAAAGGTTCCGCGGCAAGGCGCCTTCCGTGACGAGGTGGTCAACGACGGGACGGTTGTGAGCAAAGCGAATCTCCAGCGAGCGCGGATCTTCGCCTTTCACCGGAATCTGCTCGACTCGTGAACCGAACGGAATCCAGCTGACGCCGTGGAGATACTCGTTCGGATTCTCGGGATTCACCCGTTCGATGTAGAGATCGCGTTGCAGGCAGATGTTGTTGGTGACGCCCCAGGCGAAATGCGGATTTCGGCCGAAGCGGATCATTGGCACACCGGGGTAGGTCATGCCGACAACGTCGTATCCGGCGCCCTTGATATGCACGTCGTACCAGTCGGCGGGCACGGTGTAGTAGACGTGCGGATCGGAGCCGACCATCGCATGGCCATGCGCGCTCATGTCTGGCCCAACCGCCCAGTTGTTGCTGCCGGAGCCATCGTTGATGCCCCAGAACGCGCCGGGACCGTCGGCAGCCGGTATTCCGGGCCATTTCGGCTCGGGTTCGAAATCGCCTTCGTGCACGATATAGGCGATCTGGCCGTCCGGCTGGTACCAGGCGGTGTCGAGTTCACCAATGTTCGCCCGCACCACTTCGGGGGTCGAGAGCACCGGCAGTCGCCCTGTGAGGTACCAGTACCAGCGACGCATGACGGCGACGGAATCGACGGGCGACCACGGAGCTGGTTCGTAATCGAGCAGCTCGAACTCGACCGGGAGTCCGGCTGGTAGCGCGTTCATCCAGGCGTTGACGCCGTCGGTGAAGGCGTGGAATGCGTCGCGGCTCTCGGGGTGCGAAGCATCGAACGCCGCTGCCGACGTCTCACTGAGTCCAATCGTGCGCGAGAGGATGTCCATATCGAGTTTGGACGGCCCGAACACCTCGCTCAGCGTGCCGTGGGCCTGGCGGCGAAGGTAGTCGAGCTGCCAGAGGCGGTCCTGGGCTTGCGCGTAGCCGTGGGCGAAGAAGAGATCGTAGGAGTCGTGCGCTTCGATGTGGGGAATGCCGCGGCTATCGCGGAGGATGGTCGCGCTGCCATGGATCTTCGCCTTGACATTCGCAGGCCCGGGGTCTGCCTTTTCGGTCAGGTATTGGGTGATGATCTCCCGAGCTTCATCGGGCAGCGCGCTGAGCCCTGCCGCCTGCGAATTCTTGAGAAGGTCGAGGACGCGACGGCGTTGATCCGGAGTGAGCATCGGCAAGCGTCTCCTATGGCCAATACGATGACTTCGTTGTCGGCAGCGTATCTCAGATTGCGTCAACCCACCCGGGGATGAAATCCCTGGTCTCACCCTACCGAAATCCGCTCAAGCGGGTTGACCAAAAAAGACTGGCTGCCCTTCAAGCTGTCTTCGGAGATTTTCTGACTGAGACCATGATTGAGAACGCGGATTGCAGTCACTATTGCAGGTCGTTCCACGGTTTGCGGCCGCCGAAGACGGCGAGCTCGAAGACCTTGAAGTAGCAGTCGACGTCCTGGAAGCCGATCTCACGGAGCCACGCGCACTGCTCTTCAACCGGCGCCAGGATGTTGGCGGCTTTGTCTGAGCGGTAGACGTACTCCTCGGCGACCTGCTCGCGCGTTTTGCCCGTGCCGAGCCTCTGATGGTGGGCGTGGATGGAGTCGACGAAGAGCTCGTCGTTGATCGAGCCGACCCACGGCGTGGCTGGTTTGACGTGCTCGACATTGACGAATATGCCGCCGGGAGCGAGCAGACCGAAGACCGCGGTATAGATCGCGCGTTTGGTTTCGTCCGGCGAGTGGTGGATTGCGTAACCGGAAACGACGGCGTCGAACGGGGCCAGCCCATCCAGGCGGGCGGGCCAGAGCGGGTCATTGAAGTCGGCATGAATCAGGCGATGCGGCGGCGAAGGGAAGGATGCCTGCGCGGCTTCGAGCATCGGTTCGGAGAAGTCGACGAGCGTGGCTTCGGCGTCCGGAAAACGGCCGAGCATTGCCGCAGCCAACGTGCCGGCGCCGCTGCCGAGATCGAGAAATCGCCGGATTGGACGGTCGCCGCTGGCAACAACGCGGACCATTGCAGCAATCTGGTCGGCCGCGTAGGGAATGCCGCCGCGCACGCCCTCGAGAAAGGTCTTCACCAGGTCAGGGGACTGCCATACCTCGGCGCCGGGCACTGAGTCTGCTGCCGCCATCGGTCGTTCATTCCCCCAATTGCTGGAACGCCTTCGGGTATTCGACCCTCCCGGCGCTTCCTGTCAGCGCGGCTGGCAGGAGCTCGAGCCCCATAAACGCCTCACTCTGGTACTCCGACTCGAGGTGCCGCACGCCCTCATGGCTAAATCCGAAACGAGCGTAGTATGCAGGGCGCCCAACGACAATGACCGCCTCATACCCTGTTCTGCGCAGATCAGCCAATCCAGACTCGATCAGCAGGCTGCCGATTCCCCGATATTGAAAGGAGGGGAAAACCGCAACGGGCGCGAGGGCAGCAGCCTTGACGGGGTGACCGTCGACTCTGACGTCGAGCCGCGAAAAGAGGATTCCGCCAACGACTCGGTCGTCGACTTCCGCCACCAGTTCAGAAATGAATGCCGCGTCCTGGCGGAGCAGGCGAACGAGGGTTTTCTCCGCCTGACCGCCAAATGCCGCGACGAGCATGTCGTCGATTTGCGTCAAATCGCTGTTCGTTGCCGACCGAATCATGAGTGCATTTTGAACCGATTTCGCCGGACCGCGTGTTGCCAATCAAACGCTTGCGGCGCGGTCGATCTGTTTCTGCAGCAGTTCGAGCTGCTCGTCTGAGATGTCGTATGAACGGACTGTGCCACCGAACTGCCCGAGTGTTTGAATGATGCGCTCACGCGCGTTTGTCTGGCCGAGAATAACCAACGCCGAGCCGCCGTTGGGAAGCTCGCTGCTTACAGAATCAGCGAACGACTTGAATTCTTCGTTCGCACCGCTCGCGTCCCCTTTGCCGAGAACGCCGCCAATGCTTGCGCCGACGGCCGCCCCGACGACCGGAGCGAGAAACATCGACCCGGCAATCGCGCCGATGACCCCACCGGCGATTGCCGCGTTGCGGACGGGGTGTTTCTGGCCCTCGATCTTGACGTCACCGTCGTTCTCTTTTGTGACGAGCGCTTGCTCGAGAATGGTCAGGTAACCCGCTTCCTCAAGGCCCTTTGCGGCATCGAATGCCTGATTGGCCGTCGCGGCGTCGGGGTAAGCGATTGCATAGAGTCCGGCCATGATGTTCCTCCTGGGCGTTCGCATTCCTGCATCTGCGCATAGTTTGCCGTACGTTGACGATCATTGTATTGCAGAAGAGACCGGACACATTGACGGCAGATCGGCAGTCGGAGAAGTCGCCACAAATGGCGACGCTACCAGTGCTGGCGGACCGCAGCGTGATCGCCAGCGGCAAATGAAACTGGGTCCCGGCAAGCCGGGACCCAGGGGTTCGCGCAGTCGGGGGAGCGGCGGTCAGCGCCGCCGCTCCCAGCTCGTTCAGGCGTTGATGCGGCGCAGACCAACCCCCGCCGCTCCCGCCGCCGCCACCAGGCTCAGCAGCGCCAGCGGCAAGAGCAGCTCGCTCTGCTCGCCCGCGCCCGTCGCCGGCAGCGCCGTCACGCTCATCAGCTCGGCCACATCGGCACTGCTCTTGTGTCCGCCCTTGCCCCCCTTGCCAGGGTGGTGGCCCTTGCCCGGGTCCTTGTCGTCGTCATGGTGCCCACCACCACCGTGATGTCCACCCTTCTTGCCCCAGTCGTCGATGCAGACGCCCGTGCAGTCGCCCGCCACTTCGCCCAGGCAGATCCCCGTGCAATCACCAGGCATCTCACCCTTCTTCGGCGCGTAGCAGTAACCCGTGCAATCGCCATCGACATCACCAGGACTGCAATCGAAGTCCTTGTCGTCGGCGCACGCCTTCAACCACACGAAGTCGTTCCAGCTGCCACCACCATTGCTGGCCTGGGAGGCGGAGTGTCCGCCATTCCCACCCGTGCCGTTGCCGCTGTAGGCGCCGCCGCCATCACCACCGCTGCCGCCATTGCCGCCATCCGCGCCAAGTCCGTCGCCAGCCACCGCGTCGCCACCATTGCCGCCGACGCCCGGTCCACCTTCGCCCGGTCCCGCCGTGCCGTCGCCACCCTGGCCACCGGTGTTGCCGCCGCCAGTCGTGGCGCCGCCCGCCGTCGCATTCCCGGTCGCGTCGCCACCGTTGCCAGGTCCGGTGCTGACGTTGCCGCCATCACTGTCGCCACCTCGGTTGTTGCCGCCCGTGCTGTCCTGCGTGCTGGTGCCATCACCCGTCTGGTGCGTCGAGGCATCGCCATTCGTCACGTTGCCCACACTCTGGCTGCCGCCGGTGTTGCCGCCGCCACTGGTGCTGCCGCAGTCGGAGCTGCTGCCATTGCCACCATCGCCGCCGTTCGCTTCGCTGCCTTCGCCCTCGACATCCGGATCGTCACCAGGATCGTTGCCGCCCTGGCCACCATTGCCGCCAGCGCCGCCACCCGTCGTCGAACCCGCACTGCCCAGCTCGTCGATCAGGCAGCTGCCCACCGTCGAGGTCAGCACGCTGTCCGCGCTCACCTGCGTGACGAGCACCGGGCCTTCTTCGCCCTCGACCTCGAGCTCCGTCAGATCCAGGTCGGTGGTCGTCGCATCAGCGCCATTCACCGTCAGCGTCGCATCACCACTCGTCGCGCTGCCGCCCACGCCGTTGCCGCCATTCTGGGCCAGTCCGCCCAGCGCATCCGGGCTGCTGCCCTGTCCACCCGTGGCGTTGCCGCCCGCGGTGTCGCCACCATCGGTATCTCCCGTGGCGTTGCCGCCCACGCCGCCCTGGCCGACACCACCGGTGCCATTGGCGCCATCGCCATCGCCACCATTGCCGTTGCCGTCAAGTCCGGTGCCGTTGCCGCCCCGGCCACCATTACCGGCGTCGCCGCCCGGTCCGCCAAGCGCTCCAGCCGAGTTGCCATTCGCGCCCTGGCCACCTTCCGCCCAGGCATTCACTTCACCATAGTTGCCGCTCTGCTGGGCCAGCGCCGCCGCGTTGCCGCCATCTCCACCACTGCCCGTGCCGGTGCCCGCATTGCCGCCCGAGCCCGCGTTGCCACCATCACCACCGTTGCCAGCGATGCCGTTGCCACCCGCGCCCGTGCCGCCATTGCCGCCCGTGCCCGCGCCGCCAATACCGTCGCCGCTGGTGCTCGCGCCGCCACTGCCCGCGGTGTTGCCGCCGCCAGTGGTCGCTCCACCCGCGGTCGAGCCGCTCGTCGCATTGCCGCCGGTCGTCGCACCGCTCGTGCCGTTGCCGCCCAGGCTGTCGCCGCCACGGCCATTGCCCGCATCGGCATTGCCGCTGGTGTTGCCGCTCGTCGTGCCAGTCGTCGTCGAGGCGCTGCCGCCCGTGATGTCGCCTATGCTCGCCGAGCCACCCGTGTTGCCACCGCCGTTCGTCGCACCGCAGTTGCCCGCGCCGCCATCACCACCGTTGCCGCCGTTCGCCGTGGCTCCGTCATCGACGCCATCGTCCGGTCCTTCGACCACCACCTGGCTGCCAGCGCCGCCTTCTCCACCAACGCCGCCAACACCCATGCAGCCCACCGTCACGGTGCCCGCACTGACCGGGTCGACATACCAGGCGTCCAGCGCATCCGTCACCGCATCAGCGATCGCCGGGCCGTTCAGCCCCAGCTCGCTCGCCACGCCGCCCACGAAGTTGCCGTAGTCCTCCGAGGTGGAGATGCCGCTCGTCACCAGCGGTCCGGTCACACTGCCGGCCGTCGCGTCGCCACCGGTCACCACCGAGGTCGCGTTGCCCGCTGTGCCATTGCCGCCAGCACCCGCGCCGCCATTCGCCGACAGACCGCCCGTCGCGTTGCCGCTCGTCGCGTTGCCGCCCGTCGCGTTGCCGCCCGTGGTCTCGCCACCCGTCACGTTGCCGCTGGCGACGCCCGCCGCTCCACCGGTCGCATTCGCGCCCCGGCCCGTGCCGCCGTCTCCATCGCCGCCGTTCGCGTTGCCGTCGCCGCCCAGGCCAACGCCACCGTTCGCGCCGTTGCCGGTCACGCCCGGTCCGCCGCCCTCGGCGTCGCCGCTCCAGCCGTTGCCGCCATTGCCGCCCGTCGCTTCCGCATACGGATCAGCACCGGTGCTCTGGGCGATCGCCGAGGCGTCGCCGCCATCACCACCATTGCCGCCACCCGTGCTGGCGCTGCCGCCATGACCCGCCTGGCCGCCCGCGCCGCCGTTGCCGCCGACACCATCGCCACCAGCGCCATTGCCGCCGCTGCCGCCCGTGCCTGCGCCACCCGTGCCGCTGCCGGCATTCCCGGCGCCGCCATCTCCCGAGGTGTTGCCGTTGTGCGTCGCCGCCCCGCCCGTGGTGTTGCCGCTCGCCGCGTCTCCCGCCGTCGCCGCGCCACCCGTCGCACTGCCGCTCACACTGTCGCCACCCCGGCCATTGCCGCCACTGGCGTTGCCACCCGTGTTGCCCGCCGCCGCCGTCACCGTGCTGGCGTTGCCGCCACTCACGTTGCCGATCGCCACCGAGCCCGCCGTGTTGCCGCCACCATTCGTGCCGCTCACGACTTCCTGGACCGCCAGGACTTCGCCCTCGCCATCGCCCTCGTCGTCGCCGCCATTCTCTTCACTGGCCGGCACGCCGCAGACCGCGCCGCCGCCGTTGCCGCCGTTGCCGCCGTTCGCGGTGGCGCCGTCATCGACGTCGAGTCCGCCCGCGCCGCCATTGCCGCCATTGCCGCTCTGCGCGTAGCAGCCAAGGGTCAGGGTCGCCACGCTTCCCTGGAAGGCTTCGCCACCCGTGGTGTCACCCACGCTCACCTCGCCACCAACAACCGAGCTGCTGGCGTTGCCGCCATTCGCGTTGCCACCCGTGCCCGCGCCGCCGTTGCCAACCACACCCGCCGTCGCGTTGCCGCCAGAGGCCACGCCACCCTGGGCCGCGCCGCCGGTGGTGCCGCCGCCCCAGACGTCGCCCGTCACCCCCGCGCCTGCCGCGCCGGTGCCATTGCCGCCCAGACCGCGACCACCGTCGCCATCGCCACCATCGGCTTCACCGTCACCACCCCGGCCAAAGCCGCCATTGCCACCGTTGCCGCCGAGTCCGCCATTCGCGCCACTCGCCCAGCCACTCGTGCCAACACCGCCCTGGCCACCGGTCGCCACCGCTTCCACCGGTTCGCCACCGTTCGTCAGACTCGCTTCCGCCACCGCGTTGCCGCCGTCGCCGCCCGTCGTGCTGCCGGTGCTGGCGTTGCCGCCATTGCCACCTGCGCCCGCCGCGCCGCCGTCGCCACCGGTCGAGGCGCCGCCGCTGGCGTTGCCGCCATTGCCGCCCGTGCCGTTGCCGCCGGTGCCGTCGCCACCATTGCCAGCGCCACCCGCGCCAGCCGTGTTCCCTTCATGCGTGGTCGCGCCACCCGTCGTCACTCCCGCGTTGCCGGCCCCGCCCGTGGCGTTGCCTGCTCTCGCCGAGCCACCCTTCGAGTCGCCGCCCGTGCCGTTGCCACCCTCGGCATCGCCACCACTGTTGCCGCCACCCGCGGTGTACACGCTGGCGTCGCCGCCCGTCACGTTGCCGTGCGAGGCTCCGTCTCCCGCGCTGTTGCCGCCACCGGTCACGTCGCCGCATCCCGCATGGCCCGCATCACCACCATCGCCGCCGTTCGCCGTCGCATTGCCACCCGGGTTCGGAATCGGGTCGCCCGCTTCCGGATCCGGATTGCCAACCTCGTAGCCGCCATCGCCACCCTGGCCGCCCACACCACCAACCACGGTGCAGCCATAGGTCACGGTCAGAATCTGTCCACTCGTCACCACACCAGCCGTGGCATGACCGCCCTCGACCGTGCCGTTGCTGTCGGCGATCGCCAGAACGTCGCCGCTGCCGGTGCCGCCGGTGCCATTGCCACCAATGCCCACACCCGAGGTCGCGCCATTCGCGCCATTCGCATCGCCACCCGTCGCCGCGCCACCCGTGCCGTTGCCCGCGGTGGTGTTGCCGCCATACGCGTTGCCTTCTGCGTTGCCGCCATTGCCGCCCCGGCCGTTGCCACCTTCGCCGACCGCGCCTTCGCCGTCGCCGCCGGTCGCGCTGGCGTCGCCGCCTTCGCCTACCGCGCCGCCATTGCCGCCAACTCCACCATCGCCACCATCACCAGGCGAGGCATCGCCACTGCTGGCATTGCCGCCATTGCCGCCCAGCGCATCGGCCACCGGGTCGCTCCCCGCGCCGTATGCCGCCGCGTTCGACAACCCGCCATTGCCCGCCGTCGCGTTGCCGGTCTGCGCATCACCACCATTGCCGGCATTGCCGCCATCGCCACCCGTGCCGCTCGTCGCGTTGCCGCCCGTGGCGCTGCCGCCATTGCCGCCGGTTCCCGCACCACCCGTGCCGGTGCCGCCATTCGCGTTGCCGCCGGCGCCACCCGTATTGCCGTTGTGCGTGGTGTCGCCGCCCACTGCGTTGCCGCCGTTCGCCGAGCCACCCGTCGCCGAGCCCGCTCTGGCGTTGCCGCCCGTCGAGTCGCCCGACCGCCCGTCGCCGCCCGTGCCGTTGCCACCACTGTTGTGGCCGCCATCAACGATCGAGCTGGCATTGCCGCCCGTCAGGTCGCCATGCGTCGCATTGCCACCCGTGTTGCCGCCGCCACTCGTCAGTCCGCAGACCGCGTTGCCGCCATTCCCACCATTGCCGCCATTCGATGACGACTCGTTGTTCGCGTCGTTGCCAATGCCGCCATCACCACCCGCACCCGGTCCGCCCGGCAGGATCTCCCCACCCGCGGCTCCCGGATCGAGCACGTTGCAGCCATTCGTCGTCGTCGAGATATCACTCGCATACGCGATGTACTGGCCTTCCGGTGCGTTGATGTCCCCACCAATCGCCTCGACGTTGGTCACATTGCCGGTTGCTTCGCCGCCCGTGCCCGTGCCGCCCGTCGCCTCGCCGATCGCTCCACCATTCCCCGCGACCGCCGCGCCACCCGTGCCGTTTGCACCCAGTCCATCTCCCGCCGTGGTGTCGCCACCCTCGACGATGCTGGTCGCATTGCCGCCGTTGCCGGCTACCGCGTTGCCACCCTCGCCCCGGGCGCCGTCACCATCGCCGCCACCCGCTCGCGCGTCGCCGCCATCCGCGTTGCCGCCACTGGCGCCCGCCGCGCCACCTTCACCACCCTGGCCGCCTGTGGCGTTCCCGGTGGTCGCTTCACCGCCCTGGCCGCCTGTCGACCAGGCATACACCCCATCCTGCAAGCCCACGTTCTGCGTGCTCGCCTGGGCATGTCCCGCATTGCCGCCCACCGCGTCGCCGCTGATCGCCTGCCCACCGGCGCCGCCACTGCCGCCCGAGCCACCCGCGCCCGCCGTGGCCACGCCACCCGTCGCCGCGCCGCCCGAACCGCCATAGCCGCCGCCGCCAATCCCGGCTCCCGCCGTGGCGATGCCGCCATTCCCCGCCGTGTTGCCGCCGCCCGTGGTGTTCCCACCCGTCGCGCCGCCACCCGTCGCATTGCCACCATTCCCCGCGCCGCCAATCGCATTGCCGCCCGCCGAGGTGCCGCCAAAGGCGTTGCCGCCATTGCCCCCACCTCCCACGTTGCCGCCACCATACGTCGCCGTGCTCGCGCTCCCGACCAGGAAGTTGCCTATCGACACGTTGCCGCCCGTGTTGCCGCCACCCTCAACACTGCCGCCATTGAACAGCCCCGCGTTCCCCCCGTCTCCACCGTTCGCCGTTCCACCATTGTCCGCGTCGCCGCCGTCACCACCATTGCCGCCGTTCGCGCTCAGTCCCGTGCTCCCATTCGTCTGCGTGATCACCAGTCCGCCGCCACCCAGCTGCTGACCGATATTCGCGCTCCCAGACGTCGCGTTGCCGCCATTCACGGTCCCGGTCGCGTTCCCACCATTCCCGTTTCCGCCCGTCGCCGCCCCGCCTGCCTGCGCGTTGCCGCCGCTCGCCGCGCCACCCGTGCCATTGCCGCCCGTCACGCTCCCACCCGTGGTGTTCCCACCCGTGGTGTTCCCGCTCGCCGAGCCGCCATTGCCACCCGTCGCGTTCCCGCCTACGCCAGCCGCGCCCTGACCATTCCCACCATTCGCGCTCGCCGACCCACCCGTCGCCGAACCCCCAGCCGCACCGTCGGCTCCGTTTCCGCCAGCTCCGCCAACCACCGCGCCGGAACTGCCGTTCCCACCATTCCCACCACCCGAATCGGCTTCGGAGTCGGTCGCCCCAACATCCCCCACCGCGTACGTCACCATGCTCAAAACCAGCGCGAATGCTCCAAAGAGCCGCACCAGGCGCTCACTCAGTCCCATCCCTCGTCCCTTTCCCACCATCTCGCTCATCCCACTCCCCGTCCTTCGCTTCCTCATCCCCGGATTCCCGTACCCCTGCTTCCCGTTCCCGCTGTCTCCAACTCGCCAAGTCCTGCTCGGTCGCTCGCTTCCCTCAGAACCCATCACGTCCTCCCATCGCTCAGGGCCCCCCTCGGCAGAGTTGCCACACTTTCTTTACCAGGGCTCGAAGTCAACAATCGGCTCGAAACGGGCACAACAAAACCCCGAGCGGCGCCGTATCTGGCACGCTCCGGGTCAACTCCCCAGATTCGAACTCGATTCGTTTCCAACGGTTGCCCCGTCTTCCCAAACACCACGTCTGGCGTTATTGCGCTACCTGATGCGGAAACTGGCCATGTTCCACATGAGGCCGACGAAGCGCTAGTTTCTTCCGACGTTGTTCCCTGCGGTTCCCCACTTCATCACGCCGCACCGGACAGTTGACCGGCAGGCATTCAATTTGCGGTTGCAGTCATATTACAGAGTGTCCGAACAGGATGCAAGCGTACCGATGGACCCGATTCCGGGCACTTTCAGGCGTGACACAAAGGACAACTCCGAAAAATCGCGCCAGCGCCCAGGGATATGACCGAAACAGCCGGAATCGGGTCGGAGTGTGGCTGCCTCGAGACTCAACTTCGATCTGTCATTCACCCAGCGATGCGAAATCATGCCGATACAGAAGCGCTTTCCGAATCTGATCGATCGTCACCCCTTCATCTAATAGGTGAGTGAGCGGCCGTCGCGGGTGACGGATGAAACGGGGCTGAATGCGGAGAGGCGCAGGTTTCCGCACAATTTCCGCTGAAAACCGACACTTATGGTCCATTTGATGGTATCCTGTAACAGCAGTGCGGAACTCGAAACCGAAATGATTCTTTCGAGATCGAGCTCGATGCCGATGGTCAGGCACTCTCTCCATCGTGGGAAGCTGGTGCGAATGTTTCGCGCCGGGATGTGGCTGGTGGTTGGAGCAGGTACCGATTGAACGCGAAGAGCTGGACCGACGCCTGGTTTGATTCAGGGTCGGGTCGATTCGGTTGTCATCGCGTCGCTGCAATCCTTCTTTACCCCCAGACGGTGCAAGAGTTCGGAATGCCTCCGTTGACTGAAGCCGTGCTTCGGTGCAAGGGTTCTTCCGTTTCGGGCACAGATCAGCGGCCTCGAAGATAGAGGCGTCCGCACTATTTGACGACAACGGCAGGATCCGTTCGGCGTTACAGGTATACAAAGGAGAACCATGGCTCAGAAGAAACCTGCCTACCGCAAGCCGCCCGCACGGAAACCAGCGACGGGCGTTGTCACGGAGGAGCGGGGACCGCGCAGTAATCCTGACGCGATCGCCGTCGAGGGTCGCGTTCGTGAAGCGCTGCCCAATGCGATGTTCACTGTCGAGCTTGAGAGCGGCCAATCCGTCCTCGGTCATCTGGCAGGCAAGATGCGGAAGAACTACATCCGTGTGCTGCCTGGCGACCGGGTCACCGTCGAGCTCTCGCCGTACGACCTTACCCGCGGGCGTATCACGTTCCGCCACCGCTAGTCGGAACACTAACGCGAAGGAGTACGCCCGGCGCAGAGCACAGAACGCTTTTTTCGAACATCGACTTTGGTGCAGCATTGCGTTGATGCTGTGATTTTCAGGAGAACACACACGTGAGCGATCGAACACTGACCTGCCGGGATTGTGGGCAGACTTTTACCTTTACAGCCGGTGAGCAGTCATTCTATGCGGAGCGCGGCTACACCGAGCCTCAGCGCTGTCCGGCCTGCCGCGCGGCCCGCAAGGCCCAGCGGAATGACGGCGGCGGCTACGGCGGTGACAGCTATGGCGGCGGCGGCGGCGGTGGATACCGCGCCGAGCGGACGATGCACCCGGCGGTTTGCAGCAACTGCGGCAAGCAGACCGAAGTGCCGTTCCTGCCGACACAGGACAAGCCGGTGTACTGCCGGGAGTGCTTCCAGGAGCGCCGCGCGATGAGCTCGTACAACCGGTACTAGTTCAACACCGATTCAAATTCGCTAAAGCAAACACCCGGTCGGTTGCCGACCGGGTGTTTCTATGTGGCGATGGACCGTTTTCCCACGACGGCAGCAGAGCCCAGACATGTGCACCGGGGAACATGCGCCATAAATGGCGAGGCGACGGACAGATTTCCTGCTCCGCCGGCCTGTTCGTGATTGTCACCCGTTCGGCAGAACCTCAGGATTCTCGCTGATTTCAGAGAAACATTTGTCAGGCGAAGCGATCGCGAATCGCGGCGAGCCCTTGCTCTGCCGTGGTGATAGGCTGTGCGGCGCCGGTGGCGGCGGCTCCGTAATCATCGAGCCACTTCAGCGCCGACGAGGTCAAAATGCAGACCACCGACTGATCGCGAGCTTCCGGAAAGCGTTCGACCAATGCACGAAGCGCGGCGACCGGCGCCACCGACGATGGCTCGGCAAGCACGCCGATTCGCGCGAGCTGCTGGCCAGCTTCGAGGATCGATCGATCGGACACCGCAATGCCACACCCCTCGGTCTGGCGGACCGCGCGTAAGGCGAGCTCACCGGTAACGGGGTCTGCAATCGACAGGGCTAGCGATTGGGCATGATCGAGATAGGGCACGCGATCGAGTCCCGATTCGAGAGCGGCGACCAATGGCGCGGCGCCCTCCGGCTGGCAGGCGACGAGGCGAGTTCGTGGACCGGTTCCAGTTGCTTGCTCGTATTCGGCGAGTCCGCGCCAGATGCCGCAGAGCAAATCGCCGCCGGCCGTGGGAACCAGTATCCAGTCGGGCGCTTCCCCGAGGGCTTCGATGATCTCCCAGGCGATCGTTTTGTAGCCCTCCACGCCCCAGGGATTGGCAAAAGGCATCGGCCAGAGGGTGCCGGCGGGCATCCAGTCGCCTGAGTCGACCAGTGACCGGGTCATCGATGCGGCCGTGCTTCCTTCCATTGTTAATGGAAGACCGCCAGCGAACGTAATCGCTTGCTGGAGAAGCAAGGGCATCCGCGGGTGGGCGATGACGACCGCATCGAGACCATGCAAACCGGCGTAGGCGGACATCGAGAGCCCATGATTGCCGGTCGATGCCGAAATGACCCCTTTTATGCCGAGCGACTTGGCAACCGCGACACTGACGGCGTGGAAACGGTCTTTGTGCGCGCCGGTGGGGTTGACGCCTTCCGTTTTGAGGTAGAGGTTTGGGATGCCGGCGCTCTCGGCGAGTCGAAAGTTGCGAATCAATGGCGATCGGCCTTCGCCAAGGGTCAATCGATACTCGGATGGAATGTCCGGAAGCAGGTCGCCCCAGCGCGCCCAGATGCCGTCCGGGAACTGGGGCGGCACCGGCCAGTTCGAGCGCGGCGGTGTGCTGACGACCAGCGCCGACGGATGTCCACCGGCATGACAACGGGGACAACCTTCCGGATACAAGCCGAACGTGGCAATGAACTCGCATGACGCACATTGGAGTTTTCCGCTCATGAGTGGAGTATCTCATCATGGAGAGGGGCGCTGATTCCGGATCCCGCTCCTCTGACGAGCGCCACTTTGCCTGTCAGATTTGCCATGGCTCGATGCTCCTCGGTGTGCGTGTTAATGGCCTCTGGCGGCATCTTCTCAGATTCGGGCAAGGCAGGTCTTGCCGCTACACGGTTTTCCACGCCGAGCGTCACAGATCGTGGGAAGTTGCCGTCTACCTCCATGACGTGGAAGTATTCGTTTATCGTCGTGGAGCAAACCATTGATCATGCTGCGAGCGCAGCCGATGCCGTTCAGCCTCCCACGCACCACCGAGCGAAGCGATCGCGAGCTCGTGGAAGACGCTTTGCGCGACCCAGAGGCATTTCTGGAGATCTTCACGCGGTACAAAGACCCCGTTCACCGCTATTGCCACCGGCGGCTTGGCAACCGGGAAGCAGCCGAAGATGCCACGCAAACAACCTTCATGCGGGCGTTCACCAATCTGCACTCCTGCACTGACCGCGATGGCTTTCGCAGATGGCTGTTCACCATCGCGCACAACGTGATTGTCGATGCGTGGCGGGCAACCAAACCGGTTAGCACGCTCGATTCCGCCGGCTCGCTTCAGGACAGCGCCATTTCACCGGAGGAACAGGCGATAGCCCTCACCGAACGGTTGTACATCTCAACACAGCTCTCACGACTGCCGGATTTGCAGCGCGACGTTGTGGAACTGCGCTTGCAGGGTTTCACCGACAAGGAGATCGCAAAGGTGCTGGGCAAGAGTCATGACGCTGTGAGAGCGGCGCAGCATCGGGCGCTGATCCAGCTCCGATCTCTGATGGGGGTCAGCCCATCAAAGGATTCAGATGATGTGGCGTGACAGATCGACTAATGATGACGCCCGAATTGGGCAATACTGGGATGCACGTGTATCCAGCAGCAACGTTCGCGCCGGTCAGTCCGGCACGCTCGACATCGATGCGACGCTGGCCGAGACGATCGCGCTCCTGGAAGCACGGGACGACGCGCGGCGGGCCAGTCCGGCGTTTGCCACGAAGTTCGAAGCGCAGTTCCTCGAAATAGTCGGCAGGAATCGAGCTGAACTGCATGAGCATGCTCCCGACGGCCCGCGCGGACTCAGAAACATGCCGGCGGGAGTCTCTAAAGGGAGCGTCTTCCAGCTTCCGACCAATCGTCCGCCTCGAGCGTGGCTCGCGACTTCACTTGCCGCCGCAGCGCTGATCGTCCTGGCGATTGCCGGGTTCCTGTACGTGATTAGCGAACGCCGTGGTGACGGAAACGTTGCCGGCAATCCAGATGTCATCCCCGCGGCGGCGATCAACTTCGGCGTGCCGATGGACCGTGGCAACCCGGCACGCAGCGGTGTGATGCCCGGACCGGGGGTTTCCGGCAATCTGGACATGCGCTGGAACTTCGACGCCGGGAGGGGAGTCATCAGCTCCCCGGCACTGGTCGGAGAAACCGTCTTTGTGGCGAGCGGATCGGAGCCCGAGTCGGGCGGCGGGAAGAGCGGATCGGTCATCGCCATCGATGCCCGGGATGGGACTGAGCTCTGGCGGTTTCCCGCCGAACACCCCATCAATGGCACGCCCGCCGTGACCGACGGCATCGTCTATGCCAGCGACACCAATGGGACGACTTATGCGATCGATGCCGAAACGGGCGAGGAGATCTGGAGCAGGCAACTCGACGCTGGATGGTCCTCGGCTCCCGTCGTTCTCAACGACGCGCTCTTTGTGGCGACCGCGCCGTATCGTGTGTCGCTCAATGTCGCTGGAGAGGAAAACACGCTAGTTGTCGGCAGCGGGCTGGTGGGACAGGCGTCGAACAGCACCCACGTGTTCGCGTTCGATCGGGTCACTGGGGAGGAACGCTGGAGCTCGGCGAATGTGCTCGGCGGCAAACCGGGCCTCGCCGCTTTCGAGGCATCGAGCGGTCGCGCTCTCTGGGAACAGCCCCTCGACTCGCTGGAATCCGGGCCATCGATCGGCGAAGGTCGCGTCTACGCCGCAAGCACGCTCACCCGCATGGTTTTCGCGGTCGATCTCGATCTGGGAACGATGCTCTGGCAGGCGGATATCGGTGACAACATCCCACTGACCTCTTCGCCGGCGATCTCAGCAGACAACGTGTTGGTCACGACGGCAGGCGGAAAGCTCGTCTGTCTCGACGCCCGCTCAGGAAAGGAGCGTTGGCGAGCGACAACCGAACACGTCAGTCTCAACAGCTCAGCCGTGGTCGTCGATGAGACGGTGTACGTCGTCGATGTCGCGTTCGGTGTCTCGGCGTATTCACTGGATGATGGATCGAAGGAATGGAGCGAGTCGCTCTCGCTGAACGGGCAGGTGGTCGATTCTCCGATCGTTTCGAGCGGCAATCTGTTCATTGTGACGTCGCTCGAGGGAGAGCAAGGTCATGTTGCCAGGCTCTGGGTATTCACCGGTTCGGCGGGAACACAGATGAGCGAGGGAGAGGCGTCATCGTGACCAGGCCAATGTGGAATAGCGCCAAAAATGGCGAGACTACGGATGGACAGAATGACCTGCAAACGCCAGTCAATGTCTAGCTAACGGTTCCCAATCGCCAGCGATCAAGCTGTTCTTGCCTGAATGGAAGCATTCGGGATGGGGTTTCCTATGCGCAACGTCACTTTCGCAGCCACAATCGTCCTGACGTTCCTGAGCGGAATCGTGCTCAGCCAGCTGTGGTCATTGGAACCGATGAGCGTGCAGCCGATTCCAGCTGGGACGGGTCCGGAATTCGAAGCAGCCGCTGCACACTTCTACGACACCATCAACCTGTATCTCGAAGGCGGCAGCGATGCTGATGTGCGACGTCTCCTGCACACCGATTTCGTCACGCATCAAACAGGAAGCGCCTGGGCGGGCAGCAGTGAGGATTTCCTGCAACGCCTCGATTCCATTCGACGCTTCCATCCGGGAATTCAACTGCAAGCGGAACCAGTCGCGCTCGGCGACAACACCGTCTCGGTGGCGCTGACAACATCCAATCAGCACACACGCAGGCTGGCGGATTTCGGGATCACGCCTCTCGACGTCGTTGGGCAACTCGATCTCGTGAAGGTCGATCGAGGACTGATCGCCGAGCACTGGTCAACTGCTCCGGTCGCAGGGCAGCTTCATGCCTATCCAGACTTGTCGTTCGATCTGCCATTCGCCTCCTACAGACTGGTCACGAGAGTGCAGCAGATTACGCTTGGGAGTTCTACAGAAGCAATGGTCAGCTTCACGCGGCATATGCTCTTCATCGTCACAGCCGGCAAAGCCGTCCTTGTGGTGACAAAACCGGCCGCATTACCGGCTATGCACTGGCAGGAGCGTGTGACGGGACCAATCACCGCGAGCCCGGTCGAATCCGCTTCGACGATCTACCTCCATCCGATGGAGGCAGTCTTCCTCCCCGCCGGCACGACATTCCAGCTGTGGGAATCCGCGGTGGAGAACACACATCTGATCGCGCTGGAGTTCGGGTCTCCGGCTTCCGAGAGGGCGTCGTCGACCGCTCCATTGCTCGCATCACTGGGAGAGACACTCTGGAGCGGGGTTACGCTGGAGGGGGTCGGAAAACGTCTTACGATCTCGTTCGGTCACGTCTCGATGTTGCCGAAGACGGCGCTCTCGCGCCAGGGAGTGACCGGAGTCGAGCTGGCCTGGATGGCCCAGGGGACGCTCGAAATAGCCAGTGCCGGCGGCGACGCGAAAGTGCGCAAAGCAAGCGGGACGCGTTCCCAGGTGGTCGATAGCTCCTCCATGCTCACCGCTGGTGACGCGTCGGCAGCCGGTCCGGGTACGCAAACTCGCTATCTGAACAGTGCCGACGAGCCCGCGACTGTGTGGTTCATTTCCGTCGGCCCGGCGTCTGCCGAGGAGCATTCGGACGATTCGAGTGCCGACTCACCGAAGCCAACGGGGGTCCCGACCCAGGCGCCGATCCGGTTTCACTCGTGAGGCCGTGATGTGTCGGCAAGACGGCGAGACGGCAAGTCGGCGAGTCTTGCGGCGTGGTTGGCAATCAGTGGCGCCTGTCCGCGTTTCCGCCCATCCGCCTCTTCGCCTATTCGCCTATTCGCCTATTCGCCTATTCGCCTATTCGCCTATTCGCCTTCAACTGTCCGCCAATTGGCGATGTTCCAGAAGAGCGGCTCCCAGGAGTTAGCGCCGACATTCTCGACAGCGATCCGGTTGCTCAGGGCATAGATCATGTCTGGTCTGGCGACGAGCGGCACAACGACGAAGTCATTCACAATCAGATCGTTCATCGCAATAAAGAGCTCGGCTGCTCGCTCCTGATCGAGGGTGGAGATTGCCTCCTCGTAAAGAGCGTCGAAATCGGCGTTGACGTAGCGCTGCAGGTTCCAACCGCTCCAGTCGTTTGCTCGCTGGGCAACATTGCCGTTGTCCGGTCCGGCGTACCAGTCCTCAAAATAGAAAACGGGATGGGGCGATGTCGCAGCGGAGGCCCACATCTGCACATCGCGGTAGAAGTGGGCATAAGAGTGTTCATTCTCGGGTGAGTTATCGAAGAAATCATCGCCATTCAGCCGGCCGAGCTCGACTTCGATCCCGATCGCTTCCCATCCCTCTTTGACGACCTCCTGAACTCTTGGCCGGAATCGTTTCACCAATGAATTGTCTTCACCGGCGGCGGTGTAGTACGTGACCGCCAATCTCACACCATCTTTGGTTCGCACGGCCCCGTCTTTGGTCCAGCCAGCGTCATCCAGCAACGTGTTCGCGGCGTCGATATCGTAGACATAGGAGGTATTCGGCGACTCCAGAGCGGCGATACCCGTCAGGATGTTTCGCGCCGCATGATGCAGATCGCCGCCGAGAAAGATCTCGTTGGCGATGAACTCCCGGTCGATGGCCATGGCCATCGCCTCTCTCACGGCTCGGTCGGTCAGGAAGGGATGCGGCGCCTGCAAGCTGGAGCGCTCCCCATCGACTTCCCGAACTGGGTCGGAAAAGTTGAAGACGATGCGCTCAACGCTCGTCGGCAAGGTGGCAATCAGCTTGCCCGTTCCTCCAGCCGATTCCATCTCCAGCAGGAATTCCGGATCCATCAACAGGACTCCGGCAACATCTCCATCGCCATCCTGCAGCACTGCCTGCGCGTCAGAGGCGCTGTCTCCGCCTCCCTGGAAGTGAATCGACTGGAAGTAGGGTTTTTGGAGTTCGCGATAGTGCTCGTTAATCGAGCAAATGAGATGACTGCCGGGGACGAACTCAGCAACTTTGTAGGGGCCAGTGCCGATGGGGTTCGCGCCGAACTCCAGGTCGGCGGTCGGTCTGTCCTTCCCTTTCCAGACATGGCTGGGAAGGATGCCGCCAAAGAGCGCGCCGGCGATTGGTGTGAACCACGAGAGGGAGGGCGTCTCATAAACCAGACGTA
Organism: uncultured Sphaerobacteraceae bacterium; assembly: GCA_964461025.1. Classification (GTDB taxonomy): domain Bacteria; phylum Chloroflexota; class Chloroflexia; order Thermomicrobiales; family UBA6265; genus JAHBVL01. The sequence continues at coordinate 26,896 of CAYWSE010000021.1, read as the reverse complement.
CCTGATGCGTGCTCAACGCTTCGGCATCCTGGATCGCGGTCCAGGGCCAGCTCCATTGCGATCCATCGAAATCCGTTGTCCAGCGCCAGGTCCAGACGACGTCCTCCGCGGTGAAGGGCTCGCCGTCACTCCAAAGCACATCGTCCCGGAGATTGAGGGTGACCATCGTGAGATCGTCCGACAACCCGCCGTTCGCTTGGGTAGGCACTTCGGTTGCCAGAGTCGGCACCAGCGAACCATCTGGTGCAAACGACAAGAGCGGCTCGACGATCATCGACGAGACTTGGGACACAGCGATTGGGAAGAAGTCATCGACGTTGCGATGGAGGAAGAGGTCGTTGGGCGCAAGCCACTGCCGCACCAGGAGTTCGCCTCCCGCGCCGCGGATTTGGTCCTCGGTGCCGGTGCTGGGCCGCTCACCGGCGGAATCCTGAGCCGCTGCTCCCGTGGTTCCGACAGCATTCAGCGCCGCCAGGATGGACGGTCCGGTGACGCCCAGCGCCGCAGCACGCACGGCGAATTCGCGGCGGCTGACGTTGCCGAGCAGGAGGTCATTCCAGCTTTCACTGAGTGACCGCAATGCGTACGTGGGCATCGCCAAACACCTCGACGAGGATATGTGCTGTCGATCGATCTGGTTATGGAAATTCTAACAGGTGGTGACGAACATCGGTCGAAAACCGCATTGCTGTGGCCGACCGAAATCGAGCGGTTCCCGAGGCACGGTGCGTTCTATTCCGGCGAAACAGGATCGCTCCAAATTGGCACGTCAAGAGATCTTGCAGCCTCACGCATACGTGCATCATTCGTGGCAAGCGTGAGCCTCCTCCTGTATGCAAGCTCCAGGTAGGACGCATCATATGCAGTCAGTCCGAATTCGAGGGCAACCGGGCGTACGTAAACGAACGAATGAGCGACGATCGCAGGAACAACCTCAATCACAAGTTGCTCAAGGAGATACAGGAACCGGTCAGCACCAACATTGTCAATTCGATGACGCTTCAATGCAGTCACGACAGCATTCAGGATTTCAAAAGACCAAAGAGCAGTGGTCACCGCGCCATGGTTGCCGATATCTCGGAGCAGTCATCGACTGCTTTCGCTTGATTCATCCTCGAAACACCAGGGGAGAGCGGCCGTCGCATCGATGACGACGCTCAAAATCTTCTGCCCTCTTCAATGAGTTCCCGATACGTCATGCCGCCCAGAGAAACTCCGGCTCCATCACGATACTCAAACCATTCGTCGATGAGCTTTTGGATATCAGCTGTCGATTTGGGTGCGGGAATGACATGAGCGATCTCGCGTCCATTCCGTGTAATCGATACTGTCTCTCCAGCTTCGACTTCTCTCAGAAGCTCGGACAGCTGTGTCCTTGCCTCGTACACTCCGACAGTTTTCACGACAACGCTCCTGAATGTACTCCGTTGTTGACTAGATTCTAGCAACATTCTAGTCAGTTTTGGACACAATGTCGGAGCCCAGTGACGATGTGAAGTGCCGATTTTCCCGACCTGAGCGCTAATCCACCGTTTGCCAATTCGCGATGTTCCAGAAGAGCGGCTCCCAGTCGCTGGCAGCAACATTTTCCGGAGCGATTCGGTTGCTGAGGGCATAGAGTGCGGCTGCCCGCGTGTGCAGGGGAATGGCGACATATTCGTTGACGATGTGATCGTTCATTTGAATGAGCAGCACCGTCGCGCGTTCTGGATCGATCGTCGAAATCGATTCTTCATAGAGCCGGTCAAATTCCGGGTTGACGTAGCGCTGTGTATTTGCGCCGGTCCAGTCATTGGCCCGCTGCGCGACGTTCTCATTGTCCGCGCCGGCATACCATTCCGCGAAAAATGTGTCGGGCAGTGGAAATTCCGCTTCCATCGCATACATCTGGACGTCATGATAGAAGTGAGCGTAAGAATGCACGTTGCCGGGACTCGTATCGAAGAAGGCTTCACCCGGAACCTGACCAAGCTGGACTTTGACCCCGATTGCTTCCCAGCCTTTCATGATGGCGGTTTGGTATTCGGGCCGGAATCGCATGAGCTGACTGAAATCGGTGGTGACCGACGTGTGGAACGAGATCGCCAATTCGGTTCCATCCTTGATCCGCACGTCGCCGTCCCTGATCCAGCCCGCTTCATCCAGGAGCCGGTTCGCCTGGTCGACATTGAATGCAAATGCCGTGTTCGGCGATTCCACAGCGGGGATGCCCGTCAGGATGTTGCGAGCCGGTGGTACCAGATCGGGAGCCTCGAAGACCTCAGTGGCAATAGCCACCCGGTCGATGGCCAGGCTCAGTGCCTCTCGCACAGTACGGTCGGACAGTATCGGATGGGGAGCCTGCAGACTCGACCGCTCTCCATCGATCTCGAGGTCCGGATCAGAGAAGTTGAACATGAGACGCTCGACGTTGGTATGTATGCCTGAGAACACTCTGCCTTTGCCGCCGGCCGCTTCCAGTTCACGCAGCGTTGTGGGCATGGCAAACAGGATTGCCGCTACATCTCCTTCGCCCGTTTCGAGAACGGCCTGCGCGTCGGATTCGCTGTCGCCGCCTCCCTGGACGTGAATCGTGGAGAAGAAGGGCTTGTTCGGTTCGCGATAGAGCTCATTGATCGAGCAACGGATGTAGTCTCCTGGAGCGAATTCGGCGACCCGGTAGGGACCGGTGCCAATCGGATCGGTCGCGAACGCTGCGTTCACCGCAGCATTGTCGCCGCTACGCCAGACGTGGCCCGGAATGATGGCGGCGGCGTGGGAGCCGGCCAGAGGAGCGAACCACTTCAGTGTGGGTCTCGCATAGTTGAACTGAACGGTCGATGGACCAGTGGCTTCGACCGACAGCACATCGCGCCACATTCCGCGAGCAACCGCGCCATTGGCTTCGTCGGTGATCCACTGCCAGGTCCAGACCACGTCTGCCGCGGTCAACGACTCGCCGTCGCTCCACCGCGTTCCCTCCCGGAGATTCACCATGACCCTGGTCAGATCATCTGACAATCCGCCGTTCTCTCGGGTGGGCACCTCAGCGGCGAGAGTCGCCACGAGCGACCCATCGATCGCGTACGAAAAGAGAGGCTCCAGTATCATCGACGACACCTGGGCCGCCGACGGAGGGAACGCGGTGAGATGCGCGAACACACTCGCCGGTGCTGGCCACTGCCGGACTCTCAGCTCGCCGCCGGCTCCCCGTAGCTGTCTCTCGGTGCCAGCGGTAGGACGACCACCATGAACGTCTTGCGCTTCAGCGCGTTCGATGTGGATCGAGTTGACCAGCATCAACGCGACCGGAGCGCCAACGCCCATTGTCAATGCACGGCTCATGAAATCCCGCCGGCTCATGTCGCCTTGACGGAGCGAGGAATACAAATCTCGTAGCCGGCGTTCTGGCTCGGTCATTGCCGATCACCACGATTTGCGTTCAGGATGGTTTGGTTGTCGATCCATCTGGAGTATAGCAAAGGAGATCGGCAATCGAACCGGGAAGTGGCGCATCAGTCCGGCTGTTGCCCACGCCACGCCGCAGCCGCGAAGTCAAAGTCGCAGCCGTGGTTGGCCTGCGTCACGTGTTCGGCGTGGAGCCAGCCGTAACCCCGGCGCAGCTGGGGATCGTGTGCCGGCAGACCGGTTTCAGACAGGCGACCAGCGATCTCTGGATCGGAGAGTTGAAGCGTAAGCGTTCGGTTGGGCACATCGAGCTCGATCTCGTCGCCGTTTCGCACCGCAAGCAGCGGTCCCCCAATAGCCGACTCCGGCGCGACATGCAGCACAACCGTGCCGAAGGCGGTGCCGCTCATGCGGGCATCGGAGATGCGGACCATGTCGCGCACCCCTTGCTCGAGCAGTTTCTTCGGGATGGGAATCATGCCGGCTTCCGGCATACCTGGACCGCCGATCGGACCAGCGTTCTGCAACACGAGCACATCGTCGGGTGTGACGTCGAGCGCCGGGTCGTGGACGCGGCGGCTCATGTCTTCAAGGGATGTGAAGACCACAGCCCTGCCCCGGTGCTGGAGGAGCGCGGGGGTTGCGGCTGCGTGTTTGATCACCGCGCCGTCAGGTGCGAGGTTGCCGCGCAGGATCGAGAGTCCGCCTTCAGTGTCGAATGGACTCTCGCGCGAGGCGACAACATCGCTACGCATCGACGCTGGAGTCAGTTCCAGGTTCTGCCCAACGGTTTTGCCGGTGACGGTCAGCGCGCCAGTGTTCAGGAGAGGAAGAAGCTCTTTCATGACAGCCGGGATGCCGCCCGCTTCAAAGAGTTCCGCCATCTGGTACTCGCCAGATGGTTTGATGTTTGCCAGAAGTGGCGTTTCGCGGCTGATCTGGTCGAAGTCGTCGAGCTCCAGCGGCACCCCCGCTCGCCGGGCGATCGCGAGCAGATGGACGATGCCATTCGTCGAGCCGGCGATGGCGCAGAGTACGCGTATCGCGTTTTCGATTGCATCCCGCGTGACGATTGCCGAAGGCCGCAGGCCCTCTTGCACCATATGGACAATGCGTCGTCCGGCATCCTCGGCGTGGCGCAAGCGTCCGGAATCGGGCGCTGGAATGGCGGCGTTGTACGGCAGCGTCATACCAAGCGCTTCGGCGACGCTGGCCATCGAGCTGGCGGTGCCCATCACCGTGCAATGCCCGTGGGATCGGAAGAGCAGTCCTTCGACCTCGCTGATGTCCTCCTGCGTGATCGTGCCGGCGCGGTATTCGGTCCAGAGTCTCCGGCAGTCGGTGCAGGCGCCGAGATCGCGACCTCGCCAGCGACCGGTGAGCATTGGTCCGCCAGTGACCATGATGGCAGGGAGATCGGCGCTGACCGCGCCCATCAGGTAGGCGGGTGTGGTTTTGTCGCAGCCGGCCAGGAGGACGACGCCGTCGATTGGCTGAGCGCGGATCATTTCCTCGGTGTCCATGGCCATCAGGTTGCGCAGGAACATCGAGGTCGGGGAGATGAAGAGCTCGCCGAGGGAAATCGTGGGGAACTCGAGGGGGATGGCGCCCTCCTGCAACACGCCTCGCTTGACCGCGGCCGCCACCTCACGGAGATGCGAGTTGCAGTGATTCAGCTCACTCCAGGAGTTGGCAATGCCGATGACCGGCTTTTCGAGGTCGGCGTCGGTCAGACCCATGCCTTTGGCAAAGGCGCGACGCATGAACGTCGAGAAGTCGGCATCGCCGTACCACGTGAGTTTGCCGCGCTGGGAGAGGTCTGCGTTAGCCACGTCATACTTTCAGGTTAGTGCCGGATCTGATCGATCGTGATGTCCATGTCGGCAACATGATTATTCAAATACACACTGGCGGATGGCTCGCTTCGCGTCGTCTCTTACGGATATACAGTGCGAACTCTGCGGCATACTCTTCTAGCCAGGTACCGGCCATCTCTTGAAGCGCATTGCGTGCGGCCATCACATCGTCAGGGTTAACGCCCCGATCAAGAGTCCTTCTCCTCTCCCGGATGTCAGCCTTCAGTTCCTCGGTATCGACGAGCCCGCGCCAGGCGCCAGCCGTTTCCTCGATGGCGGCACGATTTGCTTCAATTTGCTCAGGTGTTAGCGTCAGCAATTCAGCGTAAGGTGTTGCTGAGCCCTTTGGCTTGATATCAATAGAAAACGCGGCGTCGCCGATTATGAGCGTAACCGCGTCTCCAGATTCCGCCGCGCGCAAGGCGGTCTCGGCAAATTCGCTTTCGGGTTCTAGCGTCACTGTACTCATGGTTCCAACCTCTTTTGCCGTGTTCCATTCTAGCGCCGAGAATCCAAGTATCGATGAGAAAGCAATGTGGGAGCACATTCGTGGTTGTCGGAGGCGAGGTTGTGGCTCCGCTGCACTGCGCTTCACTTCGTTCGCTCCGTTCCGCTCCGCCACCGGTGGGCACAGGGCGCCACCGCTACGGTCTTGCGCATGGAATCTGTCGAGGCTTCGAAACGGAACTGCGATGAGCCCAGGAGTTGCCCACGCGGGTAACTCCGGGGCTGAGTCAGCTGATCTGCTGCCTAGGCGAGCGACCAGACTTCGAATGCGCTGTACTGTGTGGCGCGGCCCGGCAATGTCGAGCTGTTGATGACCGCGGTGCCCAACCAGACGTCGCCGGCGACCATCGAGGCAGACGCATCGAACTGGGTGATATCGATGCCGTTCAATGCCGCGAGACCGTTGGCGCCCTGAACCAGGACTTCCAGTGTATTCACCTGGCCGGGCGAGGTCAGGAGCGTTGTCAACGTCCCGGTCAACAGCGGCTGATTCCCCACGCCGAGGGTCAGTCGCCACTCGCCGGTGGAAAAGACCGTCAGCCGGTATTCATTGTTGTTGCCAGCGTCCCGGAAGCCCATAGTGATGTCCCACATGGTTGTGCTCGCGACGGGAACGGTGAATGTTGCTTTTGCGTAGAAGTCGGAGAGAAACACACTGGCCGGCGCCGTCTTCACCGTGGAAGCATCTTCGACGATCGTTCCCGACAATGGCCCTGCCACCATCTGGCTCGGTCGCTTGGTGAACACGCTGGTGGCCGTGGTGGTCGAACCGGTCGATCCACTGACAGCGCCCGAGATATCCCAAACAGAGAATCCCTGTGTGGACAGTGTCATCGGCACGGTGCTGCCATCGATGTCCGCGCTGTACGAAACGGTTAGGCGGACATCACTGGCAAGCGGTTGCGACGGCAACTGGAACGAGCCTGAAGCGCCAGTCGAGTTCATCGTCACTGTGCCCGTTGTCCCAGATACCAGGAGACCGAAGGTGTTCAACGAACCCGGGGCCAGATTCATCGCCGGAATGCCACCATTGGAAATCGACTGCAAACCGCCAGTGGCCGGATCGTAGACGGCAAACCACTGCGCAGAGGCGCCATTGGAACCGACAAACGCGCTGTAGCAATTGCCCTGCGGGTCGATCCAGAAGCAGAAGCCAATTGCCCAGGTTCCCGCGGAGTTCGTTGGAACAGCGAAGGTGACTTCGGTGTAGAAGTTGGCGAGATTCACGCCGGCGCTCATCGACTTGGCATCGCCATCGATCATGTCAGCCGTCGCCGAGAATGGACCGACGACTGGCGAAACAGTCTGGACGTACTGAATACCCTGCTCGAAGGTCGGGTTGAGTCCTCCGGTTGTCGTTCCTGTCGTACCGGTTGTGCCGGTCGTTCCCGTGGTTCCAGTCGTCGGGAGTCCGTGGTCGCTGATGATCAGATTGTCGAAAACACCGAACAGATTGTCAGCGGCCCCGCCGGTATTGCCGATGCCGATGTAGTTGAGACCCGACTGGTAGGTCGAATCGGTGACCGTGAGCACGATCGTGTCATTCAGGAAGGCGGTGATCTGGCTGTCGAAACAATCGAGCCCGATCCGGTTGAACTGGTTCAGACCGGGGGTCATCAGACCCTGGAAGTAATCCTCGCCAAGCAGAACAGATCCGGTTGCGTCTTCCCGCCAGATTGCGACTCGCCCGACGGGAGGTTCGACCGTATAGAGATAGCCTTCGTGGTCGGAGCCGGCTCGGCACCCGATGAAGCCGTAAATCTCACGTTCGTCGGCGCCTCCGATGCCGACGTCAACGGCCATCGTGGAGTTGTACATGACCGGCGTATTGAGGAAGCTGAAGATCTCTCCCTGATAGGTCGGGCTCACGGCCTGAGCGATGAACTGTCCGTTCCGGTACTGGAAACTGTACTGGGTTGGATCTGGAGAGGACTGCGACAGCAGCCCAGTCGCCGGATTGCTCATGTTGTCGGTATAGGTCGCCTGTTGCGCCGAAACACCGGGCGTGCTGAATGGCGCGAGCATGCCCAGCATCATCAATACGGCGACGATCAGTTTCGCATTGTCTCGACTGTTTCCCATTGTCCTCTCCCAGGCGCATGCGTTTTCTTACGGTTCGAGTTACCGATTCTCCCACACGATCGGACTTATGTCCTTCCCGGCGCTGAAGCCGGCAGGGTTGCGCCCGCCGTGATTGGACTCGGTCCGCACGTTCAGATACCTGCCGGCAATGCCCAGATCGAGAACTCTGAGTACGCGATTTGCCGTCCTTCCACGATTCCCGAGCCGGCAAAACCGGCGCCGATGAAGACATCGCCTGAAGGTGCATTCGCCGACAGGTCGAACGACGTCACAAATTGACCATTCACCGCGACGTAGGCAGTGACACCCTGCACAACCGCTTCCAGCGTGTTCGATCCTCCCGTGTCCGAGTTGAACCAGAGGATCGTGCCGCCAAAGGTCGTCTCGGCGCCGCCGGTTGCGAACGACCAATTGCCGCCAGAGTCGATGATGAAGCGCAATTCCAGATTCTGGTCGGAATAGCGAAGCCCCCATCCGATATTCCATGGTTGCGAGAGATCGGCTGGGTTCGCAAAGGTCGCCGTTGTGTAGAAGTCGGCGAGGTTGACCCCGCCGAGAGCGAACGGGAACGTCGTCGCCGATTGCGTGAGTACGCCGCTGAATGGTCCGGCGACCGGCGCCTGACCTGCAACAGCGCTTCTGGCCGCTATGAATCGGGCTGAAGGGTCTTCCGGTGGCACGTTCGCTGGCGCAGATGTCCCAACGTCCGTTGCTTCGATTGGCCAGACCTGGAATGTGACAAAGCTGATCTGCCGGTCCGCGACGATGTTCGAATCGAAGAATCCCGTCGCGACGTAGACGTCACCAGATGGAGCGACGCTCGAAAAGTCCAGTGTTGCAACAGGTTCGCCATTGACCACGGCAACTCCCGTCAACCCCTGTGCGGTCACTTCGATGGTGTTGGCTCCACCAGGGGATGCATTGATGTTTGACACCTGCCCACTCGCGATTGGGGCGTCCAGGCGAGAGGCGACATACCAGTCGCCGTTCGAGGTGACGAAAAAGCGCAGCTCGTCTCCCACACCAGTGCCACGCAGCGTAATGCCAAAGTCCCAGGGAACAGACGTGTCGGCCGGGTTCAGGAAGGTCGCAGCGGCGTACAGATCGGCAACATTGACACCAGCGCTTCCCTGACTGAGGAAGGCGGCCTGTTGGGTGAGAACACCCTGCAACGGGCCGGTCAGCGGCGCATTGAGCACCGCAGCCGATTTCTGCTGCTGGAATGTCGCTGTCAGATCGCCTGATGGCTGCGTTGTTGTCTGTGCAACCTGAGTGGCAGTCGGCGCAGGACCTGCCGCTGGGATGGCCCAAACCGAGAATTCCTGCACTGACACAACGCGGCCCTCGACCACGTTTGGTGTAAGGAATCCAGAGCTGGCAAACACATCTCCCGAACCTGGTGAACCGGAGAGGTCGAGCTCGGCGATGACAAGCCCGTTCAAGGCAAACACGCCAGACGGTCCAGAGGCCGCAACTTCGAACGTGTTCAGCGCACCGGGTCCAGTGGCGAAACTTGTGAGCTGACCGCTGGCGGCCGGCTGTCCGCTGCCAATCGTCAGACTCCAGCTACCGTCAGATGTGGCAATGATTCGGGCTTCGGCATTGTCACCCGTGTATCGGATCGCCAGACCAATGTCCCACGGCTGGGAGGTGTCCTGAGGATTCACGAATGTGGCCGAGGTGTAGAGGTCTGTCAGGTTGACCCCGGCCGGCGCCCATGGGAACGCCACCGCCGACTGCACGAGCTGGGATGAAAGGGGGCCAGCAATCGGGGCTTGAGTCTGAGCCTGGCTTCGAAGCTGCTCGAACAGTCCCTGGGCGTTGATCGATGGGACGTTCGGCTGGGCGGCGACCGTGGGTTGAGTTGGAGTTGGCTGGTCGACCGACGCCGGAGCGGTCATGCCACCTGTTGTTGCTCCAAGGTCCCATACGGCAAAGCCGAAGGTTTCGAAAACGAACGAACCGGATTCGTTGTCATTATCGGCATTGAAACTGAGGACAGCGGCAACATCTCCGGATGCGGTACGCGGCAGGGCGATCGTCGCCGCGGGCGATTCACCGTTAATCATCAGCGTGGCGGTCGTGCCATCGACATGCAGGCCGAGGAAGTTTTCCGCACCCGGGGTGAGGTCGAGACCAGGCAGCTCGCCAAAGTCGAGTCCTTCATAGGTTGGCAGGTAATCGCCGGCAATCCAGCGCTTGACCATACCGTCACTGCCGGCGACGACCTCCACACAGTCGTCATTCGCGTCGATCCAGAAACAGAAGCCAACCGTCCAGAATCCGGGCGGCGCTCCTACCGGTGTGAGAAAGCCGAGCTCGGCGTAGAACGTCGTGACATCGACCTCGGCATAGAGCGACTTGAGATCTCCGTCGAAGACCTCCGCCGTCCCTCGGAACGGGCCTTGAGTTGGCGGATTTTCACTGGCATATGCGATCGCGCCGGCGGGACCCGGCTGAGTGACGGCGGCGCCTTCGGCAGGAGTTGGCGCTGAAACGTCAGTCAACTGGGCATTGAAGTCGATGACGGACAGATTGTCGTAGTAGACCGTGATATTGCCTGGGTTGTTGTTGTCCACACCGGCTCCGACGTAAGAGAAGCCGGACGTAAAGGTCGTGTCGAATTCTGCGAGGATGACTTCACCGTTTACGGCGCCGGAGATGATGCTCTGCCAGCACTCGATTTCGATGGTGTTGTAGACGAAACCGGGGGCGATAAACTCAGCGGCGTTGCCCTCGGCAAGGATCGTGGCGCCGTTCTCCTCCAATATCCAGATGCGTACGTCGCCGGTCGCGGTATGCACCTCGAAGCCGTATCCATTGTCATTCGGACCGGCGCGGCATCCAACGAAAACGTACTTGCCGATACCGTCTTCATCAATGGCTACGTCAACCGCCGTGCGCGTATCCGTGAGCTGCCCAACGTTCAGATAACTGTAGAGATCGCCGGTGTAGTCGGTGGCATGTGCCTGAATCGAGTACTCGCCGTTGAAATACTGATAGGTGAAACGCGATTCGTCAGGCGATGCTTCTGAGAGCAGCCCAGTGGCAGCCGAGTCCATCGTGTCGACCCACGTGGGTTCCGGATCGTCCGGCTGAGCGGCGGCCGGTCCTGCACTGGCGGCAACGATCGTGAACAGGAAGAGAAGCACCAGCATAATCCGGGTTCGGATGAACATGCGCACACGCTCCTGAGAGACTCCCGAAACGGACGAACCTTCAACGCTCCGCGTGGAATGAGTGATTATGCTGACGATTGTATCAATGGTTCGAGGCAATTTTCGCAATTCGGGGTCGTACGATAGAGCACCGAAAACGGTCCGGTCGGACCTCTCGCAGATAGACCCGACCATGGAACTCGTCGAACGGGAAGCGCCGAATGAAGAGCGCTTCTCGTTCGAAGAGGGAAGGCGGATGGACCAATAGGAACTGGAAATGGAGATGAATGGACTGAGCGACCGAACACTCGGTCGCTCGGCTTGTGTCGCGAGTGGGCGCTCTTCAGGATGCCCAGCGCTTAGGCAACGACGTCGGCGATCGACTTGTCGATGATGCTGAGGATCTCGTCAGCTTCCTGCTCGGTGGTGTTGAGCGGCGGCGCGACGCCGATCCAGTCGTGAGCCGGGCGGGTGAGGAGCCCGTTGCGGCGGCAAGCGGCATAGACGGGCCGGCCGATCTCTTCCTTGAAGATGAGACCGCGCAGCATGCCGACGCCACGCACTTCGTCGATGACGTCATGGCGATCGGCCAGATCGCGCAGGCCGTCAGCAAGATAGTTGCCAACCCGAGTGGCGTTGTCGATGGCACCGCTGTCGAGCATGTATCGCACAACCGCCTCTCCCACCGCGCAGGCGACAGGATTGCCGCCGAAGGTGTGCCCGGAGAGGAATTGGATGCCCTGTGACGGATCGCCCCAGAATGCTTCCGCGACCTTGTCGCTGATGACGATCGCCGCCAGCGGTGCATAACCCCCACTGATTCCCTTGCCGCAGGAGAAGATATCGGGCCAGGCGCCGACCATTTCAGCGGCGAAGAGGTGCCCGGTGCGACCGAAGCCGGTGATGATTTCGTCGTGAATCAGGAGGACGTTGTACTTGTCGCAAATCTCCCGCAAGTGAGGGAAGTAGTCGGGATCGGGAACGCGCACGCCTGCCGAAAACATCACCGGCTCGGCGATGACCGCGGCGATGCTCTCCGGGTTCTCTCCGACGATCGCTTCTTCGATATCTTCCGGCGTGCGGCGCGGAACGTGAATGAATCCTTCCGGATAGGGATCGTACTTTGACTTCCATTCCGGTTGAGCCGACGCGGCGCCCGCAAAGCCGGTGCTGCCGTGATAGGAACCCCAGCGGGAGATGACCTTGTACTTACGTGGATTGCCCGATTGGGCGTGGTACTGGCGGGCCATCTTGATGGCGAATTCGTTCGCTTCCGATCCGCCACTGGCGAATTTGACCGTGTTGAACTGCGACGGCGTCAGCTCGGTGAGCAGGTTCGCCAGCTTCAACGCCGGCGGGTTGGTCGACATCGTCGGCGCCGAGAAGGCGAGCGTGCGCATCTGCTCGGCCGCGACATCGGCGAATTGGGCGATGCCATGACCGAGATTCACGGTGAACACGCCGGAAAGCCCGTCGATGTACTCCTTGCCGAAGACATCCCAGACCCGGACGCCAACGCCGCGTTCGATGATCAGCGGATCCTGACCGAACGACTTCATCTGGTTGAAGTCGACCATGATTTTGGCGGTATCGAGGGTCTTCTGGTCGGTCACGTGAGAGGTCCTTTCAGGCGTAGGGATCGCTGAGGTCGATCATGCCGGGATTGTCTCATACGGGCGGGGAGGATGGTGAACGGTTGATCGTCGATAGTTGATGGTGACGTGTGTATGGCGGGTGGCGTATGGTATGGTGAACCGAAGAGTTTGAGCCGAGGCGCTGGTACATGAAGAAGCTGACTGTCTACTTTCCAGAAGAACTGTCAGTTCAGGTCAAAGCGCTGGCAATGCGGGAGCAGCGGACTGAAGCGGCACTCATTCGGGACGCAGTCAGAGTTTATCTGTCCAACAAAAAGCATCCGTTGCCCCGGATAATGGGAATGGCATCCAGTGGCAAGATCACAGGGGAAGAATCTGAAGACTGGCTTTATGCGAATTGGGATGTTGATTGAAGCGTGTGGGAGGCGCAGGAGATGAAGAAGACGACCATTTATCTGCCAGAAGACATCGTCATTGAAATCAAAGCACTTTCTGTGCGGGATCGGCGGTCAGAAGCCGAACTCATACGAGATGCGCTGTCCAACTACGTTCGCGAGCAGAGGAGCCACTTACCGGCGTTTGTCGGGATGGTCCACGACGAGGGTTTCCGAGGGAGGGACGACGAGCGATATCTCGATGACCACTGGAAGCCCGAGTGATCGTTGTCGATACGTCAGCACTGCTTGTGTCCATGAACTCAGGCGACCCCGACTACGAGGACGTGGTCGGGATTATGCGGAAAGAGCGAACCCTCATTGTACCAGCTGGCATTCTTGCTGAAGTGACGTATGTGGTTTCGCATCGATTCGGAGATCACTACGTTCTGAAGTTTCTCCAGACGCTCGTCGACGGAGACCTGACTGTTGAATGGAACATAGATGATCTGACGCGCGCGACCGAATTGGTTGAGCGATATCAGGATTTACCCCTTGGGTATGCCGATGCGGCGGTGATTGCCTGCGCGGAGAGACATGGCGGCAAGGTGCTGACGCTCGACCGGCGGCATTTTGGCGTCGTCGAGCGGGAGGGGACGATTCAGGTCTTGCCATAGCATCCCCACGCGCTCCTCTCACCTGTACTGGATACAGACCTTCGTGCATCGTGGATACTACGGAGACCCTGTGCTGTTGGCGAGGCCGGCAGAAGCGACTCCTGGTGAGATGACGCACGTCCCGATGTCCGCAAGTGCAAGCACTCATCACGATCGTTTCTCCGTGAACTCGACCGCCGAATCCCGAGGTCGATCAGATGAGTGAGTACCTCTCGTGGGGCGATGTCGCGGCGAATTCGCTGAACGTCCTGCTCAACGTGGTTGTAGCGTTGAGTCTGGCAACTGGGCTGGTGACGGCGTTCGCGCTCTTTGGCCGCCGGTATTCACTCGATCCCCGTGTCTTTCCCACCGTTTCGGCCAATCAGCGCCAGTGGTTTGGTCTACTGGGGTTCTATCTCCTGATGCTCACCGCGATGGAGATTCTCAATCCGCCTTCGTTGGCCTTTCTCACCTCCGATTCGATCGCCTTCCGGCCGAGTTTTCTCGATGCCCGGTTCATCGGGCTCACCGTTCAAGACTTGATGTCGATCAGCGCACTGGCGGCGTTGCTGGTCGTTTTCGTGCTGCGGGTCCGGCAGCTCAATCGCTCGACAAGCCGTGTGCCGCGCCAGGTTTCCGAGCGGACGAGTCACCTGTCTGTGCGGGCGTTCCGGCAGCAGTCGGCCATTCTGCGGTTTGCTTTCGGGTTTGTGGCGGTCTCGTTGCTGATCGCCATCATCGCGCCCGGTCTGGCCAATTTCGGAACCGAGAGTGTCGGCACGATCGTGATTCTCGGGCTCTTCCTGATCGGCGGCGTCACCAGCTATCTCCAGGCGATGCAGCTCGGCGCCATCTATTCGTCGCAATCACGCGGCTACCTGATCTATCTGCTCTTCCGTCACGTCTTTCTGACACAGTGGCTGCTGTACATCGGCATCGCTCTGGCCGGGTACTGGATTCATAGCGGGTTGCCCGGGCATTTCGCCGACGAACCGAGCATGGGAGCCACACTCGAGCTGACGAGATCGGTTTCGAAGATCGTGGCTGGCGTGCTGGTGGTGATGGCCGCCTACCTGCTCTGCTGGGGCGTGGATGGCTTCGCGGCCCGCTTGCAGCGGTTCATCGTGGTGGCAACACTCGTTCCCGCCATCTTGCCGCTGATGAAGCTGATCGCGGTGATCACCGGTCGCGCCGACTCGATTTCGATGGAACGCGGTTCCGGTTTCGCGTTGCTCTATGCCATCGTCCTGCTGATCGTCCCGGTACTGGCTTACATCTTTTCCTCGGCCGAAGCGTCGCAGGCCTCCGCATCGAAAGCTCGCTCGATCGCCTACGTTCGCACGATGGCATGGGCGCCCCTGGCGATCGGCAGAACGTTGTCAGGGGAAGCGTCGGTTGAATTGCGCTTCGTACCCTTCAGCACGGCCGAAGAGCTGCTGGAAGAGATGGTTGGCCGCAAGGCCCGGGGCGCGTATGTCTCGCTGCCGGGATCGGTGAGGCTGCGGCACGTGCTGAGCCGGGTGCTCGGATGGCATCGCGACTTCGATGCCATCGTGCTCGATCTTCGCAGCACGCTTCGGCTCTTCGATGCACTCGGCGCGCAGGGGCGACTCGAGTCTGGTGGCTACTTCATCGTGGCGGGCATCAGTCGCCGGCAAGATGTCGTGGTGCAGCGCTATTCCGACGCGGTCGACACGACCAAACCGCACGCGATCTGGTCCGATGCGCCCTATATCCCCCGAAACGAAGCACTCGAGACGCTCGTGACCGAATCGTTGCGCCGGGTGCAACCACAGCTCGACGGCGTCGACTATCTGCCGCCAAATTGCATCCTCGAACGTCTTCCGCAGGGCGCGGTCGCGGCGATTCCCGAACCATTCGCCACCGATCTGATGTCGAGAACGGCAACCCGGGGCGATACGTCCCGGATGCGGTTCGACCGGCTCGGCGATCTGACGTGGATCTACGAACACTACGATGTGCTCGTGGCCCGGCAGGACGCCCATGGGGACTTTCCCACCCAGTTTCTCGACATGCTGATCGCCGGGCGAGACTGGTTGCGCACCAAACCAGGCCCGGCAGGGTTGGGCGGCACGTTCGCCCGGCATTTAACGGCGGAGCTCGAAGGCATCAGTGTCGCCGAGCTGGAAGCGGACCCGGATGCATTTCTCGATCAGGCCGCGGTCAGTTCCTGTCTGGCGCTGACCGATTTTCAGGCTGGATCGGTTATCGACCCGGACGACGAGCGGGAAGACTCCAACTGGCTGGCAGTTCGCGAGCTTTTTGCCCGGATGCGGACCACTGAACTCATCACCTCATTGACCATCGATGAACTCGCCGAGCGAATCGACTGCAGCTACATGCAAATGAACACCGACTTCATCGGTCAGCGTGCCGTCTATCCCCTGCAGGTCAACCGGTTCCTGACCAACGACACTCCGGGCAAGCTGCGCGACATGCTCCATGCCCTGCAGAGCGACAACGTCAATCTCTCATTCCTCCTGGCGCAACGGGTCACCGGCGCCGGGGGTGTTGGTTTGGTCTACATGTTGCCGACACACGCCGATGACACCAGGAATCTGAATCAGGCGGCCAGTCACCACGAATGGATCACCGCCGGCAAATCGGGTTTTCTGGCCGTGAGCATCTCCGACGATGCCTGGGGCTTGCGTCACATGCTCGACGTGGTGCACCTCGATCCCGAGCTAAGCATCGAAACGATCGCGGCCTTTCCAGGTCCACACGGCCGGGCAATCGCGCTGATGTCGTTCGGCGATATTCCGGAGACCCAGTTGCGACGTTTGATCGTCTCCCTGAAGCAGCATGGATTCGACATCACGACCGAACCGAGTCAGTGGTCGAGCGCGCCGGCCTGAGTGAGTGATGTCGACGGCTCAGCCAACGGGCGCCGGGAGCGGGCAGTGTTCGTCAACACCACACCGGCGAGAATGGTCATGCCGCCCAGCAACAACCAGGCCGTGATCGATTCATCGAGAATCAGCCAGGCGGTGAGCACTCCAAAAACCGGCACCATATAAAGGTAGATCGCCGTCTGGCTGGCGCTGAGTGATTGCAAACCCTTGTACCAGAGGAAATAGGCCAGCGCGTAAGCGAGCACCGAGGCAAAAAACGCGGCGAACCAACCGCGGGCGTTGAGATCGCCAAGGCGATCGATCGTGCCCTCATGCCAGAAGGGAATGGTCATGAACGACAGGGTGCCGCAAATCACGGTGTACGACGCAATGTGAAAAGGAGGATAGCGAGTCAGGAGTGGTTTGCTGAGCACGGTATAGATCGCCCACGACATAGGAGCCAGCACCAGGATTCCGGCTCCCTTCAACTGACCGCCGCCCAAACCAACCCCGCGATCGGTGCCAAGCAAGAGAACGATGAGAAACCCGGTAAATGCCAGCAGCACACCGCCCACGGTTCGCCGCGATATCCGTTCCTGACCGAGAAGAGCGGCGATAACTACGGTGAAGATGGGACTGCTGGTGACGATCAGGCTGGCGAGCGCGGCCGGCAGGAGGTTCTGGCCATAGGTTGTGGCCAAATTCATGATGGTGATGCCGGCGACGCCGATCAGGACGAGGCGCATGAGATCGGCTCTCTCGATCGGGATGAGCGGGTTGCCCGAGAAGACGAGATAGGCGACCAAAAACGCCGAGGCGCCTAAAGCACGGATGAACACCACATCGAGTGGATCGAGAACGGTCAGGAGTTCCTTGATTGCGCTGAAGTTGCCTCCCCAGAGGAGTGCCGTGAAGAGGAGTGAGCCGTGAATCAGTATCGTTTGGGAGCGTGGCACAGTCCGGGTTCGCCTCAGGAATGAGAGCGGGCGTTCACCGGATCATCGCACAGAGTGGTCAGGCGGGAGAGGTCCCTGAATCGGGCGCGGGTTTGGTCGTGATCAGACCGATGCTGGCCGTCAGACCGAAATGCTGGCTGCGCTTTCCGCCGGGGCCGAATTCCCCGGCGGAAACCATTCCCCCATGTGGAAGACCAGGAAATCGCCGCGCGAGTTCCGTGGCATCGTGATCCGGCACACCGAAGAGCGCCGTACCGCGACTGTTGCTGGCGTGAATCAGCGCAGCGACGGGCGCGCGCTGCTCGATCTGATTGCGCGCCTCACTGAGGGCCAGAGTCAGATCGAGGCTGGCGGTCGCTGCGTCGCGTATATGGAACTGAATGGTCTGACCTACTCGTGGTCTGGCGGCGACAGCGATGGCGCCACGCTCCCAATCGACCGCCTTGATCGAGCGGATCAGAAAGTCGCCACGAGCGAACCGATCCTGATACTCGTTGGCCGCGAAGCCGGCGACGAGGTTGCTTTCCGCTTCTTCCTGCACATCGGACGGGAGCATTTCCAGCGTTTCGCCGAGCAGCGAGAGCGCCGGCCGGTTGGAAATGGTCTCGATCCACTCCCCTTTGGCGCCGGTGATCGTCCAGGTCTCGCCGATTGGCTCGCAACCGTGCGCCATGATGGGGACGAGATCGTAATCACCGCCAATCGCAATGCCGGCGCCGCCGTCAGCGTAGACGGAGCCATTCAGAAAGACCCACGAGCGATGTTGATACGCAGCGGCAGGCGTGGCCAAACCACCGACGACGGGAGCGCCCGGATAGCTCGAGGAGAGTTGTTCGACCAGGCGGTCGGCATCGAGCCGAAAACCATCCGCCAGCAAAATCCAGCCGTTCACATCTTCCAGACCGATCCCCAGTCGCTCCCGCATCGCGGCGGGCGAAACATGATCGTCGAGCAGCGACTGAGTGAGGCGAGCGGGCCGGAGAATCGCTCCCGGCAGCGACATCGCGACCATGGCGATGGCCGACTGGTTTTCGGCTTCGATGCCGTTGGCGATCGCGGTTGTCGTCGACGCGCCGGCCATCAGTGAGGCGCCGGTCTGCTCCCATGCCGCCTGGGCGAGCGCCGGAAAGTGCTCCGCGAACCGGGGAGACGCATAGATAAAGGCCAGATCGGGACGAGTTGCATCGAGTTGGTCAATGACCGCGTCCAGCACTTCGTCCCACCTGTCGCCGCTGGCCAGCGCCGCACTCGCGCATGGCAACGATCGTGCTGGGGTGATGCCGTCGGTGATTCGGGAGTAGGAGGTTTTGGGCGCACCGCTGTCCATGCGGCAAGCCTACCAAATGGAGGCGGGCGAGGCGGCCACACCAAAACGTGGGTTCGGTGTGGCGGCGATCATGAGCCGTCATTCCGATGCCGCGGCGCCGTGGATCGCCTTGACGCCGAGATAGGCGGCGGCGGAGATGCCGAGAAGCGTGTTCAGCCCGGCATCGAAGGCAGGAAACATCACTCCCCCGACTGGGTCGGTCACCTCACGCAGAAAGAAGACGGCATACGCGCCCGAGACCAGCAAGGTCACGATCAGGAACTGGACGCGTGTGACATCGAGGTAGGCGGCGTTGGCGCCGACATCCCCTTTGGCGATGTCGTTCCACGACGAGCGATCGACATGGTCTTTCCCGGCAATGACGCCGTAGAAACAGAATGGCGCGACCACGTCATTCACCAGATCAGCGTTCCGCCCATCTGGTTGAACAGCGAGAATTCCGGCGTACTGGGCGCTCCGGTTGGCCTTCGTATTCAGCGTGCGAGCGGCATTCGCGCCATTGACGACCGCTGCCAGGATCACCACCGCCGCACTGAGCGCAACGAGGACAAGAAACTGCTCGGGATAGTGGAGGTCCCATGCGTTCGTCGTGCAGGCGCCCGCGGCGGGAGTGACTCCCTCAGCCGGTTCCGCACAGCCGCGCGCGACGTTGATCGCCAGCCCGGCGGCAACGCCGGAAACGACGATCGCGCCCCAGACAATCGCCTGCAGGCGCGAGAGACTCTTGCGATTCGTCTCGTCGATCAGCAGACCGTCCCAGCAACCCCGTTTCTCGAATCCGAGCGTGACTCCGGCGACGGCGACCAGTACGATTGCCGCCGCCCATGCCCAACCCGGATCGTCCCGCAACTTCTCCGCAAACCAGGTAGACAGGTCCGCCGCCAGCGTCATCCCCGGCAGCGCCAGAATGACCGCAGTGGTCAGAAGCCCTAATGCCCGGTCCTTCACAGTCCATCCTCCTGCCATGCGACGCGGACTAATGGTAGCGTCAGCTCCCCGCGCGCGTTCGGCCCGGCCGGGCCGGACTGCACAAGCTGTTCAATGTAACGCTGGTGCATAGTTCATGGTGAATCGCGGAGCAGGTGGCGCAGATTGCAACGGGCCGGCGCGGTTCCGACTTCCTGTATCCGCCAAAGTGCGACCGTTCGTTGACAAGCTGCCAGCGTGAGTAGTGCGTCCGATGCAAAATGTCATTTGGACGAGGCAACCAATGCACCAAGTCCTTCTTAACGCAGCGAAGCATCTTTCCGCTGTTTCGGGCGTACGTTCGCGAAAAAACCGCTGCGGCGGGAGATTCTTCGCTGGCGCTCAGTAGTCTGACTAACCGTATCTGTCCTGTTGCGAAACCAATCTCGCGAGTCATCTTGAGCGGAGCGAAAGATCTCTCGTTGGTTGAAGACAACCCGTGAATTGCAGTACTTTCGCGAGATTTCCGCCGCGGCGGGAGATTCTTCGCTCCGCTCAGAATGACCGGATAAGGGGAGCGCTGACAGGGCAATTAGCGTTGGACAAGCTGCTCAGAATGTCAGCGTAAGAGGGGCGAGTCGACAGGGAAAATACCATTGGATGGACTGGAGAGGGGAAAGATGAGCGAGTGCTTTGGAAACTGGGGCTTCGGGCTGAACGCCGAACAGGAAGCGCGCGCCGCCCGCCTGCACGCCGAGAGCATCATCATCGATACCCTCTTTCAGGGACCGTGCGGTCACCGGTCGTTTGATGACGGCATGATCAGGCAACTGCAGGACGAGTACGCGAAACACGGCAACGCGCAGCGATCGGTGATGTCGTGCCTGAAGATGCCTGTCCGGATGGCGGTCGACGGTGACTTCCCGGCGTTCGAGACATGCTGGAAGGATTCCGGCATCACCGCGGGCAACCGCCAGATCGACGGCGACCATGTCGGCGAATCGTTCGAGCACTTTGCGCTGGCCCAGGCGCAATTCGACCGGCTTCCCTGGCTGATCAAGGCCACCACAGCTGGCGATATTCGCCGCGCCAAAACCGAGGGGAAATGCGCCGGCTTTGTGTCTACGCAAAACACGATCGACATCGGCACCGATCTGGACCGCCTCGACCAGTACTACGACATGGGCATGCGCATGATCCAGCTGACCTACAACTCCGTCAATTTTGTCGCTGGCGGCTGTACTGACCGCGTCGACTGCGGCGTCACGGACTTCGGCGTGAAATTCATCAAGCGGATGAACGACCTGGGGATGATCGTCGACATCAGCCACTGCGGAAAACAGACGACCCTGGACGCCTGCGCGCTCTCAGCCGCTCCAGTCGTCGCATCGCACACCTCGGCCGACGAGTTGTACAGGCATGACAGAGCCAAAAGTGATGAGGAACTGAAAGCGATCGCGGCCAGCGGGGGATGCATCAGCGTCTATCTTGTGTCGATGTTTCTTTCCGGCAAGCAGGTCTCGACGATCGAGGACTTCCTCGATCATGTCGATTACATTGCCGGCCTGGTCGGGCCCGAATTCGTCGGGATCGGCAGCGATTGGCCAATGCAGGCGCCGGAGTGGGGTGTCGAGCGACTGGCGGAGTGGGTCCTGGACATCGGATTCCGCCCTGAGCATGGCGTCGGGGAACTGGTCAACGTCCAAGGATTCGACGACTACCGGGATTTTCCAAACATCACCCGGGGTCTCGTTTCACGTGGCTACAGCGATGACCAGATCAGGGGCATCCTTGGTGAGAACTTCCTCCGCGTCTTCGAGCAAGTCTGCGGGTAGTGCGTCGCGGGCATCCGCAGGTGAATACGATCATGGTTGTCGGTGAGATGGAGGCGCACGAGGCGCCTCCCTACACCCAGACTCGATTGGCAATCAACCAATAGCTGAAATGACGAAAAGATGACTCATACTCCTCAGATTCCTCAATTGCGTGATTCACAGGGCGATGCTAACGTAACGCCCTCTCGACGACGAGAACAACCAGCATCGGTCAGTGCCGGGCGCTCCGGAGAAGGCGACATCGAGTCTGATGAAGATCACGCGTGTGGAAACGATGACCGTTGTTGTACCGATCCATGAAGGAACGTGGCACAGCCCGGAGTACGATCCGGAAACGTACGTGCATGGCGGTTCGGAGATCAGCCTTCACTGGCCCGACTTCCCGATCGTGTTGCTGAGGATTCACACCGACGAAGGTCTGGTCGGGCTCGGCGAAGTGCCGAAAGGCGTATCGGAGACTGAGGTTCGGCGTCCAGCGAAGTACTTCGAAGGGCGCGATCTCTGGTCGTTCAACTTGCAGGAGCTGCCGTTCGAGTGGTTCTGGTTCGAGGATACGTCGGTCTATCTCGCCTACGAGATGGCGATGTTCGATCTGATGGGCAAAGCGCTGGACATTCCCGCCTACCGTTTGCTGGGCGGCGGCAAGTTCCGGGAATGGGTGCCGGTGTCGCGCTGCTCGGGCCGCATGAAGCCCGATCATGCTGCCCGAACGGCGAAGGAGTCGGTGGCGCAGGGATACACCGTGCTGAAGATGAAGTCGAAACCGGACGATGCGCTGGCCGACCGGCTGGAAGCGATTCAGGACGCGGTGGGCGACAAACTGGGCATCGTGGTCGATCCGAATCAGCGATTTGGAAATCCGGCCACGTTGATGGAGAAGATCGAGGAGGTCAGAGCCCGCGGCATCACCAATGTGATCTGCTGGGAGAGCCCGTTCGACCATTCGAATCTCGACTGGTATGCGATGGCCCGGGGCAAGCTCTCCACGCCGATCGCCTTGCATATCGAAGGTCCGCAACAGATACGCGACGCAATCAAGCGCGAAGCGTGCGACTGGATCAACACGGGCGGACCGATGGTGAATTGCTTCAAGACGTCGGCGATGTGTGAAGCGGCGGGAATCCCGACCTGGCATGGTTCCGGAGTCGACCTGGGCATCGCTGAAGCAGCGCACACGCACGCTGCCGCAGCCTGCAAATCGATGACGCTGACCAGTGACATCTGCGGGGAACTGTTGCGCGTCGACGATCTGATCGTCGAACCACTGGTCATCGAAAACGGCTTTGTCCGGGTACCGGAAGGTCCCGGACTCGGAGTCGAGCTGGATGAGGACGCACTGGAGCGCTATCGCGTGCGAGAATGAAGCACACACGTGAAAGGAGCGGAAGCGACGGTCGGAAGTGACTATGACGCGAGTCTTTGGAATCGTGCAGGATCCAGCAATCAAGGAGTAGGAAAACCATGGGTGAGTACTGGAATCTCGAACGGTTGACGCAGGAATGGGAAGCGCGCGGAATGAGCCGCCGCGATCTGATGAAGTTGATCGGCGCCGGCGCCGGTGGCGCGGCGATCACGACGATCATGCGGCACGACGCGGCTCTCGCGCAGGACGACGCATCCGGCGGTGAAGTCAGCGTTCTCTGGCGCGCGCCACTCAGCTTCAATCCGCTGTACACGAGTTCGGGAAATGATCAGCATGCTCAGCGGGCGATGTTCGGCTCACTGGTCAAGATGAGCGATGCCCTCGTTCCAACCCCGGACCTGAGCGAGACCATCGAAAGCAATGAGGATGGGACGACGTACACCTTCACATTGCTCGAGGGATTGACCTTCACCGACGGCGAGCCGCTAACCTCGGAAGATGTGATCTTCACCCTGGAGCGAGCCGTCAACCCGAACTCCGGATCGTTCTGGCGAGGTCGATTGAGCAACATCGCTGGCGCCGCCGACTATGATGGCTCCGGTGAAGTCGAGGGTCTGGTGGCCGTCGACGATCGCACGATTCAGATCAATATGGCCAGCCCGGACGGCGTGTTCCTCGTCAATCTGTGCAGCTTCTCCGGCCTGGGAATTTTGCCGAAGCATATCCTCGGCGATGTGCCACCCGACCAGCTTCGAGAGAATGAGTTTTCCCTCAATCCGACGGTCACGGGCGGTCCTTTCGCCTTCGTCCAGTATCAGACCGACCAGTTCCTGGAAATGGCGCGCAGCGAGACCTTCCCGACGCCAACTGGTCTCGATCGCATCTTCTTGCCGATTCTGACTCCTGAGGTAGGTCTGGCCCAACTGGAGTCCGGCGAAGTCGACGTGATGACGCTGCCGGTGGCAGAAAGAGACCGCACCGCTGGTCTGGACGGGGTGACGGTCGCTGCCATCCCCAGCCCGAGCATGGACTTCCTGGCGCTCAACCTGAACCGCGAGTACCTGCAGAATCTGGATCTTCGCAAAGCAATGATTCACGCCATCGACCGGGAAGGAATCGTCAACTCCGTCCTGCTGGGCGAAGGTCAGGTAGTCAATTCCTCGATCTTTGGTCCCGACTGGATGGGCGTGCCAGAGGGTCTCGAACTGTACCCGTACGATCCTGAGCTGGCAGCGTCGCTGCTCGACGGATCTGGCGCTGACAAGAGCCAGGAAATCTCGATCATGATCATTCCTGGCCAGAACGCGGCGCAGGATGCCGCATTGGCGATCATGCAGGAACAGCTGAATCAGGTCGGGTTCAATATCTCCATTCTGCAGGTCGACACGGCAGAACTGATCCGCCGGTATATCGACGAGAATGACTTCGACATCCTGTACAACGCGGGCGGCGTGTTCCGGGCCGATCCCAGCATCACCGGCAACTACTTCGATACCGCGACCTTCACACCGGCCGGCGGCAATGGCTCGCACTATTCAAATCCGCGGGTTGATGAACTTCTCGCACAGGGGCGCGCGCAGACCGATCTGGAAGAGCGGAAGGTAACCTATACCGAGATTGCCCAGATTCTCAATGCCGATCTGCCGTGGATTTTCCTCTGGTCACCGAATTCGCTCTACGGATTCCGCAACACCGTACAGGGCTTCATGCCGCCCAGCTATACGGACAACAAACTGTGGAACGCCGAGACCTGGACAGTCACGGAGTAGGTTTGCGTGATAGTCGTCGCAGAAGCATCGAATACAGGGCGTTAGGCAATCATGGGTCGGTACATTCTGCGACGCATCCTCGTCAGCATACCGGTGCTCTTCGGGATCACCCTGGTCACCTACCTGATCGTCAGTCTGGCGCCAGGTGATCCCGTCTCCGCACTGGTCAGTCCTGATCTGATCTCCGAGCTTGGCCCGGAATGGCTGGAACAGCAGCGGGCCGAGCTCGGGTTGGACAAACCGATTCCGATCCGCTACGGACTCTGGATGAAGGAGATCGTCCAGGGCAATCTTGGGTTTTCCTATACCGATCGTCAACCGGTCGCCGACAAGATTTCGGAGCGCATCTGGCCAACCGTGAAACTGATGCTCACCGTACAAATCCTGGCACTCCTCGTGGCAGTGCCGATCGGCATCATTTCGGCGATCCGGCAGTATTCGTTCATTGACTATCTGGTTACGATTTTTGGTTTCGCGGCGATTTCGATACCAGCGTTCTTCCTTGCATTGGCAGCGATCTACATCTTTGCCGTTCAACTGCAATGGCTGCCCGCAGCGGGGATGGCTACACTTGGAAAACCGCCATCATTCATTGACTCCGTCAAGCACCTGATCCTGCCCGCGACCGTGCTCGGTCTCGGACAGGCGGCGCCGCTGATCCGCTACACCCGATCGAGCATGCTGGAGACAATTCGGCAGGACTACGTGCGCGTGGCCCGCGCGAAAGGACTCTCGGAACGCGCGGTCATTCAGCGGCACGCGCTACGCAATGCCTTGATTCCGCTTGTGACTGTCGTGGCACTGACGCTCCCCCAGCTCCTGGGAGGTACGGTGATCATCGAACAGGTCTTTTCGTGGCCTGGGATGGGTTCTCTCGCCATCAAATCGGTGCGGGGCAGGGATTACCCAACCATCATGGCCATTAACATGATTGGCGCCGTGGCAATTCTGGTGAGTAGTCTGATTGCCGACATTCTGTATGCGTGGATCGATCCACGAATTTCGTATAAGTAGGGGCATATGTCAGTTCGCGCGACAGCTTTCGTAGATCGTAGACCGTGGGTCGTAGACCGGAATAGCGCCGTGTTTCGCGGTTCGTGGCTCACGATCTGTGATGTACGGCCTACGGTCTACGGCTTACGATCTACGGCCAACGGCCCACGGTCATCATCATGGTAGACGCGACAGGACCAAGGCTGACGATCAGTGGAAAGACCGCCGGCGTGGGCGAACCGGATGGGCCGGACCGCGCCCTGAGCCAGGCGGCCACCGTCCGGCGCGGGCCGACGGTCTGGAAGCGGTTTCAGCGCC
This sequence comes from uncultured Sphaerobacteraceae bacterium, assembly GCA_964461025.1. Taxonomy (GTDB): domain Bacteria; phylum Chloroflexota; class Chloroflexia; order Thermomicrobiales; family UBA6265; genus JAHBVL01. Next base: position 962 of record CAYWSE010000021.1, on the reverse strand, counting down.
ACCGACTGGCGATGATCGGTTTGACGATTTTGTTGGGGCTCGTCGCGCTGTCGGTCTTTGCGCCATGGCTGACGGATTACACCCCTTCCGGCGTGGACCTGCAGGCATACCGTCTCGGACCGGACAGCGATCACTGGCTGGGTACGGATACCGCCGGGCGGGACGTGCTGACGCGCCTGCTCTACGCGGGACGTGTTTCGCTGAGTGTCGGTCTCGTCGCGGTTTCGATTTACACCTTTATCGGGGTGATTCTGGGAGCCCTGGCCGGGTATTTCGGCGGCTGGGTCGACTCCGTGATCATGCGGCTTGCCGATGTTGTCCTGTCATTTCCCTCGCTGATCATCATCATCACCCTGGCATCGGTGCTCGGTCCGAGCATCTACAACGTGATGCTGGCGATCGGTTTGCTCGGCTGGCCGCCGATCGCCCGGTTGCTGCGTGGGCAGCTGCTGTCGTTGCGCGAAACAGAATTCATCGTTGGCGCGCGAGCCATCGGTTCGAGCGACATGCGGTTGATCTTCCGGCACATGTTGCCGAACGCGATGGCGCCGGTGCTGGTGGCAGCGACCTTCGGCATCGCCTATGCCATTCTGATCGAGGCGGGTTTGAGCTTTCTCGGTCTTGGCGTGCAGCCGCCAACACCCAGCTGGGGGAACATGCTGACCGACGCGCAACAGCTCACTGTGTTGGAGCAAATGCCCTGGTTGTGGCTACCGCCTGGTCTGATGATCGCGTTGGCTGTCCTCTCGATCAACTTCATCGGCGACGGTCTGCGCGACGCACTGGATCCCTACCTGCAGAACCGGTAGAGAAAGCGCGAAAAGTATCCCCCGCTACAAAACAGAGCAGTGGGGCGCCCCGTCGCCCGCGCCACTGATGTTGCGCATTCGGTGGATCGAGAATCCAGGCTCAGAACTGGATGAACGTTTCTCCTTCAGCGACCTGCGGCGCGCCAATCGCTG
>CAYWSE010000020.1:46975-52803 GCA_964461025.1 uncultured Sphaerobacteraceae bacterium | reverse complement strand
CTCCGTGCATGTTGCGGCCCTGCGGGCCGCCCTCCGGCAGAGCGCCGGAGGCTACATAGACGGATGGCACCGAGCGCCGGAGGCTACATTGTTGGACGGCACTGAAGGCGCAAAGCGCCGGCTGGCACGGACCTCTCGGTCGATCACCCCCGATGCGCCGTGTCCCGTTTTCGGTCTACGGCCCGCGATCTACGACCCCCGATCCTCTGACGCCTCTGCGAGGGCCGCGAGCGACACGCTGCCGGCTGGTGGGCGCATGGTCATCGGTGCGATGGCGGAGAGGGGTACATCGAGGGAGGTATTGAGGGTCGATGCCATTTGGGGGAGGCAGTAGGCGCCCTGGCAGAGTCCCATGCCGGCTCGCGTGCGGCGTTTGAGGTCGTTCATGGTGGTGGAGCCCGCGGCGATCGCGGCGTCTATCTGGGCGGCGGTGACTTCTTCACAGCGGCAGATGAACGACGTGGGTCGTAGGCCGTAGGTCGTAGATCGTGGGCCAGGGATGGGAGTCCGAAGCGAGGAGTCGGAAGTCTGGAGCGTGTTGGATTCGGAGGTTGGAGCTGGTCGACGTGGTGTCCAGGGTTGGCTGTAGTGATGCGCGTTCTCGGGAGCGTTTGCTGGGAGTGAACCGACTTCGAGGAATCGTTGGCGGGCGCGATCGAGGGTGTCGACATCGATCGTACCAAGCTCGGCGGCGATGGAGGCGGCCGCGAATGGGCCTTCAGCGGAGGCGACAGCCGGCATGGAGGTTCCGGCCGCTTGTCCTGCCGCCCAGATGCGATGGGATGAGGTGCGGAGCCGATCGTCGCGACGGATGTGCCAATACTGGCGCGGTTCATCGAAAAAGAGGTCGCATTCCGCCATCGCCGCCAGCGTCAGATCGGGCAGGAGTCCGAGGGCTAGCACGACGATGTCGCAATCGGTGTCTTCGCCATTCAGGCGGACTCCGGTGACATGCGTGCTGCCCAGCACCTCCGATGACTCCAACTCGGCCTCCGGAATCCTCCTGACAACCGTGCCGCCCGCTTCCGTGACCACGCCGAGGACGTGCGAAGCGATCGGTCCCTCGCCGACGACGACGAATCGCTGGCCGGGCAAGAAGTTCCATCGCTGGATCAGGTTGAGCACGCCAGTCGAGGTCATGACCCCGGGCAGCGTCGAGCCCGGAAATGAAACGACTCGGTCGATGCCGCCATTTGCCAGCAGCACCGCGTCGGCTTCGAGCGTCCGCGGTGTGTCGTGATGCGATGCTGCGACCGTGGGACCGGGAAAGAGCCCCCAGACCGGTGTCGAGTGATGCAACGTCAGTCGCTCTAGAGGCGGTAAATCGATCGGGAAGCGGTCGAAAAGGTGCACGTCGAGGCCATGTTCGACGGCAGCCAGCGCGGCTCTTCTCCCGGTTGAGCCGGCCCCTATCACGGCTAGCACGGGGGCTGTCATGATTCGATCCCTGGCAATGCGCGACCGAGTCCATGCTGTGTTTCGACAACCATGCCATTTCGCACTGGCGTGACACAGGCGCGCACGCCGCTGATGCCGTCGACGATCACCAGGCAGTCGGCGCAGCGACCGGTGAAGCAGAAACCGCCGCGTGGTTCGCCGCTCTCCGGCATTGTCCGGAAGGTTCTGACGCCGGCGGCGAGGAGCGCGACGGCCAAGGGGTCGCCTTCCTGTCCGTCGATGGCGATGCCGTCAATGGTAAGCCGCACCTGCGGCGCGATCGCGGCGCCCTCGATGGTGATTCGCCGCGCCTGATGTTCGTTTCGCACGTCGATGCTCGCGTCCTTCCCCCGGATTCGATGCGAGGATCATCGTCTGTGCGGCAAAAACCGTCAAATGACCGAGGTTGGGCTGACGGTGGGGTTTCGCTGTGAAGTTGATCGCTCGGTTGGGAGCTTTCCGTTGCGGGGGGATTCTTTGCTTCGCTCAGAAGGACAGGTTGCTGGGAGAACGAAGGGGGCAATCAATCTTGGCGAATCAGGACGACAAAGCTTCGCGGAAGAACTCCTCAGAGGTGAGCGTGGGATGGACTGTTGGCACCGTTTATACTCGCCGCCAGAGTGAACGAACCACGGGGTTCGCGTCTTTCCCACAGCACCCGAATGCAACCGGCGCTGTCACAAGAGTGAGGTTTTCCGATGGTCCAAGCGGCAGTGCGCCCTTCGAATGGCAATCCGTCTCCCAATGCGGCCGAAATGGCTCCCGCCTATCTCGAATCCGCGGCGCGTGACCATGTCTGGATTCACTCAGCGACGTGGGTCGATCTGGCGGAGAGCAACGGGTTCCGCGTTTTCGACCGAGGCGAGGGAAGCACGATTTACGACATCCATGGCCGGGGCTACCTCGATGGCATCGCCGGGTTGTGGGTGGTCAACGCCGGACATGGTCGCCGGGAAATCGGCGAAGTGATGGGCGAGCAGGCGGCCCGGCTAGCCTACGTCTCCGCGATGAACTTCACGACCGTGCCGGCGGTGCAACTCGCGGAGATGCTTGCCGAGCGGACACCGGGCGACCTGAATCGCGTCTTCTTCTGCTCGGGTGGTTCGGAAGCGGTGGAAACCGCGATCAAGATCGCCAAGCAGGTGCAGTACATGCGCGGCTTCACGGCGCGCTACAAGATCATCGCTCGCCGCGGGTCGTATCACGGCATGACCTTCGGCGCGATGAGCCTGACCCAATCCCGGCGCAACGAGAAAGTCTTCGGGCCGTTCATGTACGGCGTCTCGCACGTACCGCAACCCGATCGCTACCGCTCCGACTTTGGCGTCGAAGGGGAGCAGGCCGAGATCATGGCGGCGAAGGCAGTCGAGCAGGAGATCATCTATCAGGGTTCGGAAACGGTCGCCGCAGTGATCGGCGAACCGATCTCAACGGCGGCGGGCGTGCACGTGCCGTCGAAGATCTACTGGCAGATGCTTCGCGAGATTTGCGACCGGCACGGCGTTCTGCTGATCTGCGATGAGGTGATCAACGGCTTCGGGCGAACCGGCACCCTCTTCGCACAGGAGCAGTACGGCATCCAGGGCGACATCATGACGATCGCCAAGGGACTCTCCTCCGGTTACGCGCCGATTGCGGCGGCGGTGGTCAGCGAGAGGGTCTACGACATCTTCAAGGAGAACAAGTCGATGGCCATCGACCATCTCCTGACCTTCGGGGGTCACCCGGTGGCCGCGGCAGCGGCGATCAAGAACCTGGAGATCGTCGACGATGAGAAGATTGTCGAGCAGGGCGCCGAGCAAGGCGCCTATCTCGGACAGAAGCTCGAAGAATTGCGCGCCCACCCGACCGTTGGCGACGTGAGGGGTGTGGGGATGGTCTGGGCTATCGATCTGGTGCAGAGCAAGGCCAACAAGACGAAGTGGGGCAAGGACGCAAAGTACACCAAGCGCCTGAACGAATTGGTGGCTGAGCGCGGACTGATCAACCGGACCTGGGACGTGATGCACTTCGCGCCGCCGCTGGTCATGACCCGCGCCGAGATCGATCAGATGGTCGGCATAGCTGACGAAGCGCTGACGATCGTCGAGAAGGAATTCTCCGGAGAGATTACCGATTAGGCTCGCGCGTCCGGGTTGCCGCGCCGGGCGTTGTAGCAATTCGAACAATATACGGGACGGCCGTGCCTTGGAATGAAGGGCACGGCTGTTTCTTTTCCGCAGGTCGCGCAGGTGGCCGGATAGGACGTCGTGCGACGGACGTTGTCCGATCGCTGCCCATTCGAGTTGCCGCCGTAGTGACCGAGCGCTTCGACCCAGCGATCGCGCGTCTGGGTCTCGTGGGCGCGAATCAGATCGGCATTTCGTTCGGCGCGGCGTCTGGCCCGGCAATCGAGACAGCGGTCCGGTTCCTTGAACCCACGTTCGGCATAGAAACGACGCTCCGCTTCGCCAAAGACGAAAAGGGCGTCGCAGTCGATGCAGGACCGGCTGTCGGGATCGACCGGCGCCTGATTGGATGTACGTTTGGTTTTGGCCATCAGGCGCTCACTTCCATGTCGTCGAGTCCAAGTGCTTCGCGGAGCTGCGTGACATTCTCGCAAACCACGTCCGGTTGGGCGTCCAGCAGCGCCTGATGATCGGGCACGCCCCAGAGCACGCCGATGGTGGTGATGCCAGTGGCGCGGCCAGCCAGCACGTCGGCAGCGGAGTCGCCGACGATCACCGCCGACTTGTCTGGCGTGCGGCCAAGATGCTCGAAGAGGGCGATCAGCGCTTCCGGATCCGGTTTTTGTTTCGCCACATCGTCGCCGGCGAAGACGATCTCGAAGTAGTCGGCGACGCCAAGCGCTTCCAGCGTGTAGAGGGCAGTGACGCGGCTCTTGCCGGTGACGACCGCCAATGCACTGCCGCGCGCTCGGGAGTCATGAAAAATATCGACCAAACCGTCGAAGAGGGTGACATGTTGGCTGTGTTCCCGCTCGTAGACGTCCACGTAACGGTCTACAGCCACTTGTCCGGCCTCGCCTCCGACGATTTCACGGATGATGTGATTATCAGGCGGACCGAACATCGAGCGGATTTCGTCTGGTGGAAGCTCGCGACCGAGCTCCGGAGACAGGGCGGCGTTGAAGGCGCGATAGATCAGAGGGAGTGTGTCGGCGATAGTGCCGTCAAGATCGAAGACGATCGTCGAGTATTTCGGTGGCGAGGTGGGCACGTCAGGCATTGTCACTAGAATGGGTCAATTTGGCGAGACGAGTGCGATGCTCTTCGCTGCCGGCGGCGAGTTCCTGCAAGGCGCATTCGTAATCGAGATGATCCTCGATTCCTGCGTAGACGGAGTGGTTGAGGGCGCGTTTTGTCAGACCGAGGACTTCGCGGGGTTGCTCGATCAACCGGGATGCCAGATCGGCGACTGCCGCATCGAGCTCATTATCAGCGACGACCTGATGCACGAGTCCGAACTCCAGCGCCCGGCTGGCGGAAATGCGCGCGCCGAGCATGAAGAGCTCGGTGGCGGCGCCGACGCCGGCGAGTCGGGGTACGAGCATCGAAAGCCCCACACCGGGAATCAGACCGATGCCAATCGGCGACATAACGAAGCTGGCGCTCGACGCCGCGATACGGAAATCAGATGCCAATGCAACCGCGAGTCCCGCTCCGGTCGCCACGCCGTTGACCCGGGCGATGACCGGTTTTTCGAGCGCGCGGATTTCGGTAATGAGTGGACTCAACCGTTCACGCAGCTGCTTGCCGACCGCGGCAGGCCCGCCGCTTCGCTCGGCTTCTTCGAGCTCGTAGATGTCCTGACCGGCGGAGAACGCGCTTCCGGCTCCGGTGAGCACCACAACGCGGACATCGAGGTCTTTGCCCGCCGCGCGCAGCGCTGCTTTCAGCTCGAGCGCCAGAGGACCGTCGAATGCATTGAGCGACGTCTCGCGGCGGAGCGTGATCGTCCGGACTGCGCCGTCTGTGTGGGTGGTGAGGATCGTCGCTGGACTCGTCACGATGCTTTACCTGACCGCTGAGGCGATCGTTTTTCCAGGAAAGCGCGCATGCCTTCCTGCGTTTCGGGCGATCCGAAGAGCGCCTCGAAGAGCCGCCGTTCCTGCTCGATTCCCTCGGCGAGCCCGGAACTCTCGGCGAACAACACCGCCTGCCTGGCCCGGGCGATCGATTCACGAGGCTTCGCGGCGATCGTTTCGCCGATGCCGATCGCTCCATCGAGCACCAGCTCATCCGGCACAACGCGAGCGACGAGACCGAAGTTGTATGCATCCCGAGCCGCGAGCGTGCGTCCGGTCAGTATCATGTCCATGGCTAGAGATTTGCCAACTGCGCGGATCAGGCGCTGGGTGCCGCCGCCGCCGGGAATCAGACCGAGATTGA
>CAYWSE010000020.1:40823-46965 GCA_964461025.1 uncultured Sphaerobacteraceae bacterium | reverse complement strand
GAGATTGATCTCCGGCTGGCCGAAGAAGGCGCTTTCGCCGGCGATGATGATGTCGCAGACCATGGCCAGCTCGCAGCCGCCGCCGAGGGCCGGTCCGTTCACCGCGGCAATGAGCGGTTTGCGCATGCGCCGCAACCGATGCCACTCGTCGAGTCTGGGCAGGGCATGGATGTCGGAAGTGGATTTGCCGGCGAACTCCCGCACATCCGAACCGGCTGCGAAGACCGACTTACCGCCAGTCACCACGATCGCGGCGATCGCGTGGTCTTCGTCGAATTGCTCGGCGGTCTCCGCTAGCACGGTGAAGACGATGTTCGACAGAGCGTTGCGTACGGCTGGTCTGTTCAACCGGATGACTGCGACCTCGCCGTAGGTCGCGGTCAAGACTTCGTCAGTGGTAGGTGTGGGTTTCCAGACCAGATCGTGTTCGAAAAGTGGACGTTGCGTCATGACAACCGGTGGTATTGCCGCCGAATCGGCGCGGGTTTCGCTTTGGTAGAGTATGAACCGGAATTCGCCCCGGCATCGAATCGGGTGGCCGGCACGGTTCCCGGACGAGTATGCCCTCCCATCCTGACGAACCATTTTCCGACAACGAATCCGCCTCGCCTGACTCGAGCCGCCAGATCGTGGCCCGGCACTATGAGATCGATCTGGCCCGCCCTCTCGGCTCGGGAGGGATGTCGATCGTCTATCTCGGCCGCGACCTGAAAGCGCGGCGCCTGGTGGCGTTGCGCACGTTGCGACCAGAGTATCGTCGCGATCCCGTTTCCCGGGCTCGTTTCCGGCAAGAAGCGAGACGGATGGCATTTGTCCAGCATCCGAATGTCGCGCACGTTTTCGACTATCAGGAGAACGACGACGCGCCCTGGGCGGTAATCGAGTATGTGCCGGGTGATTCGTTGCGGGAGATCATCGACGACCAGGGTCCGCAGCCGGTCGAGATCGTCACCGGCTGGCTGGCGCAAATCGCCGACGCACTCGCAAAACTGCACAAGAGCGGGTTGGTCCACCTCGACATCAAACCGCAAAACATCATCGTGACTGATGACGGCACGATCAAGCTGATCGACTTTGGGCTGGCCCAGCCGGCGAATGTCCCGCAGGAACTGGTCGGCGGTCTGGCTTTTGGAACCGCGGCTTACCTCTCGCCGGAGCAGGCAACTGGCGAAGCGGTGAGTGCGGCCAGCGACGTCTACGCGCTGGCCTGCGTGGTCTACGAGTTGCTGACTGGCGATCCTCCATTTGTGGCGGAAGTCGGCGAGGAGCGGTCGAGCGAGCTGATCCAGGCGCATTTGCATCGGACGCCGGCGCCGCCGTCATTGGCGAATCCCAATGTCCGCGTGCCGCCCTGGGTCGATGAAATCCTGCTCTGGGCGCTGGCCAAGGACCCCACCCAACGCTTCGATGATGTGGGGCTTTTCGCCGACCTCTTCGTGCAGGGAGTCGAAGGAAGTCTGCGTGGTGACGATGCGCGCAACCTGCGCCGCGAGCTGACAAAACCGGTGGAGACGCACCGGGTGGATGTGCGACCGGAGCCTGTTCAGGTTGTGCCCGTGCCGCAGAGTGCTCCGTCGCCGGGGAAGCGAGTAGCTCGGAGTGTTTCCCGGAGCTCGTTGCCCAAGCGGCTCTGGCGCATCGTGTTCGCTTTACTGGTCGCCAATGCATTGCTGGCCGGTGTGCTCTATTTTCAGCGGGGCACGATCCCCGGCATCTACGAGGGATCACGGGAGTTTCGCAGCGGCGCGGAGGCCACCGTGATCACGGAGTCGCTGAATGTGCGCGATGCGGCGGGGTTGAACGCGACGCCGCTGTTCGCGCTGCCTGCCGGGACGACGGTGATTTTGCAGGGCGATGCCGTTGCTGCGGATGGCGAACTCTGGTGGCTCGTCGAGGTGTCAGGATTGACGGAACCGGCGGAGGGGTACGTCTGGCAGGGTGGCATCGAACCGGACATTGTGACTGGCCGAGACAGACTGGAAGACTTGATTGGACAGGAGCTCGATCAGCTTCGTGCCGATCTCAGAGCCCGTCTGGGGTAAGGGGATTGGCCTTCTGGCGTGCCGCAAGAAGCGCCTCCACCCGGGTGCGGTCAGCGGGCGGTAGGTCGCCGACGACGTTGTAGGGATCGGGTGAGGCAGCGTGGGCGATCGCCGCTTCGTCGTTCGTGGATAGCGCTTCCAGCAAGCGTCGCCGGTGCGTATCCCGCTGCACTTCCCACTCCAGCCCTTCCACGTCGAGACCGCTGCCGAGATAGGCCGATTCGCCACCATAGGCTTCGCGCAGCGCGGGAAGAAGGCGGCCGAGACGGAGATAGTCGCGCGGTTCGCTCAAGGCGGCGCGGCGGGTCGAGGCGACGAGGCTGAGGCGGTCGATGACCGAGCTGACGCTTGCCCAGTCGAGCTCCTTTGGCAGAAGGGCGCCGGTCGATTCGACGGCATTCATCGCATCGACGAGCTGGCGATCGCCGCCACCCGACATCGCAACCGAAAGCTTTTCCAGGGCGGCAGTTTGGTCGATCAAGCGCTGGACGCGCTTTCGCTCGGTCTCGGTCAGCTTTTCGAGGGCGCCGGCAGGCGCGATCTCGGTCAGCGCGCCGAGGCGAAGTCCGTCCCGGCTCTTCAGCGCCCGGCGAACTTCTTCTTTCCAGCGCATTCGGGAGCGCGCCAATTGAACGCGATCGGCGATGCCGGCTGGCAAATATCCCGGCGTCGACCAGATTTCGGCGGTGACCGAGCGGAGGATTTGCTCGTCATCGTCCGCGTCGATCGCGTGCTTCAGGGTCCGCAACTGCATCGCCATCGACATCGTCGCCCGTAGATCGGTGTCGTGCTCGGTCAGGGAGAGGATGTCTTCGATGGCGCCGAGATCGGCGAGCGTTTCGCGATCGTCAGTCGCGATTGCGGTATCGACCTGGGCGCGAAGATTGAGCGCGAGGCGGGAACGTCGCTCGGCGCGAACGTGCTCCATCGACACCGGTACGCCCAGCGAGCGAGAAACGGCGACTGCATCGATGATCGCCTGGGGGACACCGCCGCTCATCGCTTCGTCCAGACCGGCCGAAACGAAGCGCCGAATCAGGTGATTCGCCGGAATCGCCTGCCAGGACGATTCGGGGTCGGATGCGAGTGAGGGCCAGATGCGGGTGACGGTGACCGCATCGCCGGTGGCGATCGCCCGGTCGAGGGCCGCTCTCATGACCGGCGAGATCGTCTCTTCGGGTTCGGGTGGTGCCGGCTGTGGCTCGTTTTCGTCGACTGGTGCATCGACCCGATCGATCCAGGGGTCATCCGCTGGCTGGTGATGATGCGGCTGGTTGCGTCGGATGACCTCGTGTCGCGCTGTCGCTGCCGCCGCGATCGCGTCGTCGATCGAGGGGATCTGATCGGGTTCGGATTGTGCGGCCTGGCGAAGCACGGCAACGAGCGTGCGGATTTCGACGTCGTCGATCATCTCCATTTCGCGAAAGAGCTCCGAGCGCTTCGGTGCATCGAGATCGCGTTGATCGAAGAGCAGGCTGCCGTCGCGCACGACCGACGGCTGTCCGTATCGATCGCGAAGAGCCGGATAGGCTGTGAGTACGCGCAGCGAGACGTAGATGACGAGCGCGGCAAAGGCATCGACCTGCCACGGCGTCGCAGTCTGGGCGTGGCGATGGCGATAGTGCGTCAGACCGGCGGCGTGCGGGATCGCCAGCGGCAAGCCGGGCCACCAGGCGTGGTCGTAGTCGATGAAGACCACACCGCGATGGAGATCGATCAGCGCATTGTCGGGCGAGAGCGAACCATGCGCGAACTGCAGCGTCGCCAGAGCGTTTTTCGCCCGTTGCCAGCCTTCGGCGAGTGAGGCCAGCGCCTGACCGTTCTGCGAGCGAGCGGCGTGTTCGGCGGCGCGGAAGAGGGTTGGACCTTCGATCCACTCGGTGGCAACTACCGGCGTGCTGAATGAGCGAAGCTGATCGCTGCGCAATGTGACGCCGTCCGGAAACCAGGCAAGCCGCTGAACCAGTGGCGATGATGGGTCGGATGTGAAGCGGCGAAGCGTGGTCGGTTGAGCGAGCTCGTGATAGATCGCGGCGCTCTGCTCGGCGCGCTCCTCATCGAGAAAGCAGCGAAGCGCGATGGCGCCGAAACCTGGATTGTCGAGCTTGTAGACGACCGCGTCGTTGCCGGTGATGCGAAACGGTTGACCTTCGCCGCGCGCTATGACGGTACCGCCGCCGAGACGGCGAACCGCCGGGACGTAACGTCCGGGACGAAGCATCGCGTAATCGAATTCGGCAAGAGTAGGCATACGTTCGCAGGATTCTCAGCTTGCGTGAAGGTTGTATCGAGCGACAAGCGAGGAGAGGGAATGGTACATTGTTCTGTAGCGCAGACGCGGTGCAGTGCGTTTCCTCTTGCGCCCGGACCTCCCGGAATGTGATCTGCGGGGGGACATGATGCCTATCGGCAAACGACTTCGATCTTCACAACCAGCAACGTGGGAAAACGGTTCCGGATCATCCGGTTCCTATGATTCGGCGTGGTACGGATCGGGCGACAACGGGCGATACGCACCGGCCCACCGTCCCCTCGATCCGCGCGCACTGGCCGCCGAGATCGAGGAGATGGCGGGGAACATCGCGCCGATCGACCAGAAGGCCGCTGAACGGCTGACCGACCTTTCCCAGTCACTGGAAGGGGAAGAAGCGCGCCTCCGCTGGGCCGACGTCGATTTTCGGCGGGCGTTCAACACTGAGTCGATCGCGCTGGCCTACGCGGTGAAGCGGAGTGGCGGTTACGTACCGCGCATCGTCGACCGGGTCGACAAGATTCGCAACGTAATGGTGCTGCTGCCGATTCTGCTCACCTGGTTCGCGCTCTTCGAAGCGTCGCGCAACTACCGGGCGTATATCGAAGCGAATCCGGACCAGATCAACAAGCCGTTTTTGCTCCTCTGGGAGCAGGGATTCGGCGGCACGGCGTCCTTCCTCTCACCGAGGTTCTCGTCTGTGGCGCTGCTCGATGCGTTCATTATCCTGATCATCATCCTGCTGACATTCTATTCACATGGCCGGCGAGACGAGCGGGAAGAAGAAATTCAGAAAACGGCGAACCTTTTCCAAACGGAACTGGACAACATACTTGCCGAAGCCACCGTTGCTTTGGCTCCCGACCGGGCTGGGCGTCCGGCGATGCTGGCGCGAAGCGTCGAGCGACTGGCAAGCCGCTTCGACAACGCCAGCCAGGAGTTGCTGGTGCGTCTGAAATCGGAACATGACCGGCTGGCGTCGATCGCCAACCGGCGGGAAAAGGAAATCGCCGATTTTGGCCTGTTTGCCAGCAGCATGCGATCGGGGGCGGAGGAGTCGCATCGATTGCTGCTCGATCTGCGGCAGGTATCGACCGGTCTGCAGCAAACGCTCGAGGACCTGACCAGCGAGATCGCGTCGTCCGGCGATCAGCAGCGATCGCTGCAGAACTCGGTCGCCAGTCTGGAGCGCCTGATGGCCACCGACGCGCAGCGTGAAGCGGCGATGACGCGGCATCTGGCGGATGCGGCGTCGGCGCTCTCGGAAGCGGCGGATCGCTCGATTGCCTCGGCGGAAACAGCCAGTCAGGCGGGCCGGGTGGCGACCGAAGCCGTGCAGAGCATCGCGGAGATCGCCCAGGCGCTGGCGGGGAGCCAAACCAGTCTCGATCAGGCCCTGGCCGACCAGACCGATGCCAACGCCAAACTGGCCGATGCCCTGCGGTCGGGGTCGGGGGGAGTCAGTGCGTCGTCGCGCTTGCTGGCCGATGTGTCGATCTCGCTTGGCGAGCTGCGAGAAGAGTTCAACCGGATCGGCCAGCTGGCCCAGGAGCAGACGATCACCCTTTCGCGCTTGCTGTCCGAACAGAACACCATGGCGTCCAGTTTGAGCGACGTGGCGCAGGATCTCAGCGCGGCGAGTGTTTCGACGTCGATGCGCCAACGCGAGATGAACGACGAATCGGCGATGTTGATGCGGCGGCTCGATTCGCTGGCGGCGACATTGCAGCATTTGGCGGGCGATCGCAGCGATCCGACCTGGTTGCAGGGATCGCAGTCAGGCCTTGCCGATGAAGAGCCGGCGGAAGCGGGCGGCCGGTCACGGTTGCACTGGCCCGGTCGCGACTGA
>CAYWSE010000020.1:36118-40723 GCA_964461025.1 uncultured Sphaerobacteraceae bacterium | reverse complement strand
AGGCGGGACAACCGCGACATGATCCTGCTGGGAGGATGGCTTTTTGCCGACCTCCTGCTCGGTCTGGCGATGCTCTTCCTGACGGCCAACACGGTCGGCACGCCGGAACCAACGCCCACACCGTCGCCGTTGCCTGATTATCAGGCGACGGAGCTGGCGGCAGCTTTGGCGACGAGCGAAGCGCAGCAGGAAGAGCTGGCTGGGATGGAAGCAACCGCGACCGCGGTCGATGCCCAAACCATGGCCACAGCCGCCGCCGAGGCGACTGAACGCGCTCAGCTCGAAGCTCAGGCGACGCAACGAGCTCTGCTCGAAGCACAAGCGACTGCGCAGGCCGAGGAGATGGCGACATTGGCCGCACTCTCCGACGAGGAACGGGCAACCGCGGAAGCACTGGCCACGCAGGACGCGCTGGCGGCGGAAGCGACGATTTCGGCATTCGCGACGCAACAGGCGCTGGCCGAGTCGAACATCGACGAGGCGGCCCGCAATCTCGCCACGGCCGCCGCGCAGGCGACGCAAGATGCAGAGAGCGCGCAGGCGACGATAGCAGCTCAGCAAACCCAGGCGGCGGAGGTGGCGGCGATCGCCACGGAGAATGCCGAGAGCGGCGCCAACGCACTGGCCACGGCGCAGGCGGGTCAGGCCGCGGCCGAGTCCACGATCGCGGCGATTCTGGCCAGCCAGACGAACGATGAAAGTACGTTGGCGACCGCCCAGGCCGAAGTGAGCGCCGCGCAGGCCACAGTACAGGCGCTCGTCACCCAGCAGGCTGCGGCTATGGCCACGACGACCGCATTGGCGGGGCAGGCGGCGTCGGGTTCGATCGATCCGACCCTCGTCGAGTTCTCTATCAATGTCGATTGGCAAGGACTCGTGAATGGCGATGAAGACGCGATCGAGGACACGACTGAGACGTTGACCGAGGAACTCGCTGTCTACGACGGCTGCCGGGTCGGGTTGACACTGACGTTTGGATTTGCCAACGACATCCCCACGGGCGTCGAAATCGCCGAGGCGGTCAACAATATCCTCGAAGACGAGTTCCCCGAGATCTTCGACGAGGCTGCCGTTCAGAGTTTTGCCAATATCGGCGCGGAGTTCGGCAGAGTCGACATCCAACTCTACTTCTACCGAGGGTGTGACGCTTTGCCGTAACGCTCGTTATCGGTCAATGACGCTCCGGTAGACCATTGCCGTCAGTTCCGCTGTGGCGCGCCAGGAATAGCGTCTGGCGCGCTTCAGACCGCGCTCCCGCATCGATTGTCCGAGCTGCGGATCGGTGGCCACGGCGAGCATCGCGCCGGCGAAGGTCTGAATGTCGGGCTCGACCAGCAATCCGGCGTCCCCGGCGACTTCCGGCAAGCTGGTGCGATTGGAAGCAACGACCGGCGTGCCGCAGGCCATCGCTTCCAGCAACGTCATGCCGAAGCCTTCGCTCAGCGACGGAGTGGCGTACATCGCGGCGTGTTGGTAAAGCGATACCTTCTGTTCCTCACTGATGAAACCAGGCAGCACGACGTGATCTTCAAGACCCAGGCGCTCGATATGTGGTTGCAGTGGAGGAAAGACCTGTGGATTGTCGGTGTGGGGCGCGCCGGCGATGACGAGCTGGAAGGGCTGGCCGATTTCGCGCCGAAAGTGGGCGAACGCTTCGAGGAGAGTGGGCAGGTTCTTGCGGACGTCGAAACCACCCACATTGAAGATGTACTGCCCCGCGACGCCCAGTTCCCGCAGCACCGCCGATGGTTCCGGCTGGCCGCCCGGCAACCGGTAGTGTGAACCGGCGGCCATGGGCACGACATGGACTCGATCGGCCGCGATGCCAAGAATGCGCGTCGCTTCACCGGCGACGTACCGTGAGGGCACGATGATCGCGCGGGCGTTCGGCAGCGTCCGGGCGAGAAGTGACTGATACAAGCGCATACCGCGACTTAGACGGTAGCGCGGATCGGTGAGCGGGATCAGGTCGTGCAGCGTGACAACGACTGGCATGGAGCATCGCACGGGCGCCGAACCGTGAGCGATATGCAGGACATCACAGTCTCGCGCCTCTCCAACTCCCAGCATGTCCCAGGCGACGCGGTTGACTCTGGGTGGCAAACGACCAGCGAATCGGGAATGCGACTCGATTGGCTCGAGCTCGATTCCCATGCGACCGTCCGCAAACTGATCGATGAGCGTCTCGACATAGGTGCGGATTCCGGACGGAGGAAAGCTCAAGGGAGTCGCGTCGAGCGCAACGCGAATTGGAGACTGGTCGATATCGGGGATGTCGGTCATAGATCTGGCGATTTCACGGCTGAAAAGACGGCCGGGAGTCTGGCGGGCGAGTATAATTGTCACAGATGGGATGGAAGGGAACGAGCGTCGTGAGATGTCCCGGAACGTGGACATCGAAGTCGTTTGCTGACATCCCGATTCGATCGCCCTACGCTGGAGCAAATGGATGACCAAGCCTGTTGAGATAACCGACGATCAATTCGAAGTGGAAGTGATCGATTCGGACAAGCTGGTGATTGTCGACTTCTGGGCGCCCTGGTGCGGGCCCTGCCGGGCCATGGCGCCGGTGCTTTCGGAATTGGCCAAAGACCGTTCGGAATCGGTCAAAGTGGTCAAGGTGAATGTCGACGAACAGCAGATCAATGCCGCCAAACTCGGCATCATGACGATTCCTACGTTGATCATGTTCAAGAATGGCGAACCGGTCGATCGCATGATGGGGGGTTACCCCAAGCGTTCGATCGTCGATCGAGTCGAAAAGCAACTGACCGCCGCCACGGCGTAGGTTCAGCATTTCCGACGTCGCACCAGTCAGACCACCCTGCTCAGGCAGGGTGGTCTGTCTCTTTTGTTCGCTGCGTTGAATGAGTCTGCGCGGAGGATCCTAAAAGTCAATGTCATTCCGACTGGAGCGAAGCGGAGTGGAGGAATCCCTCGTTCGGGTTCGGCGGGGATTGTGGCCTCGCTGCACTGCGCTTCACTGCGTTCGCTTCGTTCCGCTCAGCCACCGGTGGGCACAGGGCGCCACCGCTACGTCCTGCCGGGTCAGGCAGCTGCGCGATCGGGTCCGTCAGTGCGCCATAAATGGCGAGGCTACGGATTGGTTGCAGGCAGTGTTGATGGTGAATCTGGGCGAGATTGCCTAGGCGCTGGGTTTGCGGTCGGCGAGGCCTTCGACTTCGCGGCGGAGGTCTTCGATGTCGGCGAATTCGCGGTAGACGGAGGCGAAGCGAATGTAGGCGACCTGGTCGACGGCTTTGAGGTGGTTGAGGACGGCCTCGCCGATCGCCGAAGAGGGAACTTCTGCGGTGCCCAGGGCGAGGAGATCGGCTTCGATGCGCTGCAGGAGCATGTCGATTTCCCGTTCGCCGACGGGTCGCTTGGTGAGCGCGACGCGCAGTTTCTGGCGCAGCTTGGCGGGATCGAACTCCTGGCGGCGGCCATCCTTCTTGACAACCGTCAATCCCGCCAGCTCGACCCGCTCATAGGTCGTAAAGCGCCGGCCACAGACCGCGCATTCGCGGCGGCGGCGAATCGATTCGCCACCCTGGACCTCGCGACTGTCGGTTACCCGGGAATCGGGTTCATGGCAGAAGGGACACTTCACGCAGCACACCCGTCACTGAACGTAAGTGCCTGCCGTTGTGGCCCGAAGACAGTGGAGAAGACCTGCTGCAACGCCGCGTTACCTATCTGTCCCGCAGGAACCGGATGATGCTCGACTCTTCTTCGAAGTCGTCGTCAGGCAGCACCGGATTCTGATGCATTGGACGGGATGAGCCCTCGGCCTGCGCGATGCGGTACTGCTGCGGCTGGCCACGCTCGCGCTGCTGCGTGCCGCGGGGCGCCTGCTGGCTCCGTGTCTGCCGGCGTGGGGCAGGGAAATCGAGCGTCGATTGGCGTTCGGAGAAGCCGGTTGCGATCAGCGTGACCATCACCGCGTCGCCCATCGACTCGTCGATCGATGTGCCATAGATGATCTCGGCGTCCTCATCGACCGCGGCGCGGATGATCTCCGCGGCATCGCTGGTTTCGGTCAGCGTCAGATTTGCGCTGCCGGTGATGTTGTAGAGCACACCGGTGGCGCCTTCAATACTCGTTTCCAGCAGAGGACTGGAGATGGCGTCCTTGGCGGCGTCGATTGTTCTCGTTTCACCAGAACCGTAGCCAATTGACATCAGCGCCGAACCGGCGTTTTGCATGATCGAGCGGACGTCGGCGAAGTCGAGATTGATGATGCCCGGCTTGGTGATCAGATCGGAAATGCCGCCGATGCCCTGGCGGAGCACGTCGTCGGCGAGCTTGAAAGCATCGGTGATCGATGTTTTCGGATCGACCATCTGGATCAGTCGCTCGTTGGGAATGGTGATCAGCGCGTCGACATTCTCGCGCAATGTCTGAATGCCGTCGTCCGCGGCACGACGTCGCCGTGTGCCTTCGAACTCAAAAGGACGGGTGACGACTCCGACTGTCAACGCTCCGGCGCCTTTGGCGATCTTGGCGATGATGGGAGAAGCGCCGGTGCCGGTGCCGCCGCCCATACCGGCGGTGATGAAGACCATGTCGGCGCCACGGACCAACTCGGAAAGCTGATCGGCGCTC
>CAYWSE010000020.1:0-36108 GCA_964461025.1 uncultured Sphaerobacteraceae bacterium | reverse complement strand
CGCGACGGCGTTCGGCGCGCGCGCCAACGTCGGGTCGACCACCGGCGCCCAGCCCTTTGGTCAGTTTGTCGCCGATGCGAACGGAGATGTTCGCGTTGCTCTCCAGCAGCGCCTGGGCATCGGTATTGACCGACACGAACTCGATGCCGTCGACGCCCATGGCCACCATGCGATTGATGGCATTGCCGCCGGCGCCGCCAACGCCCACGACTTTGATTCTGGCGAATGTCTGAATCTGCCGGGGCGCCGGTCGGGGATTGACTCGTTCCTGCTGGGCGGGCGCGGTCACGGCTTCGGTTGTCGAGCGGGCAGGTGGTGTCTGCGCGGCTGGTGGCGGCGCTTCGCGATAGTCTCGTCGTCCTGTGTCAAACAATGGTCGTCCCTCGTCATCTCGCATCGATAGTTCCCCTCTCGCCACCGTCGGGGCTAACGAATTGAAAACCCTGGTAAGTCACGCGCGTTGCCCTCTCGAAAAGTCTGCGATCAACGGCGAATTGTAGAGTGCTACAGAGCGCGGTGAAGACGGTTGAGAACTGCTGCCCCGCGACTACTAACTGTAAACGATGTTATGGTCACCGTCCGCGTTCGAACACCCCGCCATGCGATGCGTTTACGTCCCTCGAACGGCAACGGCGTCATCAGACGGCGCCGGCCACAGATCGCTTTCATGGCGTTCGAGGGCCAGCTCGATCAATCGATCCACGAGCGCCGAGATGTTGATGCCCGAGGCTTCCCAGAGCATCGGATACATGCTGATCGAGGTAAAGCCCGGCAGGGTGTTGACCTCGTTCAGGTAGAGCTCATGGGTATCGCGATCGAGCAGGAAGTCGACGCGGGCCAGTCCGGCCAGATCGAGGGCTTTGAAGGCAGCGATCGCCACGTCACTCGCTTCCGAGACGACTTCGGCGGGGATGTCGGCCGGCACCACGCATTGCGAGCGTTCGTCGATGTATTTGGCTTCGTAGTCGTAGAACTCGTGAGCGGGGATGATTTCGCCGACACAAGACGTGATCAGTTCGTCATTGCCGAGAACCGAGATTTCCAGCTCGCGGGCATTGATGCCCCGCTCGACGACGATCCGGCGGTCGAGGCGAGCCGCTTCATCCATGGCGCTGCGCAGCTCTTCAGGTCCGTGCACCTTGCTGACGCCGACGCTCGATCCCATATTGGCCGGTTTGGTGAAGCAAGGGAAACCGAACGTTTCGGCGATGCGGTTGGCGATCACATCAGGTTCGCGTCGCCAGGCAGTGCGTTCGATGAGCATCCAGGGCGCCTGGCGAATGCCATGACGATCCAAAACCTGCCGGGCCATCGCTTTGTCCATGGCAAGAGCAGAGCCGAGCACGCCGGAGCCGACATAGGGGACGCCGGCCAGCTCGAGAAGACCCTGCACAGTGCCGTCTTCGCCGCGGGGACCATGCAGCACCGGGAATACGACGTCGATCGACTCAACAAGCTCACCTGACAGAAAACCGCGGCCGCTGGCATCGACATCGATCGCGGTTTCTTCGACTGGGCTCCCCTGATCGAGCGCGAAAAGAGGGGAGTTGGCGGTCAGCTGGGCCATTGGATCGCCTTGCGAAACCCAGCGACCAGTTCGCGTGATGCCGACGGGCACATATTCGTACCGGTCGGAGTCGAGCGCGTTGATGACCGTTTGGGCCGACCGCAGCGAAACATCATGTTCTTCGGATTGTCCGCCAAAGAGGATGGCGACGCGAACTTTGCGGCTGCTTTCGCGGGGCATCGTGAGGAATCCTTCCCGTTGTTCTGAATCAGGAGACCAGAGGCTCCCCGATTTGCTCGATCTCCGGATGCAGATCGATGCCGAATTGTTGCTGAACGCGGTCGCGGGCGATGGCGATCAATTCCCGGACGTGCGCCGCTGTGGCCGTGCCGTCGTTGACGATGAAATTGCTGTGAATCGACGAGAACCGGACACCGCCGACGGTGAATTCCTTGAGCCCGGCTGCTTCGAGGAGCCGTCCGGCGAAGTCACCAGGTGGATTGGTGAAGGTCGAACCAGCGCACCGCCCGGTCGGTTGGGTAGCGTGTCGGTAGTTGGCATGCTCGTCCGCCAGCGCTCGCAGCTCGTTCGGATCGCCCTTGGGCAATGTCAGCGCAACGCTGAGCACCGTCCAGGGACGTGGGTGCGGCATTTCCTTGAGGCGCGTCATGCGGTAGCGCGACTGCATCCATTCCGCGTCACGGACGACGATATCGCCGTCGTGGCCGAGCAGGGTTACTTCGGTCAGATGGTCTTTCTGCTCTGTGCCGTGCGCGCCGGCGTTGTTGACGGTGGCGCCGCCGATGGCGCCAGGCAGGCCGACGCCCCATTCCATGCCCGCCCAACCGCGCTCGGAGGCGTAGCGGCCCGTCCAGGAAAGTGGCGCCTGGGCAGCGACCCGAACGAGCACCTCGTGACCGCCATCTTCGGCAGTCAGCAGATGCTCGGCACGCTCGCCCGGTGTGCGGGCGACGATCACCAAGCCCCGAATGCCTCCGTCGTCGACCAGCAGATTGCTTCCGCCGCCGATGACGTAGATCCGCAACCTCTCCGACGCACCCCATCGGACGGCGGCGATCAATTCATCGGTTGTTCCGGCACGAATCACGTAGTCGGCTGGGCCGCCGATTCGCCAGGTGGTGTAACGGGACATCGGGGAGTCGATCAGTGCTTTCATGGGAACATCGCCGGGAATGGCAATCGATGCTTCGCGAGTGGGGCGGGCGGACTTGACGCTCATCATGCTTGCGGTTCGAGGAGAGTGAGCAACTGTGGACCGAGGGCAGTGATGTCGCCGGCGCCCATGGTCAGGACCACATCCCCCGGCTTCACGAGCCTGGCGAGGAGCGTCGCGGCGTCCGCCACACTGCCGGCGCGATATCCGTCGGCGCCGGCGATCTGTAGCATCTCCGCATCGGACACCTGACCGGTGTTCCGTTCGCGGGCGCCGTAGATATCCAACAGCACGCGATTCGGGGCGAGCGCCAGGGCGTCAGCGAACTCAGGGACGAGCGCGGCCGTGCGCGAAAAGGTGTGAGGCTGAAACGCCGCCCAGATGCGCCGGTCGGGGAAGTGTCGCAGCGCGGTTTTCAGCGTTGCTTCGACCTCAGTTGGATGGTGGGCGTAATCGTCGATCACCAGCACTCCGGCTGCTTCCCCTTTGGTTTCGAATCGCCGCCCGATTCCGGTATATGCCTCGACGGCGCGGCTGGCTGAATCGACGTCGATGCCGAGTGAGTGCAGCATCGCGACAACCGCCAGAGCGTTGAGCGCGTTGTGCTCGCCGGGAACCTGCATTGTCAGCTCGCCGGCTAGACCTTCCGGTCCCTGAATGCTCCAGGAGCCGTTCCGGTCAGTCACAGACCAGTCTAGCGTGTCGAGCAAGCCGAATGTTCGTACAGTCAGATTTGGCTGATCCTGAAGCTGTTCGAGAACGGCGCGAGCGCCGTCGTCGTCGCCGCGGATGACGAGTGTGCCGCCGGGCCGGATCAGGCGAACGAAATCGATGAACGCCTGCTCATACTGTTTGGGCGAGGCGAAGATGTCCGGATGATCGAACTCGGCGTTGGTGATGATGGCGTGAGCCGGACTCAGCGCCAGAAAGGAGCGATCGTATTCGTCCGCTTCGACGACCATCTGCGCGCCGGAACCGAGACCAGCGTTCTGCCCCGTTTCCTTCAGGATCGCGCCGATGGCGTAGGAGGGTTGCAGACCGAGGTGGCGAAGCGCAGTGGTCATCATGCCGCTGGTCGTCGATTTGCCATGTGTGCCGGCGACGGCGATCGTTTCGCGGTCACTCGACATGGCGCCAAGGAGCTCGGCGCGGCGCATCACCTCGATGCCTCTGGATTGGGCCGAGGCGACCTCCGGATTTTCGCTCGAGACAGCAGAGGTGCGAATGACGAGATCGATCCCGTCAGCCAGATTGCCGGCATCGTGACCGGTTTGAACAGCAAGGCCGAGCGAGCGCAGCTCGTCGATCAGTGCGGACGGCGTGGAATCACTGCCCGAGACGACGTACCCCATCGATTGCAGCATGCGAGCGAGACCGCTCATGCCGATGCCGCCGATGCCGACAAAATGGATGTGGCTGCCGGGAGCAGGCAACGTGGGTTTGGTCATGGCGCCGCCTCCGTATCTGGCAACAGCGCCCGGACAGCCTGACGGAATTGCTCACCCCGGTCGAATTCGTCGCGAAACATGCCGAATGACGCGCAGCCTGGGGAGAGGAGCACGATGTCGCCGGAGGTGGCGGCGCCGCGAGCTGCGAGGACCGCCTCGGACATCGAGTCCCATGTTCCGGTGATGCGCACGTCGCGCTCTCTGAGCAGCGATTCCAGTACGGGAGTAGCGGTGCCGTTGAGCAGGGAGACCGTCGCGGCGTTCGCGGCGAGCGACTCGGCGAGCGGGGTCAGATCGGAGCGCTTGTCCGAACCACCAGCCAGAACGTGAATCGGTCGTCCTTCGAGCGCGCCGAGTGCGGCGGCGACAGCGGCTGGAGCGGTCGCCGCGGTGTCGTTGATGAATTCGATGCCGTCGACCGTGGCGACCGGTTCGGAACGATTGGCCACCCCTCGGAAGGACTGCAATCCTGTTGCGATTGCTTCGGCGGGAGCGCCTCGAGCCGCTGCCGCTGCCACTGCCGCCGCTGCATTGGCGCGCAGTGGACCGCCGCGGTAGAGCGGCCGGTCGTGAAGTGCCACGGAACCCTCGCGATTGCCAAATTGCCAGCGCAGGACACCGTCCCGCGCCAGAACCTCGGCTCGATCGTCGAATGCGGAAAAGCGGACGATCTGGGCCTTCGTGTTGTCGGCGGCTTTCATGGCTTCTGCATCATCGAGATTGACGATGAGCGTGTCTTCAGCCGTCATATGCTTGGCGATACTCCGTTTGCAGTCCGCGTAGTCATCGAACGAGTCGTAAGCGTCGAGATGATCTTGCGAGATATTGGTGAGGACGCCGATGTTGGGCGCGAGGTGATGCTCGTCAAGTCCTTCCAGCTGCCAGCTGGAGAGCTCGAGGAGGACGGGTGTATCGGGTTCGATCGCGTCGAGGGTCGCGACCGCCGAGACGCCCATGTTCCCGGCGACGACCGCGTCAGGACGCCAGGCTTTGAGCATCTCGCCGCAGAGGGTCGAGGTTGTCGATTTGCCCTTGGTGCCGGTGACGCCAATGACGGGCGCCGGACAAAGCTTGAGGAAGATCGACATCTCCATCTCGACCGCCACGCCCGATTCGCGCGCCAATTGCAGCCAGGGGGAGTTCTTGCGCACGGCTGGATTGCGAACGACGATATCGGCGCCTTCACTGGTGAAATTGCGTTCCCGATGACCGCCCAGAGCGAACGTCACCGGCAACCCGTCGAGCGCCGCCATTGGTTCACGCAGTTCATCGGCTGAGCGATTGTCGGTGACGGTCACCAGCGCGCCGTGACTGGCCAGGAAGCTGGCGACGCCCAGCCCACCGCCTCGCGTGCCGAGACCCATCACCGTGATCCGTTTGCCTGCGACGTCGAACATGGTTTCTCGCGTTAGAGGAGCGCCAGCGCGACCCCGACGAGTCCCGCCATCATCCCAAAGATCCAGAAGCGAATGGTGACCTGCGTTTCCGACCAGCCGTCCTGCAGCTCGAAATGATGATGCAACGGCGTCATGCGGAAAATACGCTTGCCGCCCGACCATTTGAAGTAGAGCACCTGCAAAACGACCGAGAGCGTCTCCGCGACGAAGACGACTCCGACGATCGGCAGGAGCAACCACTGACCGGTCATGAAGGCGGCGACCGCCATTGTCGAACCGAGCGCCAGCGCGCCGGTGTCGCCCATGAAGACCAGGGCGGGGTGGGCGTTATACCAGACGAAGCCGAGCAATGCGCCGACCATCGTGAAGGAAAGCGTGACGACGCCAAGCTGACCCTGCTGATAGGCGATGACGCCAATCGCTACGAAAGCGATGGCGGTGAGACCGCCCGCCAGCGAGTCGAGCCCGTCGGAGAGATTGACCCCGTTGCTCATCGCCGTAATCGTGAAAATAGCGATTGGCACGTAGAGGAACCCAATATCGTACCGGCCGACAAATGGGATATAGACGTGATGGAGACCGAGACCCCACGGGTCGGGCAGGTAGAGAATGATCGCGGCGACGGCGGCGATGGCGATCTGCCAGCTGAACTTGTTGCGGGCGCTCATCCCGTGCTTTTTGGCGCCAATGAAGCTTTGCCGGTCGTCGATGGCGCCGAGAATCGCGGTGGCGACGAGGATGCCGATCGGCAGGAGCATCGACAACCGCCCGGCCAGATTGAATACGACGGTGAGCAGCACCACGGTGAAGGAAATCATGATCCCGCCCATCGTCGGCGTTCCAGCCTTGACGAAGTGCGACTGCGGGCCCTCGGCGCGGATCTGCTTGCCGGCTTTCTTGCTGCGAAGAATCGTGACGATCGGTTTGCCGATCAGCAGGGTGATGACAAACGCCAGACCGGCCAGTGCGAGGGATACAGCGAGATTCTCGTTTGGATCGCTCGGCATCACGCTGAAAACCAGCGTCTGCAGATTCGGAGTCAGGTATGAAGACGGCTCGATCATGGGTCAATGTGCGAGTCTGCCGCCGAGTCGCGCAGGCTCGCCACAATTGTCTCCATCTCCAGGCCCCTCGAGCCTTTGAGCAGCGCCACGTCGCCGGGTCGCAGCTCTTCGAGCAAGACGCGCGTCAGGTCGTCGCGCTGGTCGACTCCGAATGATGTCACGTCGACCTTGCGGCCGTCGACTTGGTGGGCGATGACCGACTCGGCGATCGAGCGAGCCATATCCCCGAAGGTGATCAGCCGGTCTGCGACCTGAGCGGTGGCCACTGCGACCTCCTGGTGCTGTTTCGCGGATTCAGCGCCGAGCTCGCGCATATCGCCAAGAACGGCAATGCGGCGTTCTGCGGGGACCTCGCCGAGCAGGCGCAATGCGGACAGCACCGATGGCGCGCTGGCGTTGTAGGTGTCGTCGATCAGTCGTGATCCGTTCGGACCATCGAGCGGAATGAGCCGGACCTGGACCCCTCGGCTGCTCAAACCGGCCAGAATGTCATCGAGTTCGATACTCATAACGATCCCCGCGCAGATCGCGGCCAGGGCCAGTTCCGCGGCATGCGCGCCAACCATGGGCAGCTCGACATCGCGTGCACCTGCTTCCCCCTCGAGACGAAAAGCGATGCCGTGGAGACCGCGCGTCTGAATCCTGGTGGCCATGACATCAGCGGTCGTGTCGACGCCGTAGGAGACCACTCGTGCCGGCGTCCGCATGGCCATGGCGGTCACCCAGGGATTGGCGATATTGAGGATGGCCGCGCCGGATGAGGGCAGCGCCTCGACCAACTCGGTTTTGGTTTCAGCGATCGCCTCGATGGTTCCCATGCGTTCGAGATGGATCGGATGGACGTTGGTGACGACACCGATGGCAGGTTGGGCGATCTGGGCCAGCAAGGCGACTTCACCGAATGCGTAGGCGCCGCCCATTTCCAGCACGGCGATCTCGGCCGAACGAGGCACTTCGAGCAGGGACAGAGGAAGCCCGATCTCGCTGTTCATGTTGCCGGGACTCTTGTAGACGGAGCGGACTGAGCTCAGTCCGGCGGCAATACTCTCCTTGGTGCTCGTTTTGCCGAGACTGCCGGTCACGCCGATGACGGTGAGGTCCAGTGTGCGTCGCCGCGCCGCGGAAAGCTGCTGGAGGGCAACCAGTGGATCATGGACGGCGACAAATGGCAATGGGGGAAGAGTCGTCTGCAGAGCCAGCCATTCGTGCGACACGAGCGCCGCTGCGGCGCCCTTCTGAGCGGATGCCGAGACAAAGCGATGACCGTCGAATTTCTCGCCCTGAACGGCGATGAAGAGGTCACCAGGCGTGATGTGGCGGGAGTCGCGCTCAATCCAGCCGAATTCGGTGCCGGGCGGGAGATCGCCGACGATGCGGGCATCGGTCGCTGCCAGCAATTCATCCAGTGAAATCGGTCGATCTGGAGCAAATTCGCGGCTCATTGACCGGCGGCCTTGTTGGTGTTGCGAACGGCGACCCGAAGCACCGCGCTCCGGCTGCGGGGATTGTCGACGATCTCCTCCTTGCCTGGCCTGATCGCCTTACTGGGTGTGTTCAGCGTCGGCAGATGACCGCAGGTGCACACGGGCAGTTCGGGTGGACAGATGCAGTTGGCCGCTTCATGCCTGAAGAACTGCTTGACGATCCGGTCTTCGAGCGAGTGGAACGAAATGACCGCCAGCACGCCACCTGGCGCCAGCAAACGGACGGCCTGAGGCAAAACGTCGCGGAGGGCATCGAGTTCGTCATTAACGGCGATGCGCAGCGCCTGAAAGGTCTTCGTGGCCGGGTGAACCGGCGCGCCACGCCGACCGCCGACTGCTTGCTCGACGAGCGCCGCAAGCTGCGTCGTTGTTTCGATCGGGTTCTGCTCGCGCTCGGCCACGATTGCTCGGGCGATGCGTCGCGATTTCTGTTCTTCGCCGAATTGCCAAAGCGCGTTGGCGATCTCAGATTCCGTCCAGGTGTTGACGACATCCAACGCGCTTTCACCCGTCGTCTGGTCGAAACGCATGTCGAGCGCGCCGTCGTGACTGAAGGCGAAACCGCGGGCGCCATCGTCCATCTGGAAGGACGAGAGCCCCAGATCGAGCAGGATGCCGTTGACCAGCGCGAATCCGCGTTCGGTTGCGACTCGTTCGAGATCGGCAAACGACGCGTGAGCCAGCTGCAGCCGTCCCTGAAACGCCGGAAGTGCGGCGAGCGCTTCTCCCCGGAGGATGGCTTCCCGGTCGCGATCGAAGGCAAGCACCCGACCATCGGGAGCTGATCGTTCGAGGATGGCGCGGGTGTGCCCTCCCCCGCCAAAGGTGCCATCGATGTACCGCGCGCCGGATACGGGAGACAGTGCATCGATCACTTCGTGGAGGAGAACGGGGATGTGCATGGTTGCGGGAGTCATGGGATTACGGACGAACGGTCATGGCGCGTCAGGCAAAGCGGAGAATCAGACTGCCGACGGAAACTGTCGAACCGGCTGACACCTCGACTGAGGCGATCTCTCCGGCCCGCTGTGCGGTGATCTCATTCTCCATCTTCATCGCTTCGACGACACAGAGCAGGTCCCCGGTGTCCACAGCACGGCCCGCTTCGACAGCGACGCGAAGGACGGTTCCCTGCAGCGGACTGGTGACATCCCTGGCGGAGCTGGATGAACCATTGCTGCCGCGGCCTCTGGCGACCGGCGCCGGTCTGCCGGTTCCCTGCGGCGCCGCTCGGGGAATGACGCCCTGCTCCCCCGTGACATTGACCTCCATCCGCCGGCCATTCACTTCGACGACATAGCTTGCGCCGGATGTCGCATCCTCCGCCGTGGTTCCGGTCATGCCGGAAACGGGCGGGATGACCTCCGGATGCTCGGGCAGGAATGAGGTCGAGAAGTCGCCGGCTACGAACCCCGGATGCTGCATGACTCGCTGATGAAACGGAATCGTCGTCGGAACACCTTCGACAACAAACTCGCTCAGGGCCAGATTCATCCGCGCAATCGCTTCGTCGCGGTCTCGTCCCACGGCGACCAGCTTGGCGATTAACGAATCGTATGCGGGCAGAATCGCGGCGCCCTCCTCCATCGCCGTGTCGTAGCGGGTGCCTGGGCCAGAGGGCCAAACAAGTCTCGTCAGGGTGCCGGGCACGGGTTGGAATCCGGCGCCTGCGTCCTCGGCGTTGATCCGGCACTGAATGGCGTGCCCGCGTGGCTTCACGTCTGCCTGGGAGAAGGATAGCGGCTGTCCCGAAGCCACGCGGATTTGTTCCTTGACGAGATCGAAGCCGGTGACCTCCTCGGTCACCGTGTGTTCGACCTGGATGCGGGTATTCATTTCCAGGAAGTAGAAACGGCGATCGGCTGTGACCATGAATTCGACCGTTCCGGCGCTGAGGTAACCCACAGCTTTCGCCAGTCGCACGGCGGCTTCGCCCAGCGCGGTCCGGAGAGCGTCATCGACGAACGGCGAGGGCGTCTCTTCGATCAGTTTCTGATGCCGGCGCTGAATTGAGCAGTCTCGTTCGCCAAGCCAGACGGCGTTGCCATGCGCATCGGCGAAGAGCTGAACTTCGATATGGCGAGGCTGCACCAGATAGCGTTCGAGGTAGACGACCGGGTTGGCAAAGTAGCGCGCCGCCTCGCCGGAGCTCCCTTCGAAGGCGTCTTTCAACTCATCCGGGGTCGTGGCGACGCGAAAGCCGCGGCCACCGCCGCCGGCCGTCGCCTTCACCGCGACCGGGTAGCCGTTTGCTGTCGCCCATGTTGTCGCTGCGTCGACGCTCTCCACGAGGCCGTCGCTGCCGGGAACAATCGGCACACCGGCTTCGATCGCGATGCTTCGCGCAGTGATTTTGTCGCCCATCGCGCGCATTGCTGCGGCGCCGGGGCCGACAAAGACGATCCCGGCTGCCTCGCAGGCCTCCGCAAAGTCGCCATTCTCGGCCAGAAATCCGTAGCCGGGATGGATCGCCTGCGCGCCGGCGCGTTCGGCGATCGCCACGATTGCCGGCGCGTTCAGATAGGGCAGCTGTCCGTCGGATTCGAGGCGATAGGCATCGTCGGCAAGGCGGACATGCACAGCGTTCTCTTCGCCGGGTCCATAGACGGCGACTGGTGAGACGCTGAGCTCGCGGCAAGCGCGAATGACCCGGGCGGCGATTTCCCCGCGGTTTGCGATCAATAGCCGGGTAAAGGGCGGTTGTGGTTCGATTGCTTCCGCCGAAGAATTTGTCATCCCATATCCCTCGAAATCACCGCAACGTCACGATGCCGGTTCGCTCGTTTCCCCGTAAAGATGGCTCAAATAGGCGTCGAGCAGATGTTCGTCGGCCAGCTCCCAGTACCAGGGGGAATACCGAATACTCAGATTGTCTTCCATTCCGGTGCATGGCTGGCGAAGCCACTCGGTGTCGTCCTGTAGACAGGCCCGGCGAAAAGTGCCATACGAGTCGATTCGCTGTTGCATGACCCAGCCGACATAGTTCGCGAAGTCTGCCCGTTCAGGATCGAGCATATAGCCATTCATGATCCGCGCGTAGCGGGTTCGAATCGACGAAAGAGACGCACCCTCGCGGGTGCGGGAAATGACGGGATTCGTCTGCTCGCTGTAAACCTTGCCAAGCTCCTTCATCATCGCGTCCGAAAGATTCTGCTGGAAGATGGAGATATCCGCGACCAGCCGGGCGCGCAGGTTGTTCGCGGCAGCTTCATTTTCCGGGAGAATCGTGGCTGGATTCGGGTTCAACTCATCCGGCAGTTCGGACAAGATATACCAGGTTCCGTCCGTTCCCAGGCGACAGTTGGTGAAGCCCTCCAGCGTGGCGGCGTCGATCGGCACCGAGGTGTTGTCCAGCCAGTACGCGGCGAAGTTCTGGCAACCCTGCGAGGCTGTGATGCTCTGGCGGGGCACGGCATTAATGTCGCCTACGGCGCTCGATGGCGCATCGTTGGCCGCGACCCAGGCGATCCCGATCATCAACAACAGGG
The DNA here is from genome assembly GCA_964461025.1 of uncultured Sphaerobacteraceae bacterium. Classification (GTDB taxonomy): domain Bacteria; phylum Chloroflexota; class Chloroflexia; order Thermomicrobiales; family UBA6265; genus JAHBVL01. The sequence continues at coordinate 24,546 of CAYWSE010000020.1, read as the reverse complement.
CAGCGACGATGCTGCTGCCGATGACCGGATTGGCTGCGCGGCCGAGCTTGTTCATTGAGTTGCGGGAGTTCCAATCATGCCATTCAGCTCACGCCAGCGGCCGGTGCATAGAGCTTGTCGACATACTCCTTGAGCATGCGACGAGCGCTGAAGGCCGGCGCGACGGTGCGGATTGCTTCCTTCGACACGCTGATCCACTCGTGGGGGACGCCGTCCGCGCCGCGCTGGTAATAGAGGGGCACGATCTCATTTTCGAGCAGATCGTAGATCGCATTTGCTTCGAGACCGTCATTCAGCTCATCGGACTGCTCGTACGGCGCGATGCCCCAGCCGTTGTCGTTGTCGGATTCCCAGCCTTCGCTCCACCAGCCATCGAGAATGCTCAGATTTGGAACGCCGTTGGCGGCGGCTTTCATGCCGCTGGTGCCGCTGGCTTCCATCGGAGCGCGTGGATTGTTCAACCAGACATCAACCCCGGCGACGAGATAGGAGGCCAGCTGCATGTCGTAGTCCTCGGCAAAGGCGATGCGTCCGCCGAAGAGAGGATCGCGGGCGTGCCAGACGATCTGCTGGATCAGACCTTTGCCGCCGTCGTCGGCCGGATGCGCCTTGCCGGCGAACACGAGCTGAACCGGCTGCTCCGGATTGGTGAGGATGGAGGCCAGGCGCTCCGGGTTGCGGAAGAGGAGCGTCGCACGCTTGTAGGTCGCGAATCGTCGGGCAAAGCCGATGGTCAGGATGCCTTCTTCGAAGAAGGGCGCGCCGCTCAGCACGCTCGCCGACTCCTGCCCGTTCACGAGCCAGCGCTGGCGGGTGCGGTCGCGCAGATAACGGAGCATGGAGCGTTTCGAGCGACGGCGGCGCGCCCAGAACTCATCGTCCGACACGTCGAGAATGCCGTCCCAGACTGCCTGGTCATCGGAATCCTGCCGCCATGCGTCACCCAGGGTCTCAAAATAGAGATCGGCCATATGCCGGCCCACCCACGTGGCGATGTGGACGCCATTCGTGACCGAAATGACCGGGGTTTCGTCAATTGAAAGGCCCGGCCAGAGGTCGTTCCACATCTCGCGGGTCACTTCGCCATGCATCTGGCTCACGGCATTGGCCCGGCCGGAGAGGCGGAAGGAGAGGGCGGTGAGATTGAAGCCTTCGCCCGTCGATTCATGCCCACCAAGCGCAAGGAATGCAGCGCGATCGATGCCGAGCTGTGGCCAGTAGTGAGCGAAGTAGCGGTCGATCATCTCTTCGGTGAACACGTCATGTCCGGCCGGGACCGGAGTATGCGTCGTGAAGATCGAAGACGAGCGCACCGCTTCCTTTGCCTGCGCGAAGGTCATGCCGCCGTCGGCGACGTGCATCCGGCAGCGTTCAAGGAGGTGAAAGGCGGCATGCCCTTCGTTTCCGTGCCAGTAGTCGATCGCATACCCGGCCGCTTCCAGAGCGCGAACACCGCCGATGCCGAGGATGATTTCCTGGCGCAGGCGATGCTCGCGGTCGCCACCATAGAGACGCGACGAGATGCTGCGTGTCCACTCGGGATTCCCTTCCACATCGGAATCGAGCAGCAGCAGTGTGACGCGACCCACCAGCACCTGCCAGATGGCGATCTTGAGTGGTTGGGCGGGATCGTCGAGCGCGACTTCGACAACAAGTTGGTTCCCATCGGGGCCTTTGACTGGTGTGGCCGGCTCGAACTCTGGGTCGAGAATACCTGGCACATCCTGCTGCCAGCCATCGCCGTCGAGTCGCTGTCGCAGATAGCCCTGACGGTAGAGCAAGGAGACAGCAACGGTTTTCAGTCCGAGATCGCTGGCGGCCTTGATGTGGTCGCCGGCAAGCACGCCCAATCCGCCCGAGTAGATCGGCAACGTCGGATGAAGACCAAATTCGGCTGAGAGATAGCCGAGCGTTTTGCCACCTAGCGCCGGGCGCTCCTGGCCGATCCAGGTGTCGCGATTGTCGCTTTCGGTTTCGGCGCGAAACCGTTCCATCACGGCGTCATATGCCGCAAGATACTCGGGGTTTTCGGCAACGACGTCGAGATAGACGGGAGACACGGTAAGCAGAAAACGCACTGGATTGCGGTCGGTCATCAGCCAGCCGGCGGGGTCGATGAGGCGAAAGAGCTCCGCTGCTTCACGATGCCATGACCACCAGAGATTGTGCGCAAGTTCATTGAGACCGGCGATGCGCTGAGGGACGGCGATCTGATACGGGGCAATAGACACTGATTTCGAACCTCCGAGCCACGGTGGACGATCTGGCATCCCAGATACGCAACAAAGACATCCACCGATCCCGTGACAACCGGCATAACTTACCACGCCGCTGGCGGGTTAAGGGCTCGGAGGGAGTCCATGCGGAATGAACGCTATTCGTCCTGGGCGGCTTCGATTGCCTCGATGATCTCTTCGGGAGGGGGAGCCCCGGCCCGGCGGTAGATGATCTTGCCGTTCTTGCCGACGACGATGACCGTGCGGTTGATCGAATCGAGAAAAGCGCCCGGTTCTTCGGGATCGGGTTTGAGCACGCCGTACGCGTGGGAGGCGTTCAACTGCTCGTCGACGAGCAGCTCGAATGGCAGATGCAGGGAGGTGCGAAATTGCAGATGGCTCTCTCCGCTGCCCTGATTGACGCCGAACAGCTCGGCATCGACTGCCCGGAACGCATCGATCGCCTCGGCGGCCGCGGTAAGCTGATTCTGGCAACCACTGGTGAAATCACGCGGATAGAAGATGAGCACAGCGCGCCTGGCGCCGCTCAGGTCGGAAAGCGTCGTGCTTTCGCCCGACGATCCATCGAGTGTGAAATCGGGCGCATCGTCGCCCACATCGGGCACGGTGTAGTCCATCGTCGCAATGTTCCTTTCCGGTGTTCTGATCGGTCAGGGCACCGACAGCATGCGGTCGAGAGCCACCAGTGCGTCGCTCTTCGTTTTGGGATCGACGGTGATGCGATTGACGATCTCGCCCTGCGCCAGGTGCTCCAGCGTCCACAGCACATATGCCGGATGGACGCGGTACATCGTCGAGCAGGGACAGATGACGGGGTCGAGACAGAAGATCGTTTTGTCGGGCATTTCGTCTTGCAGGCGGTTGACCAGGTTGATCTCGGTGCCGATCGCCCAGGCCGAACCGGACGGCGCGGCGCGCACGATGTCGATGATGTACTCGGTCGAGCCATCGTAGTCGGAGGCATCGACGACCTCGTACCGGCACTCCGGATGAACGAGGATGTTGACGCCAGGCACCTGTGCCCGCGCCTGCTCGATCTGTTCGAGACTGAAGCGGGCGTGCACCGAGCAATACCCCTTCCAGAGAATGACCACGGCGTTGCGCAGCTGTTCCTCGGTGTTGCCTCCCATCGGCTGGAAGGGATCCCAGACGACCATCTGGTCGTGGCGGATGCCCTTTTTCAGAGCCGTGTTGCGGCCGAGATGCTCGTCGGGGAAGAACATGATGCGTTGGCCTCGCTCGAACGACCAGTCATAGACGCGCTGGGCGTTCGATGAGGTGCAAACGATGCCGCCGTGGCGGCCGCAGAACGCTTTCAGACTGGCCGCGGAATTCATGTAGGTGACGGGGATGATGTCGCCGATGTCGAGGGCGCGAAGCTGATCCCACGCGGCGGTGACGTCCTCCGGTTTGGCCATATCGGCCATCGAGCAACCGGCTTCGAGATTGGGAAGGATGACCTGCTGGTGCGGCTGGCCGAGGATATCGGCGCTCTCGGCCATGAAATGGACACCGCAAAAGAGAATGATGTCCGCTTCCGTGCGGGTGGCGGCTTGTTGGGAGAGCTTGAACGAGTCGCCCCGGAAATCGGCGAACTGGATCACCTCGTCGCGCTGATAGTGATGCCCGAGGATGACCAGCTGGTCGCCGATGGCGTTGCGGAGGGCCCAGATGCGGGCATCCCGTTCGGCTGGATCGAGCTTGAAATAATCGCGGGGAATTCGTTCCTGCCGCAGTGGCAGCGCTCCATAGGTGCGCAACGTGTCATAGGCGCCGGTCCCTTCCTCGGGCACGCAGGTAGCGGTGCCGAGCTGGGTGTTTTCGAACCATGTGTTCGGTTTGGCTCCGAATGGCAGCGGGTCGGCGCCGCGCAACAGATTCGGATTGAGAAGTGACGTCATCGTCAGGTACCAACTTTCGGTTGAAGCCCGCAGCGAATTGTCGGAACGGGCCTCGCGGGCTGGAGATTCGTCGCGAACTGCGGACTCACATCCCGCGGATGATGCATTCAGCCTACGGAGTCTCGGAGTAATTGTCAATGTGACACTAAGTCGGATTCCTGGCCATGTAGGGATATAGTAGACAGACCGTGGGAGCCCCGCGGCGTAGTTCGGGGACCCGTGCCCCGACGTCGGCCCACGGGTGGCCGAACTACGTCTATGGTGGATGTGAGCCCGCAGGTGGTCGGACGTCATCGGCCCACAGGTGGCCGAACTACCTTGTGCGTCGGGCCGAAGGGTGTGGATGAACCGATAGGTTTTTTTGAGGTGGATCGATGAGTGTTGCTGTTGCAGAACAACCGACCCGAGCGGATGTCCCAGTTGAAGAAACCTGGGATTTGTCGTCGTATTACCTGAGTGATGAAGCCTGGGAGGAGGAGCTGGCTTCGGCGCCGGTACTCGTCGAGAAGGCGGCTGCACATCGTGGATCGCTGGGAGAGTCTGCAGAGCGGCTCAAGCAGGCGCTGGACGACATTTACGCGGCCAATCACCGCATCGAGCGACTCGCCGGTTACGCGCATCTGCGCCGTGACGAGGATCTGACCAACACCGACCGTCAAGGGGCGTTCGACCGGGCGATCAACCTGGCGATTCAGGCGGGACAGCATTTGGCCTTCTTCCAGCCTGAGCTGCTGCAGCTCGACAAGGATCACTTCGACGCGCTGGTTGCCGATCCAATGCTGGCATCGTATGCGCACTCACTCGAGGACCTGGGCAGAAGGCGCGAGCATACGCGCTCAATCGAGGTCGAGGAGCTGCTGGCCAGCTCCTACGACGTTGCCCGGGGCGTCCGCGAGTCGTTCAGCGCGCTCAACGATGCCGACTTCGATTTCGGCACGATCGTCGATGAAAGCGGCAACGAAATCCAGCTCACCAAAGGCCGCTATCAGCTCATGATGCAGAGTAAAGACCGCGATCTCCGCAAGCGGGCCTACGATGCGATGATGAACGAGTACCAGACGCATATCAACACGCTGGCGACGATGCAAGCGTCGTCGGTGCGGACCGACAACTTCTACGCGCAGGCCAAGGGGTATGCGTCAGCTCGCCGGGCATCGCTTTTCTCCGACAACATTGACGACGCCGTTTACGACAATCTGCTCGCGGCGGTGAAAGAGAACAAGCAGGTCGTCGAGCGCTTTTACGCCATGCGTGGGCGCATTCTCGGCATCGACGACCTCGCCCTTTACGACGTGTATGTGCCGCTCGCTCCTGAATCGGAGGTCTCATACACGATCCCGGAGGCGATCGAGACGGTATTGAGTGGCGTTTCAGCATTGGGCCCGCAGTACGTTTCCGACCTGAAGATGCTTTTCGATAGCCGCGTTGTCGACTGGCATGAAACGAAGGGCAAGAACTCGGGCGCCTATTCCAGTTCGTGTTACGGATCGTTGCCGGTCATGCTGATGAACTGGAATGGCTCGATGGACCACGTCTTCACGCTTGCGCACGAAGCTGGACACGCGATGCATTCGTATCTGGCGATGAACGCGCAGCCGTATCACTATGCCGATTACACGATCTTCAGTGCCGAGATCGCATCGACGGTCAACGAAGTGTTACTGACCTGGGACTTGCTGAAGACGCTGCCTGACGATGCATTGATGCAGCGGTTCAGCATTCTCAATCGCTTCGCCGATACGATCAGCGGCACGTTGGTGCGGCAGTCGATGTTCGCCGACTTCGAGGATCAGACCCATGCGCTGGCGGCGACCGGTCAGCCATTGACCCGCGAAACGTTGATGGGCGTCTATGCCGACGTCGCGGCGTCTTACCGTCCCGGTTTGCTGAGCGACGATGTGTCGAACATCGAATGGTCGCGCGTGCCGCACTTCTATCGCGGGTTTTACGTGTTCCAGTACGCGACCGGCATTTCTGCGGCGATCGCGCTGGCCAAAGCGATCCGCGATGAGGGCGAGCCAGCCCGCGAGCGCTATCTCGACATGCTGAGAGCAGGCGGGGCGGACTATTCGGTGCCTTTGCTGCAGAAGGCGGGCGTCGATCCGACAACCGGCGATCCATCTCGTGCCGCGATGGCGGTATTCGACGAGACGATCGCCGAGATGGAAGCGGTGGCGAAAGAGGCGGGATTCCTTAAATAGGCAAAGGGCAATAGGCAAAGGGCAATAGGGACGAGAGCAGAGGGCAAAAGGCGGGGGGAGTGACGGGGACGATTCGAAACGGGGACGGGTCTGGGGGATTTGCTCATCCGAAGATTGCGGGGTTTGGGCAGTCGGTCTTTTCGGAGATGTCGCGGCTGGCCCGCGAGCATAAAGCCGTCAATCTCGGTCAGGGATTTCCCGATTTTCCTGGTCCCGACTTCGTCAAAGAGGCCGCGATTCGGGCGATTCGCGCCGACCAGAACCAGTACGCGGTCAGTCATGGCGATCCCGCGCTGCGGCGAGAGATCGCCGCGACGTGGTCGCGCGACTATGGATTGCCGATCGACCCCGATGCTCACGTGACGGTGACCAGCGGCGCGACTGAAGCGATTTTTGGGGCATTGCAGGCGTTTCTGGGTCCGGGCGATGAGATCATCGCGTTCGAGCCGTTCTATGACTCCTATCCTGCGTCGGCGACGCTTGCCGGCGCGACCTTCGTGCCGGTCCGGCTCGAGCCGCCGGCCTGGGAGTTGCCGCTGGCGAGGCTGGAAGCAGCGCTGACCCCAAACACAAGAGTGATTCTGCTCAATACGCCGCACAATCCGACCGGCAAGGTGTTCACACGGGAAGAGTTGGAGAGCATCGCCGACGTCGCCAAAGAGCGCGATCTGCTGGTGATCACTGACGAGGTCTACGATCGCATCACTTTCGGCGACGCCGTACATGTGCCGCTGGCGTCGTTGCCCGGAATGTGGGAGCGCACCCTGACGAGCGGTTCGACCGGCAAGACGTTCAGTCTGACTGGCTGGAAGATCGGCTATGCGATCGGACCGGAGCCACTAAGCTCAGCGCTGCGGTCGGTGCACCAGTTCATCACTTTTGCCACATCAACGCCGTTTCAGATCGCGATGGCTGAAGCGCTCGTTGTGGCCGAGGAAAATGGCTACTACGAGCAATTGCGGCTTGATTACGACGAGCGGCGTCGACAGCTGACCGCTGCGCTGCAGAGTGCGGGCCTCGAACCGATGCCGATCGGCGGCAGCTACTTTCTGACGGCGGATGTCTCGCACTTCGGTTTCGAAAGCGATGTCGCGTTTTGCCGGTGGATGATCGAGGAACACGGCGTCGCGGCGATTCCACCGTCGGCCTTCTACCAGGACCCCGCTTCCGCTCCGATCTTGGCCCGGTTCTGCTTCGCGAAATCCGAGGAGGCGCTTGATGAGGCGGCGCGGCGGTTGGGTGGGATACGGGGTTCGTAGACCGAAGTCCGGAGTAAGTAGATGGTAGATAGTTGATGGTTGTCTCGGACCTCGGACCTCGGACCTCGGACTACGCTCTACGGCGTAGGTTCCCCGCTTGCATAGAACGGCCGCGGCATCCAGGGGCTCTGCGGAACGTCGACAACGTTGATGGTGTTCAGGTGATGATCGGCTGCTCCGGATATGTACATCCCTTGAGCGGCTCCCGCGATCAGGTAGTCGAGCTTTTCGGCGGTGATGACGTCGCCCGGTGTGAAGACCGGAATTCCAGGCGGGTATGGGATCACCAGCTCAGCCGAGATTTCGCCGATCGACTCGCGTAGCGGAATCGACCGCGATTTCGAGAAGAACGCGTCACGGGGCGACATCGCCTGAATGCCGGGCGCGACGACCGCTCCGGACGATCGCAGACTCGATCCGGCGTAGCCATTCATCGAACCAGTGCGCCCGTACGTGCCGGCCAGTGACTCGAAGGCGCTCGTCAAGCGGTCGATGCTCTCGTCGGTATCGCCGACCGTGATCAGGCAGATGACGCCGCTGGTGTCGCTCGATTCCGGGTTGATCTGGTAATCGTCGCGCAGGATCGTTTCGACCTGAAATCCGGTCAGACCGAGACCATGAACGTCGATGACGAGCTTGGTCAAGTCGTAAGCGCCGATCGAAAGACTCTCGCCATCGAGCACTCCGATGCCTGGAGTGCCTTTCAGACTCGTTCTGGCGCGTTCTGCCAGCTCGATTGTCCTGTCGAGGAGGGTGGGGCCATGCAGCACCATCTGGCGGCGGCAGGCGTCGATTGTGGCCAGAATGAAAGCGGCGGGACTTGTCGTCTGCGAGAGTCCGACCGATGCGGCGACCTTGTTCGCGTCGATGCGCGCTCCCTGCACGTGCAGCACCGCCGATTGGGTGAATGCGCCGAGCACTTTATGGGTGCTGGCGACCGCTGCGTCTGCGCCCGCCGACATCGCGGAAGGGGGAAGATCGGGGTGGAAGTGGAAGTGTGGTCCCCACGCTTCGTCGACATAGAGCGGCACGCCCCGTTCGTGGGCGATGCGGGCGATTGCGGGTAGATCGGACGACACGCCGCAATACGAAGGACTGACCAGAATGACCATCCGCGCGTCAGGGTGGCGGGCGAGGGCGCCGGCGATGTCAGCAGGCGGCACCCCGATCCCAATGTTCAGCTCGGGATGCAGCTTCGGCGCCACATAGACCGGTTTTGCGCCGGAGTGGATCAACGCCACCAGCAGACTCTTGTGGACATCGCGCGCGACGATCACCTCGTCGCCCGGTTTGATCGTGGCGAGCAAAGTGGCGAGATTGCCTGTCGACGAGCCATTCACCAGAAAAAAGGTGCGGTCCGAGCCCCAGGCGTCGGCGGCAAGCTCTTCGGCGAGCCGCCAGGTTTCCCAATTGAAGTGAATGCTGTCGGCGCCGCCGCTGACTGGAATGTCCGCCGAGAATGCTTGCGGGCCGAAGAGCGCCAGCAGCTCTGGATCGATTCCGGTTCCGCGCTTGTGTCCCGGCGTCGAAAAGGGCAGCATCTGTCGCTGTTGATAGGAGGCGATCGCTTCAAGCAGGGGAGCGCGGTGATGGTCGAGATTGCCCAGTCCATCGCGGTTGGCAAATGGCCCCGAAGCGGGAATCGCGGTGGATCGTTCTCCGATTGTCGCTCTGGCGACCATATGGGGCTCCCGCCGGTGAAGTTCCGGCCGTCAGCTTCGCGCAGGAACACCTCATTGTCGAACGAAATACGCGGCTGGTCGAAGGGCTGGTTGCACATGGATTTGAGACGAATTTGTGGGAGGTGCACAAAACACCGTCATCACATAGCGCCTTCGTCCGTAGCGGTAGACCTCCGTGTCTACCGGCGGTCGAACTGAGCGGAGGAACGTAGCGGAGTGAGACCACAACCGTGCGCAACCACGATATCGGCTACCGGGATACGCAGTTTATGGCACTGCGGGCAATCCATCGACACGGAGGTCGATGGGTACGAATAGGGAAAATGGAGGTCGATGGGTACGGATGGGGGACGTTAGCCGCGCTCGAAGTAGCGCTCCAGCTCCCAGTCGGTGACGGCCTGGTCGAATGCCTGCTGCTCGACGAGTGCAGCGTTCAGATAATGCCCGGCGACGACCTCGCCGAATGCTGAATGCGCCAGATCGCTCGAACGCCAGGCGTCGATCGCCTGGTAGAGCGCCCGGGGAACCTGCTGGCATCCGGTGGCGAGATAGCCGTTGCCTTTGAACTCCGCCGATGGTTCGATCCGCGCTTCGATCCCGGCAAGACCGGCGGCCAGAAGGAACGATGCAGCCAGGTAGGGATTGGCGTCGCCGCCGGGGAAACGGCATTCGATGCGCAGCGCATTGTCCGATCCAACGACGCGGTAGCCAACAGTGCGGTTGTCGCGCCCCCAGACGATGTTGACCGGCGCCCATGACGCCGCGGCGAACCGTTTGTACGAATTGACCGAGGGCGCGAAGAAGAGCGACAGCTCTCGCGTGTAGGTCAGCAGTCCGCCGAGAAACCAGCGCATGGTGTCGGACATCGACAATCCGCCGGCGGAGAAGGCATTCCCATCAGGATTCCAGAGACTGATATGAATGTGCCCGCTCGATCCCGTCCAGGTTTCATGCGGTTTCGGCATGAACGTCAGCGCGCGACCAGCCTGCTGGGCGATTTCCTTGGCGCCATGTTTGAGCAAGACAGCGCGATCGGCGGCCTCCAGCGCGCCGGAATAGCGAATGTTGACTTCGTGCTGACCGGCGCCGTCTTCGCCCTTCGACCCCTCGATCGGCACCCCGGCCGCGGTCAACAGATTGCGGATCTGTCCGTGGATTTCGTCGTTCCGGGTGCCGCGCAGGATGTGGTAGTCCTCGGAGTACCAACCGGCTCGAGTGCCGCCTGTATAGCCTTTCGAGCGGACGACGTCGTAGTTTTCGTCGAAGAGGTAATACTCGAGCTCCATGGCCATCATCGGTTCAAAACCGAGCGCCTGTGACCGCTTGATCTGGCGGCGCAGAGTCGTGCGTGGCGCCACGGGAATCAGCTCGCCGCTCTGCTCGTCGATGGCATCGGCCAAGACGAGCGCGGTCTTCTGCTGCCAGGGGAGCATGCGCGCGGTCTGCCAGTCGGGAAGTGCGACATAATCACCGTATCCGGTTTCCCAGCTCATCAGCGGGAAGCCGTCTGGCGTGTTCATCTCCATGTCGTTGCCGAGGAGATAGGTGCAGAAATGCGTCCCGCTTTCCGCGGCGTGCTCGGTCATGTACCAGCCGGCGACGCGCTTGCCGACAAGCCGACCCTGCATGTCGCAGATCGCGTTGATCACGGTGTCGATCGAACCATCGGCGACGCGGTGTTGAAGTTCCTCGAATGTGAGACGGCCGCGACGATCGGGCATCGGGAGCGATTCCTTACGCGTCGAGACCGTAGAAACGCCGACCGTTGCCCGACCAGAGCTTGCTCTTTGCGTCGTCGCTGAGATCGGCTGTCAGGAGATCGAGCACCTCGACCCACCGCTTGTAGGTGGCCGCCTGTGTGACGACGGGCCAGTCGCTGCCGAACACGACACGGTCCTCACCAAACGCCTGCAGCGCGTGCAGGACGTAGGGTTTGACCTGCTCGACCTCCCAGTCGTGATGATCCGCTTCGGTCAGCACACCGCTGATCTTGCAGTAACAGTTGGGGAGTGTCGCCAGATCGCTCATTTGCGATGCCCAGGGCTCGAAGGCGTTCTCCAGAATGTGGGGTTTGGCGATGTGATCGAGGATGAACATCGTGTCCGGGCATTGACGAACCAGCTCGACATTCTGGCCGAGCTGCCGCCACGTGCAGCAGAGATCGCTGCGCAAGCCGAACTCGCCAAGGAGCTGGTTGCCGCGAATGAAGTCCGGGTTCAGACAGAAGTCGGGATCGGGTTCGGCCTGGACGATGCGGCGTACACCCTTGATGAGCGGACTGATGGCCACGAGCTCTTCCAGAAAGAGATGGCAGCGATCGCCGAACTCCAGCGGCGCCCAGGGAACGATCCCCTGAATGATGGGGTTGTCGGCAGCCAGATTTGCGATCTCCTTCGCCTCCGTCAGCGCGTAAGGCGGGGAGACCTCGACCTGCAGATAGACGAGTCCCTCGACCGGCAGCCCACTCGTCGCCGCGCCGTAGTCGGCAAGGGTCATCGGTTTGTTGAGCAACGGGATTTCATCGAGCCAGGGAATCCGGAAACGCTCGGTATCCCAAAGGTGAACATGCGAATCGAGAATCGACGCGGCAGGCATACGCAGCTCCGTGATCAGTTCGGCGCGGTTGTTGCCGAAGTATCGCATCCATCACTCACGACGGGTCCTGGCTGGCTGAGACGACCACTTGAGCAATTGGGCATTCGAAACATCGTCGCGGCGCGCAGAGGGTGGCATCGAGTTGCAGCAAACCCTGCATGCCACGCGCTCCCCACGATCCGAGGGCTTCCCTGCCGGCGATCTGGCGTATCGCGCGGCGGGTCACCTGATTCGGTTCCTCACCCGGCAGCGATTCCCAGCATCGCGAGGCGGCGATCGCCAGGTCATCGTCGCCGCTGTGTGCCGCGAGCGCCAAGGCAAATGGCACGATGGCATTGGCGGCCAGTGCACCGGCGCGGCCCTCGCCGAGAAGTCGCTGTCCGTTCCACGTCGCCCATCTGGTCAGGAGCGGATCAAGACTCGAATCCTGCCGCACCGCTTCGATCAGGTTGAAGAGGAGACCGCCATCTGCTCTGGCCACCATGGCCGCCGCCGCCACGATCCGCCTGGCCGGGTGATTGGCCGGGCGGATCCTGGACAATTTCCAGCCGGTGGGTGGCATGGTCAGATCGTGCCAGGCGCTGCAGTGCGAGTGCCAGAGCGCTTCGATCTCGCTCACATCGTCGCTGGAGAGTCCTCCCACCTCCTGGATTTGCGGCGAGAGGGGGAGAAAGCCGCCGACGCCGAGCAACGCCGCCATCGCCAGATGAGCCCGACGCTCCGGATCGATCGTGCTCATCAGCATCTCGATCGTCTGCAGCGGCACGGCGCTGGCCAGCGTGCTCATCGGTTCGCGGTTGGCGGAGTAGCCGAGTCCGTCCATGGTTTCTGAGTAGAGCACTTCACCTGGCTGGCGACTGGCCAGCTGCGCCTCGAGACGCGCGCTCTTGCTGCCAAGGCGACGGTCGCCGAGATCGTGAACCGCGGCGCGGAGCGCATCGCGGTGCGTCGTCACGAGATGCGCAGCACAGACGTCGCCGCCAACCATCGACCACCCGGTGGCGGCAGCTTCGTTGGGTGGAATCGTACCTGCAGGCAGCACGACGACCGGGACAACTGCTCCATCCGCGCGTCGCGTTTCTGTCCGGTCGTTGTGCAGCACGACATGCAGGATGACATCGTTGTAGGCGGGATCGCGGTCATGGCCGTGGTGGTACCAGTCGCTCGTGTTTCGGTGGATCTCGACTGAGCCGCTGCGAATCTCGGTCTGGCCGATAGCAATCATCGCTTCGCGGAAGTCTGGTCCCGTGCCATGCGTCCATACGCCGCGAAAGACGATCGAAACGCTACGCCCGTCCGTGAATGTGAACGGCTTGCTGAGATCGGCAAAGCGCCACCAATGCGAGATCGCGATCTCCGGCAGGGGAGAGGACGAATGCGGCCGGGATTCGGTGACCGGTTCGGTGATGGCAAATCCCGGTTCGCTCATCGCGCGCCGTCTTCGAGAAAGGAGCGAACGAGCGACTCTGCCGTGCGTTGCCAGTCCGGTTCGGTCACGTCGATGCGAATCAGGTCTCGATTACGCCGCAACCAGGTTTCCTGATGACGCACATACCCGTGTGTATCGAACTTGATGCGCTCGACTGCATCATCGAGTGTGATGTCGCCTTCCAGATAGGGAACGAGCTGGCGGTAGCCGATCGAGGAAAAAGCGGGGGAGGCCGGATCGACCCCGGCCTCGAGCAGATTCTGGACCTCCCGCACGAGGCCGGCGGCGATCTGGTCCTCGACCCGGGCGTCGATCGCCGCGAAGAGCCGCTCGCGAGGCATTGTCAGACCGATCTGCAATGTCCGAAACGGAGGAGATTCCTTGCCCTCCAGTGCGCTCATCGGTTGTCCGGTGGCTTCATAGACTTCCAGTGCTCTGATCACCCGGCGAGGGTTTTTGCCGCTTCGCGCGGCGGCGATCGGGTCGACCTCGGCCAGCCGGGCGGCGACTGGCTCGAGTCCCTCACTGGCGATCCTTGCTTCGAGTCGGACCCGAAACGCCGGATCGGGAGGCACTTCGGGAATGCGCCAGCCCTCGATCACGGCGTTGATGTAGAGGGGCGTGCCGCCTGTCAGAAAGGGTGTTTTGCCGCGCGTGTGTACGGAACGAATCGCCTCAAGCGCGCGTTGCTGGTAGAGAGCGAGGGACATCTCCTCATCCGGATCGAGGATATCGATCAGATGGTGCACGATGCCCCGGCACTCCTCGATCGTTGGTTTGGCGACGCCGATGCTGAAGCCGCGATAGAGATAGCGGGAGTCGGCGTTGACGATCTCCCCTCCGAACAACTCGCTGAGATGAATGGCGAGCGCGGTCTTGCCGACGGCGGTCGGTCCGGCGATGACGACGACCGGGGAAGCAATCGGGTCGTTCAACTGGGCAGTAGTTCCGGTCTTCAGATCCCGTTCAGGAGCTTCGTTCATTGTTCACCGGGTTGCGTGGCCGTACAATTTCCTATTGGCCGCACTTCCGTCATGCGGAGGCATCCCTGAGCGCCATCATCCCATCCGGAGGCTCGTAGCCACACTTCATGATTCAATGGGTCGTCCAACTCCTGAAGATCGCCACAGTCGTGGTCATGTCCGGGCTCGTGCTCCTCGGTGGCGTCCGGGCGTTTGACTATTATCGCGATCAGAACATACCCAATGATCTGGGTCGAGTGTATACGGTGACCATCAGCGAAGACGACGATGCCGACGACGTTGCTGAAAAGCTGATGGATGCCGAGTTGATCTCGACGGATCTCTATTTCAAGACACGACTCCGCGTTGAAAGCAAGACACTCGAACCTGGCACATACCGTCTGACGAAGGGGCAAACGGTGCCGCAGATCATCGATCTGATCACGAGTGAGGAGAGCGTCGCCCGCTCCGCGGACAACCCGGTTCTGGAAATCACGGTGATCGAGGGGTGGCGGACCGAGCAAATCGCGGAAGAACTCGAACGCCTCGGCCTGAACGGCGGCGCAGAGGCGTTCATGGAAGCGGTACGGGAATATCCGTCCGAGAATTTCGAGTTTCTGGCGGACCGGCCCGATCCAGAGTCGCTCGAGGGCTATCTCTTCCCGGATACCTACAACTTCCAGGCCGATACCAATCCGACCGACCTGATTACGTCGATGCTCAATAACTTCGACAACAAGGTGTCCCCGGAGATGCGAGTCCGCGCATCGGAGATGGGACTGACGCTGAACCAGGTGCTGGTCTTTGCCTCTCTTGTGGAACGCGAAGCGCAGGTGGGCGAAGAGCGGCCGATCATCGCTGATGTTTACCTCAGCCGATACGAAGACCAGTGGACCCTTGATGCCGATCCAACGATTCAGTATGTCGTTGGCGGGCCAGGGAACTGGTGGCCCGAGATCAACGATACGACGATCGAAAGCGAATACAACACCTATCGCAATGCCGGACTGCCACCCGGGCCGATCGCCAATCCCGGCTATTCCTCGATAAACGCGGTTCTCTTTCCGACTGACCTCGGCTATTACTTCTTTGTCGCCAACAGGGACGGCTCTGGTACCCACCTTTTCGCGGTGACGCTCGATGCCCAAAACCAGAATATCGCCTATGTCAGTGGCGAAGCAGATGCTCCTGCTCCCGGCAGCAATCCCTTCGAAATCGAGTAGTTCCGCAATTCTCCCGAAAGGATTCAACGATGGCGGTACGTCTTGGTCTGATCGGTTATCCGGTCAGTCATTCGCTTTCGCCATCGTTTCAGCAGCCAGCGCTCGACGCCCTCGGCATCGATGCAGTCTACGAGCTTTGGCCGACGCCGCCTGACGATGTCCCCGCTCGCGTCGAGTCGTTGCGAGCGCCTGATGTGCTCGGCGCCAATGTGACGGTGCCTCACAAACAGGCAGTGGCCGCGTTGCTCGATGACATCTCCGTCGAGGGACAGCGAGCGGGAGCGATCAACACCGTGATCGCGCGGGCCGGCCGTCTGCGTGGCGAAAACACCGACATTCCCGGTCTTGCTCGATCGTTGCGGGAGTCGGGATTCGATGCTCCGGGATTCGCCGCCGTGCTGGTTGGTGCAGGTGGGGCATCGCGTGGCGCCGTGTTGGCGTTGGAGACACTCGGAGCAGGACACCTGACCGTTGTGAACCGAACGATTGGCAATGCGCGCGAGTTGCTGACCGTTGTGCCCGAAATCGATTCTGACGCGCTCGCCCTCGATGACCACGACGCGCTCGCGAGCTCGCTGAGACGAGCCGATCTGGTGATCAACGCGACCTCGCTTGGCTGGAAGGACGGGGAAACGCCGTTCGATCCGGTACTCTTCGATGAGCTGCCTGAATCGGCCGTGGCCTTCGATTTGACCTACCGCGAGACGCCATTTCTCCTGGCGGCGCGTGAAAGAGGTATTCGGGCGGTCGATGGTCTGGCGATGCTCGTCTACCAGGGCGCCCGATCGCTGGAGCTTTGGACGGGTCGGGACGCACCGGTGGACCTGATGTTGACTGCAGCGCTCGAGGCGAGGTCCGCCGCATCGTGACCTGGTTCGGGTACCCGCTTGCCGCGCTACTCGGATTGTTGATCGCGTCGGTTGTCTGGACACTGGCTGACAAACAGATACGTGCCTCGATTCCCAGTTTGCGCGCTGTCTGCCTGGCGTGTGGTGAGACGAGGTCGTGGCGCAGCTGGCTGCCGCTCACCTGGCTGACGAATGACGCGACCTGCGCCCATTGCGGCGATTCCGATGCTCCCGAGAGGCGGCGCTGGGAGGTCGCGATCGCGATCTATGCAATTGCCGCGTGGGCGTTTTCGTCGCCCCAAGGCTTTTCTCTGGTATTGGCCGGTGCTGCCCCGTTGCTGCTGATTCTCTGTATCGATCTCAAGGTGCAGGCCGTTTTTCTCGCCGATTGCTATGTGGCGATCGTTTTGGGCGTCTTTCTCGGACTGGCCGATTCTCCATCGCAAGCGGCGGGCGCCGCGCTTGGCATGGGAATCGCTATTCTCGTGACAACGATGTTCCTGGTCATCGCGCGCTGGATTTTTCGCAGCCTGGGGGTGCGAACAACGCCGATTGGCCTGACCGACGTCTACGTCGCCGCAGCGGTCGGCGCGATCGTCCGGTTCGATGGCTTATTGCCTGCATTGGTGGCCGCGGTGACGGCAGCGGCCATGTACGGGGTTGTTGTACCGGTGTTTTGGCCCGCGCAACGATCGCGGCTGGCCGCATTTGGTCCTTTCCTCTGCGTTGGTGGGCTGATCTCGCTGCTGCTTTGATGTATGTCCGCATACCATGGGCGGGGTAGTGATAAAAGCGTAGCCTCGCCATTTATGGCGCACTTTCAATGGTGCTTACGTCCTTGCTCTTCCTCGCCATTTCAGTGGTGCGCGGACGAGAGCCAGTGTGGTTATTGCCGACGAATAGCGCCATAAATGGCGAGGCTACGGACCGGGACCGTTAAAGAAACGCGTCGCCGGTTTGCCAGCGACGCGCTTCGTCTGGAATCTCGATTCGCCGGATGCCGGGTTAACTGCCCCAGTTGATTTCGAAGAAGTCGCCGTCGCCGCCGAGTTCGACACTGCAGCCGTTGAAACCGCCAGTGCCTGCCTGACCACCAGTCGCGGAGCCATTGACGGCAACCGCGCAACCGCCATCGCCGAGGCTACCGCCAGTACCGCCGGTCGCGTTGCCGCCGACTGCAACCGCGTTGCCGCCATTGCCGCCGGACGAGCCGCCGGCGACGGAGCCTGGCTGACCTCCATTGCCGCCAGTCGCGTTGCCGTTGGTCGCGTAGGCGTCGCCGCCATTGCCGCCATTGCCGGAAGTCGAGGAAAGAGAGCCTGTCTGGACCTGAGGTGTCGTTTGGACGCCGCCGTTGCCGCCATTTCCACCAACAGCGTTGCCATTCGTTGCGGTTGCATTGCCGCCCTTGCCGCCGTTTCCGGCCGCTGCGATCAGGCCGTTTGCGTCTGCACCAGTGCCGCCATCACCGCCCTTGGCGAAAGCGCCCGTAGCCGTGGCCGAGCCACCGTCGCCGCCCCGTCCGCCGAATGCGACACCGCCGAAGGCAACACCACCGCTGCCCCCCTCACCGCCGATCGCCGCGCCGCCGGTCGTCACGCCGATGCCGCCAATGGCGTCGCCGCCCTTGCCGCCGTCGCCGCCGAGGGTCAGGTCAGAAGCGATCGTCGAGTAGGTGCACGCGCTATCGAGCAGGTTGTTGCTGGAAGGCCCGCTGCCGAGATCGGTCATCAACTCCGCAACATTGCACTGGCTGGTGATGGTCTGCGCACTGAATGCTCCACCGCCGGCCCCGCCGGCTCCGCCGATCGCTTCGCCACCGGTGTATCCGTATCCGCCAGTCGCGGCGCCACCGTCGCCGCCGATGCCGCCCATCGTGACATCCGCGCCAGCCTGCGTCAGCGTGAGACTGGTGTTCTCGTAGCTGATGAGCTGGGCGCCAATCGATGCGGCGCTGCCACCCTGGCCTCCATCACCGCCGTACGCTGCTCCGCCATCACCAAGCAGGTCTTCGCCTTCGACAACCTGGCCCGGGATGATCTGTCCTGGAGTGCGAGTGCCATTCGAGCCGGTCCCATTGTGGCCCTCACCATCGTGTGACTCACCATCGACGCCTGTGGGCGTTGTCGATTGACCACCAACTGGTGAACCATTGATCAACACAGGGTTGCTCGTACCAGGGGTGTGTCCCGTGCCGCCCTGGGCCGTGCCCGGCGTGCCACTGCCGGAGGCTGTGCCGCCGGTGCCAACTCCACCAGTGCCGACGCCGGCGTTGCCGGCCTGTCCACCGGTGCCGTTGCCGCCAGTGCCGGTGCCTGCGGTCACCGTGCCGAGTGTGCCGTTGCCGCTGGTCGCATTGCCGCCGATCGCTGCGTTGCCACCGGTGGCGCTGCCGCCGTTGCCGCCGAACCCGCCGATGACGGTGTCGCCAGACTTCGTGGCGGTCATCGAAAGAGAACTCTCGCTGTTGACGGAGAGGTTGATCAGCACCGCATCGCCGCCAGTGGCGCCATTGCCTCCCTGACCGACGCCGCCATTTCCGCCCTGTCCGCCGAAGGTATCGCCCAGGTATGCGTTGCCCCCGGTAGCGCTGCCTCCATAACCATTGCCACCGGTGCCGGCGCCACCCTGGGTGTCGCCGCCGTAGCCCATTCCGCCGGTGCCGTCTCCGCCCTGATTGGCATTGTGTTGCGTCAGTGACGTGCCGTTGCCGCCGGTGCCGCTGCCCGCGCTGCCATTACCGCCAGTGCCGTTGCCACCGATCGTATTCCCACTTGCAACTCCGCCCTGGCCGGCTCCACCGGTTCCGGCGCCGCCATCGCCTGATTCGCCGCCTGTGCCATCGCCGCCGACGCCATTGCCACCGGTTACGTTGCCGGTCGTGACATTGCCGCCCCGTGCGTCACCGCCGATGCCGCCGTTGCCGCCGGTCCCGGTTCCGCCGTCGCCGCCGTTGCCGCCGAGCACGGTGTTTCCACCAAGTCCGGTGACCGTAACTTCACCAGAGGAGTCCTGAACGGCGAGCTCGGTGACGCTGGCGTCGCCGCCAGCTCCACCGTCGCCGCCACTTCCCGTACCCCCGGTCCCGCCGGTCCCGCCAGTTGTCGTTCCACCGCGAACGTCGCCACCCTGTGCGTCACCGCCATATGCGCTGCCGCCTGTGCCGTCGCCCGCTATCGAGTTGCCGCCGGTGCCGACACCGCCGGTGCCGTCGCCTGCGGTGTTTCCACCGCCGATTGTGATCGAAGAACCGCTGCCACCTTTAGAATTCGCCCCGGCGCCGTTGCCGCCGCTGCCATCCCCGCCATACGTCGAGCCACCGGCGTTGCCACCCGTGCCTACACCGCCCTGACCGGCGCCACCATCGGCAGAATCGCCGCCGATACCGGTGCCACCAGTGGCGTTGCCGCCCTTGACGTTGCCACCCGTGACATTCCCTCCGGTGGCATTGCCGCCGGTACCGCCAGTGCCACCGGTGGCGTTGCCGCCATTGCCGCCATTGCCCGCAGTGACCTCTGTGGTACCCGGGGCCGCGAGCACGGTGACGCCGGTGGCGCCTGTTGCTGAGCCGAGTGTGAGATCGAACGTTGTACCAGTACCGCCATCGCCGGCACTTGCCGCGCCACCGGTACCGCCAGCGCCCCCAGAGGTGTTGCCCCCTGTCACGTTTCCGCCAGTTGCATCGCCGCCATAGGCATCGCCGCCAACACCATCACCGCCGAGCGAGTGTCCGCCGGTGCCGTTGCCGCCAGTGCCATTACCACCGGTGTTGTTGCCGCCGGTGGTCACACTGATGCCCTGCCCACCGACGCCACCGCCAATCGGCGAACTGGCATTGCTGCCGGTTGCATCGCCGCCGATCGTGTCGCCAAACGCCGAACCGCCTGCGCCGTTGCCGCCAACTCCATCGCCGCCGTCAAGCGCTTCACCGCCTCGACCATCACCGCCGCGTGCTCCACCGCCGGTTGAGGCATTGCCGGTTGCGTTGCCGCCGGTCGTTCGGGCTCCCGCGCTGGCGTTTCCGCCGGTCACGCTCTGGCCATCAGTTCCTGACGGTCCACTGTAATAGGTGACTCCGGCGATTTCTGAAACGGTTGGCTGGCTATTCGCTCCCGGCCATCCATCCTGACCGACAACATTGTTGCCAGGTCCGGTGGGGGTGGATGTGGTGTTGCCACCGGTGACGGGTGCGTTCGTGCTGTTGCCGCCGGTTGCGTTGCCGCCTGTGCCGTTGCCGGCAGCGGAATTGCCGGCTGTCGCCGAGCCACCCTGGCCCGGACCACCCTGCAGGTTGCCGCCTTCAGTCAGCGACATCGCATCGCCGCCTGTCAGGGAGCCGATTGAGAACGTGCCGTTCGCGTCTCCGCCGGAATCAGGAACACCGGTGCTCGGAGTGCCTTCGGTGCCGGTGCCGTCCATTCCATCGGCCGCGAGGGCGAAATCGCTCACACCGACGACCGACAGACTGGCGCATAAGACCGCTGTCAAACACCATGCGATTCGAGAACTGTGACGCTTGAAAACTGGCAAACGATTCCCCTTTTTCGAGTCCCACGCCCATGCTGCCACCTGAACAAGACATGGATGCATCGCTGCGGGAATATTGCCATCTAGTCTACCGGTAGATTCACGACAAACGCAAGCGGTCCCAACCATTTCTGATTGGGACCACGCTGCTTTCTCATTTACCGTGTGACAGACTGACGGTGAACGTTCAGTCTGGACGATCAGCTCTCCGGCGAAGCCTCGGGCGCGACCTCAGCTTCGGGCGTTCCGACAACTGGCAGAGAGGTCTGGGCCGGGGCAGTCGGCTCGGTCGAAATCAGGGCCCCGCGCAGCACGCGAATCTCGGACGGCGTCGTCCTGCTTGGCATTTCGTGCAGGTAGATCACCCAGACGCGGCCAAGCGTATCGACGGAAATCGATCCGATGCCCTGTTGCCCTTCTTCACTGCTGGTGAGCGAGGCTTCGACGCCGGGAAGCTCTTGCCCTGGGGCCAGTCCCAGCGCACCAACTTCGACCGTCATCCCGGTCTCTGCCAGGTTGTAGACGACATACAAGGTGCCATCCGGGCCGAGCGCCACGCGTGGGTAGCTGCCACGGTTGCCAGTGGCGACCAACGAGGCATTGGACCATGCATCAGCACCGCTTGGAAGCCGCATCACAAACGTCTGGTTCTCCTCGGCGGTTCGGCGGCCGAAGACGATGGAGATGTCGCCAGATTGCGTGGCCGCGGCGTCCAGAAACCGGCCGCCAATCAATGTGTCATCGCGCTCGAAGAGCGTCTGCGGTTCCGCCCAGCCTTCCGGCTCGCCAATGGGCCGGGTCGACCACAAAACCCTTGTCGCGGAATCCAGGCCAATGTCCTCAGACGTCGAATAGACAGACCAGATGAGCACGAGGCGATCGTTGTCTGGCAAGAGCTGCGGTCGACTGCCATTGTCGCTAGCTTCGGTCCGCACACTCACCTGGACAGGAGCCGACCAAGTTCCATCCGGATTGAGGTCGGCAACAAAGACGTCCGCGTTCGATGCATTCGCAACGCGCTCTTCCGGAGTGACGGAGCGCTGGTCCTGCCATGCAACGTGAACGCCACCTGTCGAGTCAATGGCGATGTCGGGGCTTAGCTGGTGACCAGCATTTTCGTTCGCTGCAACCAGCGTCGGGCCAGTCCAGCCGCCTTCGGGGGTTGACTTGATGTACACCAGAGAACCATAGGAATCCTCGTCGAGGTTGGCCCTGATTGTGTACACGAGGTGAACGGTTCCTTCGGAATCGACAGCGCCGGTCGGTCCAAAGCTGATTTCTCCCGGCAGAGCGGTTGCTGGGCCCCAGGTGGCCGAGGCCGGATCGAATCGCGACGCGAACACCTTGAAGTTCGAGAGCTGAGGATCGGCATCTGGCTCGGTCGGAAACCGAAGCTGAGCGGTGAAGAACGACCACGCGCCGCCATTCGGAGTTGGCAGAATCAGCGGCGACCAGAGGATGGACGCTTGATAGAGTTGAACGGTTTCACCGTCCTGGACTCTCAACGTGTCATAGCTTGGCTGCACCTGGGCAGATGCAGGGAGGAGCGAAACCAGCGCCAGCGCAAACGCAAAGACCACAACGCCGAACCGCCCAAAGAGTGATCGTTCCATACCCAACCCTCATACAAGAGCGGCAGCACAGGAGCTACCGCTCAGAAAAATATCGCGAGCCGCCGCCCGAACCATCATCGCGGCAGAACGATGCTACCAGAATCCCACTGCCCAGTCCGCGAATGACCGTCGCTCGAGCGGCAACTACTCTGCCTCACGCCTACTCCTCGTCAATCAGATCGATGAAGTCCTGGGCGATATATCCAGTAACGGTTGTGTCGGCCACCAATTCGACCGGCCACCAGACGAAGTCTCCAGCTTCTTCGGAGTCCCCGGTGATGCGAAGCTGGTCTCCGATGAACACCTGCGTGACGATTTCGAAGTCGGTTCCGGCGCCGGCCCGGACATTGACGCCGTCCGAGTTCGCCTCGACCAGAGCCCCCTCCCGGTATCCCGTTTCACCATCGGCCTCTGGCGAGCCTTCAGCTTCCGGGCTTCCGGCGGCGGGCGAGGAAGGCGTTTCGATGAGCTCTGTGGCCAGCACCTGAATTTCTCCGACGCCGGTTTCCGCCGGTGCAGCGGGTTCATCCAGGGTTGGGTCGGTCAGGGTCATGCGAAGCAGCACCAAATCGCCATCGATTGCGCTGCGATCGACTTCTTTCATGCCGAGCGGAAAGAAGATGGCGTCAGCCTTTGCCAGACTGACGACCGTTTCTGGCGCCGAGTCGGGCTGAGGGCCTGGTGTGGCGGTGCGGGAAACCTGCACTTTGCCGCTAATCACCGTAAAGTCGAAGACACCGCTTTCCAGCGAGAGCAGGACTGGCTCGTTGAATGCCGGAATCGGCTCTCCGCCCCCGATTCGGAGGCGCTCGACCGTCAGCGTCATCCCGGTGCGGGGAAGAATCGTGGCGACGCCGTCACCAAGAATGGCCGGGGCTACGCCGTCGAAAGCATCCGCTGCCGGTTGACCATCGAGATACGAGACACCCGGTGGGTGTTGATTCCCGGCTGGCAGTAGAACTGCGGTGAGAAGGCTGAGTGGATCGTCGGTGGCGTTCCGGAACGTCATCGGTGTTTGCGGGAAGTATGTGATCACTTCGCCCGCTTCGAGCTCGAATTCGGAATTGTTGGGAGCAGAGGCCGTGGCGGCAGGCGTTCCCTCAGCAGGAGCGGCGGAGAGCTCCGCGGTGCCATTCACCTGGATCGTGACCACTCCTTGCTCGACAAGGGCGATTTCCGGTCCCGGGTGGGTGTGGAGTGGGCTACTTGCTTCTGGCTGCATCGTGATGCGAAGAAGTCGCACGAACGACGGAGCGATGGGGTATTGACCTTCATTCAACTCGACCGAGAAGAGAATTTCGCTTGAGGGATTGTCCTGAGCGAATGTAGCGAGCGGGTTGAGTCGAAGAGCGGCTGGAGCAATCGTTGCCGTTAGCGCCTTTGCCAAAAGCATCCGTCGAGAGAACATCCATAGCCCTTTCTTCGCGTTGCACGATTCCCGTAGGTTGGTGTCGCTTATGACCAGGGACGGAACATCCCAAAGCGCGCTCAATGGTACCCCGTAACCCGGTTCTGCAATGATGCGTTTCCCGAAGTGGCGAATCTCGGTCACACTGAGATACGTGCAGACGCCCCGGCTGGATGGAGGGCACAAAAAGGGTGCAGGAAGCCCGGAATCATTCGGCTTTATAGATGAAGCATGCCGTATTGAACCGGGAAATTGCGTGCGCAAATGGAACGATTGACCGCGCGGAGTTATTGCGCTCCTCCGGGCGGGCGGTGTAGGATGGGTCGCAGACGTGCAAGGCAGGCCAACCAGGTTTACGCCTGAAGAGGCCAGGAGGTTTTCTCCGCTGAGCAGCCGCACCGTCGACATGGCGATTCGAGTCCGGCCGGTTTCGAGTCGTTGTGCGATGAACCCTCCAGACGTGGATGGGGAGCGACGGGGATCGTGAACGCAAACGCGTGCGCTGAAAACTGGGTGTTGACCCCAGGTTGTGCTGATGGTCAGTACGATCTGGGTTTTGTTGTGCCCGTCAGCGCGTTCGTTCGTTACAGCGGCGTCAGTGCAACGCAGATTACAAAGGCAACTCTGCCGAGGGGGGCCCTGAGCGATGGGAGGACGTGAT
>CAYWSE010000019.1:0-61851 GCA_964461025.1 uncultured Sphaerobacteraceae bacterium | reverse complement strand
CACACAGGGCGAGACGGCGTCGTGGTCTGGTGAGCACTGCCTGGGTACGCATGCCACGATTGAAGTTCCCAATGTGGTGGCGGCGGGCAACCTGCTTGCCACGATCGATGTCCCGTACGAAATGATCGACGCATATGATGAGGATAGTGTGCGGCCGATCGGCGACCGATTGATCGCTGCTCTGCGGGCCGGTCTCGCCGCAGGAGGAGAGGCAGGGCCGGTTCATTCCGCCGGTTTGGTGATCGTCGAAGCCGTGAGCTGGCCGGTGACCGACCTGCGTATCGACTGGTCCGACACGCCGATCGCCGACCTCGAACGACTCTGGCGGTTGTGGCGACCGCAGGCGGATGCCTATGTGACGCGCGCCCTCGACCCCGCCAGCGCGCCCGGCTACGGAGTCGAGGGCGAGAGCCGCTGATAGCTAAATTCCATAGATGCGGTGGCTCATTGCACGGTGTAGCGGCAACGCCTGCGTTGTCCGTTTCTGTGGGACACGACATGTCCGGAGTCCACCAAGGCAGTAGGACGGCCCGAGCAACGCAGGCGTTGCCGCTACAGGTGGTCGGAATTGCGCCGGCAGGGCGCCGGCGTCTATGAACGGGGGACGCCGTTTTGGTGGATTTCGGCGTCGCCTGGCGATTCGTCCTTGACGATGGCGCGGAGAGGGATGACCAGCGGCATGCCGGTTTCCGGGTCGGTGGCGACTGTCGCTTCGATGTCGAACACGTCCCTGAGCAGATCGGAGGTGATGACGGCTCGCGGCGTGCCTGACGAAACCACATTGCCGTCTTTCATCACAATCAGGAAATCGCTGTAGCGAGCGGCGAGATTGAGGTCGTGCAACACCATCACCACGCTGCGTTGCTCTTTCTCGTTCATCTCGCGGACGAGATCGAGCATTTCGATCTGGGCGGCGAGATCGAGGAAGGTCGTCGGTTCGTCGAGCAGCAGCACGGGGGTGTCCTGGGCCAGGGTCATACCGAACCAGGCGCGTTGCCGCTGACCGCCGGAGAGCGTTTCGATGCTCCGGCGACGCAGATCGCACAAGTTGCAGTGGTTGAGCGCCAGCTCGACGGCTTCTTCATCTTCGGCCCGCCATTGACGGAGAAAGCCCTGATGCGGCGCTCTGCCCAGCGCGACAAGGTCCTCCACTTCGAACCCGGCCGGCATCGAGGGGCTCTGAGCCATCAGCGAGAGGTTGCGGGAGAGCTCTTTATGCTTTCCCCGATTCACGTCTTTGCCGCTGATGCGGATTTGACCGGAAGCGGGGCGCAGCAGGCGACCACAACTTCGCAACAGGGTTGACTTTCCGCAAGCATTCGGCCCGACGATCGCCGTGATTGCGCCCGCCGGCATCGCGCAGCTCAGGCCGTGCAAGACGTTGATCTTCCCGTAGCTCGTGCGCAAACCGTCGACTTCGAAGACAGCGGATGCCGCAGCACGAGACTCGGCTGAGGCTGCATGGCGACCGCGGGGCATGCAAAACGGGTGACCGTGTCCCGGCGGAGTGATGATGTCGCAGTCGGCGCCATACACCGCGCGCAGGAGATCAGACGTGATGACATCTCCCGGGGGGCCCTGTGCGACGATCTTGCCATCCTTCATCGCCACGATGTTGTGGCTGACGCGGCTCGCTTCGTTGATGTCGTGCAAGACCATGACCACAGTGCGCTGATCGGTTTCGTTCAGGTCGCGGACGAGTTCGACGATCTGCAGTTGATGGGCGATGTCGAGATAGGTCGTTGGCTCATCGAGCAGGAGAATTGGCGTGTCCTGGGCAAGCACCATGGCGATCCAGGCGCGTTGTCGTTGGCCACCCGAAAGCTCGTCGACGGCGCGGAGCCGCAATTCGGTCACTCCAGCCCGTTGCAGGGCCATTTCGACCGCTTCCCTGTCTCGCCTGGATGGTGGTTGCAGAAAACCCTGGTGCGGAAATCTCCCCCGCATCACCAGATCTTCGACGGTAATTCCGGAGGGCGCGGAGGCCTGCTGGGCGAGAAGCCCGAGTCGCTTGGCCACTTCCTTCGTGGGAAAGTGCTGGATCGATTGCCCATCGAGAATCACCGTTCCCGACTCCGGCGCTTTGAGGCGCACGAGGGAGCGAAGCAGCGTCGACTTTCCGCAGCCATTCGGACCGATGATCGTCGTGACTTTGCCATCAGGAATGGCAAACGACACCGATTCGACGATCGTCTTGTCGTCGTATCCGAGAGAAACGTTGTCGGCAAGAAGCCGGGAATCCGCAATCACTCAGGCACTCGCATTGGTTCGGAAGAGGAGATACAGGAAATAGGGGCCGCCAACAGCAGCCGTGACGAGCCCGACCGGCAATGACATCGGTAGACCGTGCTGGGCGATGATATCGGCGACGAGCAGAAAGATGGCTCCAGCGATCGCGATGAGCAGGAGCACACTCCCTGAGAGTGGTCCGACCAGCATTTTTACGATATGCGGGGAGATGAGCGCCACGAAGCCGATCGGACCCGCTACGGCGACAGCCACCGCCGAGAGAAGACAGCCAACGAGAATCAGCATCAGGCGCGTTCGCTCGAGGGAAATGCCGAGCCCGCGCGTCAACTCATCACCGAGCTGCAGCAAGCGCAATGGCCACATGAGGATGATCGAGCCGATCAGGCCGAGCAGAAAGGCGGGAAGCAGCCACCTGATATCGGTCCAGGTGCTTCCGTAAATCGAACCGATTGTCCAGACCTGAGCTGGTCGTGCTTGCTGCGGGGGCGTTCGAATGAGCAGAAAGGTGGTGAATGCTTCGAGCGCTGCGGCAACGCCGATGCCGACGAGGATCAGCCGGTCGGGTGAGATGCCCCCTTTCCAGCTGAGCAGGTAGATTGCCGTTGCGGTGGCCATCGCGCCGCAGAACGCGGCCAGCGGGAGCGCATTGCTCGCAAGTCCGCCCAGTATCCAGAAAACGGCCGCCGCGCTGGCTCCTGAGTTGATGCCGATGATGTCGGGAGAAACGAGCGGGTTGCGCACCAGACCCTGAAAGATCGCCCCCGACACAGCCAGGCAACCACCGATGAGAATTGCGGAGAGAACTCGCGGCAGCCGCAGTGTTCGCATCACGAACACCGTGTCCGGATCACCCTTGCCAAAAATCGCCCTGGCGCCGTCGGCAATCGAGATGTCGGCGGTTCCCAGCGTGAGCGCCCACAATCCGAGAAGGGTGAGTAGTCCAATGCCCAGTGCGGAGAATGCCAGCACGCGGGCATTGATCCGCCAGGCGACATATTTGCGGCGAAAGACGACATGCCCCGGTTTTTGGCTGGAGATCGAAACTGGCGGTGTTTGCACGTTCACCCAACCAGACTCCGCCGTCGGGCCAGATAGATCAGGAATGGCGCGCCGAAGATGGCGGTGACAATGCCGACCTCGATTTCTCCCGGACGCATGGCGATGCGGCCCAGAATGTCCGAAACGGTCAGGAAGATCGCTCCGTAGATCATCGAATATGGAAGGATCCAGCGGTAGTCAGACCCGACAACCGAACGGACCATGTGCGGCACGGCCAATCCGACGTAGGCGATCGGACCGGCGATGGCAACGGCCGCTGCAGTAATCATCACGACCAGCACCGTGGCGATGAGCCGGAAGCGGCCCGTCTGCATGCCGAGGCCGCGGGCCATTTCTTCGCCCATGCCGAGAATATTCAGGTGATGGCCGAGCAGGAGGCAAAGAAATGCCGACCCCAGCAGGACCGGCGACAGTTGCCAGAAGAGATCGAGATCGCGGTTGACCGAACCGGCAAACCAATAGCGCACCGTGGCATACGTTTCGTTGTTGAGCAAGAGAAGCGCGCTCGTCCAGGAGGAGAGAATGGCGGAAATGACCAGACCGGCGAGCGCAAGCTTGACAGGGCTGACGCCACCTTTGCCCACAGAGCCGACGACCATCACGGCAAGTGCCGCAAGCAGTCCTCCAAGGAACGCAAATGGCATGTAAGCAGCGACGTTCGAGCTATTGCCAAACGTGACGATCGTGACGATGGCGAAGCCGGCCCCGGCGCTCACGCCCATGATCGAAGGATCGGCGAGCGGGTTCCGCGTGACCCCTTGCATGACGGTGCCGCCGACCGCCAGCGCGCCGCCCACGCCGATCGCGATCACGGTGCGCGGCACGCGCATCGTGCGTATGACAGTCTGGTTGTATGACGCCGGATCGTAGTGGAAGAGCCCATTCCAGACATCCGTGTAGGTGAGACCGCGCGTCCCGAGCCGGATGCTGACAAAGGCGGTGAGGATGAGCAGTCCGACGCCCAGCAACAGTCCGGCTCCGCGCGAGATTTCGGGCAGCCAGGATGCTGATCTGTCGTGTGGCGTGACATGCGCAGAGAGATTCGAAACGGACAAATTGAACGCCCCGGCAGAACTCATCGGTCACGGAAAATCACCTCCCGTCCGGATTCGCCGAACCAGTGCCCGGTCTCGCAGGAGGTTGCTTTCGGGGCGCTTGACAGCCTCGCAAACGCACCACTAGGCTTATTCTGACTGTCAAGGTCGGAATTGACAAGGGGAATCCGCTCGTCGAACTGTGGCCAGTTCATCGAGCCCTTGCTCGGAGCGGATTGTGATTTGGCGAATGTGCATGATGGAGGGGCAATTCGTGAGAAACCAGTTCGAATCACTCAGGATACGAACAGCAGATCGGCGCAGGGTTCTTCAGGGAGCAACCGCGGCCCTGGCAGGCATGGCCGGCGCCCGGATGTTCAATGCCTCCGCCCAGGCGACGCCGGAGACGGAGATCGCGAACGGCGTCCAGCCTGATGGAAGCTGGGCGTTTCTGGACGATCGCGGCATTCTCGTAACGACACCGTCGTTGCCAGACGTGATCGTGGCGCAGACGACTGCCGCCTCCTCGCTCTACGACTTTGGAGTGCTTGTTGACGCCATCTACGGTCCCACCAAGTCTGCGGACGGCGTGGTCGACTTTCAGGCGGGCAATCTGCCCGTCGATGACATCGTGGTTCTCGGAGACTGGGGCGCCGAAGCGCTGGAGCTCGACATGGAGGCATTTGTCGGTCTCAGTCCCGATCTCGTCGTCGATATGGCGCTCATCGACGGTTCACTCTGGTATCTCGCTGGTGACTCCCTTGCCCAGGTCGAAGCGACAGGCACGCCGACACTCGGCATCAATCTGGGAACGGTGACGCTGAAGACGATCATTAGCCGGATGGAAGAACTGGCTGTGGCACTTGGCGCCGATGTCGAAGACGCCGCAGTGGTCGATGCAAAGAGTGCTTTCGAGTCTGCTGAAGAGCGATTGGTGGCGGCGATTGCCGCGAAACCCGATCTCTCGGTTGTTGTGCTGTCGGCCAATGCCGAGTCGGTCTGGATCGCTTCCCCGCGGTTCATGACCGACCTGATGTATTTTCAGGAGCTGGGGCTGAACATTATCGATCACGATGGCGACGATTTCTTCGAACAGATCAGCTGGGAAGTGATCATCGATTACAGCGCCGACGTGGTTCTCGTCGATGCGAGACCAGGCAACCCGACTCCTGACGAACTGGCTGAAACAGCGCCACTATGGAATTCGCTGCCGGCGGTTGTCGCGGGGCAGGTCGGTCCGTGGTATGCGGCCGCTCCCGTCAGTTACGGGCGGTTCGCCCCGATCATGGACGAGCTGAGCGCTATCGTCGAGTCGGCCGACGAGAGTGTCGTTTCTTCATGAGTGCGCTGGCGACTTCAGCACAACCAGCGCGCCGTCCGAAGCGCGCCAAAGTCCCGACGTCGGTGATTCATGCCGAGGTCACCGCGGTGGAGCAGTTCCGTCCGCACGTGCGCCGGATTACATTGCGCTCGTCCGAGTTTCACGGCTGGCTGGCGGACATCCCGGACCAGTTCATCACCTTCATCTTTCCATTGGGAGACCGCAACCGTCCTGCCGTCGAGCGGACATTCACCTTCGAGCAGTGGTATGCGTTGCCGGAAGATCAGCAGCCCCACGCTCGAAACTATTCAGTGCGCTACTGGCGTCCTGAGGTCGACGAGATCGTCGTCGACATGATCGTTCATGGTGGTGAAAGCACCGGGGAACGGTGGGCGCTGGCGGCGGAAGCGGGGGACGCGCTGGCCATTTGGGGTCCGCGCACGGCGTACTACCCGCCGCCGCAGGCGACATGGCAGCTGTTGATGGCGGACGAAACGGGCTTGCCGGCGCTTTCGGCGATTCTCGATCATCTTTCGGCTGATACGTTCGTGCGGGTTATTGCGGAAGTTGATGTGCCGGAAAGCGAGTATCCGCTCGAATCAGCCGCGTCCCTCGAAGTGACCTGGTTGCACCGCGGCGGTCCGGCGCACGGCAAGAGTGACGCCATGATCGAGGCCGTCAGGTCAGTGGCCGTGCCAGATGAGGTGCGTTACGCCTGGGGCGGCGGAGAGTTTCGGACGATGGAGGCGATTGGCAAGTACCTGCGTCGGGAAGCGGGTTTTCGGCCAAGCGACGTGTCAGTGATCGGCTACTGGTAGGTCAAACGGGATCCAGGCCGGTGATATGCATGTCGCCGGCCAGAATTCCTATTCAGCTTCGAGATCGGGGAGGTCCTCATCCTTGAGCTCAGGTCGTTGCGCCACTTTTTCGTCGAGAAGCGTGAAATAGGCGTCGATTTGCGCAGCGGTGAGGGGATGATCTTTTCCCTGCTCGAACGCGCTCAGGTGAGCGCCGCGAATATCCCCTCCCAGTAGTCTGGCGGCCTCGCTCAACCCCAGTTTGACGGACATTCTTTTCCAATACGCGGCATAGCCACTCGGTTGCTCGCTCATCGTGCGACCCTGTTCCTCAATTGGATGCGTTTTCACATCGTGGTCATCAGATCCGGTTTGCGGGAAGCGCCATCATCCCCGCCGGAAATCATAGTATGACGTGTGCGTTCGGCCGGGTCAGCGAGAGGACAGCGCCGCGTGACCGAAGTCTATTGTCAGCGATGTGGCGGGAAAACAATCGAAGAAGTGCGCGATGGTCGGTTGCGACCGGTGTGCGTCGAGTGCGGCGCGGTGACCTGGTTCGATCCGAAGCTGGCGGTTGCAGTATTGATCGTCGCGGACAATCGCGTGCTGCTTGGCCGGAGAGCGCCCGGATCGCGCGAGGCTGGACGATGGAGCCTGCCGGCGGGATTCGTCGAACGGGGCGAGGTGGTGGAGTCCGCCGCGGCCCGCGAGGTGCTCGAGGAGACCGGCATCACGGTTTCGATCGGTCCTTTGATTGCTGTGCGTTCCTACGAAGGCGAACCGGTGGTGCTGCTCGTTTTTCGGGTCGATTCGATCGAAGGGAACCCGACTCCCAGCGACGATCTCGATCAGATTGGCTGGTTTGGAATCGACGATCTGCCCCCTCTCGCCTTTGAACATGATGCGGAAATCATCGTCTCATTCTTGACCGACTGAGAACTGTGTTCCCAAAGCTGGCGGCAGGTCAGTTGCGGAAAACCGCCGTGATAGACTGTCGCATTGCCATGTGCCGCAAGGAATGGCCGTCCATATTGGAGGAATTCATGGAACTGGTAGGCGAGCATACGTTTCAGGCGTCGCGGCAACAGGTGTGGGATTTTCTGCTCGACCCGGACGTGTTGAAGCAGTGCCTGCCCGGTTGCGAGAAACTCGAACAGATCGGCGAAGATGAATACGCCGCCACGATGAAAATCGGTATCGCGATGATTAAAGGCACCTTTGCCGGCCGGGTCAAGATCACCGACAAAGTCGAGCCCGAGAGCTACACGATGGAAGTCGAAGGCAGCGGTCCGCAGGGGCAGGTGGCCGGCGTCGGCAAACTGACGCTGGTCGAGAAGGACGGCGAAACGACCGTCCAATACACGGGCGACGCGAATGTGCGTGGAACGATCGCGCGGGTTGGCGCACGGATGGTCCAACCGGCGGCCCGGCAGATTGTCGGTCAGTTCTTTGGCTGCCTCGAAGGCAAAGCAGCGTCTGCGTAGGCAATCGCGTTTGGCGAATACATGAGGGAGTGAAATCGTTGAGCACGGTTCCGGTAACCATCACTGTCAATGGCAAGGAACAGAGCGCGGAGATCGAACCGCGTACGCTGCTCGTGCAGTTTCTGAGGGACAACCTCGGACTGATGGGCACGCATACGGGTTGCGACACAAGTCAGTGCGGTGCTTGCACGGTGCTGGTCGACGGGGTCAGCGCCAAGAGTTGCACGGTGCTTGCGGTGCAGGCGGACGGCAGCGCGGTGACGACGATCGAGGGATTTGCGCCGTTTGGAACGTTGCATCCGATCCAGCAAGCGTTCTGGGAGGAGCATGGACTGCAATGCGGCTATTGCACGCCCGGCATGATCATGACCACAGCTTCGCTGTTGAGCCGTAACCCGAATCCGACCGACGAAGAGATTCGCCATGAGCTGCATGGCAACCTCTGCCGCTGCACCGGCTATCACACGATCATCAACGCTGTCCGGCGGTCGGCGGAACTGGTGGCGAGTGGGGCGGGACCGGCGCCGATCGATCAGTCGGGAAGTTCGTAGATGCCGAGGTATGGTGGCGAAGGCGGAAGGAGACTGAACATTGTCGTCATCTGATCTCGCCTCGCTGCTGAATCTCTTTTTCACGGTTCTGACGTTGATTGTGCTGGCCAGGGCGCTCCTTTCCTGGTTCGATCCCGGCTACAAATCGCAAGTTGGAAGGCTTCTGGTGCAGGTGACTGAACCGATGCTGGCGCCGATCCGCAGCATCCTGCCGTCGACCGGCGCGATCGATCTCTCACCGATTATCCTCATTCTCGGTCTTCAGTTCGTGCGGCAGATCATCGTCAACGCGCTACTTTGAATTCCAGGAGCCTGCAGTGAAAGAGTCGGTCTGGTCGTCGTGGTTCGCCGATCGCGAGGAAACGCATCTTGCCGAACTTTTCGACTTTCTGCGAATTCCCAGCGTCAGCGCATTGCCGGATCACAGGAACGATGTGCGAGCGGCGGCTGAGTGGGTCGTCGAGCGACTCAGGCAGGCAGGCGTTCCGGAAGTCTCGCTACTCGAAACGGGCGGACATCCACTCGTCGTTGGTCATTGGCGCGTCGATCCCGCGAAGCCGACAGCGATGATCTACGCCCACTACGACGTCCAGCCGCCCGATCCCCTTGAGCTCTGGGATTCGCCTCCGTTTGAACCCGAGATCCGCGACGGCAAGATCTACGCGCGCGGTTCGGGCGACGATAAGGCCGGTCTCCTGACGACAATTCTGGCGGTCGAAGCACTTGCGGCAACGAACGGCGAACCTCCGCTCAACCTGGTCTTCTTCTTCGAAGGAGAGGAGGAGATCAGCAGTCCCTCGGTCGCGCCCTATCTGCGGGAGCACGCCGCCGACGTCGCGGCGGACTTCGCCATTAGCGCCGACGGCATGATGCTCGACGAGAACACGCCGTCGATCATGCTGTCGACTAAAGGCGTCGTTGGCTGCGAGGTCGTGCTGCGAACCGCATCGACCGACATGCACTCCGGTCTCTATGGCGCAAGTGTCCGCAATGCTGCCCAGGCGATGGCTGTGCTGGCTGCGTCATTTCACGAAGAGTCGGGCCGTGTCGCGGTGAAGGGTTTTTACGACCATGTCGATGACCCGACTGACCGCGAGCGAGAAGAGCTCGATGCTGTTCCGTTCGATGGCAACGCCTATTTTGGCGAGGTTGGGGTCACTGAACTCTGGGGAGAACCGGGATTTTACCCCCTCGAGCGACTCTGGCTGCGGCCGACGCTCGACATCAATGGCATGTGGAGCGGATTTCAGGGCGAAGGATCGAAAACGGTCACGCCCGCTGAAGCGCATTTGAAGATCACCTGCCGGCTCGTGCCCGATCAGGATCCGCCCCGGATTCTCGATCTGCTCGAAGCGCACGTGAACGCCCATTGTCCGGCCGGCGCGACCGTCGAGTTCATCAGCAGGGAAGGATGGGCTCTCCCGTACGCGATCGATCGCGATCATCCTGCGCTGCTCGCCGCTGAGGACACTTTGCGCGATCTCTTTGGCAGGGAACCGGCTGTGATCCGGATCGGCGGCACGATTCCGATCGCCCAGGATTTCAAATCCGAGCTTGGCGCCGATTTGATCTTCTTCGCCTGGTCGTTGCCCACCTGCAATGCGCACGCGCCCAACGAGTGGTACCGGCTGGAGGACTTCCGCAACGGACTCGTCGCCACCTGCGAATACCTCGAACGCCTCGGGAGACTCCCTGCCGGGGCATAGATCTCCTCCCGACGCGGGTGCGCTCCGGCGTGGGGATTGATGTAGGCTCCGGCGCTCTGCCGGAGCGATCGGCCGGAGGCCGATAATCACCGGCGCGGGAGAACCTATTTGGACGACGAAGCGCCACTCGATCGAGGACGGCTCAAGCAGCGACTGCCGATGGCTGCATATCGCTCATATGCCAGCACGTGGCATGTGACCATCACTGCGCTCGATCGAGCGTCTCGGCCGTTTGCGAATCACGACCTGGCGATTGCCATCCTGACAACCATCGACGACCGGGTTGCGACGAGAGGAGCGATTCTCCACGTCAGCTGTCTCATGCCGGATCATGTGCATTTGATCGTGCAACTTGGAGAGGTCGGACTGGTTGACCTGGTAAGAGATCTGAAATCGGTTACAACCAGGGCCTGGTGGAAGCACGGTGGGAACGGGCGATTGTGGCAGGAGAGTTTCTACGATCGCGGTGTGCGTGAAAGCGACGACTTCGATGCAATTGCCGCATACATTCTCGACAATCCGGTCCGGTCCGGATTGGTCGGGACCTGGAACGAATACCCATACATCGTAGGTGAATGGGTGGAGCGGAGATTGGGAAAATCAGATTCCGCCCCGCGAGAATAGGTCTCGGAGTGGATGTAGGCTCCGGCCCTGTGCCGGAGCGATCGGCAGGAGGCCGATAACAGTCGCAACCGGCGAGCTTGGTTGTGCTCAGGGAACTCGTTGCATGTTGCGGCCCTGCGGGCCGCCCTCCGGCAGAGCGCCGGAGGCTACATCCGAAATCGCCCAAACATGGGCAGAGCGCCGGAGGCTACATCCGGGATTGGCCGAGGTCCGCCAGAGCGCCGGAGGCTACATCAGAAATCAGCCTCGGCTGCGGTCCGGCAGCTACATCAGAAATCGGCCGCGGTGTGGCAGAGCGCCGGAGGCTACGTCAACGATTGTGTTTGTGCCGGATCGAAGCCGACGATTTGCATGAGGCGGAGGGCGTTGGTCGAGGTTGCGATTCCGGCGCGGAGCCGGTAGTCGAACGACATCTCCGGGCCGTCTGGTCCGTCGGTGAAGATATCGGTGAAGTGGACCGGCGCCATCGAGCGTTCGATCGCCGGATGCTCGGCCAGCTGCAGATCGTGTGTGGAAACGGCGCCGATGGCGCCGAGATCGACCAGACCCGAGATGATGTGCCGCGCCGCGATTTGCCGTTCGGCGGAGTTTGTGCCCTGCAGGATTTCGTCGAGCAGATAACAGAATGGTCGTTGCTCCGCACTTGCGGTCTTTGCTGCTTCGTAGACAGCCTTGAGTCGCAGCAACTCGGCCATGTAGAACGAAATGCCGGACTCCAGTGAGTCGGTGACTCGCACGCTGGTCCAGAGCTCGACCGGCGGCAAGGTCAGCGACGTTGCACAAGAGGGACCGCCAGCTCTGGACAGCACAATGTTGACGCCGGTCGAGCGGAGCAGTGTGCTCTTGCCCGACATATTCGAGCCAGTGACCAGGAGAAATGTGCCAGGCGGCCCCACGGTCACGTCGTTGCAGACGCGGGTCGCCTTCGGGATCAGCGGGTGACCGAGCGTCGTCGCTGCAAAGGACGTGGCGTCTGGATCGATGCTGGCGAAACACCAAGAAGGATTGTCATGCGACAGTCCCGCCAGCGCCGAAAGCGCCTCGAATACGCCAATCGTCTCCAGCCAGCTTCGCACATGACTGCCGTTGTCCGTCTGCCACCGCTCCAGCGCATCGAGCACATGCGTATCCCAGTTCCCCAGCGCCTGCAGAGCGAAGTGCGTGATGGCGGATGGAGGCACTGCGAATGAGGTGATTCTGCCCAGTCGCCGAATCTCCTGATGAGCGGGACTGGTGTGAGTGCCAAGGACGTCGCTGAGTTGCAGTAATAAGGGTGAGGCGAACTCCTGTGAATCGAGGTGGGCCAGCAGCTCGCCGTAAGACCTTAGTGCCGGGTGTTGATTGCGCGCGATCGTGACCCTCTCGCCGATAACCCGGCCACATTCCACGCTGAGAATGAGATTGAAGATGAGCGGAATGCTGACTGCGGCAGCCGGAATGACGCCAAATACCGCGAGCAGAACAACGACCACTGTCGCGACGGCGCCGAGTCTCGCCAGCCAGACCAGCCAGCGACGCTGCGTCAGGACCGGCTCGCTCTCTGCCCACGCAAGAAATGGTTCCGGGTCACGGCGATCCGACTGATTCAACCGCCCCAGCATTTGCAGCGTTTGACGCCAATCGAGCTGAGGGGCCAGCTCCTGAACGGCGTGCTGGCGGGCCTCTGATTCCGTGGACTCGGCGAGCTTGCCCAGCCAGTTAGCGAGTTCGGCGCTGCCCATAGGAGTGGCGGTGGTGTCGAGCAGGTGGAAGAGCGAGGCATGACCAAAGAGATCGAGATCACCCGCGTAGGGGTGGATGCCTGAAACGCCGGCGTGCTCTGAAATGGGGAGTTCGTCCCACGATCGTGATTGTCTGGCGATGCCTTCCAGATTGATCTGCTGTTGGATATCCGCTTCATTTCGCAGCCGAGTGGCTTGTCGGTGGCGGAGGACAAGAAACGCGAGCGCGACACCGGCGACAAGCGCGAGTATCAACGCCACTCTCTCGAGCCGAACGACATACCACACCAGCGATGCCGTCAACGACAAACCAGAGATCAAACGGAGGTTGGAGAGGAAATTGACACGCTGAGAGTATGTCGCGAGTTCGGCGCCGAAGCGATCGGCTCGCGAGCGGTAGATGTCAATCGGGAATTCTGTGTCGTCCGGCGCGGGCGCCACGTCGATCATCGATTCCCAATCGATTGTGGCTGGGCGTCGGATTCGTCCCAGGCTTCATCGTCGCCCTCAAATTCGCTCTCCACGAAGCCGGCTGAGTTGGGAATCCCCCTGTCGCCATCTCCGTAGCCTGGCAATGCCTCCTGGACGAGCGGATGCTCCGCGTTGAGCTCGGTGGTGATGAGTTCCTGGTTCTGGCCATTGAGCGTTTGTCGCTTGGTCAGGATGCCCTTTCGCAGCAGCTCCATGACCTTCGCTTCGATGTGCTCGGAAGGCAGAACGTTGCGATCGAGAAATCGCCAGAGTGTGCGGCTCATATGGCTCTGGGTGGGCACGAACCCTTCGTGCAGCTGGAGCACGTAGCGGTCGATCGCCCGGATCACCTCGAGATCGACGTCGGGGACCGGATCGAGGGCGAGCGGATCGGCCTCGCCAGCAGCGGCGACGAGGTCGGGGCTGATCGATCCGGGTACGCCGCAGATCACCACGCGCTTGCCAAGTCGGTTGCGAAGGGTCGTCACGACGCGGATGAAGTCTTTGTCTCCGGTGAACAACAGGAAAATCTTGATGTCGGGCCGGGCAAGGGCAGTGTTGATGATGTCGAGCGCGAAGTTGAGATCGGATCGAGAGACGATTTTTTCGCGACCTTGCTGATCGACGGTTCGCTTGGCCGGATAGTGCTGGGCCTCGAAACCAGCGACATCGAGCCGGGTACGCACCTGCTGGGGATGCTGATCGAAATCGGCATAGGCGCGCGCCACCGCCATCAATCCGTATTCAAGCGCTTTGTCTCTCCAGGTGAGAGGATCGGGTTCCCGTCCCATCGAATTGATGGTGGAATACCGAACATTCTCGAAGTCGACGAATGCGGCTACTTCAGCAGCCTGTGGAGTGGCATTCGCGCCTTCGACTTGTCCATTGCCAGATTCAGACATGCTGGAGGTCCTCCAGGGACGACCAACGGTGAGGCGCCTGTGTACTGTGCTCGATCAGTTGTATTCGGAAAGCAGCTGTCCGAGGGAGGCCGATGACCACTTATCGCAATCACAGTCGTGCGCATCATTCGTTACGCCATTACGCAGGTATACAGCACTCGCTGCACCGTATTGCACGGACCACAATGCACCTAGTTGTCCGTGTATACGTGAGTCTAGCACGGTGGGGCCAGATGCCCCGCATCGACGCTAACCCGTGATCGATGCGGCGTCGCCTGAACCGAGCAGCGCGGCGCCAGAGACCCCGGAATAGTCGCCCAGCTTTGCCCGGACGATTTCGACCGCGTTTCCCGGCACTTCGAGCGATTCACGTTTGGCGCGCCCGGACGCGACGTCGAAGAGCATCGGGACCGACTCGATCACTCCGCCACCGATGATGATGCGGGATGGGTTGAGCAGATTGATGACTGACGCAAGACCAAGTCCCAGATAACCGCCGGCGTCCTGAATTGCCTCGACCGCCAGCGAATCCTGTTCCTCGACGGCGCGAGCCAGAATGCCGGAGCGGAGCGCACCGCTGTTGGTGCGGAGTTCAGGAACCATCTTGGTGAGTACAGAGCGTCTGCCCAGTTTGATTGCGTTGACGATGTCTGTCGTGATTGCCGTACGAGAGGCGTACGCTTCCAGGTGACCTCGTCCTCCACACCCGCAATGACGGCCTCCGGTGTCGACGATCAGGTGACCGATCTCGCCCGCCGAACCGGTTGCGCCGCGAACGAGCTTGCCAGCCCTGATATAGGCGCCGCCGACGCCGGTGCCGACGAAAACGCACATGAAGTCCTTCGCGTTGGCGCCCGCTCCATAGGCGGCTTCACCAATTGCCGCGACCTGTACGTCGTTCAGCAGGCGAGCGGGAGCGCCGAAACGCTCGCTGAGAAGCCGACCGAGCGGGAGGTTGACGGTGGCCTGACTGAGGTTGGGCGCACTGAGCAGCACACCGCTTTCGGAATCGACGACCCCGGCGATGCCAACTCCTACGCCGGAGATCCTGGTCTTCTTTGGCAAGGCGGCGTCCTCAAGCGCGTCCTCGACAACCGCGAAGAGCTTCGCCACCAGCTCATCGGTGCTGTCTTCCGGATTCGAACGTTTCTTGGCCGAACCGGCGATCGTGCCGGTCGTGACGTCGACAACCGACGCGAGGACCTTCGTTCCACCGACATCGATTCCAATCGCATACTTGGCAGGCATCGGGGGCTCCCTTCGGTAGAATGAACGATGGATCGTGCGTGGTGGGTCAGCTGGTTGTCCGAACGATCCATGCGGCATTATGGCCGCTCAGGAGATGCTGGTAGGAAAACGATGCTGCAATCAGCCGCCGCCACCATGGACATTGAAAGTGTCGGGGAGTCAGTGCCGTTCTGGAAGATGAGCGGTTCGGGCAACGACTTCATCGTCATCGACAACCGGGACGAACGGTTGCCGGAGGCAGTGAAGTCAGGCTGGGCAGAGCGCGTGTGCAGGCCCCATGTCGCGCTTGGCGCCGATGGGGTCGTGCTGATCGAAGCACTTCCATCAGAAGAACAGGCGATCGCCGATGTGCGTTGGCGCTACTTCAACGCCGACGGATCGGAAGGGGAGATGTGCGGCAATGGCGCAATGTGCGGCGCCCGCTTCGCGATCGAGCAGGGACTGGCGCAGAATCCTTGCCGTCTGCTGACGATGAGCGGTGTGGTTCGGGCTGAGTTCGATGATGAGATCATCTGGCTGGACCTGCCAGACACCGGCCGGATCGAACTCGGGATTGAGTTACAGAATCTGCCCATGCCCGTCACGTGCCATGCGGTCGAGGTTGGAGTGCCGCACGTCGTGGTCGTCGTTGATGATGCCGATCAGTGGCCGGAGACTGAGACGTTCGATGAGATCGGCCGCGCAATTCGGTATCATCCCCGTTTCCCGGCCGGGACGAATGTCAATGTGATTTCGTCGCGACCGGATGGCGCGGTGCGCATGCGCACGTGGGAACGCGGTGTCGAAGCGGAGACGCTTGCCTGCGGCACCGGCGCGGTGGCGAGTGCGGTCGTGGCGACATTTCTGGGACTCACGAACATGTCCGCGCGGGTGAAAACGAGCGGGGGCCGACTATTACGTGTCGATGGTTCCGTAATCGATCTGACTGGAACGAAGCTGCGACTCGGTGGCGTTGCCAGCGTCGTCGCTACCGGACATCTCCATCCAGACGCGTGGAGAACAAGCGAGGCAGGAAGCTGTACGAATGAGTGATTCAGAACAGAAGGACGAACAGAGCGACGAGACGCAGCCGGTGGCAAGCGGATCGAGCGCTCCACCCTCGAACCAGCGCTTGCGGGCGATTCTGGCCGGACTGGTCACCGTGGCGATCCTGGCGGTGCTGGCCATCGCGGTCTTCTCGGGTGGAGATGACGAAGACGATCCTGTCGCGGATCTACCTACGACTCAGGCCTCAGACGGTACGGGAGGCGAGAGTGAAATCCAGGATGGAGAACCCGGCGCCGAAGAGCTGGGGAGTCTGGCATTGAGCGGATATCTCTGCCCAGAGACGTCGAGCGACGAGAGTGAGTGTCTCGATAGTGGTACGACGGAGATCACGGGCGCGACAGTCTTGCTGGCCGACGGCCGAACCTATTCTCTCGAAGGGGTGGAGCAGGGCGAGGATGGCGTCTATGCGTGGCTGAACATTCCAGTCGGAGAATACACATTGTTGACTGAAGGACTGACTGGCCCGGACGGCGCTGTTCCTCGCGCCGTGATCGGTTCCACCGGACAGGTCGATGGCGGCTGGAGAATCGCCAACCTCGATCCAAACCAGCCCGCCGAAGTGCGCATCCTGTTCGACCGCGTCGGTGATGGCACCGCCGTCGGTTGAGTTCCCGTTCAGGCCTGGAGGGCGGTTTCCTTGTGAGATTGCTCGCCGGCGGTGAAAGGGTTGTTCCAGGCGGTGCCTTTTTCCGCAAAGCGATCGGGCCGGAAGGGGGCAAGGTCGTACGCTGGAGTCTCACCTGCGATCAATGCCGCGACAATCGAGCCGACAATCAGCGCCCAAGAGAAACCACTACCGTTGAAGCCGGCGGCGGCCATCAATCCCGGTGATCCCGCCACCGGACCGATCAGCGGCACACCGTCCGCGGTGAAACCCATGATCCCGGCCCAGCAGCGGACTACCTGCACTTGCTTCAGCGCCGGGTAGAGCTGCGTGAGACAACTGGCAATGCCGGAGAGCACGGACGGCGTCACCCGTTCTTCATAGTGCCCGAGTCCTTCATCCTCATCGAGACGCCGAAATCCGCCGCAGAGAATTGGTCCGCCGGGAACCTGTCTGCCGTATTCCTTGTCGAAGTTGGTGCCGAACGAGTGATCGAGCATCGGCGCCATCGGTTGCGTGACCAATATCTGCCCACGCGCCGGGACGATGGCCCCGGCTGGGAGCTCCGGCAGCAACAGCGGTGTATAGGCGTTGGTCGCCAAAACGACATGATCAGCGAAGAACGAGCCGGCGGTCGTCTGCACGCCAGTCACCGCACCGCCAGTTCGTTCGAGATGCAGCACCGTCGTGCCGGTCCGGATTTCGGCGCCGAGGGCGGAAGCTGCGGCGGCCAGACAATGCACGAGCGCGAATGGCCAGAGATGCCCGTGCCCCCTTGCGAATTTGGCGCCGAAGAGATCCGGCGTCAGCGCCGGTTGCAGTTTTCGCGCTTCGTGTGCATCGAGCAGGACGACATCGAGTCCGGCGCGTTGCTGCGCGACGACCGCTTCCTGCAGATGCGCCCATTGCGCATCAGTGGTGGCGACATCGAGACTGCCGGGACGCCGAAGCTGGAAGTCGACGCCGATTTCATCGCCAATCTCCGCCATCATCCGGAGGTTCGTCGAGGTCAGCGCATAGACCGCGTCACCCGATTCGGTGAAGAGCGACGATCCCTCACCAGTCATCCCGCCATTGCGGCCCGAAGCGCCCGAGCAGATGTCGCGTTGTTCGATCAGAAGCACGCGTTTCCGGCGTTGCGCCAGCCGGTATGCGATCGAACACCCGGTCACGCCGCCGCCAATGACAATCACGTCATAACGCTGATTCGTCAGGTGCATGGGTTGGCGCAGTCTCCGGTCGCAAACGTGCACAGCAATGGGTCGTTCCGGAAACGTATTATCGCAGGGAGGCCGTATCGAGTAGGATCGACGCCTACCCTCATCCAGCAGAATGCTTCGCCGAGGGCAATCATGCGAAACCTGGCTGGTCGGTTGACCGCTCGCTCCAATGCCGAACTGATGAGAATCGCCGAATTCTGGCAGACGATTGTGCGTGGCCGCGACCGCCATGCAGTGGTCGGACAGCTCTACAGAGAGATGCGCGAAGTTCGCAGCGCTCGTGATGTCTGGGCGCGTCTCGATGCCAACGAGCGGGCGATCGTCAGCCTGATGGCGCTCGACGATCAGGATGAGCGTTCGTGGACCTTGCGCGAGCTCAGCGATTCACTTGGCTGGGAACTGGAGGAGACTCGCGAACGGGCGATCGATCTCTATCGCAAGGGTCTCGTCTACCGGGAAGGAGATGACGACGAGCTGCCCGTCGGTGAACTGCCTCGCGTCTTCTTGCCTCGCGAGCTGACGTCTTCCTTTCGCAGAGTTCAGGATGAAATCGATGCTGGTCCGCTGGAGAGGGTCCCTCTTCCAGCGTTGCTCGCGTTGCTCGATGAAACGGAGCTGGAACAGGCAGCAACAATCTGGGGAGTGGAGGTGTATCCAGGATTGCA
This sequence comes from uncultured Sphaerobacteraceae bacterium, assembly GCA_964461025.1. Taxonomy (GTDB): domain Bacteria; phylum Chloroflexota; class Chloroflexia; order Thermomicrobiales; family UBA6265; genus JAHBVL01. The sequence goes on along the minus strand of CAYWSE010000019.1, from coordinate 43,147 downwards.
GGATCGCGAGAACATCGCTCGGCAGCTGACTCAGGCGATGGAGGATCCTGACCAGCGAACAGCAGTCATCGCCGGATTGTCGAACGATGCGCGCGCCGTCTGGACGCTCCTGGTGCAGCGTGAGGACGGGGCGGCGCCGCTGGCAGAGCTTCTCGAAGCGGCCGGAATCGATGGCAGTGAGATCGCCGCGGCGCAGCGAGGGCGAAATGCGCTGGGTGAGCTCGAGGAATGCCTCCTGGCTTGGCACAGCTATGGGCATGAAGAGTCTCGTCAGGTTTTTGTGCCCAACAGCATCAGAGAGCGGCGCCGACACATCGAGCGAGAGGCCCGTGTTCCGCAACCGGTGCAAGCGCCGGCAACCGCCGACTTGTGGATACATCCATGGGCGTTGCCCTGGGATATGCTGACCCTGTTGCGGGAAGTGAGCAAACGGCCACCGCCGGCGCCACTTACGTCACCGCATCTCTGGAAACAACGAATCGGCGGACGGCTCTGGAACAGTGGCAGCGAAGATCACATCTCCGGGTATCTGGCATTCCTGGCGGCACTGGGCCGGAACGAAAACGTCTTCCAGGATGGTGTGGGTGACGAGAACGGCATCCTGCAGCCCGGCAGGGCGTGGAAGCAATGGCGAACCCGGTCGTTTGCCGACCAGTATTCGCACCTCATCTGGTGGTGGTTGGCGAGTCCGGAATGGATAGAGTCGACTGACCAATCCGGGGTCATCGTCAACCGGGCCGCGTTGCCGCAGTTTCGTCGCAAATTGATCGCGCTGATGTCGCAGCTCGACGTTGGTGTCTGGTTCGATTTCGAGGACGCCGCACGCTGGGTGGCGGACATCGACCCCGATATTCTTGGTGAAGAAGCGGCAATCGCCACGTCGGCGGCACTTGCGGCGCCCCTGGGGCATCCGGACAGGAGCAGACTCGCCACAGCCGCGGTCGTTCAGGCGGAACTGGCGACTGCGTTCGCCTGGTTCGGGCTGACCGAGATGGGCCGGTTGGCGGGCGGAGAGGTCGTCATGCGCACGACCGACGTGTTACAGGGGGTGCAGGCGGGCGGACCGCTCCAGGAGGAAGCGCCACCTGCCGGGCCGGCAATCATCGTTCAGTCAACTGGAGAAATCGAACTGCGGGCACCGTCGCCGCTGCGAGTCTGGGCTCTCTCGGCATTCGCGGATCCCGTGTCGCTGCGTCCCGTGGCGAGTTACACGATAACGGAGACTTCACTGCGCCGGGCGCTGGAGGATGGACCGACGCTCGATGACGTCACCCGATTCCTGGAGGAAGAGAGCGGAACGTCGCCGTCAGCTGAACTCGCAGAACATATGCAATCGTGGGCGGCGGCTGACCGGCAAGTGACGATTCGTCTGACGGCTGAGCTCATTCCGAATGCGGAGGTTGACAGAGCTGGTTTGCGATCTGTGGTGAGTGAGGCCGGTCTGGAACTGGCTGGCGACGAGGAGCGCGTGCAAATCCTCTTGCCGGATGACCATGAGCACCCGGGCCAGCTTCACGCGTTGATGGATTTGCTCACGCAGGCAGGATATCGGACGCGAATGCACAGACCGCCTGGATTACGTTCTCGTGAGAACGATCCAGGCGGTCAATAGCACCAGAGATTGAATCGCAAATAGCGACCTTTAGCGCTGCTCCAGTTCTGAAGTGATAGGTTCGAGACGCTCCAGCGCTCGATTGATCAGCTGCAGATCGTCCAGCCCAAGTTTCACAAGCGATGCTTCGAGCTCGTTCGCCAGGGACTCCGAGGCAACTTTGGATGCTTCGCGACCGCTTTCCGTCAGCGTCAACATGACGCGACGACGATCGTCAGTGCTGTTGATGCGCTGAACATAGCCTCGTCGCTCGAGGCGATCGATCAGCCCGGTGACGACTGCCGGCGTGACGTGCAGGCGCTTGGCCACATCACCAAGTGTTGTCACTTCGTCTTCGATCATCGTCAGCGCCGAAAGCTGCCGAAGGCTCAGTCGGAGTTCATTGGCACTCGATGAAACAGAAGATTCTGCCCATCTATTCAACCTTGGAACAATTTCCAAGAGTTCTTCCGCAGCGGACGACGCTGCTGCTGCCTTGCCGGTAGCCATACATTTCTCCTGAACGAATGTGAACAGCCATGTCAGGTCGGCGCCTCCGTTCGCTTTCCCGACAATGGCAGTCTAGCACTGTAAGGCCCGTGTTGTATAGCCTCGTGAGAGGTTCTACTGCGGTGATCTTGCGCAAAAGCAAGGATTTCTCACGGTAACAACAAACATCCCGCTTCTCGCCGCATCCAGACCGCCGTTGGGCGACGATACCGCATACTACGTGCCAGAGGAGGGCCACCCGTGCCGAACGCTGCCAGCAAGCCAAAACTGTCCAAATCGCGCAACCTGCTCTCATTACTGATGTTTGCCGTGGCCGGTTTGCTGCTCATCGTGGCGCTCTACCTGTTCTGGGAAGACCGCAACCAGAATCAGACTCCAGCGGCTCCGACTGCCGTTTCTGGTCAGGCGCAATTGAAGACCGTCTACGATGCGATGGTTGCCGCTGATCTGGAGGTCGAATATGGGCGGGAGAGCGCGCGGGTCGACGGTCTGTCACCGGTGGGACAGCAGCTTCTCATCAACGATCTCTCCGCTTTCGTGTTCATTTTTGCCGACCCTGAAGAACGTGAGAGCGAAATGGCCGGCGTGACGGCAGAAGACGTGGAACTCGTCGACACGTTTGGCGATCCCGTCACCAGTGAACCTCTGAGCATCTCGGAAGGAAGCAATGTCTTGGTGATGGTTGCCGGAGCGGACGACGAGCTGGCCATGCGTGTAGACGACGCGGTGGCGACAATTCCGTGAATCTATGAGTGATCCAGAATCAGACAGCGAGGATGCCCAGCCGGCGGTGGAGGTGGATGACGCCGAACACGGACGCATCGGCTATGGAGCTTTGGCGAAATACAGTCCGACGATTCTCGGCTTACTCATCATTGCAATCGTCGCAGTGATTGGCTGGCGAGAATGGCGGCCAGAGGACGATCTTCCCCGGCCGGGCGCGCTTGTCGATCAACCTGCGCCGGCATTCGAGCTGAGCTTGCTCGATGGCGAATCAGTCTCCAATGACACGCTGCTCGGTCAAGCGGCGGCTCTGAATTTCTGGGGATCGTGGTGCGCCCCCTGTGAAGCCGAAATGCCCGCACTCGACCGGGTGTATCGATCGGTGGCGGCCGAGTCGCCGGCAACGGTCATCGGCGTCGGCATCAAGAACGACTACGAACCGAACGCGCTGGCAATGATCGAGGAGCTCGGCATCTGGTATCCGGTTGGGCGGGACACGGCCGGCGACGATCCGCAACGAGGCCCGGTCGAGCAGGCATTTGGCATAACTACATATCCCACGACCGTTTTTCTGCGCCCGGACGGAACGGTGTATGCCATGCGCATCGGAGAGATGACGGAGGATGAAATCAGCGACTACCTGGCGGCAGCCGCTGAAGCGAATTGATTGACGTTCCGAATGGAACAGTTCTGATTGCCCTGCCGATCGCTAGGTTGCGCTTGCCACTGCGGCGGGAGACTCTTCGCTCGCGCTCAGAATGACCACCCAGTTGAGCATCAGCCTGGCGTGAGCGAGAGCCTAAACTGCGGCCGGAACGCCGACTGGGACCTTGGTCAGCCAGTCGCTGTATGTCTCGGTTCTACCCCGTACGGTGTCGAAAAAGTTCTCCTGCAACGCCGCTGTGACCAGCCCACGATTGCCATCGCCGACCGGACGGCCATCAATCGACTCGATCCAGGCGATCTGCACGCCGGTGCCGCAAAAGAATGCTTCGTCCGCAAGATAGAGCTCGGTCCTGTCGATTTCGCGCACTTCTGTGGGAATGCCGGCGTCCTGGGCCATCTTGAGCACCGAGCGCCGGGTGATCCCTTCAAGAATGTCGCTGGCGAATGGTGGCGTCATGAGCACGCCGTCGCGCACGATGAAGAGATTGCAGGAGCTGCCCTCGGCGATCTTGCCTGCCGTGTTCAGCATGATCGCTTCGTCGCCACCTTTCTGTTCGGCCTCGTCCTTGGCGAACGCCGAGTTCACGTAGGCGCCGGAAAGTTTGCCGCGGCTTGGTATGGCATTGTCCGGAATCCGGAACCAGGAAGAAACGATGGCCTTCTGCCCGCGCTCGAGCGACAGGTAATCGCCCATTGGCATCATGTAGACCGCGAGCTCGTCACCGATCCCCTTCAGGCGTGGTGTCAGCTGAACCGCGGGTTTATAGACGAACGGCCGGATGTAGACGTCGCCCTTGTGCCCGTTTCGCTCGGTCAGCTCGGCGATGATCGACGCCACGTTCTCCGGTGTGTAGGAAAAATCGGCTCTCAGAATGCGGGCGGAGTTCATCAGGCGGCGAGCGTGATCGGGCAAGCGGAAAATGTTGACGCTCTCGCCGGACGCATCGAGGTAGCCGCGTATCCCGGCAAAAGCGCCGGTGCCGTACTGCACGCAGTGGGTGCCGATGCTGATGTTGGCTTCCGAAAACGGCACGAAGTTGCCCTCAAAAAACGCGTACTCGAGCATGCCGTGAGCCATTGCCTGAACCTCTCTCGAATAGAACGTGAAACGTCGCATCGGCGCCATGATATCTTGGGCAACCGAGCACATAATGGCCGATTATGGCATACCGGCGAAGGAGTTTTGCGGGGCCGCGAGCGCTTGAGGTTACGTCAGTGACTCGAGCCAGTCGATCGCCGCATCGGTCTGGGCAATCCGGAGCTTGCGGACTGATGCAAGGAACTCGATGGAGTCCGACTGGGTGGAAGCATCGAGTCTGGTCGCGCGCTCGATCATCGAGTCCCGCACATCGCGCAGAATCGCCAGCTGGGTCGACACCAGATTTGCGGCGATCTGGTCATCGATGCGTTCGGCGAAATAGAGCTTGACGAGAAAGTCGAGCCGGATCTCGCGGGTATGCCCCACGGGCGACTGCAGCCACTTTCTCAGGCGGGTGCGGCCCTGGTCCGTGATCTGATAGGACTGACGGGGAGGACGGTTACCGGATTGCGTCGTGGTCTGGGTGACGCTCGCCGAACGTTCCAGCCGCTTCAGATGGTGGTAGAGCATGCCTGGCTCGAGGTGGAGGATCTCTCCCAATGGCTCCCCTTGAGCGAATGCCCGCGCCAAGTCGTAGCCATGGCTACCCGCTTCTTCAGTCGCCAGGAGACCGAGAATCGCATATTCGGCTGGTCGTTCTTTCGTGCTCATCGGTCCCGCCGGGAGAGTAGGCTGTTCGTTCGATTGTAGCAAGCAAGCGCGAACGAATTGACATCATGTTACGATTGCATCGTAAGTACGGGGGTATTGGGTGTCATTTCCACAATTTGAGGCGCCTGGCTGATGGATATCGAGTTCCTCAGTGAGTTGTTCGCGTCCCGTGTTCGGGCCGCGGTGTTGGGACATGTCGTGCCCCGGCCACACCGAGGCTACTCCCTGACAGAGCTCTCGCGGTTTCTCTCGCTGCCGATCAGCAGTCTGCAACATGAGTGCTACAAGCTCGAACGGATCGGCATATTGACGTCGCAGCGAGATGGCGCTTCTCGCCGATACTCTGTGAATCCCGATTTTCCGCTCCGTCGCGAGCTGACCGCACTTGTGGTGGGTGCACTCGGTCAGCGGGCTTCGTTGCAGGCGACGCTCGAACATGTGCAGACGCTCGAATCGGCATTCATTGCCGCGCAACTGCCATTAGCTGACGATGTGATCCTCGATTCAGGCACGGCCATTCCGCTGGTGCTGGTTGGCGACATTCCGCTCGAGGAGATCGATGCGGTGCAAAGTCGAGCCGCCGACTTGCTCGGATTGCCGGCGGGCCGGATCGAAGCGGTCTATTACCTGCCGGAGGACTGGCGCTCCCGCGTCGCACAGCGCGCGCCCTATGCCGTCTGGTTGCTCGAAGGACCCCGCACACATCTCCTTGGCGAGCCTGTTGTCGCATGACCGTTGTGCAATAGTGAGTGCGGCCAATGAGTGAGCGCACGCTGATCGTCGGGCAGTCCGGAGGGGCGACCGCTGTCACCAATGCGACATTGGCGGGCGTGGTGCGACGGGCGCAAATGTCTGGCTATGCACGCATTCTGGGCATGTGTCACGGATTGCGCGGTCTGCTCGATGACGATCTGCTCGATCTCACATCGCTGTCAATTCAGCAGCTCGGCCAGCTCACGCATACCCCGTCGGCGGCGCTCGGCACTTCGCGCCTGAAGCTGGACGACGATGTGCTGGAAGAAGCTGCTGGCCAGTTGCTCAGGCGCGATTGCCGGGATGTCGTGCTGATTGGCGGCAACGATTCCGCCGATACGGCATTGCGGTTGCACGGGCTCGATCGGGGAATTCGCGTCATCCTTGCGCCAAAAACGGTCGACAACGATCTCCCCGGTACCGATCACTCTCCCGGCTACTCGTCGGCGGCGACCTATTTCGCCTCGCTGGTCCGCAATGCGACATTCGATACGCTGGCCGCGCCCGATCTCTATCCCGTCAAGCTGATCGACGCGATGGGACGCGACGCCGGCTGGCTGACCGCCGCCGCCAGTCTCGGCTTTCACGATGACGAAGCGGACTTGCAGCCGATGCTTGTGCTGCCCGAACGTCCTCCGGAGAGTGTCGAAGCACTTCTGGAGCAGGTCGAGAAGCGCTTCAAGCAACGGGGATGGCTGGTTTGCGTATTGCCGGAGACGATGCGTGACGCGCAGGGAGATCACCTCAGCGGCGACGCTCCAACGTATATCGATCCCTTTGGGCATCGCTATCAGATGCCGCCCGCGGTGGCGCTTACCGCCGCGATTTCGGCGCGACTTGGCGTACAGGCGCGATTCGAGCGGCCTGGTTCAGCGGTCCGCATGTGGCAGGGTTCTGATGTGGACAGGCAGGAAGCGAGGCGTGTCGGCGAGGAAGCGGTGATCCGGCTGCAACAGGGCGAAAGCGGCGTGATGATCGCCATCGGGCGCGAACCCGGCAGCGACTATTTCCCCACGTTCACCACATGCGATCTGCGTCTGGTCGCCAATCAGCATCGAGTGCTGGACGATGAGTTCATTGCTGCGGATGGGCAGACGACAACTGAAGTATTTCGCGCCTGGGCCGCGCCATTGCTGAATGACAACGCCTTTCCCGCATACTTACGGTTACCGCGACCGACGAGCTGAAAGCGCCGGTCGCGAAATGCGGCTTCATCACAGAGCGGACAATGGGCTTGAGGGATCTCTTCAAACGACGGCGCGGACAACCGGGGACGGCGGAAAACGCCAGTCCGGTGCTCAGCGACCGCGAGCACGAGCTGGCGAACCGCGAGCTTGCCGCGCTCGACCGGCTCGCCATCTTACTCGATGCGTTTCCCGCGTCGGAAGAAGACCGGCAGCGCATCACCGACGCCAAGCTGCGGCTCGAATCGCTCTTTCTGCTGGTGATTGCAGGCGAATTCAATTCGGGTAAGTCGGCGTTCATCAATGCGCTGATCGGCGCCGACATCATGCCCGAGGGAGTCACGCCAACCACAGCGCTGATCAACCTGCTCGTGCACGGCGAAACGCCTTCAGAGCGGATGCTGGCCGATGGATCGGTCGAGCGAACCTATCCGGCCGCGTTTCTGGAAGACATCACCGTCGTCGACACTCCTGGCACGAATGCGATTGTGCGCGAGCACGAGGCGCTGACCCAGCACTTTGTGCCCAACGCGGACATCGTCTTTTTTGTAACCTCCGCCGACCGCCCTTTCACCGAGAGCGAACGGGCCTTCATGGAAGATATCCGGGAGTGGGGCAAGAAGATCGTCGTCATCGTTAACAAGATCGATCTTCTGCGGACAGATGAAGATGTTCGTGAAGTGGTCACGTTCGTTGAACAGAACATCACGCGTCTGCTCGGTTTCGAACCGAACGTCTTTCCGATTTCGGCAATGCAGGCCCAGCAGGCGAACCAGCTGGCGACGCGGAATCCGCAACAGAGCGGCGAACTGTGGCAGCAGAGCCGGTTCGCCGAACTCGAGGATTACATTTTTTCGGTGCTGGATGAACAAGGGCGGATACAGCTGAAGCTGCTCTCGCCGCTTGGCACGGCGGAGTTTCTCGGCAATCGCTACCTGGAGATTACGCAATCCCGCATCGATGTTCTGAACGAGGACCTGGAAACGATCCAGGCGATCGAACGGCAACTCGATCTCTACCAGGAGGACATGCGCAAACAGTTCTCCTATCACCTCGGCCGGATCGAGAACATCATCAACCGGATGACCACGCGTGGTGACGACTTCTTTGAAGAAACGATTCGCATCGGCCGGATTTTCGATCTGATCAAGAGCGATCGCATTCGCGCCGAGTTCGAACAGCAGGTAGTCGGCAATGCGGAAGAGGAAATCGATGAAGCCATCCAGGAACTGATCGACTGGATGGTCGAGCAGGACCTGCGAACCTGGGAAGCAATCAACGGTTACCTCGATCGGCGACGCTTGCAGAGCTACGAAGGTCAGATGGTGGGCGAGGTCAGCAGCCAATTCCGGTACGACCGAAAAGCATTGCTCGACTCGGTGACCCGGAAGGCTCGCGAAGAAGTCGATCGGTATGATGCCGACCGGGCAGGTTACGAGTTGTCACAGTCGGTGCGCAGTGCAGTCGCACAGGTCGCGGTTGCGGAGGCAGGAGCGATCGGCCTGGGCGCGCTAGTCGTCGCTGCCGCGAGCACTGTGGCGGTCGATGTCACCGGGATTTTCGCCGCGAGCGTGCTGGCCGGCATTGGATTGGTCATTTTGCCGCGCAAGCGGCGTCAAGCGAGAACGGAGTTCCGGACACGATCCGAGGATCTCGAACGTCGCCTGATCGACGTGATGACGGAGCAATTCGAGGTCGAGCTTCAGCGATCGATTCAGCGCATCGAATCAGCCCTGGCGCCATACACACGCTTCGTGCGCGATCAGCACGCGCTGCTGACGGTCACCAGGAACGACCTGGAGAATGTGATGACCGATCTGCGGGCGCTTCGATATCAGATATCTGGTGAGGAACTCCGCGCGATTGCCCCCTCCAGCCAGGAGCCGTAGGCAAGGGTAATCAGCAGCGCCACGCGTGACGCCGCCATAAATGGGGACATCTCACCAGTTGCACTTGCTCGCAAACAGGGTCCTCACTGCGGGGAAAAATCTGTACGGATGCTTACCCCGGGTCGTCGCTTCAACGATTTGACCGACGCTGCAGGCTACTACCCGCTGCGGCGGGAGATGCTTCGACTGCACTCTGCTGCGCTCCGTTCCGCTCAGCATGACAGCGAGCATTTTCATGCCGTGCCGGTATGGAGTCTGCGGCGAAAACAGCCGCCCGGTCAGGGCGGCTGTATCGGATTGTCTTCTGTTCAAAACCGATCGGTCGATCAGGCCTGAACTACGACGCGCGAGTTGAGCGGCAACCAGTAGTAGAGCCATTCCGAGAATGGCACCGGTAAGTTAACGCAGCCATGACTGCGCACCTGACCAAACTGGTTATGCCAGTAGGCGCCGTGCAGCGCGTGACCGTTGTAGGTGAAGTAGTGAGTAAAGGGCACATTCGGTGTGTCCCAGCACTCACCATTTGAGCAGGCCGCCATGCGGGTCGACACATACTTGACCCAGGTTCTGAAGGTGCCACGCGGGGTGGCGAATCCCGGCTTGCCGGTGCTCACATACGTTCCCGCCACCACGACATTGCCCTGGTAGACGGTCATGTACTGGTCGGAGAGATCGACCACAACATAGCGCTCGCCGCTCGATGACGCGGGACAGGAGCGGGTGATCGTGCCAAACGATGTTTCGATCGTCACGCCATCCTGCGAACCGGCCGAGTTCGTGAAAATGAAGCTCGTCGTCAATGCGAACGACCCCGACGCGCCGGTACCGGCGAGGTAGGAGCGGGTCTGCTTGGCGGCCAGCGTGTGGTTGAGTATGAACGGCTCATTGGCAGTGCGCGCGTAGTGCGTCGTGATCGAGTAAATCTCGGCGGCAACCGATGAGCTATTGACCAGTGTGATCCGTTCTGGCGTCGAGTAGCAGTCGATCGAAACTTGAAGGAGCCATGGCTGCGGCGCACTTGTTGGCGTCGTCAACTGCAGGTGAGTGATGTAGTTGATCGCTACCCAGCCAGTCAATGAAGCACCGAAGTCCACCTGAATCCAGTTATACGACCCGCCGACAACTTGGCCGGACAGCACTGTTCCCTGTCTGCCGCGGGGGGCCACGCCCTGAATGCCGTAGTTAGTGCCAGCGCCGGAACGGACATTGACCGCGGTGGTGACAACGATTTTTTCACTTGTCACATAGGTTCCGGGAGTGACGGTTCCGGACGGCGTCGAGGTCTTTGTCGGCGTATTGGTGATCGTTGCCGTATTCGTCGGCGAAGCGTCTGGATCGATGGTCGGCGTCAACGTGGGCGTATTGCTGGGAGACGGCGTTCTGGTTGGTGTCGAGGTCGCGACCGGGGCAAGTCTGTTCACATAGTTGGCCGCGATCCACCGCTCGCCAGTAACGTTTGATCCCATGTCGATGCGGACCCACTGATACCCATTGGCCAAGACCGGTCCCTGGAGCACAGTGAACTGCTGGTTGCGCTGCACAACCGCCACGATGGTGCCCGATGTCGACGCGCGGTTGCGGACGTTGACACTGTTGGCATTGATCTGCACTCTGTCGCCGAGCTGGATGCCCTTGTACGTCGCGGGCGTCGAGCTCGCGATGGGTGTGACCGTACGTGTCGATGTCGGCGTAAACGACGGAATAGACGCGGGCGGGTCAACGGAACCGGACGGACCGGCGAGACGCACTACATAGTTCGCGGCGATCCAGCGCGGGTCCTCATTCGGGGTTCCCATGTCGATGCGGATCCACCAAAAGGTGCCGTCAGTGATCGGTCCCTCGAGAACCTTGAATTCCTGGTTCAGGCGGACGATGGCGACAACGCCGACACCGGTGGTGGGCGCACTGCGTACGTTGACCGCACTGCTGCTAATGCGAACCCAGTCGTTGGGGAGAATGTTCTTGTAAGTGGGAGTGCTGCTCGGTTCCTCAACCGGCGGTTCTTCGTCCTCGTCCGCTGCCGCGATGGCGCTGGCCGTGGCGTCTGCGGCGACCTGTGTCTGCACCGCGCCGGCTGCCTGCGTTTGGGCCGCGGCAGCCGCGCTGGCGGCGGCATCTGCAGCTGCTTGTGTTGCCTGCCCGGCCGCCGCGGTTTGCGCGACACCGGCAGCAGCGGTGTTGGCCGCGGAATCTGCTTCGGCCGTCTGTGTTGCGCCCTCATCGGCGATGACCGGATCGGTTTGCGCGTAGGCGGGCTCTGGCGCCACCAGCCAGAGCGACTGGCCAAAAGCCATGCACGCCAGGAGTACGAATAGCCCGAAACGTTTCACCCTTGCCTCCCTGGTCCCATCGCGACCCGGAGGTCACTCTTTCAGTCCCGAAGCTAGTTTACAGGCTTTACTCGCCTACGTGAACCCGCCCCGTTGTCACAGTGAACGAACAGAGTACCGATCGTCAACCAGTATTCTTCAGTGCTCCGGCGATCCCGTTTACGCTGAGCAAAACTGGTCGAAGCAACGCCGCCGGATCGCCGCCATTGCGCAATCGCTTCAACAGCTCGACCTGCACGAACGACAGGGGGTCAACATATGGGTTCCGGCGATCGATCGAAGTCTGGATGACAGCTTCGCGATCGAGCAGGCGTTGTTGGGAGGTGATTCGCAGCACTGCGGCGCATGTCCGCTCGTATTCGTCCTGGATTCGGGACCAGATGCGGCTCCTCAGTTCGGCGGGTTCGACAAGCTCGACGTATCGCGACGCGACGGAAAGATCGGCCTTGGCGAGCACGAGTTCAGCATTTGCGAGCGTTGCCGAAAAGAAAGGCCACTCCCGTTCCATTTCCTGGAGATGCTCCAGCCCGAAACGTGCGATCCCCTGCTCGAGCGCCGACCCAAGTCCGTACCAGCCCGGCAACAAGATGCGCGATTGCGTCCAGGAAAAGACCCATGGAATCGCCCGCAAATCCTCGATGCGACGGGACGACGTACGTCTCGCCGGACGCGAACCGATTTTCAGCTCGCCGAGCTCCCGAATCGGCGTCGCCTGCTCGAAAAAGGGAACGAGACCGTCATCGCCATAGATGAGGTCCCGGTACGAAGCGGAAGACCAGTTCGCCATTTCGGACATGGTTTGCTCGTAGTGGGCAAGACGCTCGGGAGGGGGAACAGGCAGGATGCCGACCGTACTGACCAGAACCGCGCCGGTGACGAGCTCCAGTTCGCGGGAGGCGATCTCCGGAATCCCGTAGCGACCAGCCACCACCTCGCCCTGTTCGGTCAGCTTGATGCGGCCCTGCACGGTTCCAGCCGGCTGGGCCAGAATGGCGATATTGGTCGGTCCGCCGCCGCGTCCGATCGATCCGCCCCGGCCATGGAAATAGGTGAACGGAATGCCGCGTTCATCGAAGAGCCGCGTCAGGGTCACCTGTGCGTCATAGAGCGACCAGGAAGAAGCCAGATAGCCGATTTCCTTGTTCGAGTCGGAATAGCCGAGCATGACTTCCTGATCGCCGCCCCACGAGCTTTGCGCGGCGCGATACACCGGTTCATCGAACAATGTCCTGAACAGATCGACGCCGGCGGCCAGCGACGCTCCCTGCTCGAGCAACGGAGCAATCTTGAGCATGGCACCATGCCCACCGGTGCCGGCGAGACGGTTCTCCTTCATCAGCAGAAGCACTTCGAGCACATCTGAAGGATGTTCGGCCCCCGAGATGACATAGGTCTGCAGCGCATCACGATGCCCGCTGTCCATCAGCTCCCGGGCCACCCGGAAGGTGCCGATCACATCCTGCGTCGCCGCCGAGAAGTGACTGATGTCGGCGGGTGTGAGCGGACGGGGATTGTTGATTTCGCGGACGAGGAGCGTTTGCTTGATGTCCTCGGGCAGTTCGGCATAGCCACTGACGACCCCCACCGCTTCGAAGATCTCTTCGACGGCTTGCCGGTGCCGGTTTGCGTGATCGCGGAGGTCGAGCCGTGCGTAGTGAAAGCCAAACACTTCAACCAGCCGGATCAGGTCGTGCAGATCGCCGCCAATGATCAACGGTTCACCCTGATCGATCAGCGCCGCTTCGATCACCCGCAAATCAGCGAGCATTTCGGCCGGTCCGGAATAGCCCAGCGGTGAGCCGCTCCGTGACGCCTGCACTCGCTCCCGCATGAAGGTCAGCATCTGGCGGTAACGCTCATCGCTGTTGCGTTCGTCGAGTTCCTCGGCGAGCTCAGGAAAGCGCTGCCGATTCTCCTGCAGCAACTGATCGAGCATCGGAGTCTGCCCGGCCACGATGTCCGAGACGGAGATTCTGCCGGCGACCTGCCCAAGTACCTCGTCAAGTGATGCGAGGCAGGAGTCGCGCATCATCGTCAGCGTCTGTTTTGTTACGTCAGCGGTGACGAATGGATTGCCGTCGCGGTCCCCACCAACCCATGAACCGAAATGGAGGAACGGCGGCACTGTGACCGGCTCGCCGGGATAGAACTCGGCGACAGCTTCCTCGATATCGCGGTAAATCTCGGGGAGAACGGAAAAGAGCGTCGTCCGGAAGTGGATGAGAATTGCCTGCAGCTCGTCAAGCACGGTCAGGCGAAACGCCCGGACCTCGTTCGAGCTCCACAGCTCGGCGATCGTCGACGCGAGACGCTGGCGAATGCGTTCCTCCTCATCAGGACGGGTCTGCCGCTCGTCCAGATCGCGCAGCACCCGGAAGATGCGGGTTTGCTTCTCGATCACCGTACGCCGGCGTGCCTCCGTTGGGTGGGCGGTCATCACCAGGCGCACTTCCGCGCGCTGCAGCAGAACACGCACGTCGTCAGCCGACTGTCCGGCATCACGCAACATGCGAATGGCTTCGCGAATCGAGCCGCGGCGCGCCTGCGGGTAGGTCGCCAGTTCGCGACGGCGAATCCGGCGAATGCGTTCATTGTCCTCGGAGAGATTGATCAGATTGAAGTAACTGGTAAATGCCCGGATCAGCAGACTCGCGTCTTCTTCGGTGAGGCCGGCGACGAGCGATTTCAGCGCTTCCCCGGCGACGGGGTCGCCCTGGCGGTGACTCTTGGCGAGAGCGCGAACCTCCTCTTCCAGGGAGAATGCCTCTTCGCCTGCCTGAGCGCGAATGACGTCGCCCAGCAGGTCGCCGAGCAGATAGATATCGTCAGAGATCGTTCGCTGTTGCATCATCTTGAGCGGTACTCGCTGAATTGTGGTCGACAATGACTGCACTGAGCAGATCATAGCGGGTGCGACGCAGACCCAATGAAGTTGCGACGTTCCCATGTTGCCCGAAGCCAGAGAAAGACCGGGCCGCCGCGCGGCACAGGACAAGTCATTTGTTTCACGAGTGTGGACCGGACCGGCATCGTGCATGCCGGTGTCGCGATCGGGTCAGTGCAAAGAGGAGGAACTACATCGTGACCACTCGGACATACCGAATTGCAGTTGTGCCGGGCGATGGCGTCGGTCTCGAAGTGATGCCGGAAGCGATCAACGCGCTGAATGCGCTGTCCAATTACAGCGAAATCGAGTTTGCATTCACGACCTTCCCCTGGGGATCGCACTACTACCTCGAAACGGGCAGAGTGATGGATGAAGGAGGGCTCGACGCCCTGAGAGAGTTCGACGCCATTCTTTTCGGAGCGACCGGCTGGCCAACCATGCCCGACCATATCAGTCTGTACGGCTTTCGCCTCGTCGTCTGCAAGGGTTTCGATCTCTTCGCCAGCGTCCGGCCGGTTCGGCTCTTTTCCGGCATCACCAGTCCATTGCGCAACGGCACTCCGGAATCGGTCGATTGGATCATGGTGCGGGAAAACTCGGAAGGGGAGTACTCCGGCATTGGCGGCCGGAATCTTGCGGCGCGAGGCAACGGAAAGGAACTGGCGATCGAGTCGGCGCTCTTCACCACGGAAGGGTGCGAGCGGATCATTCGGTACGCGTTCGAGATTGCCGCAACGAGAACCAGAAAGCACGTCACCAGCGTCACCAAGAGCAATGCGCAGCAATTCGGCATGACTCTCTGGGACGACTGCTTCGATCGGGTCAGTGCGGAGTTTCCTGACATTGGTTCCGATCAGGTCCTGGTCGATGCCTGTGCGGCCCGTATGGTTCTGCATCCGGAATCGTTCGACGTCGTCGTTGCGTCGAATCTGTTCGGCGACATCCTTTCCGACCTGGGTGGGGCAATTGGCGGCAGCCTGGGCATCGCCGCGAGTGGCAACATCGACCCGCTGCGAAGGTACCCGAGTATGTTCGAGCCTGTGCACGGCTCGGCGCCTGACATCGCCGGTCAAGGCATCGCGAACCCGATCGCCATGCTCTGGTCGACGGCGATGATGCTCGACCATCTTGGCGAGCGTGACTCCTCGATCCGACTGATGACGGCGATCGAGTCGGCGGCGGCGGCGGGCGTGTTGACGCGTGATCTCGGCGGCACTGCCTCGACTTCCGAAGCAGGCGGTGCGATCGTCGCCGCTCTGGAGTTGGCCGAGAGCAAAATCTAAACGCGCGTTTGGCTACCTGTTGCTGCGTGGACTTGACGAATCACAACGCCTCCCGGTACGCTGAATTCTGACTGTTGTGGTCAGAATTACAGAGAACACTCGGGAGGTGAGTTCAGGATGGGTATTCGAAATAGCGCTGCAGTGGTGTCCCAGCAGGGTGCGCGCCGCGTTAATCGGCGGTCGTTGCTGGCGGGAGCCGGAGCGGCGGCGGGATTGTCCCTGGCATCGCGATTCTCGGTATCGGCGCAGGATGGCGGAGAGATCACCGTTTACTCGGGTCGCAATGAGAACCTGATTGGGCCGATTCTCACCCAGTTCCAGGACGCGAGCGGCATTACCGTCAACGCCCGTTACGGCAGTACGTCGGAAATCGCCGCGACGATTCTGGAAGAGGGCGCCAACAGCCCTGCGGATGTTTTCCTCTCGCAGGATGCCGGCGCTCTCGGCGCCGTCCAGGCCGAGGATCTCTTTACCGAGCTTCCTGAAGCGACGCTCAGCCTGGTCGATCCGCGCTACAACTCGGCCGAGGGTCTCTGGGTCGGCCTGACGGCCCGGGCCCGCGTGCTTGCCTACAACACCGACGAGCTGACCGAAGCGGACCTGCCGGCATCGGTCAACGATCTCACCGATCCAAGCTGGAACGGCCGAATCGGTTGGGCGCCGACCAATGCGTCGTTTCAGTCGTTCATTACCGCATACCGAGTCCTCGAAGGAGAGGACGCGGCCAAAGCATGGTTGGAAGCCATGTCGGCGAACGGAACGGTAACCTTCGATGGCAACGGCGCAATCCTCGAAGCTGTCGCCGCCGGCGAGCTGTCGGGTGGTCTGATCAACCACTACTACCTCTACGGCGCGATCGCCGAGGCTGGCGGCCCGATCGCGGCCGCGAACTACTATTTCCCTGGCGGAGACGTCGGCAGTCTGGTCAACGTCACTGGCATCGGCATTCTGAAGACCGCGCCAAACGCCGCGAATGCACAGACGCTCATCGATTATCTGCTCAGCGAAGAAGGCCAGACCTATTTCGCTCAGGAGACTTCAGAGTATCCTGTGGTCGCTGGAATCGAGACGGTCGAGGGTCTGCCGCCGCTCGAGGACATCGAAGCTCCTGAGATCGACCTGAGCGATCTGGCAGATCTGCAGGGGACCCTTGATCTCCTTGCTGAGGTCGGATTGGTCTAGTTGCTTCTGAATTGAAGCTGGCGGGCGCGCCAGGGCAATCATCGCCCTGGCGCGCTCCGTGTTCGAAGGGAATCGATGGCGCTGGCGGTCAAAGCGCGGGAATCCGGACGACAAGGGTCACATCCCCTCGGGTCGGCTTCTGCTGCACGCCGGCCGCCGTTCGTGCTGACCGCACTGGCCGTGGCTGTCGCGGCCCTCGTTCTTCTCCCGCTCTGCTATCTCATCATTCGGGCGTCGGAGGCCGGAGAGAAATTCCGGACATTACTCCTGCGCGACCGGACAATCGACGTTCTGTTGAATACGATCGTGCTTTCGTTTTCGGTGGCGATCACCGCGGCGTTGATCGCCGTTCCCGCGGCCTGGCTGGCGGCGCGCACCGATCTGCCTGGTGGGCGGTGGCTTTCACCGATGTTTGCGTTGCCGCTCGTCATTCCTTCATACATCGGCGCGCTCGCGTTTGTCATTGTGCTTGGGCCTCGGGGAGATGTGAGCCGCTGGCTGGAGGAGACCACCGGATTCGAGGCGTTTCCCTCGATCTATGGCTTCTGGGGAGCGTGGCTGACGCTCTCTCTCTTCACATTTCCGTATGTCTTTCTCAATGTCAGCGCAGCGCTGCGGGGCATCGATCCGGTCCACGAGGAAACCGCACGAGCGTTAGGCAAGGGGGCTGTCGAAGCATTCTTGCGAACTACGCTGCGCCAGCTCCGGCCCGCCATCGTCTCCGGAATGCTGCTGGCCGCGCTTTACACCGTGAGCGACTTTGGTGTCGTCAGCCTGATGCGATACGATTCCCTGACCCGGGCAATCTACATGCAATACCAGGCGTCGTTCGACCGGTCATATGCGGCGATGCTGGGCCTGATCCTGGTTGTGTTCGCCTTACTGCTCGTGCTCGCGGAGGCGGTTTTGCGAGACCGGGCGGTTTATTACCGGATTGGGTCGGGAGTTGCCAGACCGGGGCGGCCCCGTCACCTCGGCTGGAAGAAAGCTCCTGCTCTGCTCTTCGCTGGTTCCGTTCTGGTGTTGTCACTTGTGCTTCCGATCTTTGTCTTGCTGCGGTGGTTCGTCCGGGCGATCAGGCGAGGTGAATCGTTCGACGATCTGCTCTCGGCGACGGGCAACACCCTGATGCTGGGCGTCGCCGCTGCACTTCTCACGACGGTCGCAGCAGCGCCGGTCGCGGTACTGGCCGGCCGGTATCGCAGCAAATTCGGATCGATCATCGAGCGGGTCACCTACATTGGCTATGGGTTGCCGGGAATTGTCATCGGCCTTTCGTTCGTGTTTCTCGGCGCCAACTACCTGATCGATTTCTATCAAACGGTGCCATTGCTTCTGCTTGCTTACATGGTACGGTTCATTCCCCAGGCGGTCGGTTCCACCAAGTCCTCTCTGATGCAGGTCAGTCCGCGCATGGAAGATGCTTCACGCGGGCTGGGGCAGGGGTGGACCGGAACGATGACCCGCGTCACGATGCCCATTGCGATGCCCGGTATTCTCGCGGGTTCGGCCCTTGTTTTTCTGACTGTGGTCAAAGAGCTGCCAATGACGATTCTGCTCAGACCAACCGGCATGGATACACTGGCCACCGAGGTCTGGACTGCTGCCGGAGATCTTCGCTACAGTGAAGCATCGGCGCCGGCATTGATGCTCATTGGGATCTCAGCCATTCCCTCAATCCTCGTTCTGGGCAGAATGCGGATTCTGAGGGTACGAGGCGACGCCTGATGCCCGAACTGATATTGCCGCGGGCTGGTCGGCCTGATGTGGCGTCATCGGCACTTGTGCTCGAAATCACCGGGCTGAAGAAACGCTATGGCGGAATGCCGGTGGTCGATGGCATCGACCTGGCGGTCCAGCAGGGAGAAATCCTTGCGATCCTCGGGCCAAGCGGTTGCGGCAAAACCACGACGCTCCGGTTGATCGCCGGGTTTGAAGAACCGAGTGCCGGAACGATCGAAATCGACGGGCAGATGATGTCCCAGCCCGGACGCTGCCAACCACCTGAGAAACGCCGGGTTGGCATGGTGTTTCAGGACGGTGTGCTCTTTCCGCACATGAGTGTTGGCGACAATGTCGGCTTTGGTGTGCCCGCGTCAGGGCGAAGCCAGCGGGTCAGCTGGGCGCTGGATGTGGTCGGTCTGGCGGGCATGGAGTCGCGCATGCCGTACCAGCTTTCCGGCGGGCAGCAACAACGGGTTTCGCTGGCGCGGGCGATCGCACCAAACCCGCGCATCGTGCTGCTCGACGAACCGTTTGCCAGTCTTGATGCAGCGCTTCGCACGCGGTTGCGGGCGGACATGCGGCAGATTCTGACCGATGTCGGCGCAACGGTGATCTGGGTGACGCACGACCAGGAGGAGGCATTGTCGCTTTCCGATCGTGTGGCGGTGATGTTCAACGGCAGAATCGTCCAGGAGGCGGCGCCCGAAGAGCTCTATCACCGTCCGGTTTCCCGGGAGGTTGGCGTTTTTGTCGGCGATGCGCAGTTTCTGCCTGGAGAGGCGTCGGGTCGCCAGGTCAATTGCGAAATCGGGGTGTTGCCCACGTTTGGCGCCGCGGAGGGCGTCGTCGATGTCATGATCCGGCCGGAGGCGCTGCGACTGACGCCGGCATCTGAAGCGGAGCCGAACGCCACCGTCGTCAACCGGCTCTTTTTCGGACACGACCAGCTTCTTCGGCTCGAGCTTGACTCAGGCACTGCATTGAATGCCCGGATGGGCGCCTATGGCGGTATTCGACCTGGTGACCGGGTGCGGGTGTCGGTGCGTGGCGCGGTGCTCGCGCTCGAACCGGATCGGTCGGCATGAGCTCGAATCCAGCGGCAAGTCAGGTCAGCACAAGCGCGGAACAGACTCGCGAGATAGGGGCGTTGCTGGGTATGGCGCTCCTGCCTGGTGATGTGGTGTTGTTGCACGGTGACCTGGGAGCGGGAAAAACCACACTGACCCAGGGGTTGTTGCGCGCGCTGGGCGTTAACGTTCAAGTGAACAGCCCGACCTTCGTCATCGTTGCGAACTACGAAGGTAGCCTTGCAGATGGAGTCCCCGTCTCGGTGCGGCATGTCGATCTCTACCGCCTCGACGATCCCGGGGAAATCGAATCGACCGGCTATTTCGACCTGATCGAAGATCCGGACGCCATCCTGATCATCGAATGGCCGGAGCGAGCCGGACCGCATCTTCCCGAGAGGTACATCCTGGTTGAGATTGACTTCGCCGGGGCGGATGCCAGGAACATCGCCGTGTCGAGGCGGACAGGCGGAGAGGCAGAAAGGCGAAGAGACGGATAGGTTTCTTCCCTATCCGCCTCCGGTCGGGCGAAGACTCCGACCTTGTGCCGACCCTCTCCGCCTTTCCGCCTTTCCGCCTTTCGCCTGTACAGGTCTAGCCCTGAAGCGCCTCGAGCGCTTCCAGAACCGGCACCTTCTCCTCTTCGAGGATCGCGGCGACTTCGTCGAACGCCGACTGGGCATCCTGACCGTTGATGGTGATCTTCTCGAGTCCACCACCGATGATCTGGTCGCCATTCGGGATGAAGACGCGCGCGGCATCCTGCGGCTTGGTCAGCTCCAGCTGCTCCACGGCTGTCTTGAAATTCGGGTTCGCTTCGAAGAAGGCGACCATCGTCTCGTCTTCCCGTGCCGACTTGCGGACCGGCATGTAGCCAGTGTTCTGCGACCAGAACGACGTCGTCTCAGGCGAGGTCGCGAACTTGATGAACTCGAATCCGGCCGCCTGCTGCTCGGCCTCCTTGTCCGCCAGGATCGCCAGGCCCGCGCCACCGGTGCAGCAGCCGAATGACAACGCTTCCGGCAGGAACGCGGTGCGGAACTCGAACGTCGCATCGTTGTTCACCGCGGCGAGGTCTCCGGTGGAGGCCATCATCGACGCGGTCAACCCGTTGATGAAGTCGGTGCGCACGACCTCGACGGGCTGCGCCCAGCCATCAGCGACAGACGCGCGATAGAACTCACCGGCTTCAACCGCTTCCGCCTGGTTGATCATGATGTTGAACTCTTCATCAGAATAGCGGCCGTTGTACTGCCAGGTCACGCACTGGAAGAGCCAGGCGATATAGGAACCAGCAGTTGGGTGGACGAATGCGGCGCGGGTGACCGTGTCGCCGTCCTTACGGACGAGATCAGCGCCGACTTCGACCAGTTGCGACCAGTTTGTGGGCGCTTCGGTGAGTCCAACCTCAGCGAACGCCTCGACGTTGTAGTAGAAGAGCGGCGTCGAGCGCGCCATCGGCATCCAGTACTGAATGCCGTCGCGGTTCCCCTCATTGATCAGGGAATCGACATAGTCAGACGTATCGAGCTCACTGGACGCAATGAGGTCATTGAGAGGCGCCAGCAGGCTATTCAGATAGAACCGGAACCACCAGACGTCCGATAGCAGAGAAACGTCAGGTGTTTGACGGGCCGACACCGCGGCTGTCAGCTTCTGGGCGGTCTCTTCATAGTTGCCCTGGTACTGGCGCTCGACCTGAACGCCGAGACCAGCTTCGTTGAACATATCAACGACGGCCTGCTCGGCAATGCCGTTGGCCGAACCATCCTCGAATGATCCCCAGTAGACGACTTTTGCGTCTGAGCTGGTGTCCTGAATGACTGCCGGCGCCGCGAAGACCTTGCTGGCCTTCAACGCCGGAGCGGCGACGGCTGCCGCGCCTGCTCCCTTGAGCAGGGTTCGTCGACTTACGTGCGTATCCATATTGCCCTCCTGTCTGGCAATCCTGGTATTGCTGGACGCCCCGTAGCGCCCCTGCATTGCGCGAGACGGCATCGTCTGTTGACGCGCATTGCATTCGAAGGAGTGAGTGGCGGGCTCAACTCTTGGTCGCTCCCGCCGTGATGCCCTCGATGATGTGTCGTTGCGCCCAGAGATAGGCGATTACGACCGGGAGCATCACAAAGAACGTTGCGGCCATCAACGGTCCCCAACGGGTCTCGGTTTCCGGGTTGTAGAGGTAGGAGATGCCGACCGCCAGTGTCCGCATCCGGTCCTGATTCGTGACAATGAGCGGCCAGAGATAGTCGTTCCATTTGGCCACCAGGGAGATCAGTGCGAACGTCACCAGCACCGGCTTGGCCATCGGAATGACGATTTGCAGGAGCAGGCGAAGATGCCCGGCCCCATCCACCCTGGCGGCGTCGATCACTTCTCGTGGCAAACCCATGAATGCCTGCCGGAGCAGGAACGTGCCGAATGCGACTGAAATCCCCGGCAGAATGATGCCCTGATAGGTATTGATCCACGACCGGCCAAAGACATCGGCCATGGTCAGATAGTTGGGGATGATCGTCACCTGATTGGGAATCATCAACGCGGCGAGCAGCAGGATAAAGACCAGGTTCTTCTTCGGAAACTTCAGAAAGACGAGCGCGTACGCCGAAAGCGTGGCGTTGACCAGCTCGAGACCTGAACCGAAGAAGGTGGTGATGACCGAGTTGAGGAAGAAGCGATCGAACGGCGCCAGGTTCCAGGCGTCGCGGTAATTGCTCCATCGCGGATCGGTCGGAAACCAGATGGGCGGATACGTATTAATCTGCTGGTTCGTCTTGACCGAACCGGAGAGCATCCAGTAGATGGGAATGCCGATCAGCAGCACGATCAGAAGCATGCCGGCGTAGCTCAGCGCTCGGAGGAACGTGGACCTGGTGTTGTAGGAGATCAGACCGCTGGAGGCGCTAGGCATAGTGCACCTTCCTCTCCGAATATCGCATCTGGAAGAGTGTGATTCCGAGCATGATCGTGAACATAATCAGTGCCGCGGCGGATGCTCGCCCCGCGTTGAACGCAACGAAGCCCTGCTCATAGATGTAGTAAATGAGCGTGTTGGTTGCGTCGACAGGCCCACCGCGAGTCATCACATTGATGATGTCGAACGCCTGAAACGAGTTCAGAATCGAG
Organism: uncultured Sphaerobacteraceae bacterium; assembly: GCA_964461025.1. Lineage (GTDB taxonomy): Bacteria > Chloroflexota > Chloroflexia > Thermomicrobiales > UBA6265 > JAHBVL01. The sequence continues at coordinate 20,481 of CAYWSE010000019.1, read as the reverse complement.
GTCACCACAATAAAGAACATGATGGGCGAAAGCATTGGCAGGGTGACCGACCGGAATCGCCAGAACGCTCCGGCGCCGTCGATCTTGGCCGCCTCATAGAGATCCTTGGGGATGCCCTGCAGTCCGGCCAGGAAAATCACCGTGGCAAAACCCACGTTCTTCCAGATGTACACAATGATGATGGCCGGCATCGCCCAGTCGGGATCGCGCAGCCACGCCGGAGGGTTCAGACCAACCGATCGCACTGCGACAGCGATCAGCCCGTAACGCGGATCGAAAATATAGGCCCAGACGAGACCGATCACGGCGCCGCTGATCAGGGTCGGCATGAAGACGACGGCCCGGGCGCCATCTCTGCCTCGCAGCGGCTGGTTGAGGAGCAGTGCAAACGCCAGGCCGAGAATGAGCGCGCCGCCCACGGCGCCGAGCGTAAAGTAGAGGGAGTTCCAGAGGACTTTGTGGAATGTGTCGTTTTGCCAGAGGTAGCGATAGTTGTCGAGCCCGACACCCCGCTTGACCGGCGCCAGCATGTCCCATCGCACCGTGCTCAGATAGGCGCTGTAGACCATCGGCCAATAGGAGAAAATGCCGAAAAGAAGCAAGTTTGGACCGATGAAAAGGACGAATAGCAACCAATCGCGAACCGGCCACTTCTGCCAGCCGCGTTTTGTTTCAGCTGCCGGGAGTGGAATGGACGGGTTCGCGACGCTCGTCCACGACCCTGCGACTGATGCCTGAGGCGTCTCGGTGGCGCTGATCACGGGCTTACTCATCGAACAGCCTGCGCTCCCTGGCCGGATTGCAGACTCCGGTAGACTTCCTGCGAGGCAGTATGCTGCGGACCAGGTTTCCGGCCGGTAAGCAACTCGTGAAGCGTCTGTAAACTCAGGATTGGTCGTGGCTGATCAGACACTCCTGTTGGCAATCGATACATCGACGGAGCAAACGGGCATTGCCCTGTTCGATGGCTCGTGCCTCGATGACGTTTCGTGGTCTTCATGCCGGGAGCACACCATCCTTCTCCTCGACGAAATTGACCATCAGCTTCGCCGAAGCCGGGTGCCCATTGCTGCAGTAGGCGCTGTGGCGATCGCCACCGGACCGGGGCGGTTCAATGCGTTGCGCGTGGGGATGAGCATCGCCAAGGGGCTGGCAATGAGCCTGCAGATACCCATCATTGGTGTTTCGACGCTCGAATCCATTGCCTGGCCATACCGGAACCATCGCTCGCCCGTCGCGGCCGTTATCGATGCAGGTCGCGAACGGTTGTCGTGGCAAGTGTTCGATCTCGACGCAGCGCATCATTGGGCAGACGCTCGAAATACATCTATCGACGAATTCATCTCGTCGATTGCTAGCACTGTGCCCGAATTATGCGTCACAGGTGAGGTAAATCCAACCCTCGCCGCCATGCTCGAACCGATTGCCGGGGTTGTCGTGCCGCCTCGCTCGGGACGAACAGGCAGGGCCGGAGCCGTGGCTGAGCTTGCCTACCGGCGACTGATGACCGGCGATGTTGACGACCTGGTCAGTCTCGAACCTGTCTATCTGCACGGTTTGCGGCCGGCCGCCGTTCCTACCTTCACTACGTAATGGATACGCTGGCGTGTACATCATCGAAGCGATGACGGAAGCGGATATCTCCGAGGTCAGCCGGCTCGAACGTCGCTGTTTCTCCAATCCGTGGCCGCAATCCGCCTACCGGCGTGAACTTCGGCGGCCAGCCCAGAACTGCTACATCGTGCTGCGCAACACTGGAAGTGACGGCAACGAACCAGCTATCAGGGATGGTTCGCTTTTCTCGATTGGCAGCAGATTGACCACACTGGCGCGCGCTCGCCGAAACGACCGCGCGGACTCGCGTGCGCCGATTGTTGGGTTTTCCGGCTTTTGGCATCTGTTCGAAGAAGCGCATATCACGACGATCGGCATCGATCCGTCTTTGCGCGGTCAATCGCTGGGAGAGTTGCTCCTGGTGGCGATGATCGAAGAAGCGATCGCGCGGGGCGCCGGATACCTCTCACTCGAAGTGCGCATCAGCAACTCGATCGCGATGCGGCTGTACGAAAAATACGATTTCAGTATCAAGGGTACCCGGCCGCGCTATTACGTCGATGACGGTGAAGACGCCTATGTGATGTGGTCGCCATCGATCCGCACCGAATCGTTCAGACAGATGCTCGATCAGCGGCGCGAAGAGCTGGCGTACTCGCTCGGTGAGGGCGCCGTGCTTCCTGAGAAAGGGCAGTTCGTTCCAGTGGAAGCTCCGACTTCCGGGAACGGAACAGCATGAACATTCTGGGCATCGAGACGTCATGCGACGAGACCGCGGCGGCGATCGTCACCGACGGCCGGGAGATACGGTCGAATGTGATCTCCTCGCAGTTGTCGCTACATGCTCCCTACGGCGGCGTCGTACCAGAACTGGCGGCGCGCGGTCAATTGCAGGCCATCGTCCCGGTGATTCGCCAGGCGATGCAGGATGCCGGGCTGGAATGGTCCGAGATCGACGCCATCGCGGTCACTCAGGGTCCCGGATTGGCCGGTTCACTCCTTGTCGGCGTGAATGTTGCGAAGACGCTTGCCTACGTGCACGACAAAGCGCTGATACCGGTGAACCATCTCGAATCGCATATCTACGCAAACTGGGCGACGCCTGAAGGCGAACCATGGAAGCGTCCCCGCTTTCCCGCAGTCGTGCTCCTTGTTTCCGGTGGTCACACCGAGCTGATTCTCGTTCGCGACCACGGCGACTACCAGCATCTCGGCCGCACGCTCGACGATGCCGCCGGGGAGGCATTTGACAAAGGCGCACGTCTTCTGGGACTGGGCTACCCGGGCGGTCCGGCCATTCAACGGGCGGCAGAAGGCGGCCATCCACAACGCTTCACCATGCCCAGAGCGTGGCTCGGCGAGGAGAGCTGGGATTTCAGCTTTTCGGGGTTGAAGACCGCCCTGCTGCGAGAGGTCGAGCCGTGGCGCGTCGCGACCCCCAAACGCGAACAACCGGCCGATCTGCCGTTCGTTCCGCACACGCCGCCTGTCTATCGAGACGATTTCCCGGTCAATGATCTGGCCGCAGCGTTTCAGGAAGCGGTTGTCGAGGTGCTCGCGGTCAAGGCTGTGCGGGCCGCTGTGGCGTATGAGGCGAAATCGCTTCTGCTGGCGGGGGGAGTTGCGGCGAACCGTTTGCTCAGGCAGCGGATCGCGACGGAGCTCGACGCTCTGCCGGCGGAGGGTCGTCCGGAATTCGTCTATCCGCCGATCGATCTTTGCACTGATAATGCGGCGATGGTCGCCGCGGCCGGATATCAGGCGCTGCGGCGTGGAAATCAGGCGGGCTGGGATTTTGATGTCGACGCGCGACTTCCGCTCGTCGCCGCGCAGGGGGCGTTTGATGGTGGCAGCTGAAATCGAGATTCCCCGGGAAGCCCTGGATGTGGCGATCAGGGCCGCGACGGGGGCGGGAGCGATTCTGCGCGAGCGGCTTTCTGGGCCGCGCGAAATCACATTCAAGGGCGCGGTCGATCTGGTCACCGATGCCGATCAGGCGTCCGAAGACTACGTGCTCTCCGTGATTCAGGGCGCGTTTCCCGATCACCGGTTCATCGGCGAGGAGGGCGTCCACAAGGCGAACGCCAGTGTCGTTGCCGATTCGGGATACAGCTGGATCGTCGATCCGCTCGATGGCACGACGAACTACTCCCATCGCTATCCCCACTTTGCCGTATCGATTGCACTGGCGCACGAATCGACGATTCTGGTCGGCGTCATCTATGACCCCACCCGCGATGAGCTTTTCGCCGCCGAGCGTGGCAATGGCGCGACGCTCAATGGCGAGCCGATGCATGTTTCGTCGACGGAGATCCTGCTTCGAGGTTTGCTGGCAACCGGGTTTGCGTATGACGACGGTGAGCGCGACGAAAACAGCGCCATCTGGCGCGCGTTCATGCCCCTCTGCCAGGGCGTTCGGCGAGATGGTTCCGCGGCGCTCGACATTGCCTATGTCGCCGCCGGTCGTCTCGACGGCTTCTGGGAGAAACCGATCAACAGCTGGGACATTTCCGCCGGTGCGCTGATGGTCGAGGAAGCGGGTGGCAGCGTCAGCTGCTATGGCAAACCGTTCGATCCGTTTGCCGGCGAGGTGCTCTCGTCAAACGGACTCCTGCAGAACGCGATGGAGGCGGTGATTCAGGAATCCATCCGCAGTCAGAGCGTCGTCGCGTCCAGAATCTGATCCAGCGCGGACCGCAAGGCGCGACTTCTCGTTCGCGCATACACTAGGCCATGCACGAGTTCAATTCGCTCACCCTCCGGGCTCGCTCGACTTCGCGACCCCAGGACGCAGGCCATGGACCCAGATAACGACGACTTCACTGAACGTCTGAAAGTGGCGATCGAAAGCGCCGATGTCGTCAGCGTTTTTTTCGTGCGAGTGGGGCATTCGCTCATCATGGATCTCCGTCCCGACCCGGCGTCTGAGCCAATCGTGATGGTCGATCGCATGGCGGAATCGCCATACCAACGCTTGTTGTCATTCAGCAATCTCCGTCCGACGCTGGCCCTGCCGGACGAAATCACGCTGGCGCCATGGACGGAACCGATCGTGGACTTCGCCGAAGGCGGCTTGCTGGACACGTTGCTGGAGCGCTGCCGGTCGGCCGGGGGAGAACAACTCGCGAGCGATGCGAACGAGTGCTTTCACTATCTCCAGGGACTGGAGAAGAACGCGATGAAAGATATGATTCGCGGAGTAGGCATGCAGACCTTGTGGCAGCGCGATGCCAACGGCGACTAGCACTTCCGGGGGGAACTGACCGATGAAAGCCTATGTATTGATGACGGCCAGAGTTGGAACCTCGCCAGCCATTCAGGATGCGATTCGGTCGTGGGGACCGGAGGTCGGCATCCTCGACTGCGACGCTGTCGCCGGCACCCATGATGTTGTCGCCGTGATCGATGCCGCCGATCCGAAAGTCATCGGCGAGATCGTTATGACCCGCATTCAGGCGCTCGATGGCGTGCTCAGCACCTCGACGCTTCTGGCGATCGGATAGCGCGCCGCACGCGTTGCACAGCTGGTCATCTGGTACACTGCAAACGCCCGAATCGGAATCGACACACTGCCAACAGGGCATGCAGCGACATGCGTCGGGCGGTGGCACGCACGACGGAGTGCGCGGGAAAGGAGCTTCTTCGATGAAGCTGGTGATCGCGATCGTACAGGATGAAGACATCGAGGCATTGACCACGGCGCTGGTCGAGGAGGACTTCCGGTTCACCAAGGTCAGCACCTCTGGATCGTTCCTCCGTCTGGGCAATTCGAGTCTGTTGATCGGGGTCGACGACGAGCGAGTGCCGCAGGTGATGGCGGTGCTCGAACGGACCTGTCACCGCCGAAAACAGATTGCCGTACCCTATTCACCAGCGCTTGAGCCGGGACTGCTCTACATGCCCGAAAATTTCGAGGTCGAGGTCGGCGGAGCGATCGTCTTCGTCGCCGACGTCGAACGGTTCGAGCGGCTTTAGTCACACACAATCAGCTCAAGGAGTTCAGCGTGCCTGTCAGTTCATGGACCGAGCAGGTCAGTCGTGATGCCATCGTGTCGCTTTCCAGCGACCTGATCGCGATTCCCAGCACCAGTGGCGAAGAGCTCGCGGTGATGGAATTCGTCATCGAATGGGCGAAAAACCGTGGCATTCGTTACGAGGTCTTCTCGAAGGATGAGCAGCGGCCAAATGTCGTACTCACCGCCGGCGACCCCGCGAGCGGACCCTGCATCGCCATGAACGGGCATCTGGATACCGTACCCGTCTCCGATCCCGATTCGTGGAACACACCACCGTACCAGCCAGTGGTGAGCCGGGATGGATCGTTTCTGATTGGACGCGGTTCGGCCGACATGAAATCGGCGGTGGCGGTGATGATGACCGTTGTCGAAGCGTTCAACACGGTCCCGTTGAAGGGGTGCGTGCAGGCGCACGTCGTTTCGGACGAGGAAACGAGCGGGCAGTTCGGAACGCTTCATCTACTCGACGAAATCGCCGCCGGCCGGCTCAATCGTCCCGATTACTGTCTGATCGGCGAAAAGAGCGACCTGAAAGTCCGCAACGCCGAACGGGGCATCTTCAATTTCGATGTCATCTTTCACGGCCGGGCCAGCCATACCGCCTCGGCCCGGGCCACCGGCATCAACGCCATCGCCAAAGCGGCCAAAGGTGTGCTGGCGCTGGAAAAGGACATCGACCGTTTTCACCCGGCAGTGGGCAAACCGGTGATCAGCGTGAACATCATCAACGCCGGTGTGGCCCACAACGTCGTGCCTGGCGAGTGCCAGATCAGCGTCGACCGCCGCCTCGTCCCCGGAGAAACGCGCGAAACGGCGATGGCCGAGGTGCGCAGCGCATTCGAGGCGATCGCGGCTACCGATCCCGACTTCAAATACACGATCATCGAGGACCCGGCGGGCAACTACATTCCGGCGAATATCACCGAGGAGACCTCGCCAATTGTCAGTGCGCTGCAGCAGAGCATTCGGGATGTGACTGGCGCCGAACCGGAGTATTTCGTCGCCTGGGCGGGCGCCACGGATGGTCGTTTCTATCGCCAGGCTGGGATCGAAACGGTCGGCTATGGACCGGGCGGACAAAACCTGCATGGCGCCAACGAAGCGGTCTACATCGACCAGCTCGTCACGCAGGCGGAGGTCTACACCGAGACGGTTGCCCGGCTACTGAGCTGAAGTCAAATTCGCAATCATTGACGTGTCAAAGCGTATCGTCATTCTGAGCGCCAGCGAAGAATCTCTCGTTCGGGGATCAAATGGCGCTGTGGGACGCCTTCCGCTGCGGCGAGAGATCCTTCGCTTCGCTCAGGATGACTACTTTCATTCAGGTGGCCAGTGCTTTGCAGGCTGCCCTCAAGAGGCAAAGGTGTCAGAACCTTTTTCTTTAGCCCGCAGGCGCCACGCCTTCGACGCCTGACAACGTGGCCCCTGGCGCGATTGTGTCCCGATCGACCATCACCTCGATCAGCACGATCCCCTTGTGTTCGATCGCCTGACGGACGGCGTCCGCGGCATCGGCGTCCTGCTCGACACGAATACCCAGCCCACCGAACGCCTCGGCGAACTTGACCAGATCCGGCGTCCAGAGCTCGGTGCCAGCGGTCCGGCCGGGAAACTCCCGGGCTTGGTGCAGCCGGATCGTGCCGTATTGGCGGTTGTTGAAGACAACGCAGATGAGAGGCATCCCAAGCTGCGCGGCAACGGCCAGCTCATTGGCGGTCATCAGAAATCCACCGTCGCCGCAGGTCGCGACGACCGGTTTCAATCCCTTGTGAACGATCGTGGCGGCGACCGCTGACGGCACAGCGTAGCCCATCGCTCCCGACGTGGGACCGAGAAAGGTACCCAGCCGGGTGAACCGGCTATAGCGTTGCACCCAGCTGTAGAAGTTTCCGGCGTCGGCCGTGATCACGGCGTCGTCCGGCAGGTGCTTGGCCATTTCTTTGACGACAATGGCGGGATCGACGCCATTCGCGACATCACCCGTCGAAGCCTCCAGCGCGGCAAGAAACGTCTCGCGGTCGGCGAAGTTCTGGGCGTGGCGATCTGGCACACTGGCTGAGTCGAGCTGGCCGGTGAGCTGCTCGATCGTCACTGCTGCACCGGAGGCGATCGCGATCGTCGCGGGATAGCTGGCGCCGATCACTTGTGGATCGATGTCGACCTGAATGAGTGTCGCGCCTTTGCCGGGGAGTTGATATCCAAGCGTCGTCAGCTCGCTGAGGCGCGTACCCAGGGCGAGCACCACATCCGCTTCCGTGCATCGCGTGCGCACCGACGCCGGCGTGCCAAACGACAACGAACCGAGTGAGAGCGGGTGATCGGTCGGGAAGGCGTCGAGGCGCCGGAATGCGGTCACCACCGGAACCTGCAATGCTTCGGCCAGCGTCACGAGTGACTCTGTCGCGTCGCCACGTAGCACACCGCCGCCTGCGATGATCAGCGGTCTGCTTGCCTGGTTCAGCAGTTCCAGCGCCTGGTCGATCAGCGGTGTAGGCGGAAATGCCTGAGGCGGCGATGTGACCGGAAACGCCTCCTCGACGACCATCTCGTCGAGGATGTCGCCGCGCAACGCAATCGCCACCGGACCCGGTCGCCCGCTCGTCGCGACGCGATATGCCTCGGCAGTGATTCTCGGCAACGTCGATGCTGAGGGGGGCTCGACAGCCCATTTCGTGATCGGATTGAGGAACTGGTCGAGCTCGGTTTCCTGCAGCGCTTCGCGGTGCCGAAACGGCGTTTCGACCTGCCCAACCATGGCGATCATCGGTGTCGAATCCTGCTGCGCGGTGTGGATGCCGATTGCCAGATTGGCGGTGCCGACGCCCCGGGTGCCCATGCAGATGGCGGGCTGACCAGTCAGCTTGGCTGCGGCATCGGCCATGAAGGCGGCGCCCCCTTCATGGCGGGTACTGATCAGCTCGATCGGGCTCGTTGACAGAGCATCGAGCAAGCCGAGAAAACTCTCACCGGGAACCCCGAATGCGTAGCGCACGCCTCGTGCCGCGAGGACCTCGACCGCCGCGTCTGCAGCCCGAATCTGTGGACTCACTGCATTCCCTCATTTCTGTATCAACATAGTACACAATCAATGTGCGATCATCTCCACAACATTGACCCGTTGCGTTGTTCACGCATAGGATGCGTGAAGCAGCCAATGTGAAAGGTGAATCATGCCCCGTTTTGCGGCAAACCTGACAATGCTGTTTACCGAGTACCCATTTCCCGAGCGCATCGGGCGGGCCGCGGTTGCCGGTTTCGAGGCGGTGGAGATTCTCCTGCCGTACGACGAAGACATCGACAAGATCGATGCCGACCTCCAGCGGCACGGCGTTGAGCTGATCAATTTCAACCTGCCGCTCGGCAACATCATCGCAGGAGACCGCGGATTCGCCAACGACCCGCGACGATTCGGGGAGTTCGAGGCGGGTGTCGCCACCGCGCTCGATCTGGCGGACCGGCTCCGGTGCAAGCGCGTCAACTGCATCGCGGGCAGGATGCTCCCCGATGTGCCTGTGCACGAACAGTGGGAGGCATTGCGCCGGAATCTTGCCTATGCGGCGACGGAAGCCGAAAAACGAAGTGTGCGGCAGCTCGTCGAACCGCTCAACACGATCGACAATCCCGGCTACATCATTTGTTCTCCACACCGGGCGTTCAGTCTCGTCGAAGAGATTGGTCATCCAAATCTGATGGTCGAGTACGACCTCTATCACGCCCAGAAGATGGAGGGGAATCTGACCACCACGATTCGCGATCACATCGGCCAGATCGGGCATATCCAGATCGCCGACAATCCTGGTCGCCATCAGCCAGGGACAGGGGAGATCAATTTTCCGCATATGTTCCAGGTGCTCGACCAGGCCGGATATGATGGCTGGGTCAGTCTGGAGTACAACCCATCCGGCCGGACGGAGGATTCGTTCGGGTGGATGACCGGTAGAACGTAGGTTGGGCGCCTATGGCCCGTCGCGTCAGGGCACAGGTCCCTGAACCACGCAGCGCGGCGTGGCACCGGTGAACCATAGTTCGGACGCCTATGGGTAAGAATGTAGTTCGGGCGCCTGTGGCCCGACGAGAGAGGGCGAAAAATGGCGGAGCGAGTTGGATTCATCGGGTTGGGCATCATGGGCAAGCCAATGGCTGGTCATTTGCTCAACGCCGGCTATTCGGTTGTCGCGCATAGCCGCACGCGTTCGAAGGTCGACGATCTTTGCGCGGCCAATCCGGGCGCGACTGCCGCGAACTCGCCTCGTGAAGTCGCCGAGCAATCCGATGTCGTCATCACCATGCTGCCCGACACGCCCGATGTGCATGCGGTCGTCTTCGGTCCCGATGGTCTTGCCGAGGCAATGCCGAATGGCTCGCTCTACATCGACATGAGCACCATCAGTCCGGCGACCGCGATCGAAGTCGCCGGCAAACTCGGCGAGCGAGGCGTGGCGGCGCTCGACGCTCCGGTCAGTGGCGGCGAAGCTGGCGCGATCAATGCCGCTCTCAGCATCATGGTTGGCGGGTCGCAGGAAGCCTTCGATCGCGCTCTGCCTCTCTTCGAGGTGATGGGCAAAACGATTGTCCTGATGGGCGGTGCGGGGGCCGGACAAACGACCAAGGCCTGTAACCAGATCATGGTGGCGCTGCACTATGCGGCCGCCAGCGAGGCGCTGGTGCTTGGAGCCAAAGCGGGCGTCGACCCGGCGAAGATGGTCCAGGTGCTGAGTGGTGGCCTGGCTGCGAGCCGGGTTCTCGAGCTCAAGGGGCAGAAGATGATCGACCATGACTTCCAGCCCGGATTCCGTATCGATCTTCATCGCAAGGACCTGGCCATCGCCCTTGCTGCCGGCAAAGCCGAAGGCGTTCCGCTCCTGGCCACCGCCGTCGTCGACCAGGTCTTCCAGGCCGCCGCCGCCGCCGGCCGGGGCAGCCTCGATCATTCAGCGCTGATGTCGGTCTACGAGGATCTGGCGCAATACCAAGTGGAGCGGAAGGCGTAGAGAATGGTAGATGGTGGATAGTAGATGTTGAATGGAGCGCTGCGCGTCCGAACAATCTGCTATCAACAATCAACTATCAACCATTAGCCGTGCACCTCGACCGCCCCGTGCCTACTTTTGCCCTTTGGCTTTTGCCTTTTGCCCCTCTTTCCACTCCTCGAAAGCCGCTCGCGTCGCGTCATTCGGCGGGTAGGTGCCGGGAAGCGCCGCGCCGTCCTGCACCCGTTCGATGATGAACCGCTCCATCTCCTCCTGATCGGCGGCAGGTTGGGCGATTTCGGCTGCGAGGTGACGCGGAATAACGACCACCCCCTCTTCGTCGCCGACCAGAATGTCGCCGGGAAAGACCGCGACTCCGGCGCAGGCGATCGGGACGTTGACGGCAACAGCGTGATGGACCGCCAGACTGATCGTCGCCGACCGTCCAGCCACAAAGACCGGAAATGGCATCTCGGCGATTTCCGGCGAGTCACGAATGGCGCCGTCGCTGACCAGCGCCGCCGCGCCGCGCTGGCGGGCGCGAGTCACAAGAATGCCGCCGGCGTTGGCGGCTCGGAGCTCACCGCGACACTCGAAGACCAGGACCTGGCCAGGTCCGACCGATTCGATCGCCTTGCGCTGCGGATGGTTGGGGTCTTTGAACGCATCGACGACATCGAGGTCTTCGCGGGCCGGGATATTGCGCAGCGTCAGCGCTTCACCGACAAACCGGGCATGTTCGGGGTTGAGCGGCCGCAGCCCGTTCAGGAATGTGTTGCGCAGACCGCGTTGAAAGAGCTGCGTGGTAATCGTCGCCGTACTGGCGCGGGACAATGCGTCGAGCGTCGATTGTTCGATCGCGATCTGGTCGTCTGCGGACATTGGAATCTCCCCATGAGCAAGGCAAGCGCTACCGGACATTGTCTGTCACAATCAAAATCTGTGTGAAGCCACCGAATCGGAGGAGCGACGATGAGCGAGAACAAGGTGAAAGCGAAACTGAAAGCCGGCGGGTGGGTCAGTGGTCCGATTGTCGAAGAGATCTTCTCGGTTGGTGGCGTGCGGGTGCTGGCGAATGCAGGTCACGACTTTCTCTGGTTCGATACCGAACATAATATGTACGATTGGGAAACGCTGCTGACCGTCGTGCAGTTCTCCCGGGCGATTGGCATCACGCCGCTGGTGCGGGTCACCGATCTTTCGTACGCGGCGGTAGCCAGAGCGCTCGACACCGGCGCGCTCGGCGTCATCATCCCCCGAGTGGAAAGCAAGGAACAGGTCGAAGCCGCGGTCAGCTACGCGAAGTACCCGCCGTTCGGGCGGCGAGGCGCTGGCGGCATGGCTCGCAACGCCTACCTGCCGAAAGGCGTTGCCGAAGCAGTCGAGTTCGGCAATGCCGAGACGATGGTTGTCGTCCAGATCGAAACTCCTGGCGGCGCCGAACAGGCCGACGCTTTCGCCTCGGTGCCGGGAGTCGATGTGCTCTGCATCGGCCCGCAGGACCTCTCGATCAACATGGGCGTGCCGGGCAAGTTCGACGATCCGGGCTTTGTGGAAACGATTGCCGGTGTTGCCAAAGCAGCGGAAAAGCACGGACTCGCGTGTGGGATGGTCAATCGCGACGCGTCCACCTTCAAACTCTGGCACGAGATTGGCTGTCGCTTCCTCGTCTGCAATAGCGACCTGAGTCTCATCTTCCAGCAGGCGGCGAGAGACAGGGCGACGTTGAACGACCTGTTGCCGTCGTAGTCCGGAGTCCGGGGTTCAAAGTCCGGAGTTTCGTCGGGCCACAGGTGCCCGAACTACATTCTTCGGACTACGGACTACGGACTACGGACTACGGACTACGGACTACGGACTACGGACTATGGACTACGGACTATGGACTACGGACTACGAACTACGAACAGCAATGATGTCCGTTCTGGTGCGCGACCGGGGCCGGTACATCGAGCGCCGGGTTCTGGTCGAAGAAACCCGACGGCATTAGCATGAAGCGCGCATACGCCACCGGCATCACCGGCCAGTCCTCCGGGCGGGGTTGGTGATGCGATCCCAGCGTGTACCAGACAACGATGTCTGTTTCCTCGATCGAGCGATTGTGCGCGGTATAGGCGGGCAGCCCACCGTCGCCGGGATGCTGGTTCGGATAGTCGCCGGCCGCGAATATCTCGCCATCGGTTTGCGGCGTGACCCAGAGATGCTTCGTGATGAAGGTGGCCCGCCGGGCGATGCTCGAGTCCGGTCCAGAGAGTGAACCGACGTTGCCCGCCGGCACCAACCGGTAGCCGACCGGCTCGCCGACCCCATTCATCACATCCGGATTGATCACTTTCCAGGTGCGACCACGCATCGGGTCGACATCCTGCTGTGCCTCCAGCTCGGTCTTGAGAGTGGTTTTGACATTACGGAAGGCTGAGTTGACGGGATTGCCTGGTCCCGGCGGATCGGCCTCGCCATGCTCTTCGACGATCGAGTTGCGCAGACCATCGATGTCGAGATCGAGCCGGTAGTTGAAAAAGTGCTGATGAATTGGCCCGTAGAGCCCTGTTTCGTTCAGCAGCTGCCCGTGGATCGGCGTCTGGCCGGGCTCGATGGCGCCGGTCGAAAGTATGCCGGTCAGCTTGACCTCGCACTCGATGTTGCCGTCCTGATAGAAGTACCAGAAGAAGCCGTAGTCGTAGTTGCCGATCGTCGAAAAGGAGGAGATGACGAGCCGGCGCGACCGGCGAATCTCGGTCTTGCCCGATCGCCAGTTGGAGTGCCGCCAGAGCACGCCGAAATCCTCCTCGTGCATGCAGATGGCGTTCTTCAGCACGTAGGGATCGCCGTGGGCATCGACCAGCGCCGCATCGAAGTAGTAGATCTCGCCAAGGCAATCGCAGCCAAGGGTGAGCGAGTTCGCCAGCGCGCCGAGATTGAGCTCACCGACGTCGAAGGTGTTCTTGCGGTGGTGAATCAGGGCCGGATCGCCGTAGGGAACGACCATCTCCGACACGGCGCCCCGATAGAGGATCGAGCGCACGCGCTCGCCATCGTCCCAGCCGACCGTCCGCAGCACGAGTCCTTCGCGCGGCGAGAACCCGACCCGGATGCGCCATTTCTGCCATGTTACCAGGGTGCCGTCTACCTCGAACGAGGCGCCGTCCGGCTGAGTGATGTCGAGTGTTCGCAGACCGGACCGCATCTCGCCGACATCCTCCGGCCGGTAGTTGCCGCGCTTCTGCGGAATCGGCACGACGGGGTCAAAATCGTCGATGCGCAGAATTTCCTGGGTGTTCAGATCGAAGAGCACCGCCAGATTTTCGACTGGATGGGCGTAGCCGTTGTCGTCGTCCGCGCCGTCCATGACCCAGACGATCCCGCGGACGTAGCGCCGTCCTGCGTACTCGGTTTCGTCGCCGTAGTCGCCCGTCGACCAGGGATCGACCCAGATCAGACTCATATCGCTGACGCCGCGCCTGGCCATCGCCGCCTGGAAACCGGGATCGTTGCGCAGCACCGTTTCGATGCTGAAGATCTCCGGCATCGTGAAGGTCGGCTGTCCCGCTTCGATTCGATGGCGATCGATGACGGCGCCGTCATCCAGAGAGACCAGGTATTCGTAGCTCCGGTGCTCGGTGCGGTCGATGATCACTGCCTTGGCAATGCGTCGCAATCCTTCAGCGAGACCATTCTCGACCGCCAAAACGTCCGCTTTGGGTGGCTCGGCCAACTCGACCTGGGTGAAGAGATAGCGATCCCTGTCGATGCCGTCGCTCCGCAAAATGCGCACGGCTTGGGTCAGCTCATCGACGGAGAGAGGATCCAGCATGTGGGTGGTTTGGCGTACGACATCGACCATTGGTTCTTTCTCTCTCCTGATGCATCTGAGTTCGTTCGGCGATGCGGTGTCGCCTCGCCATTTCGTGATGATACCCGCGCTGCCGGGAGTCAGCTGCGGAAATGATCGAACGCGCCGTCATCCGGGTGGATCGCGCTGCCGGATGCATCGAGGATGGTGAGACGAGGGGCGTCCTTCCCGGCGGACGTAACCTCGCCGATCACCGTGACCATTTGCTCGAAGTCGTTGGCCGGTCCCTGAATCGACGCCAGCGCTTCGCTCGATGCGGTGAAAATCAGCTCGTAGTCCTCTCCGCCTTGCAGCGCGAACTGCTGGAAACGATCCGGAAAAAGCGACTGCACCGACGATGCGATCGGCACGTCGGCAAGTCGGACCGTTGCCGAGACATTGCTCGCGGCGAGGATCTTCGGTAGATCGCCGAGCAGTCCGTCGCTGAGGTCCATGGCTGCGCCTGCGCCGCTCGATAGCAGAAGCTCTCCGAGCTCGACGCGCGGGTGCGGTTCGATCAGCGCATCGATCAGGGCGGGCGCAGTGGCGGCTTTGCGGCGAGGATCGGGCTTCGGCAATTGAACGAGCTCCAGCCCCGCCGCTGCCGCTCCGAGCGTGCCGCTCACCACAACAAGATCGCCAGGCTGCGCTCCCGCGCGGCTCAGATAGCGACCGTCCCGGGTTTCGCCAATGACGGTGACGCCGATCGAAACGCGATCGGGCGACCGCACGATGTCGCCCCCCGCCACCAGCACGGCGCTCGCTTCCGCAAGCTTAGCCATGCCTTTGTAGAACGACAGCACATCGTCGATCGCCGTTTCGACCGGCAATCCCAACATGACCGTGGCAAGGGCGGGACGGCCGCCCATCGCCGCGATGTCCGAGAGATTGACCGCCAGCGATTTCCAGCCGAGCGACTCCCAATCCTGCCAGGCGAAATCGAAGTGAATGCCCTCGACAAGCGCGTCTGACGTCACCAGGACCTGCTCGCCAGGAGCTGGTTGCCAAACGGCTGTGTCGTCGCCGATCCCGGCCCGCAGCGTGTCGTGACTGCGCACCGCCGGCGGCAGTGCGTCGCGGATGAGATCGATCAAACCGAACTCGCCCACCGAAGAAATCGTTGCCCTTGTCACACCATCGCCTTTCGGTACGACTCTACGGTCAGCTGCGCGGTTCGTTCCCAGGTGAACTGCGCTGCACGTACCGGACCAGCCTCGCGCAACCTCTGGAGCGTCGCCGGGTCGGAAAGGGTCGCCTCAAGTGTCATCGCCAAGGATTCGGGATCTGGTTCGGTGAGGATAGCTGCATTCCTGGCCACTTCCGGCAGCGCGCCCCGGTTCGAGGCAACAGCCGGCGCGCCGCAGGCCATTGCTTCAAGGAGCGTCAGCCCGAAGCCTTCATCGAGTGATGGAATGACGAACAGATCGCACGCCGAATACCAGGTGTTAAGCTGAGCCGGATCGATGAACCCCGGCAGCAGAATCCGATCGCGGAACTGGCTTCTCGCGATCGCCTCATGCAACGACGCCGATTTCCAGCCATCAGCGCCGGCCAGGACCAGATCGTGCGGAATGCCGGCCGCGATCCGGTCGAAGGCCTGCACGAGAGCAACGAGATTCTTGCGTGGTTCGAGATTGCCAACTGCCAGAATGAACGGTCGTTCGGTGTTCGTTTCCCGGCGAAATGTGGCGATATCCCCTTTCGACATTGGGCGGAAAGAGGGATCGACGCCGAGCGGCGTCACGTCGATGTTTTCGGCGTTGATGTTCAGCAGTTCCGAGACTTCCGATTTCGTATGCTCGGACACTGCGATCACTCGCCGTGCTCTTGCTACTGCGTCGCGGACCTGCCGCGAAAGGTATGCGCTGCGGCGACCGGGAGTCTGTTCCGACCAGCGCAGGAACGCCAGATCGTGGATCGTCACGACCATGGGGATGCGCGTCAGGCGAGGCAGGACAAACGCCATGCCGTGATAGAGATCCACTCGATCAGCCAGCAGTCTGGCTGGCAGCACGCCCTGTTCCCATGCGGCGCGGACAGCGGGATTCTCCAGCGCGATCGCCGGACGGCGGTGCATCACCTGCTCGGTGCCGAGCATTGCGGGGCGCGCATAGACCACCAGCTCGTCGGGTGCCAGCGCCAAGGGCAACGCCGCAATGAGCCGCATGGCGTACTGGTGCACACCCGATTGCCGAACTCCCGCTCGTTCGGAGGCTACCAGTGCACCCACGGCAAACCGCATCACCGCCTCCCTTCGGGCCGGAGTCGAGGGAGGAAGTGGTATCCTCGCCAGCCGGATGGGTATACGTTTGCGGCAGCGATGCCGCGCTTCGGAATCAGGTTTTCTTTGACTTCGATCAATGCCGATCCTCGTCTGACGTCAGGGTCGGGTGATTCAGGCTCCGATGCCAATCGCTCCGCTTTGCTGACCCTCGAAGCGCCGGTCTCTTCCGCCGCAAACCAGCTGATCGACCAGTTCAGTGCGCTCTATCCGTTTCCGCTCGATGAGTTTCAACGAGAAGCGATCGGGACGCTGATCGGCGACCGGTCGGTGATGGTCGCGGCGCCAACCGGCACCGGCAAGACGATCGTTGCCGAATACGGAGTCTACAAGGCGTTCGAGCGAACAGGTCGCGTTTTTTACACCACGCCGATCAAAGCGCTTTCCAATCAGAAGTTTCGCGATCTTCGAGCCGTCTATGGCGATCAGGTCGGATTGCTGACCGGCGACGTCTCGGAGAACCGCGATGCCCGCGTCGTCGTGATGACCACGGAAGTGCTGCGAAATATGCTGCTGCAGTCGCCGTGGGATGTCGATGATGTCGATATCGTCATCTTCGACGAAATCCATTTTCTCGCCGATCAGGAACGAGGCACCACCTGGGAAGAGTCGATCATTCTCTGCCCGGACCATATCCAGCTGATCTGCCTGTCGGCAACCGTCACCAACGCCGACGAAATCGCTTCGTGGATCAGCCGCACACACCGTCCGATCCGGCTGATCACGCATTTCGAACGCGCGGTGCCGCTGGCGCTCTACTACTTCACCGATCGCGAGCTGCATATGGTCATCGACCATACCGGCGACCAGATTCGCGACTTTCCGCGTTCCGGCGGCGAAGCTCGCAAGCAGGTCGGTCGGGGAACGGGCCGCCGGCGGGCGGACTCGAACGGGTCGGAAGGACTCGACGAACCGCAACCGCACGAGATCATCGATTCGCTGATCGCGGGCGATATGTTGCCGGCGATCTACTTCCTGTTCAGCCGCAATGATTGCCAGGTTTTCGCTGAACGGCTGGCGATGTTGCGGCCGAATCTGGTCACCGACGTGCAACTGAAAGCCATCGAATCAACGCTCAATACGTACCTCTCGTCGCTGCGTCCGGAAGATCGCGAACTCGAGCAGGTGCAGCTCGTTTCGGCGCTGGCGCGCAAGGGGATCGGTTTTCATCACGCCGGTTTGCTGCCGATGCTCAAGCAGCTCGTCGAGCTGCTCTTTTCTCGCGGCCTGATGCAGGTCGTGTTTGCGACCGATACGCTCGCTCTTGGCGTCAATATGCCGGCCCGCAGCGTCGTGATCGGCCGCATGAGCAAATGGGATGGTCGCCGCCGGCGTGTACTGATTCCCAACGAATTCCAGCAAATGGCGGGGCGGGCCGGAAGGCGCGGCATGGATGCGTTTGGGCATGTCGTGGTGCCCTATTCACCCTGGCTGCCTTTCCGGGAAATGCTGGAAATCGCCACAGGACCGCTCGAACCGGTGCGGTCCGCCTTCGCGGTTCGCTACAACACTGTGCTCAATCTCTGGGATCCCCCCGATGGCGACCGCGTTCGCCAGATGCTCGAACAGAGTCTTGCCCAGTTCCAGACCAGCCAGCGCATCCGGCTCCTCGAAGACGATGTTATCGAGATCGGCGGTGATATCGCCGGGATCCCGAATGGCTGCCTGATCGGTCTCGATGGCGGCGACGAGCTGCTCGAAGACTATCGAATGCTCATCTCGACGCTGCAGACCTCAGAGCAGAAATTGCGGCGTTTGGAAGAAGAACGCGAGCGGATCGAGAGTGCGATCGAAGCGTCGCCCTGGCCGGAACCGGGTCGTCAAACGCTCCGACGGGTGCTGCGGACTGCACCGGTTGGCCTGGTCGTCCACGAGCGCGAGCTCGGCTGGGGAGTTTTTCTCGGCAAGGCCATTTCCGGTATCGGCAGTTTTTTCTTCGATCGCGAAGTCCACGTTCTGCCCGAATACCGGCAGATCGATTACGTAACGGACGGCCGCGTTGTCGATCTTTCTACCGCCGCGGCTGAACTGACTTCGACGGAAGACAAAGGAAAGAAGCTCTCGCTCAAGGAGTCGCGCATTATTCAGAAGCAGCTGAAAGCGATGGATCTGCCCGATCTCGAAGCGATGCGGGAAGAGCACCGGTTGCGCGAAACCGATCGGGTCGAGCAGGAAATAGCCCGGCTGGAAGAGACCTTTCAGGACGCGATCGACCAGCGCGAATCACTGATTGCCACGCGCGATTCGCATCCCTGCCATCGCTGTCCTGTCCGTAAGGAGCACCGCAACCATCTGCATCGCATCGACAAACTGGAACGCGAGCGGAATACGCTTCAACAGATTCTGGAACGCGAGCAGGAAGCGGAAGACGCCCGCATCAGGGGGGTGATCCGCGGTATCCGCGAAGTGCTCGATCGCTTTGGGTACATGCATCGCGGCTATCCAACGGCCAAGGCCGATATGCTCGCCGCCGTGTTCGACAACGACGCGTTGATTCTCTGCGAACTGGTCGACCGTGGCCTTCTCGATCGATTGACACCTCACGAGCTGGCTGAAGTCTTTTCCTGGTTCTCCTTCGACCGCGATTTTCGGTATGCCAATCATCTCGTCCTACCGGACGCCCTGCTGTCATTGCGGAGACGGCTGGAGGACATCGAGCACACAATTCTGGGCGAAGAACGCGATCATGGACTCTTCATCAGCGAAGGGCACAATCCGAGTTTCTATGGCGCGGCAATGGCCTGGGCTTCCGGCCAGACAATGATCGAGATCACTGAGCAGATTCAGCTGTCCGAAGGCGACCTGGTGTTGACGTTCAACAAAACGATCGATCTCCTCCGCCAGGTCCGGGAGATGCTCGAAGACGTCCTCCCCGACCATCCTCTGCGCTACAGCCT
Source organism: uncultured Sphaerobacteraceae bacterium (assembly GCA_964461025.1). Classification (GTDB taxonomy): domain Bacteria; phylum Chloroflexota; class Chloroflexia; order Thermomicrobiales; family UBA6265; genus JAHBVL01. The sequence goes on along the minus strand of CAYWSE010000019.1, from coordinate 931 downwards.
GCGGGAATCGGAGCGTCTGCTGCGGCGCGACATCGTCGAGCAATCGCTGACACTGGGATTCGCTCCGATCTTGACGGACAACGAGGGCGAGGACGCTGGAGGGACCGGGGAGCAGGAGGACGTCGCCGAGGAGCCGGACATGCCACCGAAGCTATCAACGACCGGGAAAGCGGCCTCATCCTCGACTGCTCAATCGAAGAAACCCCGATCGAAGGCGAAGGTCGAGAAGGAACTGTCCTAACCGGCGCCGATCGCGCCGGTTAGGCGCTGTTGCCTGAGACCTCCACCTTCTGCAGGTCGTCTGCCCTCGGTCGGCGCGGCAGCACACTGGCTGCCTTCATGATCGAACCGGCGGGGAAAACCGCCTGGCAGAGGGCAAAACCTGAGAGAACTCGTTCTTCCCGATTGTCAGTCGGGCGGCTGGTATGTTCCTGCCACTTCGCCGGCCTGCTTGATCGCGGCAAGGCCCTCATCGATGGACATGAGCACGGTCGTTTTGATGCTTGATACGGCTCCGCCAGCGGCGGCGACCAGTACCGATGCCGCTGCTGTCTGGTTGTCGCCGCCTTCCACGATCATGATCAGATCAGAGTCGCCGAACGCATACCATGCCCCGGTGATCTTTGCTCCGTTGCGTTCGACCATTGGTCTGATGGCCTCTATTCGGTTTTGCGGGTGTTTCAGCTGCGCCGCCCATGCCTCCGGGGTATAGGAAACCTGAATCATATAGGAACCCATGACACCCTCCTCTGACTGTCGTCATTCCGCAACTGGTATGTTTCTGACCTCAACTGATCATACGCCTGAGAAGTGCAAATGCATAGTGGTTCGTGCGAGATCGCTGGAGACTCCGAGAGCACTCTGCAACGTGGTCCCACAGGGCAATCGCATCTTATTGAGCGAGCAACTGGAGCAGGAAGTCATCATCCCA
>CAYWSE010000018.1:0-63367 GCA_964461025.1 uncultured Sphaerobacteraceae bacterium | reverse complement strand
CGCAATCGAATCCGTTTGGCCCTCTTCCTCCCCAGACATAGGGATAGCCGACATACCGCAGCGCGTAGTTCACGATCGACTGTCCCGTAGCTGTGCCGCCACCGGCGCCGGCGTTGCCGACGGGAGTCGTTGAACCGGGTGCCGTCGACGACCGTGTGCTCAGCGCCGACGTGGTATAGACGAGGAAGTCCTTGTACATGTACCCGTTCAGACCATCCCAGCTGACCGGATAGAAACCGTTCGATGCCGAACCAGTGACCTTGACCACGATCCCGGCGCTGGCAATCGCCAATGTTTGTGCAGAAAGACTCGCACCGGACCGCAATCGGAGCGACTCCGTCACCCTCCCTCTGCTTCCGGCGGTCAGATCTGACGATCCGGTCGATCCCGACCCACTCGACGCGGCGCCCGTTCCCGCGGCCAGGAAGCCCTGATGGATGAACCCGTTTGATCCGCCTCGCGAAACAGCGACCCACTCGCCGGTCGATCCTGCTCGCACGGTCAGACCCGACCCTTCGACGAGCACGGAAATCACCGCTCCCGAGTAGCTGGCGCTGGAGCGAAATCGGACGCCGTCGCCATCCGTGTTCGCGACATGCACGCTCTGCCCGTTCGCGAACCTGCCAGCGGAACTGCTGCTCGTGCCGGAACCCGTGCCGAAGTAATCAGAATGAACGAATCCGTTTTGCCCGCCGCAGATGACTGGAATCCAGCCATTTTGCGCGCTACCCCTGATCGTGGCGGAAGCGCCCGGTGCCAGCGCCGTGATCACTGCTGCCGTCGTGCTCGCGCCGGCCCGACAACGCAACCAATCTCCGTTCGTACCGCGAACAGTGCCTGTCGATCCTGACGAGCTGCTGCTTCCAGGGGTGTTGCCGACAAATTCCGCCCAGACAAAACCGTTCTGTCCGGCGCAATAGACAGGTTGCCAGCTTCCGCTTGTCGCACCACGCGATGTGACGGCAGCGCCCTCAGGCAGGACGGTTATCGTTGCGGCCAAGGTGCTTGCCCCGGCCCGGCAACGGACGCCAACGCCATCCGTCCCGCGCACATACCCGGTGCCTCCGCCGATGATCGCCGAAACCAGTCCATTGCCTTCTTCGATCGGGTCGGGGCCAAGGACGGATGCGGCGGCAACTTCGACCTCAACGGTCGGCGCCGTCGAGATATCCGCCTCTGCGGACTCTTCCGAAGGATCCGGAATCGGCGTCTCACCTGGATCCGGTGTGGAGACCGGGTCCGTTTGCTCGGGAATCTCCGTCTCCGGCGTGGACGTCTCGACGACCGGCGCCTCGCCAGGGTCCTGGTTTTCTTCCGGCGGCGGGGCTTCGAACACTGTCGACTCAACGAACCCGGACCTGCCGTCACACACCACCGCCTGCCAACCGTCGGCTGGGTCGGCGGTCAAGCCGACTTCCTGGCCCAGATACAGCGTCGCGATCTGGGCCGAACCTTGCACTGGTTCCGCCGTACACGGGACTTCGGTTTCGGCTCGCACGAGCTTCCAGGCAACGATCAGTGGTTCGGGTTCGACGACAGGGTCGGGAGGTGCGGTCGAGAGATTCGCGATCAGCACAAAGCCGGACGCGTTCGCTGACGCCGCCTGTATCCAGATCTGGCCATCGAACAGCGACGTCAGCGCCGAACCAAGGAGCGAAACTTCGCTGCCAGCGGATAGCACATCGAGCGTGGCTGACTCAGCCGTCGGATCCGCGTGAAGCGTGGAGTCGACGATCACAGTCGCTGTCTGCAGTGACGGTGCGCTGGTTTCCTGGTCTTGCGCGGAAACCGCCAGCGGCGCGAGCGTCGAGAGAATCGTAAAGACGGCGACGAGCGCCGAGAGCCACCATCGAACCCGAAACACCATTGTGAACATCTCCCCCAAACAAAGCGGCAGCTCGCGGAATCCCGTGGGAACGATGCCGTTCGTTGCTCTCGGTGCGGGGGATCATCGTGGCGGTGAGCCAGCCAGCGCACTTCTCCACGATAGTCAAGCGTAGGCAATCGATGCCATTGGCGGCCATCGAATCGAATAGGCCATTGGTCCTGTATCGGCGGATGACCATTGAGGGAGTACGTTCGATATGGACATCCTTGGCTGGGCAGACTTGTGCGATGATCTAGGTATGTTCTTGGCAACAGGAGAAGGAAAAGGGCAAGATGCCGGATCAGGACTACGAGATTCTCGATGACCGCTTTGGTTCACTCATCAAACAAACGGCATCGGTCGAAATGCTGTACACAGGCTGTCGGTGGGCGGAGGGGCCGGCATGGTTTGCTGCCGGTCGGTACCTGGTATGGAGTGACATTCCCAACGACCGGATGATGCGCTGGGACGAAACATCCGGCCAAACAAGCGTCTTTCGGCAACCTGCCGGATACACCAATGGCCATACCGTCGATCGCCAGGGGCGCCTTGTTTCCTGCGAGCATGGTGGCCGGCGAGTGACTCGCACTGAGCACGACGGCAGCATTACGATTCTTGCTGACGCATATGATGGAAAGAAACTGAACAGTCCGAACGATGTTGTCGTCAAATCAGACGGCTCGATCTGGTTCACGGATCCCGCCTACGGCATCGATTCCGACTACGAGGGACACAAGGGGGAGAATGAGATCGGCGGATGCTACGTCTTCCTCATCGATCCCGACTCGGGCGAAATCGAAGCGGTCATCACCGATCTGATCCGACCGAACGGCATCGCGTTTTCGCCCGACGAGTCATTGCTCTATGTGGCCGACACCGGAGCGAGTCGTCCCAAACCGATGTATGTCTACGACATCGATGCTTCGGACCGACCCGTGAACGGCAGACTTTTTGCCACATGCACCTCCGGCGGCTTCGATGGATTCCGCCTCGATACCGAAGGGCGCATCTGGACCAGTGCCGGAGATGGTGTGCATTGTTACGACCCGGATGGAACCTTGCTGGGCAAGGTTCTTGTGCCGGAGGTTGTCGCCAACGTCGAATGGGGGGGAGCGAAGCTGAATCGCCTCTTCATCTGCGGCACCTCCTCACTCTATTCGGTTTTGCTTCCTGTCAACGGCGACAAACGGGTGTAAGCAATCAGGGCTGGCCGGCGAGCAGCGTGGTGGCCGCCACCATCACGTCGGCCATCCCGTATCCATTGATTTCCGAGCTCGAGTTATTGATGATGCCGGCAAGGACAAACCAGCGGCCATCGTTGCGTTGCAGGAGCCAAACGTCTGACTTGACGCCTGCTTCGTAGCCACCCTTGTACCCGACATAACGCCATATGGTCGGATCGAACGTCATCCCAGGTTGCAGTGAGAGCGCATTCAGGACCGGTTCTCCGCCCGGTTTCGCCGACATCTCGAGAAGGTGAGCGGCAGCGAGACAGAGATCTTGCGGCGATGCGAACCATTCGATCGCATCGATCGCCCGAAACGCCGGCCATGGTTCCCATTCGGCCAGTGTTGCCGCCTGCGGTTGCACCAGTGATTCCAGAAGCTTGCGCCGGGTCTCTGTTGTCGCGAGCTCGTACTGCCTGATCTCGCGGTCGGTCAATCGCATCTTGATCGCAAACCACTCGCGGGTCATCAAGAGTGGCAGATTGAGTTCGGGATGCGCGTGACCCATGAGTGAGAACGATGCCTCGACCTCTTCCCTGCCGAGTCGCTGGATGAGATGATCGGTGGCTGTGTTGTCGCTCTGGGCGATCATCTGCTCAGCCCACTTTACGAGTGGAAAACTCTCGCCGGGCGTCGAATAGCGCATGTCGCCATTCGGCAAACTGACAAGTCCGGGGTCGAATGCCAGAAGCTCGTCCCACGACGCGATGCCGGCGTTCACCTGCCGGGCCAGTTCACCCAGCACATAGAGTTTGAACGCGGACGCAATTGCCAGTGGTTCTTCCGGATGCACGCGAGCGATCGGCGAGCATCCATCTGCGGTCAGTTCCGCCGCGTAGAAACCCGTCTGGGGAGCCAGTCCGAGGAAACGCTGCTTGAGGTCCGACCACGTCTCCGGCGGATTCGTCGACAGGGGCGTCCAGGCCGGCTGGAAAAAGAGACCATCGATCAGGTGGTCGGGCGAAGGCTCGACGCTCAATGCGACGCGCCAGTAGCCGCCAGGGCTGGTCAGGAGTGCATTGGCGCGTGCTTCAGTCACCCCTCCCTCGAATCGCACCACCGTCATTGGTCCGGCCGGTCCGACATAGCTTTGAAAAACGGCAATGAGCTGTTCAATCGTGATGCCGGAGAGGAAGTAGGGAGCAAAGCGACGTTCGATCCGAAGCGGGGTGAGACTCTCGCCGCTCGAATTGACCTGATCGAGCACCCATTGCAGTTGCTCACCCGCAGCCGTCGACGGAATCGGCACGGTGTCGGTGCTCGACGTCTGCGCGGCGATCGGCCCGACGCCAGAAACAACCAGACACAGCACCAGCATTTGTGCCGCTGGTGCGGAGAGCATCCGAAGCGGATTACAGAATGAGAGCGTGCGCATCATGACCTCTGATACGCGCGAAGCCAGGTGGAGGTTTCCTGACACGGATATCCGGAGAAAGGAAATGGGACATGGGAAATGGGACATGGGAAATGGGTCATGGGATATGACGCATCATCATTTGACCATTGATTCTCGATGCTCCGACTCCGGACCTCGGACTTCGGACTTCGATCCACGTCGCTCACCTGTCACAAACACTTGCCAGCGAGGCAGCCCGTCGGTAGACTGTGTTTCACGGTCGCGTTCGCAACTCATGTGGCCCGCACGTTGATTGCAGTCAAACGTTGCACGTCGTTGATCAGGCGAACGAACGGCGCTTTGGAGCGCAAGTGACCGGTGGAAGGGTATCTGTGAAATCACTGTCTCGAAGCAGGTGGGCTTCGACGCGCCGGCTGATTGCGCTTCTCCTCGTGCTACCTCTCATTGTCTCGTTTTCGGAGCCCGTCCCGGCCGAAGGTCCTCCGCTCTATCCCGATCTCTTCAGCACGGAGCCAGGCGGACTCCGCCTCGTTCGCGAGAGCGTGAATGGGCAGCTTCGTTATCTCTTGCGCTTCGACAACATCGTCGGCAACTCCGGCGGTCGCCTGGAGATCACGGCAAATCTTGCGGTCAGCCGCAACATCTATCAGAACGTATACGACCAGCTGATCGGAGGCACACGAGTCGAGCAGGAACGGGTCGCCTCCGATCTGATCTTCCATCCGGAGCACAATCACTTCCACTTCGAGGGCTTCGCCGCCTACTCGGTGTTCAAGAAGAACTCAACTGGTCACTATCTGGCCACCGAGTTCCGTGGTCAGAAAACGAGTTTCTGCATCATCGACTATGTGCGCCTGAGCGGCAGCGGCACGACGACCCCCGAATACAACTACTGCAACGACCGCGTGCAGGGGCTTTCCCATGGATGGGGCGATCTCTATCACTCCGGTTTACCGGATCAGTGGGTCGATTTCGGCGTCAATCGGCCACCCGATGGCGACTACATGCTCAAATCTGAGGCAAACCCGGCGCGCAAGCTGAACGAGACGAACTACCAGAACAACGCCGGCGTTACCTATTTCTCGATTGTCAACGGGCAGCTGGCGACCAGCACCCAGACGCCAGCCTGTACGGCGACGCCGGACGCGGTGCAGATTGGGCAGCAGGTGCAGATTTCCTGCACGCGGCTCAACCCTGGTTCGATCGTCGATCTTCGCTGGGGTTCGACCGCGGGTCAGATTCTGGCCACCGCGACGACCACCGACGAAATGAAGGCGCTGGCCACCGTGACGATCCCATCCGATCTGGCGGGAGCTCATCCGATCTTCGCCGTCGTGCGGGGGAGCGGCGTCTACTACCCCGCCATCGTCAGCATCAACCCGTCGATGACAGTCAACCCCGCCAGCGCGACGGTTGGCTCGACCTTGCACCTTGCCGGTCAAGGATTCGCGTCGAACGAGCAGATTTCGGTTCGCCTGAACGGATCGCAGTTTGCCACGGGGCAGGCCAGTATCGACGGAGTCGTCACGCTCAGCCTGCCTCTTCCAGAAACAACCCATGGCGCCAGGACGGTTTCGTTGCTCGGTTTGACCAGCGGCAAAACGGCCTCGGCTTCGTTGAACGTGCTGGCGGCTGTTGCACTCACTCCTGGTCATACTGAAGTGGAAGGGCCGGTCGGAGTTGTGCTGACAGGATTTCCCGCATCGACCGCAGTGACCCTCTCGATCCAGGGAGGAGCCGCGCTGGGAACCGTTCAGACGAATGCGCAGGGGAGCGTCCCCGCCTCGGCTGGCGCCTACGTTGCGATTCCGGCCGGCACGGCACCCGCCCAGCTGACGATTCAGGCGCAGGGCGGGGGAGCAACCGCGACGGCCGGTCTCCTCCTCCTCGCTGCGGGCGCCGACACGCCGACACCGACAGCGACCTCGACAGTCACCGCGACGCCGACAACTACGCAAACACCGACCCAGACAGCCACCTCCACGAGGACGCCAACCGCAACAGCCACCTCGACGGCCGCACCGACGGTCCTCGAGATCAACGACATCGTCCGCACGAACGATCTGCTCAATCTGCGCACTGGTCCGGGCACGCAGTTTGGCGTCCGCGAGCAATTGCCGGCCAGTACGCGGCTGATCGTCACCGGGTACGGTGAATCCGCCGGAGCGATGCTGTTTATCCCTGTCCGGAAAGAGACGGGCGGTACGACGGGCTGGGTTGCCGCTCAATACGTGACCAAGGTTGGCTCGTTGGGCACCTCGACGCCGACCCGCACGCCGACCGCCACGCGCACACCTGGTCCTCCGACGGCCACCGCCACGCGCACGCCGACCGGCACTGCGTTCCCGATGACCGACCCGCGGCAGACAACGGCCAATCTCAATCTCCGCCAGGGGCCGGGAACATCGTTTGCGGTCGTCACCGTGCTCAGCAATGGTCTGGCAGTCTACGTAACCGGCTCCGGCCAAACCGCCGGCGGCTACACCTGGTTGCCGGTCGCGACCACATCCGGATATTCGGGATGGGCAGTCTCGATCTATCTGACCGGAACGACTCAGACGGCCACGGCAACCGCGACAGCGACACGAACGCCCACCACCGGCGCCCCATCGCCAACCGCGACGCAAACGCCGACATCCCAGGCGTCGAATACCCCCACCAGAACGCCGACGCGCACGGTCACCGCCTCGCCACCGAGTGGAGAGACTCTGTACCGGTCAACGGCAAACGTGAATGTCCGGAGCGGGCCGGGCCTCGCCTTTGGTGTCTCCTTTGTCTTGTCAAATGGCGAGCAGGTCTGGGTAACCGGAACCGGAACCGCGGCGAATGGCTACACCTGGCTTCCAATACGGACCAATGGCGGCCAGACAGGGTATGCGGCGAGTCTCTATCTGACCCAGGTGGTGGGCAGCACGTCCACACCGACGCGCACACCGACTGTTGCGGCGTCTTCGACGGCCACAACAACCGCGTCGAGCTGGGTGGTCACGGTGCGGGTCAATCTGCGTTCCGGTCCATCAACCAGCGCCACCATCATCGAGACTCTGGCGATCGGCGCAACGCTCACGGTGACCGGTCCCGGACAACAGTCCGGCGGCTATAACTTCGTGCCGGTGCGTACATCGACCGGCACGACGGGCTGGGTCGCCGATCTCTACATTGCTCCGGGCGGCGCCGCCCAGGCGGCCGAAGAACCAGAAGTCGTTGAAAGCGCGCAAGACGTCCGGTTCGATGACGCCGTGTTGCGCTGGCTGCCGGAGATCACGCTGGCCTCACAGCAATCGGGACTGAGCATTCCGGTGCTCGCCGCGATGATCGAGCTTGCCTCCAGCGGTGATCCGAATGTCGTCGGGTTGAATGGTTCATCAGGTCTGATGATGGTTGCTCCTGACGAGTTCAATGCATACGGCGTTGGTGAGGGCCAGTGGAACGATCCCGCCACGAATCTCAATGTCGCGGCCGCAATGGTGGCCAACCTGACCGCTTCGCACGGTTTCGAAGCTGGTCTGATGGCCTGGTCTGGCGACGGTTGCAGCAGCTCTGGCTACTGCGCAGGTGACTATCTCGCCGACGTGCGTGTTCTGGCATCCCAATACGAAGCGATGCTCACCGATCCGGGAAGCTATGGTCTCAACGTGCTCCCGGCGACATGGTCGGCGCCTACCCTTGCGCCATACCAAACCGGCCTTGAGTCCAGACCATTCCTGGCGCCGCCGGAAGAGGTCGCTGATGAGACCTTGGGCACGGAGGAGCCACTGGCGACCATCGCATCCGATCCGCGTCCTGATGAATCAGACGGGAGTCCAGCCGCAGGCGACTGATCGCGGCACTTTTGGCGCGAAACAGTGCTCTCATCTCACAACAAGCTATCTCACAGCATGAGTTCCTTGCTGTGTTGAACGTGTCTTGTTCGCCCGATACAATTCCGCCAGTGTTTCATCGAGTGCGCGGCAGTCCCTGCTTCGAATCGTGCCGATGTGCGCGGGCGTTCGAAGTCTATTCTGATCGGACAGCGACAACCGGTGTTGGGAAGGGAATGACCATGGGCCATCTGCGATTCAACCGCCGGCGATCGATTCACTCAGTCATTGCATTGCTCCTTCTCATGTCGGTAGTACTGCCGCTCGTCCCCACGAATGCCGCCGGCCCGCCGATTTATCCCGACCTCGTCACCCCAAGTCCGGCAGGCCTGCGGATCACCAGAGAATGGCTCAACGGCGCCTATCATTACCTGCTTCGCTTCGACAACACTGTCGTCAATCAGGGCGGCCGCCTTGAACTGACCGCTAATCTCTCGGTCAGCCGTGATGTCTATCAGAATGTCTATGATGCCAAGATCGGAGGCACGCGTGTCGTGCGCACGCGGGTTGGCTCAGACCTGATCTTCCACCCGCAGCACAATCACTTCCACTTCGAAGGAATCGCCAGTTACGAGATTCTCAAGAAGAACACGACTGGACACTACCTGCCGACGCAGTTTCGCGGCACGAAAACGAGCTATTGCATCATCGATTACGTCCGCGTCAGCAGTAGCGCCCGAACCTCTCCGCAGTATGAATACTGCAATGCCAGCGTTCAGGGACTCTCGTCGGGTTGGGGTGATCTCTACTATTCGAGCTTGCCCGAGCAATGGGTCGATCTGGGTACCAGCCAGCTTCCCGACGGCGACTACGCGCTGCAATCGATTGCCAATCCCCAACGCAAGATCAAAGAGTCGGACACCAGCAACAACACTGGCGTCCGCTATTTCACGATTCGCAACGGTTCACTCGTGACGAGTGGGCAGGCGCCTGCATGCACTGCTACTCCAACAACGGTAAAAGTGGGCGACACCGTTCAGCTCTCGTGCACCCGCATCACCGTCGGCACAACCGTTGATATTCGGTGGGGCTCGACTGGCGGGCCATTGTTGAAGACGATCGTCAGCGCCGAGGACCACAAAGCACTGACCAGTGTGACGATTCCCGTCGCGTCGTCAGGTGCGTATCCGATCTTCGCCGTTATTCGCAGCAGCGGGAACTACTACGGCGCGGTCGTCAATGTCGGGCCGTCGGTCTCGGTGATTCCAACAGGACAGAGCCCAGGCGGCAGCGTTTCCTATCTCGCCCAGGGGTATTCGGGCGGTGAAACGGTCAATGTCAGAATCAATGGCAACACCGTTGCTACGAAGTCCGCGAACCAGAATGGACAGGCATCCGGTTCGTTTGTGCTCCCGCCGCTGCCGCGGGGAACACATACGCTGACCGCGGTCGGCGCCAGTAGTGGCGGAAGTGCGTCGGCGTCGATCACCGTCAGTCCATCTGTCAGCTTGAATCCGGCGTTTGCCCATGTCGAAACAGCCATTTCCCCGGTGCTGAACGGATTCCAGGGTGGCGAAACGGTGAATCTGTCGATTCAAGGGGGGGCATCGCTGGCGAGCGTAGCCGTCAATAGCTCCGGAAGTGCTTCGACTCAAACGACGCTGCCTGCTTCGGTGCAACCAGGCCCCATCACGCTCGTCGCCACTGGTCAGACGTCTGGCGCGTCCGCGACAACGTCCTTGCTCGTGCTTACGGCGGGGGCAGACACGCCGACGCCGACAGCGACCGCATCCTCGACGCCAACAGAGACCCCGCAACTTGACTCCAGACGAGTGACCACAGCTCTGAATATGCGATCGGCGGCGGGGACATCCTCTTCAATTCTTCAGGTGTTGCCAAAGGATACCGTTGTCTTTGTCACTGGCAGCGGTCTGAATGTCAGCGGCACGATATTTGTTCCCATTCGGCTGCAAAGCGGCACGACTGGCTGGGTGGCGGAGCGCTACCTGCAGTCAGTTGCCCCACCGGCGACGGCAACCTCGAGCGGCGGTACAACGGCGACTGCAACATCAGGTTCGGCTGTCACGATGCGAACGACGACTAGTGTCAATCTCCGGTCCGGACCCGGGACGACTTACACCTCCCTCGAAATCCTGCCTGCGGGAACGGTCCTGACGGTCACTGGTTCGGGTCAGGCTAATGGTGGGCATACCTGGATTCCTGTTCGCAAGAGCAACGGTACAACTGGCTGGGTCGCCTCCAGTTATCTACGGACGGTCGCGCCGACTGCCACGACAACATCGGGTCAAACGACCTCGATGCAAACCACCACCGGCGTCAACCTCCGATCGGGTCCCGGCACGACCTATACGTCGATCGAGATACTGCCGTCAGGAACACTGCTGACTGTCACCGGATCTGGTCAGGCCAGTGGTGGGTTTACGTGGCTGCCTGTTCGCAAGAGCAACGGCACAACAGGATGGGTCGCCTCACGCTATTTGCGCGCCGTCGCCGGACCGCTCTCGCCACTGGAAACAGCAATCCCTGCAACTGGAGCTACCGCCGCCGAAACAGCGATTTCAGCTCCCGTGGCGCCGATACGGCTGGATGATTCAGTGCTGCGCTGGTTGCCGGAAATTCTCGCAGCGTCACAGGCATCAGGCATTCCTGCAGATGTACTGGCAGGCGTCATCCACCAGACATCGGGTGGCGATCCGAATATCACGGGTACGAATGGATCAGCCGGATTGATGCTCGTGTCGCCCGACGAGTTCACGGCACTTGGCATCAGCTCCGGTTGGCACGACCCGGCGACGAACATCACCGCTGGCGCGGCAACATTGGCGCAGCTGAGATCTTCCTCAGGATCGATCGAGGGCGCCCTCGCCGCGTACTTCGGACCTGGCTGCACTGCCTCCGGATACTGTGGCCAGCACTTCGTCGCTGATGTTCTCGCGTCAGCTGCCGCGTACTCTGGCGCGATCAATGATCCGGCTGGCTCTGGATTCAGCCAGTTGCCGGCCGATTGGACTGCGCCACCGGTTGTGCCCTATGTGGTCACGAACGAGGTTCGGCCTGTGCCCGAGGCGCCGGTCGTTCTCGAACCGACCGCCACCTCGACCAATCCGGCTCCGACAGCGACCAGTGAACCGGTTGTCGAAGCGCCGACGGAGATTCCGGCCGAAGAGGCAGTTGACGAACCAGTTCAGGACGAAGAGTCGTCGGAGCCCTAGCTGTTGAGGAATGACCTGGCTGTCCCGCTCAGACGGGCGGCCAGGTCAGCATCCACCCGCCGTCGACGAAGTGCGTCTGCCCCGTGCAGTAACTTGCCGCATCTGACGCCAGAAAAAGCGCCATATTGGCGATGTCGACCGGCAGTCCGGCCCGGCCCAGAACGATCTGTTGTTCTGCAGCATGCAGATAAACAGGATCGTCGATTGCCTCCCGATTCAGCGGTGTCAGGATCATCCCCGGCGCAATATCGTTCACGGTGATGCCATACCGCCCGAGTTCCACCGCCGCCGTCCGCGTCAGGTTGCGTAGCCCGCCTTTCGACGCGTTGTACGACGACCCGGTCGTGTTGCACGCTTCCTCATGAACCGACGAGATGTTGATGATCCTGCCACCGCTGCCTTGCACGATCATCCGGCGGGCGGCCTGCTGGAGCATCAGGAACGGTCCGTGCAGATTCGTGCGGATGACCCGTTCCCAGCTTTCGAACGTCAAGTCGACGATTTCTCCGGGCAACCCCATCCCGGCATTGTTGACCATCACATCGATACGGTTGAATGTGCGGTCGAACTCCGCAAAGATTCGCTCAACGGCAACGGGATCACCTACGTCGCCCTGCACGATGAGCGAGCGACGCCCAAATCCCTCCACCATGGCCGCGGTTTCCTCCGCCCCGGGCCGGTCGCTGAAGTACCCCACGGCCACATCAGCGCCCGATTCCGCGTAGCGCAAGGCAATGCCCCGGCCAATGCCACTGTCGGCTCCGGTGATCAGCGCAACCTTGTTGTCGAGTCGTAGTTCCATGAAAATCCCGCCCGTCCTGCTACCATCCCACATCGGGTGTGGATTGTAGTGCGAGTGGAGTGAGCACAGTGAGTATCGAAAGCAACAAGCAGGCGGCGCGCGACTTCTTCGAGCAGATCTGGAACCAGAAGGATGAATCAGCCATCGATCGGTTCATTCCGGAGAATGCTGGAGGCAACGATCCCGACTTCGGGTCTGGACGCGAAGGATTTCGGAAGCAGTGGCGCCAGTGGGTCTCTGCTTTTCCCGATCTGCACTTCGAAATCGTCGACATGATCTCGGAAGGCGACAGAGTGCTCACCCGCTGGACGCTCACCGGCACCTTGCATGGGGAGTATCTCGGCGTTCAACCGGATGGACGCCAGATTCGGGTCGGCGGCATGAGCCTCGACCGCATCGAGGATGGCTGGGTCGCCGAAGGCTTCGACGGCTGGGATAACTACGGATTCCGCAAACAGCTGGGCCTCGTCGACTGAGAAAGGCCGCTGCGAGGCCGGTCCCGCCATTTCGTGGATTCAGTCTCGCCCTGGTGGACTGATCTCTGTGTGTTGACTGCATGGCATGAAACGTGCTTCGCATTGCGAAGCGCTGCTTCGGCGTGCCCTGACGGCCGGAATGCCCTCCGATTCTGACGTCCGAGGGGAACAGCCCTTACTGAAGGAGGAATCAATGTCAATCAGACGATTGGCGGCCCTGCTCTTTGCCTTTTCGTTGCTGGCTTCCGCCGCGATGGTGCCTGCCGCGGCTCAGGAAGGCGGATATTCCGCACCGGTCAGTTCCTATGATGGAGTAACGGTCGCGCAACCAGGTGGCGATGTCGGGGATGTCGAAGTGCAGCTTGTCAAGGTCGCCGATGGACTGTTCGATCCGGTCAACGTCGCCAGCGCCAACGACGGATCTGGTCGTCTTTTTATCGTTGAACGATTCGGCAGAGTATTGATTGTCGATGGCGACGGCACACTCCTCGAGGAACCGTTTCTGGACGTCAGCAGTCTCATCCTGACAACTGGATCAGAACAGGGGCTGCTTGGGCTTGCATTTCACCCTGACTACGCGTCGAACGGTCTCTTCTATGTGAACTACACCGATGCGCGCGCTGTGGGGGATCAGTTCATCGTCGAGTACAAGGTATCGGAAGACGATCCCAATGTCGCTGATCCTGATTCCGCTCGCGCCCTCTTCAGCATCGATCAACCGTACCGCAATCATAATGGCGGCACATTGGCATTTGGTCCGGACGGTTACCTCTACATCGCGGTTGGCGATGGGGGTCTGGCTGGCGATCCATACAACCATGCCCAGAACATCAACAATCCGCTCGGCAAACTACTGCGAGTGGACGTGAACGCATCTGACGTCGCCGGATATTCGATTCCGGAAGACAACCCGTTTGCCGCGGCGAATGGGTTGAGCGCGCCCGGCAACGGACTGCAAAGCGGCGTTTTGCCTTCGCAGATTGCCAACCAGATCGCCCAGGCGGGCGCTTACCGGCCGGGCGCACAGCCCGAGATCTATCACTTCGGACTTCGTAATCCGTGGCAATTCAGCTTTGATTCCGAAACTGGTGATCTCTACATCGCCGATGTCGGACAGGTTGCCTGGGAGGAGATCAACTTCGTGCCCGCTGGCAGCCGCGGAGGGCTGAACTTCGGTTGGGACTTTATGGAGGGCGGTCACTGCTATCCGCCAGACTCCGGTCTCGCCGACGCTGAGGCCAATTCACCAGCAGCGCCGCATGGAACGCTCGAAGGATGCTCAGTCGTTGGCGTACCGCCAGTTGCGGAGTACGACCACAACACTGGCTGCTCGATCACCGGGATTGGCGTCTATCGTGGTGAAGAGTTTGCCTCTCTCGATGGCATTTACTTCTCTGGCGACTATTGCTCCGGCCGCGTCTTCGGCCTGGCCCGGGATGACGGCGGCGTGTGGCAGTTCGAGGAAGTGCTTCAGGCCGGAATCCAGATCACGGGGTCAGGACAAGGTGAAGATGGCCGCCTCTACGTGACATCGTTCGCCGCCGACTTCGACCAGACCGCCGATCCGTCCGAAGTTGCGCGGGGCAGCGTCTGGATGCTTGTCCCTGCCGATCAGGTGCCGGAGGGCGCGGAAGTGGCGCCGCCGCCCGCGACCGACGAAGAGGAGGAAGCCGCTCCGGAAATAGCGACGCCTGAATCGTCGCCGGTGGCTTCACCGACGACATGATCAGTCGGTGAACTCGCCACAAAGAGCAACGGGAGCGAGCATTGCTCGCTCCCGTTTGCTATGACGAATCGCAAGTCCTGTCTATTCGGAGACGTTGTCCGCGTTGTAGACCGAGAACGGACCCATCACGATGCGCAAGGCATCGACATCGGGGCGCGTGGGGTCCTTCTCGATCGTGTACTGACCCATCCGGCCGGCTTCGAATGTCTCACCCTCGACACCCTCGATGGCGCCAGTGGCGAGAAGATACGAAGCGTAGTAGGTGACGTAGCCGAGGTCGACGAAGCTCCACAGGGCGAATTCAGGAGCACAACCATTCAGGGTGTACTCTTCCATCTCTGCCGGAAGACCCAAGCCGGAAACCTTCACCTCATCACAAAGCCCTTCGGTTTGCATCGCCTGCGCTGCCGCTGCAATGCCAACCGTCGTCGGGGCCATGATCAGTTCCATGTCAGGATGCTTGTCGACCAGCGCAAGAGCCTGCTCGTAGCTGTCTTCAGAAACGTCGTTCCCATAGACGATCTCGAGGAGCTCAAGATTGGCATAGGTCTCGTCGTTTTCCAGAATGTTCTGCATCGAGGCGATCCAGGCATTCTGATTTGCCGCATCTGGCGACGCGGAGAGAATCGCGAACTGACCGCCATCCTCGCCGAGAATCGACAGCGCCATGTCGGCCATGACCTTACCGGTCTCATCGAAGTCGACCTGCGCGACGAAGAGCGACTCTCCTTCCGCATTCGGAATCGGCGAGTCCCACGTGACGACCTTCGTGCCGGCTTCCTGTGCCGCGGATGCGGCGGGGGCAATCTGGTCGCCGGCGTTGTTCGAGAGCATGACGACGTCGTACTCACTTGACGGGGCCGTTGTTACGTAGTCGATCTGGCCGGCCGCGCTGTTGTCGGCGGTTGGACCAACGAAGTCGAGCGCCTCCGTATTGCCGAGCTCTGCGTGCGCTTCCTGCGCTCCCTGATTGGCCTGATCGAAGACTGCGATGCCGAGGAACTTCGGCAAGAGCATCATCTTCACCGCCTGGCCAGGAGTTGCGGTCGCCACGTCCTGGGCGACAACCGCAGCGCTCATGGCGCCGGTCATCAATCCTGCGGCGAGCAGGAACATGATCATTCGTCGAAACTTCATGGACTATCCCTCCGTGAATCGATCGAGACGAATCCAAACTGGTGCACCAGAACCTTCGCGATCCTCCTTTCGCTTGCTTACAGCGCGGCCGGACATCAGGTCACCGGCGGCGCGTGCGCACTGGTCGCTGATTGATTGCGTCGCATCCGTTCCCTGAGTCTGGAAACCAGATTCGGGACCAGAACCGACAGAATGAGCAGGAAACCGATGATACCGGTCTGCGTATTGCCCGTCACCCCGGCGATGACCAGCCCGTTGCGCAGGTTGAGCACGAGTGCAATCGAGAGTAGCACGCCGCCCATCGTGCCGACGCCGCCGAAGATGCTGACCCCGCCCAGCAGGACGATGGTGATGATGTCCAGCTCGAAGCCTTGGGCGGTGCTGGCTCGAACGGCGCCAAGACGCGCCGTCAACAGGATGCCGGCCAGAGAGGCAATGAATCCGCTGAAGATGAATATTGTGATCTTTGTTCTGGCGACCGGAACGCCGGAATAGCGAGAAACAGCGGCGCTGTTGCCGACCGCGTAAGTGCGCCGGCCAAACCCGCTGAAATGCAGCACGATCACGGCGATCACGGCAAACACAAAGAAGAGAACGATCGAGAGCGTGACCGGCCCGATCAGACCCTTCTGACCGAGGTTGGTGAACCACGATGGGAAGCCGCCAATCGATCGGTCCTCGACCAGAAGCTGTGCCAACCCCCGGAATCCGATGTAACCAGCCAGCGTGACAGCCAGCGAGCTCAGTCCCACTCTGGCAACGAGATATCCGTTGATGGCCCCGAGCCCCGCCCCAACCAGAAGCGCGACGACAATGCACAACGCCATCGGCCAATCGTGTTCGAACAGGTACGCGACGATCGCCGCAGACAGGCCCATCATCGAGGCGACCGATAGATCGATCTCCCCGCTGATGATCACAAAGGCCATGATCAGGGCTACGATCGATTTCTCGATGCCCAGCTGGAAGAGATTGACCTGATTTCGGACGGTGAGAAAATTGGACACGCTGGAGACGTTGTACGCAACAACGATCAACAAGCAAACCAGAAGCAGGCCTTCCCATCCACGAAGGCGGCGCACGATATCAGCCGACATCGGACGCTCCTGACTGGGACGCGATTGTCTGTGTGGCGGCTGTTTGACCGGCTCTCCTGGCCCGAACCCAGCGATCGCGCAACCGGCCAAGCACCAGCGCGTCCGCGGTGACGGCCAGCAGAATCAGCAAGCCCAGGATCGCGTCCTTGACGAATTCACTGACATTCGCCCAGCGAAGAAGACTCTGCTGCAGCGTTTCAATCAACATGACGCCGAGCAGCGCACCTATCATCGAGCCCGATCCGCCAAAAATATTCACACCGCCAACGACCACCGCCGCGACGACCTGCAATTCCATGCCTTGGGCTGCGGTGACGGTGATATTCCCGAATCGCGCCAGATACATGAATCCAGCCAGCCCGGAAAGACCCCCGCAAATCGTGAATGCCACGAAAACATCCCGTTTGACCGGCAATCCGGATGCAACCGCGGCCTCCGGATTCGAGCCTATTGCGAAGAGCCTGCGCCCAAACGGCAGATAGCGAAGAAGGAGCTGCCCGCTGAGGCAGACCAGCAGCGCCACAACGACCAGCAGCCGGACATCGAAGTCGCCGATCGTCGCCACCGTCGCGCTTGGCACATCGTTCAACCAGTCTGGCAAGGCCGCCGTGGTCACCGTCTTTGCCCCGGATATCTCCACCAGAACGACGCGATAGATGGCCAGCGTCCCCAGTGTTGTGATGATTGCCGGTACGCCGCCGTAGGCAACGATCAACCCGTTAATCGCCCCCAGCCCAATACCCATAGCGATCGCCAGCAGCACCGCCACGAGTGCGGGCAGTTCCGGCTGACGTGTGAGCAACGTGCCGACGACATAGGCCGTCAACCCCACAATCGACGATACGGACAGGTCGATGTTTCGAGTGAGAACGACGAGTACCTGACCGACTGCGACGACCAGCGGAATCGCCAGTTCCAGGGTCAGTCGATTCGTCGGACGGGGAGCGAAATAGTTGGGAATCTGCGTCCAGAAGAAGATGACCATGGCGATGATCACGCCGAAGAGGACGATTTCCCGAAACTGCTCAGGCCGGATGCGGCGCAAGGCATGATCAATCATGTGGTTGCGCCTCGTCAGATGCGCCGGCGATCAGCTGGTCGATCACCTGCATCGCCTCTCGCCCGGCCTCATCGCGCAAATCATCTGAGCTATCTGCTGCTGAATCCTGTCCCATCGCGGCAGTAAGCACCATCTCCTGCGTGATCCCGGCATGATCGAAAATGCCAACCTGGCGACCCTCTCGCATCACGAGGATCCGGTCGCTCATCGCCAGCACTTCCGGAAGATCGGAACTGATCAGGATGATCGCCATTCCCTGTGCGGCGAGCTCGTCGATGAGCTGGTGCACCTCCGCTTTGGCGCCGACATCGATGCCGCGCGTTGGTTCGTCGAGGATCATCACATTCGGCCGCGTTTCCAGCCATTTGCTGAGCACGACTTTCTGCTGATTGCCGCCCGACAACGCATGAGCTGAGGTTCCCACGGAAGGCGCCCGGATTTGCAGTCGCTGGCGATAGCCCTCGGCCATTGTTTCTTCTTCGCTCCGCCTGACCAATCCCAGATTCGTCAGAAAGCGGTTCAGAGAAGGGAGTGAAATGTTCCCGGCGATCGACATAGGCATCACCAAACCCAGCTGGCGGCGATCTTCGGTCGAGTACGCTAGACCGAGCTTCATTGCCTGAGCCGGACTGGTGATCGTCACCGTCTCGCCATCGAGCGCGACGCTCCCTTCGTCAGCCGGAGCGATGCCGAAGAGGGCCAGACCCACATCCGTGCGCCGCGAACCGACCAGTCCGGCGAATCCGAGCACCTCGCCCGCGTGCAAATCGAAGTTGATGCCTGAAAAAGCATCCCGCTTGCCGAGATCGCGGACGGAAAGTCGCAGTTCACCCGGCTGTTGCCGCTCCCGGTGGAAGATTTCGACCACTTTGCGGCCGACCATTCCCCGGATCGCGTCGGCCGGCGTCAGATCCGATGCCGGCGTTGTCGAAATCCACTGGCCGTCGCGCAGAATCGTGATGCGGTCGGCGATCTCGAACACTTCTTCCATGCGGTGGGAAATGAACAGGATTGCCACGCCCTGAGCGCGAAGCGTGGAGATGACGCGAAAGAGCTGGTGCGCTTCATGGGCCGAGAGGGAAGCGGTCGGCTCGTCCATGATCAGCACACGGGTCTGCAGTGAGATCGCCTTGGCGATTTCCACAACCTGTTGCTGGGCGAGGGTCAGACCGCGCGCCGGTTCACCCGGATCGAGTGCGACGCCGAGCAGATTGAACACCCGGCTGGCATCCTCTTCCATTCTGCGGCGATTGACGAACGTGCCCCGGTTCTGGTGACCGATGAAGATGTTTTCGGCAACCGTCAGATCGGGGAAGATCATCGGTTCCTGATACATCGCGGCAATGCCGTGGGCTTGCGCGTCCTGTGACGTGGTGAAGCTGACCGCAGAGCCATCGAGGACGATCGATCCGTCGTCCGGTTGCTGGATGCCGGTCATGATCTTGATCAGCGTTGATTTCCCGGCGCCGTTTTCGCCAAGGAGCGCATGAATCTCGCCACCAAACAGGTCGAGAGAGACATCGTCGAGCGCCTGGGTGGCGCCGAATTGCCGGGAAATGTGGGACATCGAAAGCAGTGGCGTTCGGCCCGTGCTCGCTTCGGTTTCGCGGGAAGATGGCTGGGCCATCTGAAGCATGCGTTGTGTCCCACGCCTGTACGGCAGCTGCCGCGATCCAAGCCAAGGTTTCTCTCGATCTGATGCTCGCTAACCTACCATGCCCGGGACCCGCAGGGCAAAGTAACACCGGGGCGATCACTCCCCCCCCGGTGTTCTCACTGCTGATAGCTGACTGCCGATTGCTGACGGCTATTCAGCCACGCCCATCTCCCAGAAGTTGTACGTGCCGATGTTGATCGGGTTGATAAATATCCCCGTCACGCGATTGCGGAAGAGCACATTCCACGCTCGTTCCGCCCAATAAACGGCGGGAGGATCGTCTGCGGAGATGATCTGCTGCACCTGACTGATCGCGTCAAGGTAGGTCGCTTCATCCGCGGCAGTTCCCGCCGTCTCCATCAGCGCATCGACTTCAGGGTTGTTGAAAAACCCCATGTTGGAGCCTGCGGAACCGGCCGCCGTGGAGACGATTTGCGGATAGAGGTGATTCCATGCGTCGTTGTAGTCCGGCCACCAGAACCAGGGCATGAAGTTTGGGCGCTCTTCCGGCGGGGCGTCGCCATAGACGAGCGCCACCATGGCGCCAGTGTCGAGCTGCTGAATGTCGAGATTAATGCCGATTTCAGCGAGATTGACCTGGAAGAGCTGCGCCGCGACCATCGTCGGCTCGTCGCCTGGCTCCAGCACCAGTGACAATGTCGTGCCCTCTTCGACCCCGGCGGCCGCCAGCAGCTCGCGCGCCTGGTCGAGATCGGTTGGGTACTGGAACGTTTCCGGGTCGAATCCGTGGATCACCTGTGGCACCGCTCCCCGCGGTTGCCGCGCCCGCTCGCCGAAGACTCCCTGGATAACGTCTGAATAGGGGAAGGCGAAACACATCGCTCTGCGTGCTTCGGGCGACGCCAGCGGACCCGCAACAGCCATGCCGAAGTAGTCGCACCGCGTCACGAATTCCGACATCACCGTGACGTCAGGGTTCGATTCGAGCGCCGTGATTGCTTCATTGGTCAGCGAATCGACGATATCGGCATCACCCGATTCGAGCAACTGACGGCGGGTTTCGTTCTCGGTGACCGTGCGGATCACGACCCGCGTGTAGTGCCGGCCCTCCCAGCCCCGCCAGTACCCTTCGTACGCTTCCATGACCAATTCGTTGTTCGGTTCGTTGCTGACGATCCGGTATGGTCCCGTGCCTGTTCCTTCCGCATTTGTCTGTGCCCAGAAATGCCCCCAGTCGCCATCGTCCTCGTGCTCGTCACGCAGTTTCTTCGCATTGACGACAAGCGGGCCGTATGTCGAGGCCATCGCTGCCAGAAAGAGTGGCTGCGGCATGCCAAGATCGAAGACGACGGTGCTGTCATCGGGCGTGGAGATTTGCGCCGGATCGGAGACAAAGCGCGCGACCACGCCGACCGGACCCAGTCCCATCGTCAACAGACGCTCGTAGCTCAGTCGCACTGCTTCGGCATCGACCGGCGAACCATCCTGGAACGTGATCCCTGGCCGGATTTTGAACGTCCAGACGCTCAGATCATCATTCGATTCCCACGATTCGGCGATCAGCCCCTGAAACTCATCAGTGCTCGATCCGACCAGGCCCACCAATCCCTCGTACGAGCCGAGAATTGCCATTACCGAACGGTAGTCATACGACGAGTGTGGGTCGAGATCAGAGGGCGAACCGTCGACCACAATTACGAGCGTGTCGCCGTCATCCTGATAGCGCATTGCCGATTTTGCACTGCTTCCGAGTGGCGCAGCGGCTGCGTGTTCGGTCGCAAGCAGCGAACCGGCAACACCTGCGGCGCCTGCGGATTTCAGCAGTCTGCGACGGTCGAGACTGACATCAGTGAGATTCGAATGTCTGGACATGCGGCGATCCCTTTCCGTTCTCTCTTCCATCACCGTCGGTGTGACGGGCGAAACGCGTTCGATGATAACAGGGTGTCTCGGAATCTCGGGTATGCTGCGCACGACGGAGTCACGCCTAGCTGGAGCGAAAAGAACGACATGCTGACCACGCTGATTGGGTTGCCGGTATCGGAATTGGACACCCCCGCGCTTCTCATCGATCTCGATGCCCTGGAAAGCAACATCGCGCAGATGGCATCCGACATCCGGGAACGAGGCGCTTCCTGGCGACCCCATTCGAAATCGCACAAGTGCCCTGCGATTGCGCACAAGCAAGTCGCCGCCGGTGCGATCGGCGTCGCCTGCGCCAAGCTGGGCGAGGCTGAAGTGATGGCCGCCAATGGCATCAAGGACATTCTCATTCCGAATCAGATCGTCGGCCCAATCAAGGCACGGCGTGTCGCCGGAGTTGCTACCCAAACGAACATCTGCACGTCAGTCGATGCGATCTCCAATGTCGAGGAGCTCGACGCCGCGGCGATCGAGGCGGGCACGAATCCTCGCGTCGTCATCGAGGTCAACACCGGCATGGACCGGGCGGGGGTTGAACCTCGTGAAACCGCGCTCGAGCTTGCCAAGAGGATCGCCGGTCGCAAAGGCGTCCGCTTTGCCGGTTTGATGACCTGGGAGGGGCATTGCTGGAAAATGCCGCTCGGTGAAGAACGCGATGCCTGCATCAAAAAGGCGATGACCGACATGCTCGAAACAGCGGAGATGATCCGCGACGCCGGCATCGACGTGGACATCATCTCAGTGGGCGGTACCGCGACCTACCTGACCTCATCCGGCGTGCCAGGCATCACCGAGGTCCAGGCCGGCGGCGGCATCTTCGGCGATCTCGAATACCTGCAACAGGGCGCGAATGTGAAACCGGCGATGACGCTGATGGCGCAGGTCACCAGCCGTCCTACGAGCACGCGGATCATTCACGACGCCGGCCGGAAAACGATCGATCCCACGAATCGCGCTCCCGAGCCCCGGAATATCGAGGTCGAGGAGAAGAAGAGCTTTTCCGCCGAACACGGCACGCTTTTCCTGAAAGAGCCATCTGATTCACCGAAAGTCGGCGACCGCCTGGAGTTTTCGATCGGCTACTCCGATCAGTGCAATCACCTGCACGAGAATTTCTATGGCATCCGGAATGGCGTCGTCGAATCGATCTGGCCGATTCTCGGTCGGGGCAAGATTCAGTAGATACGCTCAAGCCTTGGGCCGAAAGCGAGCGAGCGCCGCGTCATACGTGGCCAGCTCGCTTTCCTGTTTCTCAATGGACCAACCCAGCGTTCGGCCGGCAAAATCAGCCGCTGCGGCGGCAATGTCCCTGCCCATACCAGGTTGTAATGCAACCACCATTCGCCGGATCAGTACATCGGCCAGACTCGTCGCTGCTTCGTCGTCGAACGCGAGCAGGAGTTCCGCCGGAACGGCGGCGTGTGCTGGCGTCAGTGGCCGCAAGAGCTCCGGAGCGCCGGTGGCCATCGCATAGAGTCGCTCGGCCCGGCTTCCATACAGACCGTCGAGGCGTTTGCGAACCTTCGGATCGATCCCGTTCGGAGCGCCCGCCGTACCGTGACCCGGCAACGCCCGATAGGCTGTCGAGCATGGCGCCGGAAAGCCAAGAAACGCACAGAGATCGTCGACAGCATGCTCGGCGAGACTGCGGTGATTGGTCAGCTTGCCGCCGACCACCGAGAAGAGCCCCGAACGTTCTGGATCATGATCGACCACAAAGTGCTTTCTGGTGATTCCCGCCTCAGCCCCCGCGCTCATGTTCGGCAACGGCCTGACCCCAGCGTAGGAGAAGAGCACGCTGCCCGGATCGATGTGCGCGCCCGGCAAGAGGATTCGCGTTTCCGAAAGGAGATAGGCGATTTCATCCGGTGTGGCGGTCACGTCATTCAGGTCGCCCGTGAACCGGGTGTCCGTCGTGCCGACCATCAACACGTCGTTCCAGGGAAGAATGAAAAAGGCTCTGCCGTCCGAACGCGCCTCCGTGTAGAGCGGCGGAACCGGCACATCTGGCGCTGGCAGAAAACAGTGCGTGCCCTTGGTGCCGCCCATCAATGGCCGCGACCGCGGATCCGCCCCGCCATGAGCGAGGACGTCGTCGACCCAGGGACCGGTCACGTTGATGACCGTTCGCGACGATGCCTCGTGCCCTTCGCCGGTCAGCAGGTCGGTCCATTGCACACCCGAAATGACTGGACCTTCGGCGATGATCTCATCGACTATGGCGTAGTTGAGGCAGATCGCTCCCACTGACGACGCGTCGAGCAAATTCTCGATGACCAAACGCTCCGGAAAGGTTGCCTGCGCGTCGTAATACATCGCCGCGCCCTTGAGCCCGTCGGCGTCGAGACCTGGAATCGTTTGCAGCGTCTCGGATCTGGTCGCCATGCGATGATGGGGGAGTGACTTGTCGAGTGAAAGCGCATCGTAGGCGACCATCCCCGCCCGGATCGTCAACGGACCGCGTTTTGAATGCGCGTACAGGGGGATGTACAGCGGCAATGGCGCAACGAGGTGAGGAGCATTGCGCATCAACCGCTCTCGCTCTCGTAGCGACTCCCGCACAAGCCCGAACTCGCGGTACTCGAGATAGCGCAACCCGCCATGGATCAGCCGGGTCGACCAGCTCGTCGTTCCAGACGCAAAGTCGTCCCTTTCGAGCAGCAGTACAGACAACCCGCGCAATGCCGCGTCGCGCGCGATGGCGGCGCCATTGATGCCTCCGCCTATCACGATGACATCGAAGTGCCGATGAGAAATCTTCGAGATGTCTGGTCGTTGCACCGCCGCGAACCTGCCCGAGTCCGTTCTTTACCTGGAGATTGAACCACACGGCATTCCTATAGACTGACGGGTACCTCGGTTCGTGGACCAATGAATGAGCGAATCCAGGCCAAACGGTACTCATGACGCAGGAGTATGTGACGTGACGCTTGAAGGAAAAGTTGCGCTGGTGACTGGCGCGGCAAACGGAATCGGCAATGCAATCGCTGAACGGTTGTTGGCCGACGGCGCGAACGTCGTCGTTCTCGATATCGAAGAAGCCGATCGCGATGCGCTCGCGACGGCATTCGGTGTTGGCGCCGAGCGCATCGAAGTTGTTACCGGGGACATCTCTCGCCGGGATGATGTGCAGGCTGCTGTCGCCTCGGCGGTGGAGCGTTTCGGCCCGCTCGATATCCTGGCCTCAAATGCCGGCATTGCCGACGCCGATCCGTTTCTCGAAATCAGTGACGATTCCTGGCGCCGCATCATCGACGTGAATTTGACCGGCGCGTTTTACTGCATTCAGGAAGCGGCCAAGGTGATGGCCCTGCAGGGCAAGGGCGCGATCGTCGTCACCACCTCCACGAACGGCTTCTATGTCGAGGCCAATCTCGCCGCCTACAACACGTCGAAAGGAGGCGTTGACGCGCTGATTCGTTCGGCGGCGATCGACCTGGCCTGGCACGGCATACGGGTCAACGGTGTCGCGCCGAGTATGGTCAAAACGCGCGCCGCGTTCATCACGTCCGACCCGCTGGGGTCAGTCGATTACCTCAAGCGAGTTCCGATGGGCCGCTTCGCCGACCCGCCGGAAATCGCCGCCGCCGTCGCCTTTCTGGCTTCCGATCAGGCATCGTACGTCACTGGCCACACCATCGTGCTCGATGGCGGACTGACCCTCGGCATCGACATGCCTCTTCCCGCCGCGCCACTGCCGCATTCGGCCCGAGACGCCGATCTGGGAGATATGTCCCGGTAAGCTCGTGAACTCCGCGGAATCACTGAGTGTTTCCTCTCCCCGCCGGTCTCTGCAAAACGGGAGATCGCGCCTTGCTTGTTGACTGACGAACCCGTCGGGTGTAGACCAGCAAGTGCCAGCGGTCCCGCTGAACCTCTCCGCACAACCGAACGCTCTTCGCAGCAAAGGGGGAAACCATGCGAAGAATACTCTTGGCGCTTGCCTTGATCTCCGGCCTTGCCGCGGTGGCATTCGGCAGCGGAGTCGCGGCGCAGGACGATCTCTCGGTCGCGTTTACCATCCATGCCGCCAGTTGCTCAGACGACATAGCCGGCGGTTTTTACGAAAAGTGTCACGACAACGGTCTCGCGGGGGCCACGTTCACGCTGACCGCCGACGGTATGGCTCAGGCAGACATCGTCAGCGACGCCGCCGGCGTCGGAGAAGCGCTGATTCTTTCCGGACTGGCGTCGGCGGAGAATGCGGTTCTCACCGCCACCTCGGCGACGGGCGGCTGGGTCTACTGCAAGGACCAGATAAGTGGGTTCGTGCTCGCCGACGGATCGCTGTCCGAATCGGGGAGCATCGAGCTCGGTTCGATCTTTGCGACACAGTGGATCATCTGTGACGTCTACCAGTACGGTTCAATTGAGGTATCCGCGAACGGATAAACCCATCCGCCGGTTTGCTGCTGACGATGCGGCGGCGAGCCGACTATGATTCGGCGACGTGGTGGCCGCTGTCGCTGGTGCGGTCCGCCACGTCAACTCGACAGGATCGCTGGCGCATTGGCGCCTCCGTTCTAGATCATCCCGGAATGGCGCCTTTGACCTCAATTCCCGTGCTCAGCCGACGCACTTTCCTCGAGGGTCTCGCTGGTTCATCGGTCGCCATGACCGCCGGCGCCGGCACGGCTCACGCTCAGGACAGTTCAGGTCCGCTGCGCATTCTGGGATGGGGCCATTATTTCAGTCCCACCATCACGCAACGTTTCACCGACCAGACTGGCGTGGAAATCGAGGTTACGCCGATCGGTTCGGTGGACGATGTCGTACTCTTTTTGCGAGCCGGGGGAATCGGACTCTACGATCTCGTCGCGCCGACCAGTGGACTGGTCGGCCGCATGTATGACGAAGGTCTGATCCAGGCATTTGATGACCAATCACTTCCGTCGCTGGGGGGACTCTTCGAACCGTTCCGAACAGCCGAATGGGCTGGGTCCGGAGCTTCTCGATTGGCGGTGCCAGTGCTTTGGGGTTCGCTCGCCGCGGTCGTCCCGGAAGAGCTGGCCGAAACGGCGCCCACCGCGTGGCTCGATGTGATGGGGGAGCCCTATGTCAAAAAAGTGGTGATGTCCGATGACCCGCTCGGTCACTTCTGGATATGGAATCTGGCCATGGGCGCCGAAGATCCGACCCGCGTGACCCGCGATCAGCTCGATGCAACCACCGAGATGCTGATTCAAATGAAAACAACCCAGGCAACTTCCTGGGATGGCAGCATCTTCGCCGCGATGCGCAGGATGGCGGGTGGGCGCGGCACGATCAGCAGTGTCGGCTGGCAGTCCGCGCCGGTTCTGTCTCAACCAGGCGAGCGAACACTCGCGGTCTTTCATCCCGCCCCCGGCGATGCCAGCTTTTGTGACAACCTCGCCCTCGTGACCGAAGCGCCGCATGCGGAGATCGCGCTTGCCTTTGTGGAATACATGATCACCGCTCAAACGCAGGCCGATCTGATGAATGAGACAGCGTGGGCGACCGTCACTGAAGCCGCCGTACCGTTGCTCCGGCCCGAAGTCTCCGCACTGCTCGACTACAGCGACCTCGAAAGCCATCTCGCTCGATCGCCTGTCAGGGGATACCCGCCATTTGCCGATGACGGCAGCGGCATGACCACCTACTACGACTGGGTCGTCGCCTGGGATCGCGTCCGGGCCACCCCGGTTGGTGGCTGACGTGGCCCCGAACGTCGTGGTGGCATACTTCGGTCAATGAGATTCGATCACTCTGGAGCACGAACAATCAATGGAATCATCACAGTCGTCCGGTCCAAATCCACTGTGTGAGGTTGGCAAGACCCACCCGCGCGATCGCCATCGCATGCGCCCTCTGGAGGGATTTCCCGGTGTCTGGGTCTGCGCAAAGCATGAGCTCTTCGCCACCGTGGTCAGCGAGGAAGTCGCCGATTCGCTCGAGCGGGGCGACGCATTCACGATGCACGACGGCTCGGCGGGCGCCGCCAGCCGCACCGGTGACGACCGCCCTGGCGGATTGATTCTGTATTACCGGCCGCAACTTCACTCCTGAATCGCCTGACGCTCACGACGTGCGTTTCTGCCTTTCCATCGATCACGGTGAATGGTCGCGGGGCGATCCCGGCACAGCAGTCAAGCGTACTGTTGGATTCGCGCGACTCGCGGACGAATCCGGCTTCGATTCGGTCTGGCTGAATGAGGACCCAGATGGCTGGGATGCGTTTGCCGTGCTCGGCGCATTGAGCCGGGAGACTCAGTCGATCCGGCTCGGCACCGGCGTTACCAACGTCTTCCATCGCAATCCCAATCTGATCGCCGCATCGGTCGCCACCGTCGATCAGCTGAGCAACGGACGGGCATTTTTGGGACTGGGCAGGGGACAGCCTGAAATCTATAAGCACATCTTCGTGATCGAAACGGATCACCATCTGCAAAAAATGGAAGATGCATTGCATCTGTTGCAGCAATGGTGGGGACCGGAGCGAACCGCCACCGGATACGGACTCGGCGGATCGTGGCAACGTTTCATCGGTCCGGTGCGTCAACCGCCAGTGTACCTCGCCGCGGTCGGACCGAAGGCGCTCCAGCTTGCTGGTCGTCTGGCCGATGGTGTGCTCTTCAATGAACTTGCCACACCTGAATTCGTGCGCCTGGCAGTAGATGAGGCTTCACGAGCTGCGATCGCCGCGAATCGCGATCCACAGGAGCTGCGCTTTTTTGTGAATCCCGCCACAACGGTCACGGACGACCCGGAACTGGTGCTGGAATCGAAGAAATCATTTATGGGCATGGTGCATGCGCTGCCCGGCATGGAACGACTGCTGACGACGCCTGATTGGGATGTTCCAGCCATCATCTCCGAAGTGCGCCAGGCCATGCGTACGGACGAAATCCTCGCTAGGGGAGGGTTCTTTGCCGCGATGCGACAAGGCGGCGATCTGAAACGAGCCCGGGAGGCGATCCCACTCGGGCTCGTCGCCGCGGCGTCGGCAATCGGGCCAGCGGACTACGTGCGACAACGGCTTCGTCTCTATCGCGATGCCGGAGCGACGGACTTCTTTGTCAATCGACGGGAAATGCCTGCCGATCCGGATACCTTGCGGGCGATGCTTGCATCGATTGCGCCGTAGTCACAGCGTACCCGCGCTCCGGGCAGAACCTTGCTGGTGGCAGTCCACTTCGCGAAACCGATCGGCATTCCTTCTCGTTTGACCGAGTAGCAAGCTGAGAATGCCGGAGGTTTCCGGCCGGCAATGCCTCGGGTATGATGGTCACTGGAATGTGTAGCTTCAGGGAGTATCGACGGAGGCCGATAGATGGTGAAATGCGCCGGCCGTTTGATGCACACCACAACGCGGTGCTGACGGTGGAGTCTGCCGGTATCGACGGTATCAGTTGACAAATGCTCATGGCCAGAACCCGGACGAGGGAAAGAGCGGAGGTAGCAATGCGGGGCCGCAACGATCGACAGGGCTCTTCGGTTCGCAGTGACGCGCGATATGCACGGTCAGACCGCCCGGTCCGCGGCCGTAGTATTGGCTGGTTGACGTCATTGCTCCTCATTGTCAGTTTGCTTGCCCCGTACGCCACAGTGCAGTCGAGCCTCGCTGCGCCCGATTCCTCAAGTCCGGAGTCTGGTGCGTCGCTTCAGCAGCGAAACAACACTCCGCCGCCGCTGGAGGGAGTCTTCTCCGTGACGGTCGGCGGCGATGTCGCCCAGCTCGTTGGCAATATTGCGCTGTCACCGGCCGGTGATGGCATGTGGGTCGGATCAGCCTCCCTCGGCCCTGGCGCCTACGCCTTCCAGGTCATCGTTGCCACAAATACAGGAGCCGTGACGCTCGGTCAGGATGGTTTGCTGAGTCCACCCGCGAATCAGGCCGCCTTCACTGTTCCGGATGGCTCTCAGGCGGCGATTTTTGCTTTCAATGAATCGACGGGCGCGGTGAATGCCGGTGGCGCGCTGTTCGAAATCGTGACCGATGTTGGTCAGTTCCAGATGTTGCCGGCGCCACAAGGCACCTACGAGGTCTATTTCAATTCTCCCCCCGACTCCCCAATCACGATTCAGCCGCTTCTCCTGGGTGAGCCGACCGGTGAAACTGCTCAGGCGACAGCCGGTGATTCCGGCCGCATTCACGTGGTGCTCAATTCCGCCGGGCAGATTCAGACGGCCGAGGCCGTGCAGACTGCGACCCTGGACGTCGTGAAAGCCGATCAAAATGGCAATCCCATGCCAGGCGCCTGTTTTACCGCCTATGGTGGCGGGGATTCTGTTGCCGGTCAGGCGTGCGATTCTGCTGATGGGTCGCTCGATGGCTGGTCTCGCATCAGTTTTCCGAACGGTTTGCCGGATGGCAACGTCGATCTTGTGGAAACCTCCACGCCGGATGGCCAGCCGCTAAGCGACCCGCAGTCGATCGATCTTGGTTCGGGTGCGCAGCAGCTGCAAATGATCGCCCAGGTCGAGGGTCAGGAACCGCCGGAGGAAGAGCAGCCAGTTGAGGAAACGCCAACTCCGGAGCAGCCGGAGGTCGAGCAACCACCAGCGGAAGGTGGTTTCACGCTGACATTTTTCGCGGTCGACCTGAACGGCAACTCACTGCCTGGGGCCTGCTTCGCTGTCGATGGCGGCGAACCAGTTTGTGACGACGACGGAGATGGTTCGGTCGTCATCACGAACGTGCAGCCAGGCACTCGAACCCTGAGTGAACCGCGCTCTCCCGACGGCTTCGAGCCGTATCCCGACATTCAGCTCCAGATCACCAGGGACGAGCAGTTCTCGGTGCCGCACAACCCCGGCGTTTCGGCCCAGCTGCCGGAAGATACCTCGACGATCAGCCTGCAATCGGTCGACCAGAACGGCAACCTGCTGCCCGGCGCCTGCTATCAGCTGGATACCGGGGCTACCGCCTGTGATGACGATTTCGATGGCGTCGTCACCTTCGAGAATCTGGCGAACGGCACGTACAACGTCGTGCAAACGCAAACGCCGGAGGGCGCGCAACCGCTCGATCCGTTCCAGCTCGAGGTGAACGGAAGCGCCGAACTTCAGGTGCCGCATCAGACCACGTCCGAACCGGAAGAACCAGAAGTCACAGAGGGATTCACGCTCGGCTTCGTTTCGGTCGATGAGAACCAGAATGGTCTGCCCTTTGCCTGCTTCAGCTTCGATGGCGGCGACCCGGTTTGCGATGAAGATGGCGATGGCGTCGTCACGTTCAACGACGTTCAGCCCGGACTTCACACTCTGACCCAAACTCAGGCACCCGAAGGCTATGACAACGTCGGCAGCGTTGAAGTCAACGTCGAACAAGACGCCAATTTCGCGGTTCGGCATACAGCCTCGTCGATTCCAGAGGAGCCTGAGCCAACCCCGACCCAGGAAGAGGAAGTCACTGGACTCACTGTCGGCTTTGTTTCCGTCGATCAGGATGACAACGGACTGCCGGGCGCATGTTTCACACTCGATGGCGGCGATGAAAACTGCGATGACGATGGAGATGCCGAAGTTACCTTCACTGGGGTACAGCCAGGCGCCCACACGCTGACCCAGACCCGTGCGCCAGAGGGCTATGACAACGTCGGAACACTCGAGCTCGATCTGCAGAACGACGGACGCTTTGCGGTGCGCCATCAGCCTACCGCTGGTGAGGAACCGGAGCAGCCGGAAGGAACTGGCCAGATTGTGGCGCGCACCATCGATCAGGATGGCAACACCTTGCCGGAAGTTTGCTATGAGTTGTCCGGGTTCGGTCAGCAATGTGACGGCGACGACGAAGACAATGACATGACGCAGGAGGATGTTCCTGCGGGCGAGTACACCGTTGCGCTCGTTGTCCCGGAGGGATACGAAGCCGTCGGAGAAACGAGTCAGACGGTCACCGTCGTCGATGGCGAAACAACGGTTGTCGAGTTCCAGGTGCAGCTGTCCGAAGAAGCTACGCCAGAAGAAACACCGGTACCGCCGGCCGAAGATGGGGTGGGGTCGATTGCGGCAATTGCCGTCGAGGAAGGGTTCCCCATTCTCGATGCATGCATTGCCTTCGACGGTCCCGCCACCGGGGAGGTTTGTGATAACCAGACCGGCGACGCCGATCCGGCCCAGGGATCGGTTCTGATCACCGATCTCCCTGTCGGCAGCTATCAGGTGGCGATGCCGAATCCGCCCGCCGGGTTTGATCCTGCACCTGCTGTCACCGCAGATGTGACCGATGGAGGAATCGCCCAGGTTCAGCTCATTGTTGGCGGTCAGCCTCAGGAACCAGAAGTCGAAGAGACTCCTGCCGCGGACACCGGCAACCTGACAATCCTCAAAGTAGATCCTGAAGGCAACCCGCTTTCAGGTTCCTGCTTCCAGGTTGGCGATGGCGCGCCGGTCTGCGACAACACTGAAGGTGACACAGACGGTCTCGAGGGAGTGATTCGGATCGAGAACATTCCAGCGGGCGATCAGGTGGTAACGGAGACGACAGCTCCCGAGGGATACGAGATCGTCCAACCGGGCACCGTCACTATCCAGGCTGGGGACGATCTGCAGGTACAGGTTGTCAACCAACCGATTCAGCAGGCACTTGGCTCGTTCCGGGTTCTCAAGCGTCAGCCGGATGAAACCAGAATTCCCGGCTCGTGTTTCGCGATCACGGCCACGGACGGTACTGTTCTCGGTCCGTGGTGCGACGATGACGAATTCGACAACGACGACCGGGTCGGAGTCATGGAAATTCACGACATTCCGGTTGGCGACTACACCCTGACCGAAACAACCGTTCCGGAAGGGTATGTCGGTGCACCCGATGTGACATTCACCGTGACCGAAGGTGAACGCGCCTCGATCACCGTCTACAACGATTTCGCGACCGGAACGGTCGTCATCGCCAAGGTCGATCAGAACGGCGCGGCGCTCGGCGGCGCCTGCTTCCTGGTTGGCGAAACGGAATATTGTGACGACGCAGAAGGCGATATCAATGGCGAGCCCGGCATCATCCAGATCGAGGGCGTGACCGTCGGTTCAGTCACTGTCAGCGAGTCCGCCGCTCCCGAGGGCTATTCGCTGGTCAGTGAGCCGCAAACCGTCGAGGTTGTGGCAAACGACACCGTGTCGGCGTCGTTCATCAATCAACCGCTTGCCGGTTCGCTCCTGATCAACAAGACGGACGAAAGCGGCGAATTCCTTGCGGGAGCCTGCTTCCAGGTCGGTGAGGCCGAAATTTGCGATAACAGCGAAGGAGACGAAAACCCCGACACGGGCACGATCCTAGTCAGCGGGTTGCCGGCCGGCGAGATGACTATTGCCGAAACTGTGGCGCCGGCCGGGTACGCCATTGCCGATGAGGCGCAAACGGTGGAGATCATTGCCAACGACACCGTCGGGCTCGATTTCGCCGACCGTCTGCTCTCGGGAACAGTCGTCATCCGGAAGACGGACGACGCAGGATCCGCGCTTGGCGGCGCCTGCTTCTCGGTAGGCGGGCAGGAAGTCTGCGACAACGGCGCCGGTGATCTGAATGCCGAAGAGGGCATCATCGAGATCGCTGGTATCCGCGCCGGTGACGTCGAGGTGACCGAAACCGCACCCCCGGTCGGCTATTCCGCTGCCGGGGATCCACAAACCGTGGCCGTTGCCGACGGTGGGTCGGCCGAAGTCAGCTTCGTCAACGTCCGTGAGCTGGGCAACCTCC
The DNA here is from genome assembly GCA_964461025.1 of uncultured Sphaerobacteraceae bacterium. Classification (GTDB taxonomy): domain Bacteria; phylum Chloroflexota; class Chloroflexia; order Thermomicrobiales; family UBA6265; genus JAHBVL01. The sequence goes on along the minus strand of CAYWSE010000018.1, from coordinate 30,389 downwards.
GCATCGAGAAAACCGATGAATCCGGAAGTCCTCTCGGCGGCTCCTGTTTTGGCATCGGTGACACGGAGATTTGCGACAACGGCGAAGGCGATGTCAACCCTGATGAGGGCGTCATCGAAGTGACCGGACTCGGTGCGGGACCAACCGATGTTGTCGAAACAGTTGCTCCTGATGGCTACACTGGCGCCGATTCGCAAACGGTCGACATTCCGGCGAATGACACCGTGTCGATCGTCGTCGTTAATACCCGCCAAACCGGTTCAGTGCAGATTTCCACCCTTTCGGAGGGGGGCACGGCCCTGGGCGGAGCTTGCTATCGCGTCGGCGACGTTGAGGTCTGTGACGATCAGGAAGGCGATCAGAGCGGCGACGTTGGCATCGTCAATGTCGGTGGTGTGCCGACTGGTGACGTGCTTGTCACACAGACGCTCGCTCCAGAAGGTTTCGGACTTGTCGCGGAACCGCAGACCGTTACTGTTGCTTCGGACGAAACAGCCGAGCTCGATTTCGGATCCGCTGCGCTCGTTGGTGGGCTGCGGATCGAAAAAGTCGACGAGAACGGATCGCCGGTCGGTGGCGCATGCTTCGCGGTTGGCGCGCAGCGTGTCTGCGACAACGACGAGTTCGACGAAAATGGCGATGACGGCATCATCCAGCTGAGTGGTTTGCCAATCGGCCCGATCGGTGTGTCAGAAACCACAGTTCCACCCGGCTATGACGCCGACGGCATTTCCCAGTCACTCCAGATTGTGGCTGATCAGGTCGTCACCACCGCATTCGTGAATACACGTCTCACCGGCACCGTGCGAATCGACAAATCCGACCAGGACGGCGCTCCGCTGGGAGGCGCCTGTTTCGCGATTGGCGAACAGCAGGTTTGTGACGATGGCGCCGGGGATACGAACTCCGATCCAGGCGTGATCGAGGTCGCCGGGGTGCCAATCGGTACGGTCACCGTTTCCGAGACGAGCGCTCCGGACGGATACGCGGCAGATGGAACCGCGCAAACGGTGGAAGTCTCCAGCGGTGAGACCACATCGATCACCATGGTCAATACCATCTTGCGAGGCGGCATCCGGGTCGAGAAAGTCGATGAAGATGGCAATCTCCTGGCTGGCGCCTGCTTCACCTTTGGTGGGCAGGAAATCTGCGACAACGGTGAAGGTGACACGAACGGCGACGATGGCATCGTCGAGGTCGGCAGCATTCCCGTTGGTCCGGTCGATGTCATCGAAACCTCCGCTCCGGAGGGTTACGCGGCCACTGGTGGCACCACAGTGCAGGTTGTTGCTGATGACGTGATCACTGCGACCTTCACCAATGTCCGTCTTGTCGGTGGCGTTCGCATTCTGAAGATTGACGAGAACGGCGATCCGCTCGCCGGCGCTTGCTTCACAGTGGCCGGAACCGAAGTCTGCGACAACGGTGATGGCGATCTGAACCCCGACGAAGGCGTCATCGAAGTCGGCTCGGTGCCGACCGGTCCAGTCGATATCGTCGAGTCCGCCGCTCCAGAGGGCTATGTCGCTGCCGACACGGTTACTGTGGAAGTGACTGCTGACTCGGTCATCGATGTCGAAGTGTCGAACGCCCGGGCGCTCGGCGCCATACGGATCACCAAGACTGACGAGGACGAAAATCCGCTCGCGGGCGCCTGCTTCACAATCGGCGACATTGGCGAAATCTGTGACAACGGTGAAGGTGACGCGAACGGCGACGACGGCATCGTCGAGGTCGGCGGGATCCCGGTCGGCTCGGTCGAAATCACTGAGTCTCAGTCCCCGGAGGGGTATGCCGGAGGCGAAAGCACGACCGTGCAGGTCTCTGCCGATGGAGTTGCCAACGCGGAGTTCGTCAATGTCCGCCTGGTCGGCGGCATCCGGATTCTGAAGACCGACGAGAACGGTGACCCCCTTTCTGGCGCCTGTTTCTCAGTTGCCGGCGCCGAAGTCTGCGACAACGACGAAGGCGATTTGAGCGCGGACGATGGCGTCATCGAGATCGGCACTGTGCCGACCGGCTCCGTCGATGTCATTGAAACTGCGGCTCCGGAAGGCTACCTCGTTGCTGGCCCGGTGACCGTGGACGTCACGGTGGACTCGGTCGTTGAGGTCGAGGTGTCGAATACCAGGGCACTGGGTTCGCTTCGGATCACCAAGACCGATGAGGAAGGCAATCCGCTTGCCGGCGCCTGCTTCACAATCGGCGATGGCGGCGAAATCTGCGACAACAGTGAGAGTGACGCAAACGGCGACGACGGCGTCGTCGAAGTCGGTGAAATCCCGGTTGGCTCTGTTTCTGTCACTGAATCGTCGGCTCCTGAAGGGTACGCTGCTGCCGAAAGCCAGACAGCCCAGGTCGTTGCCGACGGGGTCGCTACTGTCGAGTTCGTCAATGTCCGGCAGGTCGGCGGTATTCGCGTTCTGAAGACCGATGAGCGCGGCGATCCTCTCGCCGGCGCCTGTTTCTCCATTGACGGGACTGAAGTCTGCGACAACGGCGAAGGGGACCTGAATGCCGATGATGGCGTCATCGAGATCGACGGGATTCCCACGGGTCCAGTGGAAGTCGTAGAAACGACCGCCCCCGACGGCTATCTGATCGCCGGTCCCGTCACGGTCGATGTCGCCGCTGACACGACTGTCGATGTGACCATCGAGAATGAACTGGCGACTGGTTCCGTTGTCATTTCCAAAACCGACCAGGACGGCAACCCGTTGGCGGGCGCATGTTTCACTGTCGGCGATGCGGATGAAGTCTGCGACAACGGCGATGGAGATCTGAACAATGAAGCCGGCACGATCGAGATTGGATCGATCCCGGCCGGAACGGCAAGTATCGCCGAATCGACCTCTCCCAATGGCTATGCGGCGGGTGCCGACCAGACCGTCGAGGTGATCGCCGGCGAAGCAGCCACTGTGAGCGTGAGCAACGAGCGCCTGACCGGATCGCTGACGATCAGCAAGGTCGATGGGAGCGGGGTTTCGCTCGGCGGCTCCTGCTTCACCGTCGGCGAGCGCGAAATTTGCGACGATGGCGACGGCGACTCGAACGATGCGCCGGGCGTCATCCAGATCACCGGCATTCCGACCGGCGCGGTCGAGGTCACGGAATCGACAGTGCCGGATGGTTATGCCGGCGCCGATCCGCAGACTGCGGAGATCACGGTCGATGGCCCTGCAACGTTGAGTTTCGTCAACACGAGACTGACCGGCGGCGTCACGATTAACAAGAATAACGACAGCGGTGAGCCACTCGGTGGGGCATGCTTCACGATCGGTGACATCGATGTCTGCGACAACGACGACACCGACCTGAACGACGCCGAGGGGGTTATCGAGGTCGATGGCGTGCCAACCGGCACGGTTGATGTCACCGAGACGTCAGCGCCGGAAGGTTATGCAGTCGCTGCACCGCAAAGCGTCGACGTCCGGCAGGACGAGCGCGCGACGATCACCGTCGTCAACACCCTGCTGACCGGCAGTGTGCAGATTCTGAAGACCGATGAGAATGGCGAGCCGTTGAGCGGTTCCTGCTTCCTCGTCGATGGCCAGGAGGTCTGCGACGGCGGAGAAACGGACGAGAACGAGGCGGACGGCGCCATTCTCGTCAGCGAAATCGAAATCGGACCGATTGTGGTTTCCGAGACCGTCGCCCCAGACGGCTATGCGCTCGCCGCGGATGCGCAGACGGTCGAGATTCAGACGGACGCGATAGTCGACGTGACGTTTGTCAACGCGCTCGCCGTCGGTATCGTCAGCATTACCAAGACCGACGAAAATGGCGAGCCGCTTGCCGGAGCCTGCTTCACGGTGGGCGAGATGGAGGTCTGCGACAACCAGGAAGGCGACGCCAATCCTGCCGACGGCCTGGTCGATGTAGCCGGTATCCCCGTTGGGACCGTAGATGTCACAGAAACGGTCGCTCCGGAGAACTATGTCGCCGCTGCGGAGCCCCAGAGTGTCGAGGTTGGCGAAGGCGAAACCGTCCCGGTCACTTTCGTCAACACACTGGCGATCGGTACGCTGATCATCACCAAATCCGACGAAGCCGGTGAACCGCTTGGCGGCGCCTGCTTCACCGTCGATGGCGGCGAGCCGGTCTGCGACAACGGTGATAGTGACGAAAACGGTGACGACGGCACGATCGAGATTGCGTCCGTGCCTGTGGGCAGCCGGTCGGTGGCGGAGAGTCAGGCTCCTGAGGGATACGTTGCCGCGGCCGAGCCACAGGCAGTTGAGATCGTGATGGGCGAATCGGCGACAATTGATTTCGTCAATCAGCTGGCGATCGGCACAATTCGGATTCTGAAAACGGCCGACGACACCGGTGATCCACTTGGCGGCGCCTGCTTCGCGGTCGATGACGGCGAACCGGTCTGCGACAACGGTGAGGGCGACGGCGATTCCGCGCTCGGTGTCATTGCCATCACGGCGACGGTTGGCGAGCATACCGTCACGGAGACGCAGTCACCAGAAGGCTACGACGCGGTGACTCCGGGCACGACCGTGACCGTCCAGCTCGGTGAATCGGTCGACGTGCCGTTCGTCAATACGCGCTTCACGGGCAGCCTGAGTCTGACCAAGACCGACAACCAGACAGGTGACTATCTGTCGGGCGCCTGCTTCACGCTCGACGGCGAAACGTCGTATGGACCCATCTGCGACAACGACGACGGCGATGCGGATTCGGCAGACGGAGTGATCCTTCTGCAGGGAATCGAACCTGGCGTCTACACGATCACCGAAACGACGACTCCGGAGGGTTACGTTGCTCCCGACGGTCCTGTCCTTGAAAACGTTGTTATCGCCGGTGGTACGGTCACCAATCTCGAGATCGAAAATGAACCAGAGGGCGCCAGCGTACGGCCAATTCTTCCTCCGGTCGGCGGTCTGGAGATCACCAGCGTCGACGAAGAGGGGAATGCGGTCGGTGGCGCTTGCTTCAGCCTGACCGGAGCCACAGGCGTCGGTCCGGTCTGCGACAACGATGCAGCCGATCTCGATCCGGAGCTTGGCGTCATCCAGATCGGCGATATTCCGACCGGCGAATACACCCTCGCGGAAACCACGACGCCGGAAGGCTTCACGCCATCGTCGCCACGCACCGTGGTCATCGGGATCGATGCGACAGTCGAAGTGGAGATCGTTCATTCAGCAACGCCGGTCGAACCGGGCAGCCTGCGCATTCGCGCGCTCGATGCGGACGGCAACCCGGTCGGCGGAGCCTGCTTCGCCTGGGGCACAGGCTCGCAGTGCGACAACCTCGCTGGCGACGGTGATCCCGCGGTTGGTGTGATCCTGGTGACTGGTCTTGTCGCGGGTGATTACACCGTTGCCGGTACCGAACCACCGGTAAGCATGGTTCTCGCCGATCCGCAGACCGTCACCATTGTCGCCGGTGAGGAAGCAACGCTCGAGTTCACCCACGAGGCTGCTGCCGAGGAGACCGGTGGACTGGAATTCCAGCTCAAGGATGACAATGGCGCGCTCGTGCCCGGCGCCTGCGTGGCGCTCAGCGAAGCGAGCAACTCAGCGGAAGATCTCGTCTTCTGTGATGGTGGCGAAGAGGACACCAATCCGGAGCCCGGCGTCCTGACCATCGAGAACCTCCCTGTCGGAACCTACAGTGTCAGCCAGGCGGCGGTGCAGGGAGGAGACTCAGCGGCGGTTTCCGGCGTCTCGTTCAAGATGCAGCTCGATGGTTTGCCTACTGTCGTCCAGGCTGCTTCGGAGAAGACCGTCCAGGTCAAGCCGAATGTGATCGTGGTGGTGATCATCATTATCATCATCGAACCGCCACAGACCGGCGGGCTCGATGTCGTCAAACGGTCGCAGGACACGAACATCCTGCAACCAGGCGCCTGTTTCCAGGTGACTGGTCAGGGGAACGATATCGAGATTTGCGACAACGACGGTCTCGATACCAACCTGACCCAGGGCGTCGTCCGCTTCGTCAATCTGCCCGAAGGGCTCTACACCGTCCACGAAACGAAGTCGCCGCCGGGCTACGATCCGGATGCGGACAGTGAGGTTGCGATCGTCGGTGGAGTCGTCACGACGATCACCTTCCGCAACCCGCCAACCGTTGATCCAGTCGGCGATCTGACCGTCTTGAAGGTCAACCCGGATGGTGATCCGATCTCCGGGACATGCTTCGAGCTGCGCGAAGGTTCCGATCTCGTCGCCGGACCGGTCTGCGATGCGGACGATGGCGCCAATGACGGCTCGATCGTCTTCACCGACATCGAACCGGGCAGTTACGTTCTCAGGGAGACTCAGGCCGCATCGAGCGACTACCAGCCGATTCCCGACCAGCCGGTGACGATCGTCGCCGGGCAGAACACCGAGCTTCCGGTCGTGAATACGCTGAAGCCCGGCAGCATCCTGATCACGAAGCTCGATGACCAGGGTAACGGACCGCTGGCCGGAGCCTGCTTCGGTCTCGACCGGGGCAACGGCATTGAATTCGAAGTCTGCGATCAGCAGATGGGTGATGGCGATCTCGAAGAGGGGATCATCCTCGTCAACAACGTGCCGCCCGGTGACTACGATCTCGTCGAAACCCTGGCTCCCGCCGGTTTCGATCCGAGTCCTGCCATTCCGGTGACTGTGAATCCCGCCACCCAGCTGCAGCTGGAGGTCGAAAACACGCCATCGGTCCCACCGACCGATACAGGTGACCTCACAGTTATCAAACGCAACCAGAAGGGTGAGCCATTGCCAGGTGCGTGCTTCGCCTTGCGGCAGGGGGCGGTCATCAAGGTTGCGCCACGCTGTGATGGTGACGACGGCAATCTCGACGGCCGGATTTCCTTCGCGGATGTGGGTGTTGGTCAGTACGGCATCATCGAAACGAAGAAGCCGTCCGCCGACTACCAGACGCCGCCTGAGAAGTTCGTGACGATTACCAAGGACCAGGCGATCGACATCGTCATCGTCAATGTCCTGAAGTCGGGCCGGATTCAGATCACCAAGGTGAATCAGCAGAACCAGCCGTTGGCCAATGCCTGCTTCACTGTGAGTCCTGGGTATTTCGCGCAGAAGTGCACCGACGGCAATGGTGTGGTTGTCTTCAACAACCTGCCGCCGGGGGTCTACACGGTGACAGAAACCCAGGCGCCGTACGGGTATCTGGCTGCACCGGCCGTGACGAATGTCGTGGTGAAGCCCGGTTTGACGACTCCGGTCAAGATCGTCAACCAGAAGGCGCCACCACCGGCCGACGCCGGATCGCTGCGTGTCATCAAATTCTTCTGTCCGCTCCTGGGCAATTCGCAGGAACTCTGGTCGGTCTACGATTCGTCTGATGCCAACCAGAAGACTCTCGCCCAGACGGCGAACTGCAAGAAGGGCGACGCCACCTTTGTGCTCAAGCCGACGGCACCCGGTGATCTTGTTTCGATCAAATTCGTCACCGGCGCCGATGGCATCGCTCATTTGACGCTCAAGGCAGGTACGTACACGCTGACCGAGCTGGGCACCGGCGTCACCACGCAGGTCGAGGTCTTCGTCAGTCAGCAGACGACGGTTGTCGTGCTGAACTACGTCAAACCGCCTGCGCCCGGTCCAGCTGCGATCAACGTCTACAAGTTCACCTGCGATCCGGGCTTCCAGGGACAGTTCTACCTGGACTTCATTGGAGCCTGTGGAGCGACGGAGAATCTGACCAACAACGTTACCTTCCGCATCAGTGGCGCCGCAGTGGCCACGGGAGTGACGGGCGATGGCGGTCAGCGCGGCCGGACGCTCTTCACGCAGCTGCCCTCCGGGCTCTATCTGCTGCGCGAGGAGACGCCCACCGGCAGTGGTCAGGTGTACATGTGGTGCGGACTGCAAATCGACAGCTACGAATATGGCGCGATCGGCAACCAGATTGCCTTCCCGCTCCAGGCTGGCCAGACGATGTGGTGCGCGGCATTCAATGTACCGGATCTCGTAACCGACACCACCGGTTCACTGGTGGTTCAGAAGTACGCCTGTGAGTTGCCGCCGGTGAAGCGCCCGGCCAACTTCGACTGGTTCGCGGAATGCGGACTGCAGACGACCGGCGCCAAGTTCGGGCTCTCCGAGCTGGTCGACGGGCAGTACGTTCCCAAGCTCACCGGTCTGACGAACGTGAACGGACTGCTCACCTTCGATGGCCTCAAGCCAGGAACATACAAGCTGCAGGAAATTGGCGGCGACTGGTGTCACGCCGAATCTGATTCGGTCAATGCGACCGGCGATGTGATCATTCGCGCGGGTCAGCGGTCCAACGTCTGGATCTTCAACTGCATCCCGACGGTCGGACCGCCGAACACCGGCGCCGGCACGACCGCGGGTCATGCGCCGGCGAATGCCGGTATTGGAACGATCGAGGCGTCGAGCGCTCCCACTGGTGCGCTATTGATCTGGCCCGTGCTGGCGTTGCTGGGATTTGCCGCCCGGCGCCGCTGGTCGGCGAGCCGCGCCGCGTAATGCGGACGGGACTCCTCTTCATAGCGACGAGGGGTCCCGGGCCACTTCGATTTTTGCGCGATCGGCGCGCTCGAATCGTACAGGTGGAGTCGGCGCCGCGCGCGTCAAAGCGCCGGACAGGGTACTATTGCATGTCGCGCCGGCCGGTGCGAGATCCCAGTTTGCGCTGCCATGTCGCGAGGACAGCGAATCCTGAAGGGACAGAGTTTGACGACACGACCCCGCAGTGCGAATGAGCGACGTGCGACACGCGTCTTGCGGCTGGTCGTCACATTCATTCTGGTTCTCTCATTCTTCCCGGCCAGTCCTGCGCTCTTCACGGGGCAAACCGCGTCCGCGCAGGGCGTCACTCCGATCGCCGGCGATGTCATCATTCTTCTCAACTCGTCCGTCAATCCCGAAGTCTTTGCCGCCGGTATGGGGGTCGAGCCAGGATTGGTTTACGACCATGCGGTGACTGGTTTTGCGGCAAACCTCAGTCCGGAGGCTGCTCGCCGGATCGCGCAGTCGTCGGTTGTCAAGGGAATCTTTCCGAACCAACCCGTATACGCGGCGGCGCAAATTCTTCCGGCTGGCATCAACCGTGTCAATGCCGATACCAATCCGGTCGCGTCGATCGATGGCATCGACAACCCGATCGCGGCGTCAGTGGCTGTCCTCGATACTGGGGTCACGCCGCAGGCCGATCTCAACGTCGCCGCGCTTGGCAAGGACTGCTACTCGCCTGACGTTTCATATGCCGACGGCAACGGTCACGGCTCGCATGTCGCCGGTTCAGTCGCAGCTCGTGACAACACCATCGGCGTTGTGGGCATAGCGCCCGGCGCGACGATTTACTCGGTGCGCGTGCTGGGGCCTGGCGGTGGCGGCAGTCTGGCCGGACTCATCTGCGGGCTTGATTGGGTCGCCGCAAATGCCGGGTTGATCGATGTTGTCAACATGAGCATTACCACAGGCGTGCTTTCGACCGCGGCGTGCGGTCAGGCAGGCGCTCATGCGCTGCGGGAAGCGATTTGCACAGTCGTCAACACGTACAACATCCCCGTCGTCGTTGCCGCCGGAAACGCCGCGGCGCCAGTTCTTGCAGGGTCACTTGCCGACTTCTCGGAGGTGATTTCCGTTTCTGCCTTTGCTGACTTCGATGGCAAACCAGGTGGGCTGGCGGCAACGCCTGGTACATCGTGCGCAATTGGTGAGGTCGACGACGTCTTTTACGAATCGTCCAACTACGGGGCTGCGGTCGACATCATGGCGCCCGGCGTCTGCGTGATTTCCGTCAATGCTTCTGGTGCGCTTGTGTTGCGAACGGGCACCAGCATGGCAGCCGGGCATGTCTCCGGTGCGCTGGCGCTGTTCTATTCGCAGAACCCCGGTGCGAGCTCGTCTGCGGCGCGTTCATGGCTGCTTGGGTCCGCGTCCGTTTCACAGGCAGTGGCGGGTGTTTCCGGCGATCCGGACGGCATTCCCGAACCGGTGCTGATGATCGGACCGGAAGGGGGCACGCCAACACCAACTGCTACCGCAACTCGAACGCCGACCGCCACGAACACGGCAACGACGACCGCGACGGCAACAGCCACGGCGACAAACACGCCCACCAACTCGCCAACGAACACGCCGGTGCCGCCGACCGCAACACATACCGCCACGGCGACGGCCACGAGCACGCCGGCGCCTCCCACCGCGACACATACGAGCACGGCCACGCCGACCAACACGCCAGTGCCGCCGACCGCAACACACACCGCGACGTCGACAGCGACAAATTCGCCGGCGCCTCCTACCGCGACGCATACGGCCACGGCAACAGCGACCAACACATCAGTGCCACCGACGGCGACGCACACCGCGACTGCCACGGCGACCAATACGCCGGGTCCTCCCACCGCGACGCATACGGCCACGGCAACAGCGACCAACACATCAGTGCCACCGACGGCGACGCACACCGCGACGGCGACGGCCACCAGCACGCCCGCGCCTCCTGCCGCGACGCATACGGCGACGGCCACGGCGACCAACACGCCAGTGGCGCCAACCGCAACACACACCGCCACGCCGACCCAAACAAGCACGTCGACCCACACAGCGACCGCAACTCCGACCCGTACACCGACTGCGAGCGCGACCCCAACACGCACTCCCACTGCGACAGCAACGACTCCGCCACTCGGCGGTCTCCAGGTCAACGATCTCGTCCGCACGACCGCGAACGTGAACGTGCGGTCCGCGCCCGGTACGGGAAGTCAGTCGCTTGGCGTCCTACCGAATGGCGCGCAGGGCGTCGTGCTCAGCAACGGCGTCCAAAGTGGCTCGTACGTTTGGTTCCAGGTGAACGTGAATGGTTATCCCGTCGGGTGGGTTGCTGGTTTGTATCTGACCAAGACCGGCGTCGCATCTCCGACTGCTACCAGCGGACCGCCGACCTCAACAGCCACACGAACGCCAACGGCGCCTCCTACTAACACCGGCGTGGCCACCAGCACCGCGACTCGCACGCCGACCCGAACCCCGACCTCGATACCGGGTGTCTTCGTGCCGAATGATCTGGTGCGAACCACGGCGAATCTCAACATGCGATCGGGCGCCGGTACGAACTTTGGAGTCGTCGCTGTGCTGCCGAATGGCGCGCAGGCGACCGTGCTCACCACAGGAACCGCCAGCGGCGGATACACGTGGTATCAAATCAGCGCGCCCGGCTATGGCACCGGCTGGGCGGCTGGAGCGTTTCTCACGAAGATCGGCGTTTCGTCGCCGCCGGCGACCGCTACTCGAACGCCGACCCGTACTCCTACAACGTCGTCCGGATGGCCCGCAAATACGAGCGTCCGCACTACCACCGCCGTCAATATGCGAACTGGTGCGGGCACCGGCAATTCGATCATCGGTGTCGTTTCGACAGGCACGATATGCACGGTCGTGGCCGGACCCTCCAGCGGTTCAGGTTATACGTGGTACCAATTGACCTGTCCGGGGACAGGCACAGGCTGGCTCGTGTCACTGTATCTGCAGCAGGTTGCCTCTGGCGCGTCTGAGGGCGACTCAGCGGAAGAACTTGTCTCAACCGAACCGGCTACCCTGGCGCAGATCGATTCAGAACCCACCGAGGGGATCGAGGCGGCGGCAACATCCACGGCGCTTCCGGTCGTTCCTTCGCCCACGGTGGAGCCGGTTATACCGGCAGGTGGGGCGGCAGTCGAGTCCGCTGGTCCCACGCCCTATCCGATCGTCAGAGTGTTGCGCACCGAGGGGTCTGCGAACGGCCAGGTGCTCGTCGACCACGATCCATCGACGCTGTGGGTGACCACTGGCGCCGATTACCCGCAGATTGCGTCGTTTGCGCTCGATCTTGATGCCGTCCTGCCCGTTGGCGACGTGCGATGGCTCGCTGCGCCCGATCAGCTGATGGGCCGGCTGCTCGTTCACATCTCGAACGACGGGCAGGAATGGGTCGAGGTCGATCTCAATCGCATCACGGCGGACGGCGAGTGGACCGTGCTGCCGATCGATGCCGAAACGCGCTTCATTCGCTTTGTCTTCCTCAATGAGGAGCAAACGCTCCAGCTCGGCGGAATCGCCGAAATCGAGGTCTGGCCGCCGGGACAGTCACCATGACCGGATCACCGTTGAACGGACAAAGGGCATGAGAACCACCCCTATCCCGCGGTCGGGAGAGGGGCCGGGGGTGAGGGATATCCCCGATTTGACCATCCGTCATCAATGCAGTATCATCACTCCAGTTTAGAACATGCATTCTATTCTCTGGTCATGAGCACCAGCGCAGAGACGTTTCGAGACAACAAGGGGACAGATGATGTCTGGAACTGAACGAGATCGCGCAATCGAACTTGCCATCTCCCAGATCGAGCGCCAGTTCGGCAAAGGCTCGATCATGAAACTCGGTGAAACTCACGGCAAAATGGTCGAGTCGATCTCCACCAGCAGCATCGCGCTCGATATGGCCCTCGGTATTGGCGGCATCCCGCGAGGACGCATCACCGAAATCTACGGACCGGAATCGTCGGGCAAGACGACTCTCGCGTTGCACGTCATCGCCGAGGCCCAGAAAATGGGCGGTACCGCCGCCTATATCGATGCCGAGCATGCCCTCGATCCCGTTTATGCCGAGCGTCTGGGCGTCAACCTCGAGGAATTGCTCATCTCCCAACCGGACACCGGTGAGCAGGCGCTGGAGATCGTCGAGACGCTGGTTCGCTCCGGCGCCATCGACGTCGTTGTCATCGACTCCGTTGCCGCGCTGGTGCCAAAAGCGGAAATCGATGGCGATATGGGTGATTCGCATGTTGGTTTGCAGGCACGATTGATGAGCCAGGCACTGCGCAAGCTGACAGGCGCCATTAGCAGATCGAAAACGTCGGTCATCTTCATCAACCAGCTGCGCACCAAGATCGGCGTCATGTTTGGCAACCCGGAAACGACTTCCGGTGGCAACGCGCTGAAGTTTTACGCATCGACACGCCTCGATATTCGCCGCATCGAAACGATCAAGAGCGGACAGGATTCGGTCGGCTCACGCGTTCGCGTGAAGGTCGTCAAGAACAAGGTCGCCCCGCCCTTCCGGCAGGCGGAATTCGACATCATGTACAACGAGGGAATCTCGATCAGCGGCAGCGTTCTCGATGTCGCGACCGACCTCGAGATCGTGCGCAAGCAGGGCGCTTGGTTCTACTTCGGCGAGGACCGCCTCGGTCAGGGCCGGGAAAACGCCAAGGAGTTCCTCAAGCACAATCCCGATCTGCTCGATGACATCCGCGATCGCATCAAGGCGACCTCCCCCGAGCTCAGTAACGGCGAGCTGCCTGATGAGGAACTCGTGGCTGCCACAAACGGCGCCGTCCAGGACTTCTAAGTCATTCTGAACGAAGTGAAGAATCTCCCGTCGCAGCGGAAGGCGTCCCACAGCGCCGTTTGATCCCCGAACGAGTGATTCTTCGCTGACGCTCAGAATGACGACACACTCAGGCACGCCAGCGCTTATGAGGACGCCTCTAACCGCCGGCTCTTAACCGGTGGACCGCTGATCGGGGCTAACTTGCTCGATCTGCTCGATGAGCCACATGCGTCGTTGTGGGTCTCGCTGAAAGCTGATCTTTTCGGTAAACCCGGCGGCATTCCCGGACTGCGCATACTCGACTGTTGCTGACGCCCGGTGCGGCGGATCGAAGGCAAGATCGCGCACCGCAGTGATGGTGAGCTGCGCCGCCGGCGGGTTCGGCTCGCTGCGCAGCAGGCGTTCGAACTCGCCGGCATCGACACCCATCATTCGTTGATGGCGGGCCAGCAGCTCCGGTGTGTAAACGGCGAACCCGCTTCGCAGATCGCCGCGATTCGCCGCATCGATCAGCTGGTCGACGGTCGCCCGAATTGCGGTGGCCGCCTCACTCGTCTGACTATCCATGGCGCTCAGAAACCACGCGGGCGCACTTCTCGCATCGGGGGTTGCGTGCTCCGGAGAAGGCGTCTGGGCATGAAATCGGGCTTCCGAGGGCGCTGCGACGTCCGGGCCTGGCTGGACCAGATCTGGAAAACCCGTTTGTGAAGTATGGGGCTGTGCCGGCTGTAGGATGTCGCGCAGCAAGAGGCCTGCAGTGGTGATCAGCACCACGATGAACAGCGCAAAGAGCGCGATCGTCGCGGAGTCGTAGCTCTCCGCGCTCTCAGCGACCTGCGCGAGCGCCAGTGGCATGGTGGTCCAATCTGCAAATAGCCGCGGTCCAAATCGCCGGCGTAACTGCGCGCCGGCGATTTGTCAGGACCGCTCCCCATCACCCATTCCCGCTAAGGAATCTACCGCATGGATGGCTCGATTTTGGCAATCGCCACAGAGAAAGCGAGAATTCGTGACCAAAGTACCGCCTCAACCGGCAATCACGCCGGACCCTTCGGCAGATTGCGAATCTCGACAGGTTCGATTGCGCCGGCAGGATCGAATCCGAGCACCTTTCCATAGAAATAGAGCTCCGCTTCGAGTGCCCGCTTGATGTTCTGCGACTGCCGAAATCCGTGCTGCTCTCCTTCGAAGAGCAGCATTGCTACTGGGAGCGCTCGCGCATCCATGGCATCGAACATCATCTCTGCCTGATTGGGCGGCACGACCTTATCTTCGAGCCCCTGGAGGAGAATCAACGGACTCGAGATCTGATCGATGTGCTGAATGGGCGAACGCTCGTCGTAGATCGCTTTCGCTTCCGGCCAGGGACCGATCAGCCCGTCGAGGTAGCGCGATTCGAACTTATGCGTATCACGGACCATCGCTTCGAGATCGCTGATGCCATAGTGGCTCGCTCCGGCTTTGAACGCATCGCGGAAGGTCAGCGCGGCCAGCGTTGTGTAGCCGCTGGCGCTCCAGCCATGAATGAGCAGCCTGTTTCCATCCACCAGCTCCTCTTTCGCGAGATACTCCGCGCCGTACACGCAGTCATCCACATCGTAGATGCCCCAGGTATCCTGCAGAGCGCGCTGATACTCCCGGCCGTAGCAGGTGCTGCCACGGTAGTTGACGTCCAGGACTGCGAACCCCCGGCTGGTCCAGAACTGAACCGCCAGATTGAGACCGGAACCGGAGAAACCAGTTGGACCGCCATGACTCTCGACGATCAGCGGTGGTAGCTCGCCTTCAGGGGCAGTGAAATCACGATTCTGCGGTGGATAGAAAAACCCATGCGCGATTTGTCCATCGGAGGTTGGGAACGTCACCGCGCCCGGTATCGAGAGATACCCCCGGTCGATCTCGAGATCCACCGAATGCCGCAACACCGTGACCGAACCGCTGTCGATCTCGATCTTGATCAGTGAACTTGCTTCAACCGGCGAGGCCACCACCGCCACCGCGACGCTGCCGCTGACCTGCACTCGGCTGATCTCGGTCGACGGGAGGCGGACGTTGGTGACCTTCAACGTGGCCGGATCGACAACATCGAGGCGCCAGATGCCGTCGCGTGTTGACGCGATCACGATCCGGCCGTCACCGGCGAATCCGTAAGTCGTCGTGCCGAGCGTCCAGCCAGGCAATCCATATTCGGCGTCTTCCGGGATGAGGTTTACGTCCTGATCACCGTCGTGCCGGTAAAGGTTCCACCACCCGGTTCGGTCGGACACGAAATGCAGTACGCCGTCTGGTGACCATGATGGTTGAAAAACCGACTCGCGCTCACCGCCCGCCACCAGTTGCCGATCGACGATCTCCCCGTCGCTGCTGATCCCGCCAGTCCACAATTCCGTCCCGTCCCACGGCATATTGGGATGATTCCATTGCAACCAGGAGAGGTGCGTGCCGGCGGGATTCAGGCGAGGGTCTGAATAGAAATCGTCGCCTTCGATCAGCACCTTCGATTGGCCCCGCTCATCGCCAGACAGTGGAATCGCCGCGATCGAGTTGCGTGGCTCGGCCGGATCGCCGATCGTGTCCTCCCTGACGGCGATCAGCCTGTCTCGCTGATGGTCGAGCATGAAGTCGGCGTGACGTCCATCTGCTTCGTCAGTGAGCGCTGCCGCCTCCCGTCCTTGCCCGACTTCATAGACGCGCTGGTCACTGTAATTCGAGAAGTAGACTCGCCCATCGTAGGCTCCAAACGCAGCGCCGCCATATTCGTGGATCCGGTCTCGCGCGTTCAAAGGCGCGGGAATAACGTCCATCTCTTCCCCGTTTGCTGACCTCTTCACAATCGCGTAACGACCCTTTTCCGTTGGCCGTGATTCCGACCAGTAGATGTCGTCGCCGTCGAACGCGACGTCATGCAACCGGATTTTCCGGCTCGAGATCAGGTCGGCGCTGATTGGTGATTCCCAGGCGCCATATGCGCGAACGGTCGTCATGGTTTCAGTTCCCTCGGTTCTGCAGTCCGCCAATCCAAGCGATGCTCGATTCAGCGTATCGCGTTGACGGCGGTGGCGCCATCGCCATGCGGCTCCTACAATCACCGTCTGGCAACGCATTCGTCAGCAGACGCCGGTTACGGACAGATCATGACCACGACGCTCGCTCGGCAGCAACGCTATCTCGCACAAACACCAGAGAGCACGCCAGTTGCTGTCACTGTGGGTCGCTCGACTGCCGCACCGGCCGCAACCGGTGAGCAATTGGCGTCCGGTCCGCTCGTGCTCCAGGTGGACGACGTGAACTTCGGTGCGGAGGCCACGGAGCTGCTCCTCGATGCTTCCATCCGCAACCAGGCGCCACCTGAAGGAATGATTCACGTGGTAGCCAGCATCTCGCTCGAGAATGCAGGCGATCGCGCAATTTCGGTGGACGACGACGACTTCGGTTTCGTCACCGAAGCGGGACGCGTCTGGCGAAGTCTGCAAATCGAACCACCCGACCCGGCGCTTGGTGCGCAGATCGAGCCCGGCCAGGCCATGGAG
The DNA here is from genome assembly GCA_964461025.1 of uncultured Sphaerobacteraceae bacterium. GTDB lineage: Bacteria > Chloroflexota > Chloroflexia > Thermomicrobiales > UBA6265 > JAHBVL01. The sequence continues at coordinate 13,548 of CAYWSE010000018.1, read as the reverse complement.
GGATGGGTTGCGGGTCAGCTCGAGGATGATGCGGCGGCGCAGTTGATGATTTTCAATTGTCGCGATCTTGGTGGCGTATGGTCAGAGCGTTTCATTGCACTCACCGACGGCAGTGCTATCGACCTCCCGGTTGATCTGATCGACCTGCCAAACAATGCAGGAATGAGCCCTTCCGCTCCCGCTAGTCTTGGCGAAGTGGTCGTTACCGATGATTGGGCGATCGCCGTCACCGAGGTCAGGTTCGCGGACGACGTGGTGGGCCTCTTTCCACCAGAGGATTACCGGACGACCGCACTTGCCTCGGCTGCGCCCGATGTGGTCCCTTACTGGATCGCGTTTCACATCGAGCTACAGCAGGTCAGAACCGATAGCGCGATCCTGCATTTCCCGGTCGATGCGCTGAATCTCGCCGGCGAAGACGGGGAGGCCGTCGAGGATGTCCGCATCCTCTCCTCGCCTTTGCCCGAGCTTTCCGGCGACTATCTGCCAGGGGGGAGGGGAGCCGGCTGGTACGCAATCGAGCTGCCGATCGATCACACTGGCACGATGTTGCGATTTCAGCCGTGGCGAGCCGGTCAGGATGTGCGATTCATCGCCTGGGGCGAGCAAATCGCCACCCCGACCCCATAGGCGGAAAGTCAACGTCTGGTGGTCGACTGGCGGCAAGTCCTCGTTGTCTTCGCGATCCTGCTCTTTGCTGTCTTCTATTACGGACTCGCGTTTCTGGCGCTTCGCGATCTCTACCGGCGACCCGCTGTGCATGGCGACAATAAGGTGATCTGGGGACTGCTGATTCTCTGCCTGCCCATCGTAGGAGCGCTGTATTACGGATACGCCGGCGCCGCCAGCTTTCTGCCGCGAACTCCCGAACCTGCCGAAAAACGTGCATCGCGCTTCTCGAATCCACGCCACCGCACGGAACATGGCAAAGATTCGACCGACCTGACGACGGATTGGGACTCCGGGCACGAGTAATCGGGCGGACGTATACTCGGTTCGTGACGAACGACGCCTCTCCATCCCCATTACAACAGACCAGGACTGCCGTCTATCGATCCCCGCTTTTTGCGGCGCACGACAACCCGTCTCATCCCGAGAACCAGCGGCGCATTGCGGCGATCGACCGGCGACTGTTCTCCGAACCAAATCAGTCAGACTGGCCGGAACTCCCCTTTGGCGATGCCCCTCTGAGCATTCTGGAAACGGTGCACAACGCCTGGTATGTCGAGCGACTCGATCGTTTGGCCACAGGCGGCGGGGCGATGCTCGATCACGACACCTATATCACGCCTCAGTCGTACGAGGCGGCGCTCAAAGCAGCTGGCGCCGCGGTGACCGCGGTCGACAATTCCATGTCGGGATTCGCTCCTCGCGGGTTTGCCCTCGTTCGGCCTCCTGGACATCACGCCACGCCTGAAAAGGGCATGGGCTTCTGCCTCTTCAATAACATCGCGGCGGCCGCCGTCAGCGCTCTCAACCAGGGTCTCGAGCGTGTTGCGATCGTCGATTGGGATGTCCATCACGGCAACGGCACACAGGATGTCTTCTACGATGACAATCGTGTGCTGTTCTGCTCGGTGCACCAGTACCCCTTCTATCCTGGAACGGGGGGACGCGACGAATGTGGGTCTGGCAAAGGTGAGGGATACACGATCAACGTCCCGCTGCTCGCAGGTCAGGGCAACGCACAGTACGTCCAGGTGTTCGATCAGCTCTTCATGCCAGCATTGACCGCGTTTGAACCGGAACTGATTCTGATTTCTGCGGGATACGATGCGCATGTCGCCGATCCTCTCGGAGGTATGCGCCTGACTGAAGAAGGCTTCGCCGCGATGACTGCGCGCCTCACCGACCTGGCCGATAGCACCGCCGCCGGCCGCATCGTTGCCGTTCTCGAGGGGGGATACGATCCATCGGCGCTCGCCCGGAGTGTCGAATCCACGCTGCACGCTCTCGATGGAGTGATTCCCGGCGGGGTATAGTTTCTGTGGGCGTTCCGCATGCTTCAATCCCCGGTCAACATACGGCTGAAAGGCTGATCGAGTGTCCGTAAACCGAACCGACCCGGGGCGCGTGCCACCGGGGTTGTCAACTCAGCGCCAGGAAGACGATCGTCAACGTGAAATTGCCCGGCAAGGAGCGCTGCAGGGTCAGGTGGATGAGCTCCGCCAGGCGTTGCGTGAGCTGGCCAGCCGACAGGTGCGAATTGAGGAAATCATCCGTCACCACGAGGGTGGCGTTGCCCAGAATCGCAATATCCTCGAGCAATTCCGCACAGAAGCCCAGCAGACAGCCCAGGCTCGGGCACTCGACGAAAACCGCACGCGCCAGCAGATCGCCGATATGGATCAGCGTCTCGACGACGCCATTCGCCCTGTTCGGTCGTTGCAGGCCCATGTGAATGAGCTGCTCGAGAGTTCCCGTCGCAGAGTCGACGACTCGGGCCAGAATCAAAGGCGCTTCGATGAATTGAAAGCGATGATCGAGCACATCCAGGCGGTCAACGACCGCAACGGCGTCGCCGTTCATCAGGTTCGTGACACAGCCGAGGGTTTGAAGGGTGATCTGGAGCAGGTGCGGCGCGATCAGATGCGCAATGAGGATGCGGTCAAAATCGTCGATCAGGAGGCCCGGCGCCGGATTTCTGAAGTCGCCGAATCTGCCGAATCAGTTGATTCCCGGCTTGATGAGCTTCGCGCGGACATCAGTCACACCTTCGACCTGATCGACGAAACTCGCCGGTCGATCGTCCATATCGACCCAGCGCTCGACGATTTGCGCAAAGCGGACGCAGATCTCAAACAGGAATCGGCGAAGTTCAATCAACAGGCGCTGGAGCGGCACGATTCGCTGGTAGACCGAATCGATGACGTCCGTCAGTTTGCCGATGGTCAGATTGCTGAAGTGAGACAGTCGCAGGATCAACGGGTGGAGCGTTTCAATGAGCGGCTCGACGATGCAATCGACCAGTACCGCGAGCTCGGCGCGCGGATAAGCGGGCTGGCGAACGCGCTTGAAGGACTCAAGCTCGCAGACGAGACCATTCGTCGCGACCTCTGGCAGTTGCACGAGCAGCGCGTCCGGTTGCGCCTCGAACAGGCGCAGCAGGAGCTCGATCGATTCTCGGGAATGCGTCGTGGTGAGGAACCTGCCGGTCCTGCCGTGCCAGGTCAGGCGCCGGCCCGCCCTGCCGACCGCTAGCCAGCCATCACTGAGATCAGACGAGCGTGGTCAGTGGTAGGCTGACCGCCATGCGACGATCTCTTCGCCGGTTGGGTCCGGTCCAACTATCGCGACTGGCAGCCGGTCTGCTCGTTCTCGCATTCATTCTCGCGGCGCTGGGCGCGTGGTTGCGAGTCGGTGATGGGGCACTGAACCGCCCTGGACTCGGCTATCTCCTTTCCGCCGTCGCGCTCGTCGTAAGTGTCTCCGGTGCAGCGTTGAAGGCCCGGGTCGCAGGTCTGCTGGTAGTATTTCGCTCCAGGCAAGTTCGCAGGAACGCGGTGCTTTCGCTTGTGGCGGGAATCGCATTGACCATGCTTGGTTGCGTGGCCGCATCTCGCGCTGGCGATGCTCAACGAGCCTGGCAGGCCCTGAGTGAGGGCGTCCTGACGTTCGGTATCGGCGTCGGGCTCTCAGGATTCCTGTCGCTCTTCTGGGCTTTTGGAATCGACTACCTCGGTGACCGCATCGAACAGCGCAGCGAGGAGGATTGGTGATGAGCCAGTCCTTTGTAATGGCGAGCACCGAATGACGACCGCCGAGGCATTCCGGCCTGAAGCATCCTCGACCGAGCGGCGGTGGAGTCTCACCGACCGACAGGCCACACTTGCTTCGTTGTTGGTCCTGACGCTGGTCAGTTTCGTGGCGATCTGGCGCATTCTCGGCAACGGCACACTGATTGGGCAGGACTCCGCAACGCAGTTCTATCCCTGGTACGACTATCTGGGCCAGAGACTGCGCGACCTTGAAATACCGGCCTGGAATCCATCGCAGTTCTCGGGCGCCCCCTTCGCCGCCGATCCTCAATCGGGCTGGACCTACGTTCCGGCCATGGTAGTGTTCACCCTCTTGCCGCTCTCGACGGCAGTAGCGGTCTATCTCGTCTTCCATCTCCTTCTCGCCGGGTTTGGCGCCTTTGCGCTGGCCCGGGCAATTGGTATTGGGCGACTGGGCGCCCTAACGTCTGGAATTGCCTACGAGCTGTCCGGTCCAGTGTTCTCGCGGTCGATTTGCTGCCCCGCCCAGCTGCAGGTGATCACCTGGGTTCCCGTCGTTCTCCTCGGTATCGAAATGACGATGCGGCGAGAGCGCTGGGAGTCTCGCCTGCGATGGATGGCCCTCACCGCTTTCGCCCTGAGCCAGGTTGTGGCCTCATGGATAGGTCAGGGCAGTTACTACGTCGCGTTGCTGGGCGGGGCGTATGTTGTCTATCGCGGCGTGATCGATCCACCCGGTAAGCTGCGACCGTACCGGCGAAGAATCGCCGAAGTCGCGATCGTCGGATGCGGCATTGCGGTTATGGCGGCGGGACTCTCTGCCGCCGGCGTGATCCCCCGACTCGAATTCAATGAGCTCTCCAACGTGGCTGGCGGCCGGTATCAGAACGATCACGTTACTGCGGCTGTGAGCGGCGGCTGGCAGGCGGGAGACACGTTCTTCATGGAAGTGACGACCGATCCCTATTACATGGGAAGCATCGTGCTCACGTTGGCGCTCATTGCGCTCATTCTGGCCAGAGGCCGGCTGGCGACGCCCTTTTTCACTTTCGTGCTGCTGACGGGATTCGTGCTTTCGGCTTCCGCGCAGACGCCGCTGCATAGCCTCTTCTACACCCTGCTGCCCAGATTCGAGGAATTGCACCGCCATTGGCCGGAACGTATCGCCATGTCGGGATTCATTGCCATCGCGCTGCTGGCCGGGGCGGCGGTCGATGCGCTTCCGAGCTGGCTCGGGGCACGTCGCCGCATGCTGATGGTCGTGGCCGTGCCAATCGCGGTCATTGCGATCTTCGCGGTATACGTTTCGCGATCCGGCGATGCGATCCCGTTCATGGTCTATGCCGGCGTGGCCCTGACGGTGCTCGCGGCGCTGATAGTCGCTTTTGGGTCGCGGACCCGTCAGGCTTACTGGGCAGCAGTCGCGCTCACCGTACTGGTAACGATCGAGCTCTCGGTGGCGAACGCCGGCATGGTGCGGACCGGTCCCTATGGCGGCTACTTCGATGTCGATCTCGAAACCTATCTTGCGCCCTCGAACGCCGGTCAGTTCCTGATTGGCCAGCAGAAGAAGGAAACGTTCCGGTTCTTCGGATTTGACCCACGTCTGCAGCAAATGTCCGCCGGATGGCCGGTCTATTACCGTTATCAGTTCGGCAACGAGCGTTCGCGCTCCATTGTCGTGAACAACCGGGCGACGTTGCACGGTCTCCATGACGTGCAGGGATACAACCCCGTCCAGCTTCAGTCCTATGTGGAATATATGGCGATTCTCAATGGCGGCCCGCAGGACTATCACGATGAAAACGTCCTGCCGGCTGGTCTGAACTCCCCGTTACTCGATGTGCTCAATGCGCGCTACATTGTCGTTCCGTCTGAGGCGACGATCGAGGGCAACGGTCTGCTCATCGAGTTGACGCGGACATATGTGACGGTTTTCGACGATGGATTCGCCCGAATCCTGGCAAGACCGGATGCGCTGCCCCGGGCCTGGATCGTTCATAGCGCTATCGTCGCGTCCGGGATGGAAGGCGCCGCGATGGTCGCTGATGGCCATATCGACCCTCGCAAGACAGCGACAATCGAGGGAACGCTGCCCCGTTTGCAGGCCGACGGATCATCGACCGAGAGCGTGACGATTCAGCGGTACGAGCCTGAGTACATCATGCTGCGTACAGAATCCGCGAGCGATGGCATCCTGCTGTTGAGCGAAGTGGACTATCCCGCCTGGAAAGCCACAATCGATGGCGTACCCGTGGAAGTGAACGCGGCGTTCGGGCTCATTCGTTCGGTGGCGCTTCCGGCCGGTGCGCATGTGGTCGAATTTCGCTATGATGCTGAAGCCGAGGTGCTCGGACTGGAAGTCACGGCGCTCACAATGCTCGCGATCGTGGCTCTTGCAGCGGCCATGAAGGCCATGCACAGGAAGACTGGAGATAGTGGAAAAACCTGGCAGTGCTTAGCGGGCAATGTGGGTTGACACTCAAGTCACGGTCTGTTACGTTCGTCACATCCTGCAAATCTGTCGGCGACGAAGCCGATGAGTGCGCGGGTTTTGACTTGCCCAGGTGGCATGGGTCCAGAATGTCAATCCCCTGGCAGGGGTTGTGTTCGGGCAATGTACGGTCGTCGTGGCTGGCGACCGGGTTCTAGAAATCGCCGGCGCTGCAAAGACGCTTACCGGGGGTTCGGGTCACAGGAGGACACGCAGGCAGAAAACATCCCGCCGCCTGCGGGACAGCTGAGGGGCTGCTCAGCTGCTTGGTCATTACGGAGGGAAGACTTTGGCTGGCACATCATACCGAGCACGCAGGGCGTTGATCCTCGCGCTAATCGGCGTCCTTTGCGCAACATCCCTGATTCCAGCCGCCACGTCGGCGGATACAAATCTGGTAATTGGCGGCCAAGCTGTCATTGCCTACGCAAACGGGGATCAGGTTCGACTCAGAAGTGAAATCGGATACGAAGCGACTGTTCTCGCCAATCACAGCGAGGGCACGTGGGTGACGGTTCTTGACGGACCTTTCACCGACAGCGCGGGCAACTACTGGTACCAGGTCGAGGTTGGAGAGATTACCGGCTACATCGTGGCCGATTATCTTGCTCTTGATTCCGGGGTTTCACTCGAGACCGTTGCAGCGGCCGAGGACGAAGCACCCGCCGAGACTCAGGCGGAGACTTCCGCCCCGTCCTCCGGAGTCGTTATCGGGATCGCATATGTCGGCGGCACCAACGGTGATGGCGTTCGCTGCCGCACCGGGGCCAGCGCGACATCGCCAGTTGTCACCGTTGTTCCCGAGGGCTCGATCATCGAGCTGACCGGTGTGCCGGTCGATGGCTGGCAACCGATCAACTGTGCAGGCAGTGGCGGCTACATTTCGGGACAGTTCGTCAGTTACCAGGATCCAGCGGCTGCGGCGACAGTCGAGCCGGTCGCCGAAGAACCGGCTGCAATAGACGCTCCCGCGACGGACTCAACTGAACCGGCAGATCCAGAGGCTCCGGCTGATGACGCCACTGACGATGCAATCACTGATGCCGAAGTCGGCCCTGCTCCGGCGGGCCCTGTCACCGGCAAGCTAACCGTTTCCGGCACGAATGGCGACGGTGTTCGCTGCCGTGCCCGGGCCGGGTACGACGGCAATGTGGTGACCGTTCTGCCCGAAGGAACGTCGGTCGAGTTGAACGGCGACGCACAAGGCGAGTGGCAGCCGGTGTTCTGTGGCGGCACGACCGGGTTCGTCTTTTCCTCGTTCCTGTCCGCCACGGTTAACAGTGACGTCTCGGCAACCGTAAGCGCGAATGTCGAAGTCGTCGCCGCTGACGCAGCTGTCGGTGGTCCGATCGCCACGGCGGTCGTTTCCGGCACGAATGGTGACGGAGTGCGCTGCCGCAATGCCGCGAGCTACTCCGCCGCAACAATCACCGTTCTATCCGAAGGCACCAGCGTGACCACCCGCGGCGATGCGCAGGGCGACTGGCAGCCAGTGACCTGTTCTGGGCAGAACGGCTTTATCGCCAAGCTCTATTTGACGACCACTGGGACGGTTTCGGCCGACGTGACGCAAAGCGGCGTCCAGGCCGCGGCCGTTGGCACCGCGACCGTGAAGAGCACAGGTGGGCTCAATTGCCGAAGCAGCGCAAGCATGAGCGGTTCGGTGATCATCGTTCTCGCCAACAATTCCAGCGTCACACTGCGAAGTGGTTCCACTACGGGGTGGCAGGCCGTTGTTTGTGGTGGAAAGAACGGATTCGCGGCCTCTCAATACCTCACGGCAAGCACGTCAGGGAGCGGGACCACGACGGACAGCGGTTCAACCGGTTCGGCCTCCAGCAGCTACGTGTCTGGAGCCGCGCTGAAGATCAGCGGCACTGGTGGCGGCGGACTTCGCATGCGGTCATCGGCGAGCTACAACGGTTCCGTCCTGTTGATCGTCGGCGAAGGTTCTTCGGTGACGGTTCGCAGTGGCAGCACCGGCGAATGGATCGCCGTCAGCTACAACGGCACAAATGGTTTTGTCCACAAGGACTATGTGACGTCTTCGACGGGTTCTACCGGCTCGACCGGTTCAGCAAGCGGCTCTACCACCAACCCCGGTTCCACCGGCTCGACCACGACCGCACTGGCGAACGGTGACCACGCTCGCGTCCTCTCCAGTCTGAACCTTCGCTACTCGGCCAGCTACTCCGCCGGTGTTGCGGCTGTGGCGCCAGCAGGCACCGTTGTCAAGATCACCGGTGCGGCATCCAGCGGGTTCTATCCGGTTGACTGGGACGGCCTCAAGGGCTTCATGCATGGGGACTATCTGACCAAGACGACCCAGGCACTCTCCGAGCGGGGCGGGTCCGCCGCGTCGCCGGGCACGAGTCCAGGTGGTACGCAATCTGGGTCAACATCTGGCAACGCGATCGTGAACTACGCGATGCGCTATATCGGCTACCCGTACGTCTGGGCGGCGGCGGGACCGTCGGCATTCGACTGCTCAGGCTTCATCTATTGGGTCGTCACGAACTCGACTGGCAAGAGCATCGGACGTGTGCTGACGACGCAGATTTCTGCAGGCGCCGCAGTCGGCCGCAACTCACTGCAGCCAGGCGACCTGGTCTTCTTCCAGAACACCTACCAGGCCGGGCTTTCGCATGGCGGCATCTACATTGGCAACAATCAGTTCATTCACGCCTCGAATCCATCGACGGGCGTGATGATCAGCGACCTCAGCTCCAGCTACTATGCGACGCGCTGGTATGGAGCCACTCGGTTGAGTTAACGCGACGTATGCAGCTGGTATAGCCAGTTGAACGACAGACGAGACGAGCGGGGAGGGGTGGTTCTCTCCGCTCGTTTCTGTTTCCGGCGGTTGTATCAGTTTGCGATGAATCCCCAGGAGGTCGCTGTGGCCTGCTGCAGCAGCATCGAACCACTCTCCTGGGCGATGCTGCCTGCGTTGCCTCGCTCGTCATCTCCCTGACCTGACCAATCGCCCCATGACTCGCGAATCGTCCAGCCGGTCTCGCGAAGCAGTGATTCCAGCTCCCAGGGGGTCATGTCATTGACCGGGCGGACCTCGTCATCGAGATGTCGGCGCCAACTAGCAGCATAGATCGGCGAGAGCGCTCCGGGCACACTTGCATAGAGGCGCCCGTCATCACGCAGCACGCGCCTGAATTCGCCCAGAACGGCAATGGGGGTTGGAGTAAGGTGAAGCGCCATCCGGCAGAAAATCGCGTCGTATGCGTCATCTGAAAGCGTGAGCGGAGCGAGCGGCGCCGTGACCAACTCGATGTCGACGCCAGCTGACGCTGCGTTCGCCCGGGCGCGCTCGATCATCGCCGGGGAAAGATCGATTCCGGTGACCTCGCACTCACGTTGCGCGAACGCGATGGCGAAGTGGCCGCTGCCGCAACCAGCGTCCAGCAGGCGCGATCCGGGAGAGAGGTTGAGCGAACGCATCCACCGCTCGAGCTCGGCCCCGCGATCCTGAGTCCCGGCGTTCGCTGCCGACATTGCGTCCCAGGCTTCAGCGCGCTCCGACCATGTCTGCCGGGCTGCGTCGAGCCAGGTGTTCTCGCGATCGAGGTTGCTGGACATACGCGCCCCGCGAAATCGTTGTCCTAGATCGCGACTGCCGCCGGCGCGACTGTTCGCCCGACCGCCGAGGCGACTCGCTGCAATTGCGGCATGAGCTCATCGAACTCCGCGAAATTGAGCGACTGATTGCCGTCGGAAAGCGCTTGATCGGGATTGGGGTGTACTTCGATCATCAGACCATCGGCCCCTGCGGCCACGCCGGCCAGGGAGAGCGGGGCAACAAACGGCCGTTTGCCCGCCGCATGACTCGGATCGACGAAGATCGGCAGATGCGAGAGCTTCTGAACGACCGGTACGGCGGCAATATCGAAGGTGTTGCGGGTCTGCGTTTCGAACGTCCGGATGCCCCGCTCACAGAAGATGACATGGGGGTTGTTCTGGGCGAGTACGTACTCGGCGGCTAGAAGCCACTCCTCGATTAACATGCTCATGCCGCGCTTCAGCATCACCGGCTTTCCGGCCCGGCCGACCTCCTCCAGCAAGAAGTAGTTCTGGCAGTTGCGGGCGCCGATTTGAAAGATGTCGGTGTAGTCGTAGACCTGCTGGACATCAGCGGGCGTCATGACCTCGGTGATGATCGCCAGACCGGTTTCCGCTCGCGCGGCGGCGAGTATCTCCAGGCCGGACTTGCCCAGACCACGAAATTCATAGGGTGAAGTGCGTGGTTTGTACGCGCCGCCACGCAGGATTCTGGCCCCGGCTGCCCGAACGGCGCGCGCCGTTGCCAGGGTCTGTTCTTCACTCTCGACCGAACAGGGTCCGGCCACGACGATGATCTCATCACCGCCGATCTCGAAGTCGAGCACCGGAATCCGCGTTTTCTCTGGATGGAAATCCCATCCAGTCAGCTTGTACTTCTTGGTAACTCGCAGGACCTGTTCGACGCCGGAGAACGCTTCGAGCATTTCGTCGAGCGTTGGCGGCAACGGCGTTGTGCCAACGACGCCGATGATCGTGCGCTCTTCTCCCTTTGAGAGATGCGCGTCGAGCCCCAGTTCCTTGACACGGAAAACGACAGCGTCGATGTCCGCTCGCTCGACACCAGGTTGCATAACGACGATCACAATGTTGCTCCTCGAAACTGTTGCCGCCCGGCCCGGGCGATGTCAGCGCGCCGCAGTCGACAGTATTTCCGCCAGTTGTTCGTCAGAGTAGGCCCATTCGGGTCGCAGTTGCCCGGCATTTTTCAGATAGACATGCTTGATTTCGGATGCCGTCTTCGTCGTATTGACATGCACCAGTACGCGAACGGCTTTCTGCAGTGAGGCCGGAACATCCATCTCGTGACTGCACATCAGCGGCACTTCGTTCCAGCCGATCTCTCGGGCCGCAACCGCGGGAAAGGTGGCGTTGAGATCGGGAGACGTCGTAAAAATCGCACTCGCCACGTCGTTCGTATCGAGATCGTTCAGGGCAATCAGCGCCTGCATCATTTCCAACGTCGCTTCGAGGATGTCCTCGGCGGTGTTTGCCGCTGCTGTTGTCGCGCCCCGAATCCCCCGGCAGGTCGTGCCCATCTGCGATTGACTCCCACGTCTTCTCTCGATACCAACTACTCAGGAATTGCGTGCCGTCGCCTTTTTCAGCTCTGCAATGAAGCTTCGCGCCGTTTCCACCTGCTCAGCTTCTGGAGCTGCGCCGACCAGATTGAGCATCGCGCTGGCGACGATAACTCCATCGGCAAGGGAAGCGGCCTCCGCCACGTGATCTGGAGTCGAAATCCCGAAGCCGATCACCAGCGGTAGATTGGTGAAGCCGCGGACTCGCTCGATGTATGCGCCAAGTCCATCCCACAGCTTCGTGCGCGCGCCGGTGACGCCGACGAGTGAAACGCAATAGATGAATCCGCTCGCCTGCTTCGCGACGCCGGCCAAACGCTCGTCGGTGCTGGTTGGGGCGACGAGAAAGATCAGGTCGCGACCATACGCGCGCAACGGGCCTGCGAACTCTTCCGATTCTTCCAATGGCAAGTCCGGGATGATGAAGCCATCAACCCCGGCTGCGGCCGCTTCGGCCCCGAGCCGCTCCAATCCATATTGGAAAAATGGGTTCGTATACCCCATGAAGACGATCGGAGTCGATCCACCCCGCGCCCGGAACGCCCTCACCAAATCGAAGGCATCCTGTAACGTAACCCCCTGCTCGAGCGCCACTTGACTGGTGTGCTGAACAGTCGCTCCGTCGGCAAGCGGATCGGAAAAAGGAATGCCGATCTCCACGAGATCGGCTCCCGCCTCGACGATGGCGTCCAGAATCTCGGCCGATCGCTCGAGCGTGGGATAGCCGGCGGTCAGAAACGGCATCAGGGCGGCGCGGTTTTCCGCCTTGCTCGCCTCGAATGCCGCGGCGATCGTACTCGTCGGGATGTCGGTTGCCGTCACAGCGTCACTCCAAGTTCGCGCGCCACAGTTTCCAGATCCTTGTCGCCACGCCCGGAGAGATTGACGAGCACGATGTCGTCTTTGCTTCGGCCCGCTGCCCACTGCATCGCATAGGCGACGGCATGAGCCGATTCGAGCGCCGGTATGATCCCCTCCGTGCGACAGAGCGCCATAAACCCGCCCAGCGCTTCGGCATCGGTGATCGGCACGTATGAAGCGCGTCCGGTATCGTGCAGCCAGGCATGCTCGGGACCGACGCCCGGATAGTCGAGCCCGGCCGAAATCGAGTGCGTTTCGATAACCTGTCCGTCGTCGTCCTGGAGCACAATCGATCGTGAACCGTGCAGAATCCCCTCTCGTCCGGCGTAGATCGTCGCGGCGTGACTGCCCGGCTCGATGCCCAGACCACCCGCCTCGATGCCAATCAGCTGGACGCTGGCGTCACCGGCGAAGGGATGAAAGATGCCGATCGCGTTCGAACCGCCGCCAACCGGCGCCAGAACGGCGGTCGGCAACTTGCCGAGCCGCTCCTGCATCTGTTGACGCGCCTCCCTGCCGATGACCGCCTGCAGTTCCCGGACGATCAGCGGGTATGGATGCATTCCCGCCGCGGTGCCGAAGAGATAGAAGGTCGACTCGACATTCGTCACCCAGTCGCGAATCGCTTCGTTGATGGCGTCCTTGAGGGTGCGCGAGCCGCTCGTCACCGGTCGGACCTCGGCTCCCAGCAGCTTCATCCGAAAGACATTGGGTTTCTGCCGCTCGATGTCGATATCGCCCATGTAGACGATGCAATCGAGTCCGAGGAGCGCACAGACCGTTGCCGAAGCGACGCCATGCTGACCGGCCCCGGTCTCGGCGATGATCCGCTTCTTGCCCATGCGCTTAGTCAGTAACGCCTGGCCGATCGCGTTGTTGATCTTGTGAGCGCCGGTGTGCGCCAGATCTTCGCGCTTTAGAAAAATGCGCGCGCCGCCTACCTGCTCGCTCAACCGCTCGGCTTCGTAGAGTGGCGTCGGACGGCCGACATACTCGGCGGCCAGCCGGGCGATCTCGTGGTGAAAAGCGGGATCGGCCTGAGCGTCGATCCAGGCCTGCTCGAGCTCCTCCAGCGCGGGCATCAACGTTTCCGGAGCGTACTGACCGCCAAATCTCCCAAATCTGCCCCTGGCATCAGGAAAGACGCCCTGAGTGGATTCCATGGGCTGGGTGAGAGTGTCGGTCACGGTCGTTGCTCCTTGTCGGGCGCAGATCGCCCCGAGCAGGTGATTCGTCGCCATTGACGCTGCGAAGCACAATGATACTCCGGGCACTGGGCACTGGGCACTGGGCACTGGGCACTGGGCACTGGGCACTGGGC
>CAYWSE010000017.1:63156-63447 GCA_964461025.1 uncultured Sphaerobacteraceae bacterium | reverse complement strand
CGGGCGATCGACTACGCCAGATTCCGCGAGATCGCTGATGAAGTCGGGGCGTATATCTTTGCCGACATCGCCCATCCGGCCGGCCTGATCGCCAAGGGGCTGATCCCGACATCGATCGGTCATGCGCACGTGACGACTACGACCACCCACAAGACGCTGCGTGGACCGCGCGGCGGCATGATCATGACCTCGGAAGAATTCGGCAAAGCGATCGACAAATCGGTCTTTCCAGGCTTTCAAGGTGGCCCGCTGATGCATGTCATCGCCGGTAAGGCCGTGGCGTTCGGCGAG